>CALMWF010000015.1 GCA_937873445.1 uncultured Alphaproteobacteria bacterium
GCGGCAACTTCACCATGGTGCGCAACGGCACCTGCCTGAAGTGCGACACCTGCGGCTCGACCAGCGGCTGTTCGTAACGGATGCAGCGAATCCATGGGGGGCCGGAGAGTGATCTCCGGCCCCTTTCGCATGTGCCAGAGGCCGCCTGCCAACCAAAAAGCTGTGGGAATCTTGCACGGCGAAGCGGCCTTCCCGCACCAGCGAATGCGCCCGGCCGGCAACAAAATTCATGGTGCGGGCGGGCGCACAGACTGGCTGGAGCCGTTCCCCCTGACACCACAAGCGGCCTTCATCCGTCCACGGATGATTAAAAAAAAGGCCGAAAACAGAGGCTATTTTGCCTATCCCGGTTTTTTTATCCGTGAACGGATGGTTTTTCCGGTGTCGCACTGTTTACCAGTTGTTAGGATGGTGCAAGCGATACACAAGATGTTGTCGGCGTATTGCCGAATCACACAAAGCGGTTCAGAAGACGTATCGATAACAATTGCACCTGCGTTTTTTGCAGAGTAGTTGTTAGCTGTCTGTGTAGAGCCTGCGTTGTGGGGCACCAACAAACCTACTAGGAGACAAGACTATGGCTGCTGCCAAGAAAGCTGCGAAGAAGCCCGCCAAGAAGGCCGCCAAGAAGGCCGCCAAGAAGCCGGCTAAGAAGGCTGCGAAGAAGGCTGCCAAGAAGTAATTCTGGCACTTCGTTTAGGACTGGACCCCGGACGGCAATCGCCTCCGGGGTCAGTTCTTTTCAGGCACCACGCAAACGAAAGGGCCGCCCCCGGGGGCGGCCCTTCGTTCATCCGGCAGGCGGTCACTGATAGACGTAGATGCGTGACCCGACCTTCACCCGGTTATAGAGATCGATGACATCGGCATTCATCATGCGGATGCAGCCCGAGGACACCGCCCCGCCGATGGAGGCTTCATTGTTGGTGCCGTGAACGCGATAGATGGTGCCGGCAATATACATGGCGCGGGCACCCAGCGGATTGTCGGGGCCGCCTTCCATCACTTCCGGCAGAATGTGGCCCTTGGCGGCTTCGCGCTCGATCATTTCCTGCGGCGGCCGCCATTCCGGCCATTCGCGCTTCATGGCAATGCGCGAGTTGCCGCTCCACTGAAAACCCTCGCGGCCCACGCCCACGGGGTAGCGCACGGCCTTGCCGTTGCCCAGCACATAGTAAAGGGCGCGTTCCGGCGTTTTCACAATGAGCGAGCCGGGCGCATATTTGCCCTCGCTGAAGGACACTTCGCGGCGCATGGAGCGGGAGGAGAGAACGCTGTGCTGGCCGCCATAGGAGGCAAAGGCAAAGGCCTGACCAGACCGCGCGGGGCGGCTGGCGCGCGGGCTGGCGCCAAACATGCAGTTGAAGAAACCGGTGCAGTGGGTGCCGCTGTTGTTCTTCAGCGAGCGCCTGGCCGCCTCGCGGGCGCGGGCGGCGGCAAGCTTGTCCTCGGCCTTGCGGGTCTGGGCCTTCAGCAGTGCCACGTCCTTCTTGCGTCTGGCGTCCTCGACCTTGCGGGCGGCGGCCTTGCGCGCCTCAAAATCCTTGCGCCTCGCCTCGGCCTCGGCCTTGCGCGCGGCTTCGGCCTTTTTCTTTTTCAGCAGCAGGGCCTGCTCGGCGTCGGGCTTGGCCGTGGCGGCCAGAGCCATGGGGGTGGCGGCAAGCAGGGTGACGGCGGCGGCCGCCGCCAGGAATTTTCGCATGGGTGCCTCGTTTATTGCCCGGAACGGGAGAGCCGCCCTTATAGGGGCGGCTCCGGTGATTCAGCAATCAAAAGCAGGTGAGATTTCCACGCGCCTCAGGCTTCCGGCAGGTTGAGCCGGATGTGCAGTTCGCGCAACTGCTTGGCCGTGGCCTCGGAGGGTGCGCCCATCAGCAGGTCCTGGGCCTGCTGGTTCATGGGGAACAGCACCACCTCGCGGATATTGGGTTCGTTGCACAGCAGCATGACAATGCGGTCCACGCCGGGGGCAATGCCGCCGTGGGGCGGTGCGCCATACTGAAAGGCGCGATACATGCCGCCGAACTTCTCCAGCAGCACCTCTTCCGGGTAACCGGCAATCTCGAAGGCCTTCTTCATGATGTCGGGGCGGTGGTTGCGGATGGCGCCGGAGGACAGCTCCACACCGTTGCACACGATGTCATACTGATAGGCCAGAATGTCGAGGGGGTCCTTGCTTTCCAAGGCCTCCAGCCCGCCCTGGGGCATGGAGAAGGGGTTGTGCGAGAAGTCCACCTTCTTGTCGTCCTCGTTCCACTCATACATGGGGAAGTCGACGATCCAGCAGAATTCGAAGCGGTCCTTGGCGGTGAGGGAAAGTTCCTCGCCGGCGCGGTTTCTGGCCTCGCCCGCGAATTTGTAGAACTTGCCGGGCTGGCCGGCCACGAAGAAGGCGGCATCACCGACACCAAGGTCCAGCTGCTTCCTGATGGCTTCGGCCCGCTCCGGCCCGATGTTCTTGGCGATGGGACCGGCGCCGCCCTCCTCGCCGTCGCGCCAGAAGATATAGCCGAGGCCGGGCTGGCCCTGCTGCTGGGCCCAGGAATTCATGCGGTCGCAGAAGGCGCGGCTGCCGCCCTTGGGGGCGGGAATGGCCCACACCTCGGCCTTGGCGTCGGCGGCGATCATGTTGGCAAAAACCTTGAAGCCCGAGCCGGCAAAATGTTCGGTGACATTCTGCATCTTGATGGGGTTGCGCAGGTCCGGCTTGTCGGAGCCATACCAGCGGATTGCATCGCGGAAGGCGATGTGGGGGAATTTCTGGGTGACCGGAAGGCCGCCGCCGAATTCCTCGAACACGCCGCGCAACACCGGCTCCACGGCGTTGAACACGTCGTCCTGGGTGACAAAGCTCATTTCAATGTCGAGCTGGTAGAATTCACCGGGGCTGCGGTCGGCGCGGGCGTCCTCGTCGCGGAAGCAGGCGGCGATCTGGAAATAGCGGTCGAAGCCCGACATCATGATGAGCTGCTTGAACTGCTGCGGCGCCTGCGGCAGGGCATAGAACTTGCCGGGGTGCACGCGGCTGGGCACCAGATAGTCGCGCGCGCCCTCGGGCGATGAGGCAGTGAGGATCGGCGTCTGGAACTCGAAGAAGCCCTGGTCCTTCATGCGGCGGCGGAGCGAGTCAATGATGGCGCCGCGCTTCATGATGTTCTGATGAATGCGGTCGCGGCGGAGGTCGAGGAAGCGGTATTTGAGGCGGATGTCCTCCGGGTATTCCACGTCACCAAACACCGGCAGCGGCAATTCGGCAGCCTGCGACAGCACCTCGACACGGGTGGCGAACACTTCCACCATGCCGGTGGGCAGGTCGGGGTTTTCGGTGCCCTGGGGGCGGGCGCGCACCTTGCCGTCCACCCGCACCACCCATTCCGAGCGCAGCGCCTCGGCCGCCTTGAAAGCGGGCGAATCCGGGTCGGCCACCACCTGGGTCAGCCCATAGTGGTCACGCAGGTCGATGAACAGCACGCCGCCATGGTCGCGCACCCGGTGCACCCAGCCGGAAAGGCGGGTTTCCCCTCCGATGTGGCTGTCGCGGAGCTGGCCGCAGGTGTGGCTGCGATAGGCATGGGTCATGGTGGGCATTCCTGTAATGATCGGGCCGGACAAGCGCATGGGGCCTTCGATTTGTCAACCCGGCTCGTCAGTCCGGCGGAAAATGGGCCAGTGCCGCGTCCAGGACCCGCCCTGCCCCTTCGAAGCTCAGGTGATCATCATCGGCATAAAGCGGAATGCCCCCTTCCTGCAGAAGGCAGCGCCGGGGGGCCGCCACCGGGCACAGAAGGTCGGCAGGCATGAGGGGAACCAGCCCGTCCCGCCAGGCATGACGGGCAAAATAGCCCAGAATGAACTGGTTGCGCGCAAGATAGCGGTCATATGAGGTGGTGATGCGGTCCTCCACCTGCCCTGAGCCGCGCCAGGTGCGGAAATTACGATGGGGAATGTGCCAGCCGCCTTCCGGCACCGGTCCCAGAACCACAACCGGCGCACCAATGCCGCCAAGGGCGGAGAAGAATTCATCCAGGGCCTTGATCTTGGCCTCGTCGGTGGCGGCAAACCGCTGGCCGTCCCAGGCCACATTGGTGCGCGGGCTTTCCACCTCCACGCCGCCTTCGCCATTGTCAAAGCCGGGGGTGTCCCCGGCGCCTGTGACCGGGAAAAGCCGCAGTGTCCAGCGGTTGGCAATGATGATGCCGCGCGGCTGCCGGTCAGCCATCCAGCGCACGGCTGCGCTGAGGCCGTTGCGGCACAGGTCCAGTCTGGTGACGCTGGCCTTGCGCGCGGTGAAAATCGTGGGCACGGCGGTGCAATCATCCAGCCGGATGACGAGGCCCCATTGCTGCCGCTGTTCCAGTCTGCTGCGCCATGCAGAGAGCAAGGCACCGGCGTGGGAATCCCCCCACAGGATGACCGGCGGGCTGGCATTGCGCTGTCCCACGGTACAGGTGAGCAGATGGCCGGGCACGCCTTTCTCAAGGGTCCAGGCACAGTCTTCGAGTTTCGACAGGGAGGGGGCAATGGCTTGCAGTTCTGCCGGGCTGAAGCGGCCAAGGTTGATGGCATCGGCCCTGACGGCAAAGCCCGCGGCAACCAAGACCAGTGCCCCGGCGGCAAGCCCCTTGACCAGTGCGCGAAGACCGGTCTCTCGGGTGTTCCGGCAGGGTTTTTCAACCATCCAGTAGGTGAGAGCCGCCAGCAGCAGGGACAGGACCAGCGCCAGAAGCATGACGGCAAGTGGCGGCTGGTCCAGCGCAGCCAGGCGGATGAAAGCCAGAAGCGGCTGATGCCAGAGATAGGCGCTGTAGGACATGAGGCCGATGGCGGTGAGGCCCGGCAGCGACAACAGCCGATGCGCCAGAGTGCCGGGGGCATTCCAGCCGAGAATGAGCGCGGTGCCCAAAACCGGCAGAAGGGTGGGCAGGCCAGGATGGTGGGTGGTGCCACCCAGGCTGACAAATGCCGCCAGAATCAGCGCCAGCCCCGCCATGCCCGGCCAGGGCGAGCGGCCGGCTGCAGCTTCCGGCGCGCTGTGCAGCCGAATGACGTGGAGCATGGCCGTGATGGCGCCGGTTCCCAGTTCCCAGGCGCGGCTGTGAATGAGGTAGAAATTGCCCTCGGCACCAAAGGGCACCGCAAACACGGAAAGGCCCAGGCTGAGGGTGCTGATGGCCGCCACCACCCCCAGTGCCGTGTTCCGGCTGCGCCGCCAGAGAGCCACGAACAACAGCGGGAAGAACAGATAAAACTGTTCCTCGACCGCGAGGCTCCAGGTGTGCAGAAGGGGCTTTTCCTCGGCGGCAAGGCCAAAATAATCGCTTTGATGGTAGAACAGGATGTTGGAGCAGAAGGCGAGCGTGGCCAAAACACTGTCGCCAAACTCGCGCAACTGATCGGGAGGCATCAGCCAGAAGGCCGCCGGAATGGTGGCCATCACCACCAGAAAGAGGGCCGGCAGAATGCGCCGGGCCCGGCGCTCATAGAAGCGGGCCAGGCTGTAGCTGCCATCATCGGCCGCGTGGATGAGGATGCTGGTAATCAGAAAGCCGCTGATGACGAAGAAAATGTCAACGCCGAGAAAGCCCGCGGAAAAGCCCGGCACCTTGGCGTGAAACAGCATGACCGGCAGCACCGCAACCGCCCGCAAACCTTCAATGTCCGTGCGATAACCGGTCTTCAAGTGGCCGCCCACTCCCCACAGTCAGGTGAACACAAGCGCACCCCCAGGCGCCCTCGTGGCCTGACGCCAGGAGAGACAGGCTGGCGAACCCCTGTTCGTTTCGGGGAAAAGCGCACGCCACCCGCAAAAAGTCAAGGCAGGGTGCTGGTGTTCAGACCGCGGTGGCGATGGGTCAGTTCAGCGCGCCGAAGATGGCCAGGAAGGGTTTCTTCTTCTTGTCCCTGGCGTTCGCCTTCTTCACCGGCTTGCCATCGGCCTTGGCCAGCTTGGCGTCCTTCTTCAGCGGCGGCTTGGAAGTGGCCGTCACCTTCTGCCCGCCCTTGACCACGGTGACGCCAGACCCATTACCGTCATTGCGCGAGGTGCCAAAATTGAAGAAGAAGGGGCGGCGGAAGCCGGAATCGCCGTTGCTCATGCCGCCGGATGAGGCAAAGCCGCCGTCAAACAGGCCGCCGGTGACCGACACGGTGGTGTTGCTCATGCCGTTCTTCTCAATGAGTGCAAAGAGCGTGGCGGCATTGGCCGGGGCCAGGCGCACACAGCCGTGCGAGGCGCGGCGGCCCAGGCTTTTCACATGGGTGGTGCCATGAATGGCGTGGCCCAACTGGGTGAAGAAAATGGAGTGCGGCATGGGTGCATTGTCCCACTCCTCGGAGAAGTGTTCGGCCTCCATGCGGAAGGGCTTGTAGGTGCCGGACGGGGTGTCATAGCCGGGGCCGCCGGTGGAGACGGGCCACTTGTATTCCGTATCGCCATCCACGGTGACCGTCATCTTCTGCGCCACCTTGTTGATGCTCACCACGATCTTGGCGGCTTCGGCTGCAGTCACCCCGAAGCCCATGACAACTGCCGCCAGCATCAATCCCGCAAGTTTGCGCACCGTGTCACCTCTGATTTGTCGAATGGCCAGGCAAACTAGTCCATCCCGCAGCACCATTCCAGCAAAAGCTGAAACCGCCGCCGTTCTGCTTTTGCCCCTATTCGGCGGCGCGCGGCACCGGCACCGGGTGGTCCCTGCGGGCAAGTGCTGCCTCGGCCTCGGCCATATAGCGGCGGGTGATCGGCAGGGCCTGTTGCCGGCGCAGGAACTGAAGCTGAAAGACATTGAGGTCGCCGAGGCGGAAGGCGGCCTCCGAAGCCGCCAGATAGAACTCCCACATGCGGGCAAAGCGTTCATCATAGAGGGCAACCGCCTCGGCGCGGCGGGCCAGAAACCGGCGCCGCCAATGGCGCAGGGTTTCGGCATAATGCAGGCGCAGGATTTCGGCGTCACTGAGGGTGAGGCCCGCCCGCTCCAAGGGCGGCAGAACCTCGGACAGGGCGGGTATGGAGCCGCCGGGGAAGATGTATTTCTGGATCCAGGGGCTGGTGGCGTCGGGGCCGGTGGGCCGGTTGATGGCGTGCAGCACGGCCACTCCGTCGGGCTTCAGCAGGGCGGCGCACTGGCGGAAAAATTCGCCATAGTGATTGAGGCCGACATGTTCGAACATGCCCACCGAAACGATGCGGTCAAACCGGCCGGTCATCTCGCGGTAGTCGCGCAGCAGAAAGCGGACGCGGTGTGACAGACCGGCTGTGCGGGCGCGGGCGGTGGCCGCCTCGTGCTGCCCGGTGGAGAGCGTCAGCCCCGTCACATCAACTTCGGCATATTTGGCGAGATAGAGGGCAAGGCCGCCCCAGCCAGAGCCGATGTCCAGCACCGTCTGGCCCGGCTGCAGCGCCAGCTTGGCGGCGATGTGGCGCATCTTGGCGGTCTGCGCCTCCTCCAGCGTGGCATCGGGGCTTGCAAAATAGGCGCAGGAATATTGCCGGTCGGCATCGAGGAACAGGTCATAAAGACGGCCATCGAGATCATAGTGATGGGCCACATTATTGCGGGCCACGGCCACCGGATTGAATTGATGAAGGCGGCGCGCCGCCACCCGGGCGCGGGCCAGCAGGCGGTGATGGGCCGGTGATCCGGCGGCGCGGAAATTGCCCATGAGCAGCAGCAGCAGATCGAACAGGCTGCCCTGGCGCAAGGTCAGGCTGCCATCCATATAGGCCTCGCCCAGTTGCAGTTCGGGATTGATGGCAATGCGCGTGGCGGCCGCACTGCTGCTCACGGCAAAAGCCACCGGCGCACCCGTGCCGTCGCCATAGCGGCGGCTGAGGCCGTGGGGATAATGCACCGTCAGCGATCCTGCACTGACGCCAAAACGCAGCACGCGGTCAAGCAGCATGGCAGCCTCCCCGTTCACTGGGAGCCGCCCCCGGATGCGGCCTATTCAAATAGCCGGCCATGACGCCAGCAAGGCGCGGGCCGGCTGATCAGGTCACAAGGTTGTGATGCTTGTCAGGCGCAGCGGGCGCGCAGCGACCAGCGCGCCCCGTCATAGCTCGGGGTGCCCACCAGCGCGCCCCTGGCCGAGGGGCAGGCGTAATAGCCAAGCGATGAGGTGGCCATCTGCACCGCGTCCTTCTGTTGTTTGGCGCTCATGCCGGCAACCGACATGGAAAAAATGCCGGGTTCGCCCGCCGGTGCGAAGTCGAGCTGATAGGTCTTGCCGTTGAAGAAGATGGGTTCGGAGCGCGGCTTGGCCTGCACCGCCGCCACCTTGGCCGACTGGTTGTGGGTTACATCCACAGCGGTGTTCTTTTTGGCGCAGGCGGAGAGCGCCAGGGCGGCGGCCAGAACAACAAGGGCAATGCGGGTCATGGAACCTCCAAATCAGGCGGCGGTTTTAGCGGCTTCGCGCCGTGGTGCAAAGCCTTTCCCCCTGCCCTCGACGGGTGGGCCTGAACGTGGCAAGAGGGCACGAGCGACAGAGGAGACGGTGATGTCCGGATTTGATTGCGCCCCCCTGCTTTCGGCGCGCGCGCAAAGTGCCGATGAGGGCATCATCATGCGCATGGCGCAGGCGGCGCGTGACCTCAAGGCCAGGGGCCGCGATGTGATTTCGCTCACCGTGGGCGAACCCGACTTTGCCACGCCAAAATATATCTGCGATGCCGCCACCGACGCCATGGCCAGGGGCTTTACCCATTATGCGCCAGCGCCCGGCATGGCCGATCTGCGCGCTGCCCTCGCAGCCAAGCTCAAGGACGAAAACGGCCTCACCTATCAGCCGGGCAACATCATCATTGCCAATGGCGCCAAGCAGGCCATCACCAATGCGATCCTGTCGCTCATCGGGCCGGGGGACGAGGTCATCATGCTGGCGCCCTTCTGGGTGTCCTATGAGATCACGGTGAAATTCGCGGGCGGCACACCGGTGGTGCTCAGCGCCGGGGTGGATGAGGGCTACAAGGTGCCGGTGGCGCGCATTGCCGCCGCCATCACGCCGAGAACCAAACTCATCATGCTGAACTCGCCGTGCAACCCCACCGGCGCGGTGTGGTCGCGGGCTGAAATGGCGGCGCTGGCTGCGGTGGTGCGCGGCCACGACCGGCTGATGGTGCTGGCCGACGAGATCTACGAATACATCCTGTTCGACGGCGAGATGGTGTCCTTCGGGTCGCTGCCGGACATGCTGGAGCGCACGGTGACGGTGAACGGCTTTTCCAAGGGCTTTGCCATGACCGGCTGGCGGCTTGGCTATGCGGCGGCCCCCCTGCCCGTGGCCCAGGCCATGGGGCGCATGCAGAGCATTGTCAGCGCCGGGGCCAACCAGTTTGTGCAGGTGGCCGCCCTGGCAGCACTGGCCGGCGGGCGCGACGAGGTGGTGAAGATGCGCGAGGCCTACCGGCGGCGGCGCGACCTGGTGCTGGGGGCGCTGCGGGCCATGCCGGGTGTGGCCATCGGGCAGATTCCCGGTACCTTCTATGCCTTCCCCGATGTCTCCAGTCTTCTCGGCAGGCGGGCGGGCAATCACGTCATGGATACGGTGGAGGCCCTGGCCGACTGGCTGCTGGAGGCGCATGGCATTGCCACCGTGCCGGGCACGGCCTTCGGCGCGGCAACCTCGATCCGCCTGTCCTTTGCGGCGTCTGACGATGACCTGAAGCGGGCGCTTGCACGCATGGCCGAGGCCTTTGCCGCACTGGAGGGGTGAGGCCCGCTAGCGCGCCAGCAGGGCAAAGACGCCCCAGCCCAGATAGTCGCGGGTGTAGGCGGCATGGCGCCGGGGTTCCGTGTTCAGAAGCTGGCGCACCTCGCCCGCGAAAGCGTCATCGGGATTGGCATCGAGCCAGCGCCGCATTGTGAGCCATTTGGCCGCTTCATAGCGGTCCCAGCTGTCCTGATCGGCCAGCACCATTTCCACCACGTCATAGCCCCGATCGCCAAAGACGGTGATGAGATCGGGCAGCGGCAGAAAGTCGGCAATCGCCCCGGCAAGGCAATGGCGGGCCACCTCGTCGCTGGGCGGAAGCTGGCGCCAGAAGGGTTCACCGATGAGGATCATGCCGCCGGGAACAAGGCTGCGGGCCAGCAGGGCCAGGGTGCCGGCCGCGCCGCCGCCGATCCAGGTGGCACCGATGCAGGCGGCAATGTCGACCTTTTCCGGGGCCACATGGCCCGTGGCATCGCCATGGATGAAGCTGACGCGCCGGGCCACCCCCAGTTCTTCGGCACGCGCCCTGGCCTGGGCGGTGAACAGCGGGCTTTTGTCAATGCCGGTGCCGGTGATGGCGTGGTCACGCGCCCATGTGCACAGCATTTCGCCCGAGCCGCTGCCGAGGTCGAGCAGGCGCATGTCCGGTTCCAGCCGCAGGACAGCACCCAGGGTGGCCAGTTTTTCAGCGCTGAAGGGATTGTGGATGCGATGGGCGCTTTCACTGATGGTGAAGATACGGGGAATGTCCATGGATCCTGGCCTTTCGAGCGGGGGTGAGACCGCTCTTCATGATGGTTGGCGAGCCGCCTTCTGACTGTGCTGCCATCCTCAAAAGTCAGGCGGCGCCAGACACCACCGATGCCCGCGCACCCCACGGTGATGGTGCATCAGTGGTGGAAGGTTTTCTCGCGTTCGGCGGCGTTCAGCCGATCCTCCTCGGCGGCGGCGGCCCGCTGGGCCTCGCGCATGGCCTGATGGTCACGCGCCAGGAAGGTGTAGATGGCGGGGGTGATGAACAGGGTGAAGAGCGTGCCCACCGTCATGCCCGCGGCGATGATGATGCCGATGTCAAAGCGGCTCTTGGCGCCCGCGCCATTGGCAAACAGCAGCGGCAGCACACCGATGACCATGGCCGCCGTGGTCATGAGGATGGGGCGGAGACGGATCTTGGCCGCTTCCTTGATGGCGGCGAATTTGTCCAGCCCGTCGCGCTCCTGCAACTTGTTGGCAAACTCGGTCATGAGAATGCCGTGCTTGGAGATGAGGCCGATCAGCGTCACCAGACCGATCTGGGTGTAGATGTTGATGGTGCCGGAGCCGATGTTGAAGGGGGTGATGTTCTGCATGGCGCCGTTCACTTCGCCCAGAATGAACAGCACGAAGAGTGCGCCGAACAGGGTGGCGGGCAAGCCGATCAGAATGATGAAGGGATCGCGGAAACTTTCAAACTGCGCCGCCAGCACCAGATAGATGAGCAGCAGCGCAAAACCGAAGGTGACGGCCAGGGTGTTGCCTTCCTTCATGAACTGGCGGCTTTCACCCTTGTAATCATAGGCCATGCCCTGGGGCATGATCTCATTGGCCTTGGCCTGCAGGAAGGCCAGGCCCTCACCCACCGTGTGGCCGGGGAAGGGCACGGCCTGGAAGGAGGCCGAGTTCAACTGCTGAAAGGTGTTGAGGCTGTTGGGCTGGACGCTCTCATCCTGCTTGATGAAGGATGACAGCGGCACCATGGAACCATCGGCGGCGCGCACCTGATATTTGAGAATGTCGGCGGCGGTGGCGCGGTCCTCGCGCGGCACCTGCGGGATCACCTCATAGGAGCGGCCCTGAATGGAAAAGCGGTTGACATTATTACCGCCGAGAAGGGTAGCCAGCGTGGCGCCGATGTCACGCATGGTGATGCCGAGCTGGTTGGCGCGGTCCTTGTCGATGACGAACTCCACCTGTGGCGTGGTGAAGCGCAGGTCGGTGTTGGTGAAGATGAACAGGCCGCTGGTCTTGGCCGCTTCCTGAAGCTTGGCCGTGACATCGGCCAGGGCCTGATAATCCGTCGGGTGGGTGAGCACGAATTCGACCGGCATTTCACCGGCACCGGCAGGAATGGCGGCGGGGGCCGTGGCGAAGATCTTCACACCCGCAATGTCATTGAAGCTTTTTTGCAGGCTGGCGAGAATGGCGGTGTCTGAGCGCGAGCGCTGGTCCCAGGGCTTGAGGATGAGGCCCTTGAAGGCCTGATGGCCGTTGGGGAAGCCATCGACGCTGAACAGGTTCTTGCGTTCCGGCACAGCCATGAGCACGTCGTCGAGCTTTTTGGAATAGAGGCGGACATAGTCGATGTTGGTGTGTTCCGGCGCATTGACGAAGTGGAACAGCACACCCTGATCCTCGGCCGGGGCCAACTGCGCCTTGGTGGCGGAATAGAGAACGCCGGAGAAGCCGACCAGCAGCAGCGCCACCCAGGCCACCACGGCGCGGTTGCGCAGGGTGCCGTCCAGCCGGCGGCCATAGAAATTCTGCAGGCCGGTGAAGGTGCGGTCCACCAGACGGCCGAAGCGCGTGTCGTGGCCGCCCTTGCGCAGGAGCTTTGAGGTCATCATGGGCGACAGGGTGAGCGCCACAAAGCCCGAGACGATGACGGCGCCCGCCAGCGTGAAGGCAAATTCGCGGAACAGCGCGCCGGTAATGCCGCCGAGAAAGCCGATGGGAGCATAGACGGCGGCCAGCGTGATGGTCATGGCGATGACCGGCCCGGTGATTTCACGCGCCCCCTGCAGGGCGGCGGAAAAGGGCGACATGCCGTCCTCGATGTGGCGGTAGATGTTTTCCACCACCACGATGGCGTCGTCCACCACCAGGCCGATGGCCAGCACCATGGAGAGCAGCGTCAGCAGGTTGAAGGAATAGCCCATGGCGAGCAGCAGCACGGCCACGCCGATGAGCGACAGCGGAATGGTGATGACCGGAATGATGGTCGAGCGGATGTCGCCGAGGAACAGGAAGATGATGACGATGACGATGAGGGTGGCTTCAACCAGGGTCTTCACCACCTCGGCAATGGAGGCGTTGATGAAGTCGGTGCCGTCGAAGGCGATCTTCACCTCCATGCCCTGGGGCAGCACGCGCTGCAGCTCCGGAATGGCCTGGCGCACGTTCTCGGCCACGGTCAGGGGATTGGCCTCAGGCGTGGCGGTGATGCCCATGAACACCGCCTGCACCTGATCGAAGGCCGAGTTCACGTCATAGTTCTCGGTGCCAAGTTCAACGCGGGCAATCTGACCCAGCCGGATCACCTGGCCGTCCTTCACCGTCACCACCAGATTGGCAAAATCCTCCGGGTTTTCCAGCGAGGTCTGGGCATTGATGTTCTTCAGCGTATAGGTGCCCTTCACCTGGCCGGCGGCGGTGGTGAAGTTGTTGGCGGCCAAGGCGCCGCGCACATCCAGCGGCGTGATGCCGAGGGCGGCCATGCGGTCGGGGTCGAGCCAGACGCGCATGGCGAAGGTGGCGCCGCCCAGGATTTCGGCCGAGGCCACGCCATTGACCGATTGCAGCTTCGGCTGGACCAC
Source organism: uncultured Alphaproteobacteria bacterium (assembly GCA_937873445.1). Lineage (GTDB taxonomy): Bacteria > Pseudomonadota > Alphaproteobacteria > Rhizobiales > Aestuariivirgaceae > Aestuariivirga. Next base: position 13,287 of record CALMWF010000015.1, read on the forward strand.
GCGGTTGAGGTAATCGCTGATCTGCGGCGAAGTCATATCAGCGCTTTTGAAGCTGATATACATCATGGCGAAGCCCGCCCCGGTCTGGCGCTGCACGATGGGGTCCGAGGCATCCTCCGGCAGGTTGCTCTTGACCTCGTTCACCTTGGAGAGAACGTCGGAGAGCGCCCGGTCGGCATTGGCATCAAGCCGCAGCTTCAGGATGATCTGGGAAACGTTCTGGGCGGATGAGCTTTCAATGGTGTCCACACCCTCGGTGGAGGCCACGGCCTGCTGCAGCGGCGTGGTGATGAAGCCCTTGATCTGGTCGGCGTTGGCGCCGGCATAGACGGTGGTGACGGTGATCTTGGTGTCGGCCACCTCGGGAAACTGGCGGATCTGCAGCTTGAAGACCGATTGCAGGCCGGTCAGCAGCAACAGCAGGCTGACCACCGTGGCAAGGACCGGACGCTTGACGAAAATGTCGGTGAAATGCATGGCGCGCAGTCTCGGTTCACTCGGCGGGGGTGGCAGGCGGGGTCAACGGGATGGTGTTGTTGATGACCACGTGGCTGCCCTGATCAACCTTGTTCTGGCCGGCAATGACCACCTGGTCGCCGGCGGCAAGTCCTTCGGTCACCTCAACCTTGCCATCCTTCACCGCGCCGGTCTTGACGATGGCGCGGACCACGGCAAGCTGATCGGCCTGGGCGTCCTTTTCCAGCGTGCTGGCGGGCACCACCTTCAGCACCGTATTGCCGTAGAGCGAATAGGTGACAGCGGTCTGCGGCACGGTGAGAACGGCGCGGGCGGCACCGGTGGCGACGCGCACATTGGCATACATGCCGGGCAGCAGCCGGTGGTCGGGGTTGGCCAGTTGGCCGCGCACGGTGATCATGCGGCTGGCGGCGGAAATCCTGGCGTCGGTGGCGGTCAGCGTGCCGGCGAAGGTCTGGCCGGGCATGGCGTCAAAGGCTGCGCTGAAATTCTGGCCGGTCTTAACCTGGCCAAAGTCGGCCTCGGTGACGGTGAAGTCGACAAAGATGGGATCAACCTGCTGGATCCAGACAATGGGATTGCCCGGCGCGGCATAACTGCCCAGAGACATCTGGCGCAGGCCAAGCGCCCCGGCAAAGGGCGCGGTGATGGTCTTCTTGTCGATGATGGCGGTGGTCTGATCGACATTGGCCTTGAGCGCGTCACGCGCAGTGGTCAGCTTGTCAATGTCGGCCTTGGCCACGAAGCCCTTGGCTTGCAGGGTCTTGCCGCGGTCGAGGTCGCGCTGGGCATTGGCCAGCTGCACGGTGAGGTTCTTGAGCTGAGCCTCTTCGGCGGTGGCATCCAGAACCGCCAGCACCGTGCCCTTCTCAACATACTGGCCCGAGTCGAAGCCGAGCTTCACCACCACGCCGGTCACTTCCGGCATGATGTTGACGCCCTGGGGTGCCACGGTGGTGCCGATGGCCTTGACCTCGCCCTGCCAGTTGTCCTGGGTCACGGCGGCAGCGGATATGGTTTCCACCGGCTTCGGCGCGCTGGAGATGGCGGTGGTGATCATCTTCGGCTTGAAGTTGAAGGCATAGAAGGCGATGCCTCCGGCCATACCGCCGAGAACAAGCGTCACCAGAATGAAATACACTACGCGGCGCATGGGGGTCTCCGAAATCAGGCGGCGGCTTCGGCCGGGGCGGCATCGCCCAGGCGGGCGCGGTGAGCTTCAACATAGGCCAGAGCGGCAGCAATGATCGCCTCGCCATAGCCCGAAACAAAACTGCTGGCCGGGGTGGCGGGAAAATCCGCCCGGCAGCAATGGATGCTGGCCAGATCCTCCTTCAGGCGCGCAATCTGAATCTCCATGGCAGCCAGACGGCGGGCGGGGTCAAGGTGTTCCTGCATCAGCATCATGAACAGAAATTCCGATTTGTATTTGTCGGGCGCCGGTTCGACCGCCAGCCAGCGCGGCAATTGCCGGCGGCCAGCCTCGGTGATGGCATAGACCTTCTTGTCGGGGCGGCCCGCCTTTTCCTCGGCCCGCACGCTCACCAGCCCGTCCTTCAGCAACTGGGTGAGGGCGGGATAGATGGAGCCAAAGCTCGCCTCGATGAAATAGCTGAAGCGCCCGGCCTCAATCTCCTTCTTTATTTCATAGCCGGAGGCTTCGCGGATGGAGAGGATGCCGAGGCAGAGGGTTCTGATGTTCATGGTATGCCGGATTGATATATGACAGTTCGATACTGGGCTTTACGCCCCCCTCCCCAGCCTGTCAATCCCGCCACCCGCCACTTTGGCCGGAAGGCGCCCTACCAATTGCAACATCCCACCGTGTGAGCGCCGATGATTTAGCGAATTTTCTCGCCATCACCCGCGCGCGCAGTGATTTCACTCTGTCAGGCATAAAAATTCTGGCGACATCCATTTGTGACTTGCCTTGTCATATGGGCCATCCTTCTCTAAAGGACAGGAAACCCCGGCCACCAAGAGCCGGGGGTTTTATGACAGGCAACAGGGATCAAGGGGGGGCCAATGGAGTATTTTCTCCAGCAGCTCATCAACGGCATTACACTGGGGTCCATCTATGGCCTCATCGCCATCGGCTATACGATGGTTTACGGCATCATCGGCATGATCAATTTCGCCCATGGTGATGTGTTCATGGTGGGCGGTTTCGTTTCGGTCATCGCTCTCATCATGTTCGGCATCACCGGCGGTGGCGGCGTGTTCATCACGCTGCTGGCGCTCATTCTGGTGGTGCTCATCGCCATGATCATCGCGGCGGCCTTCAACTGGACCATCGAGCGCCTGGCCTACCGGCCCCTGCGCGGCTCGTTCCGGCTGGCACCGCTGATTTCCGCCATCGGCATGTCCATTGTGCTGCAGGAGTTCGTGCGCGTGGCCCAGGGCGGCCGGCCCAAGCCGCTGCAGCCCATTGTCACCGGCGGCATGGAAATCATGAAGCGCACCAGCGAGAACGGCGAGTTCGTGGTGCGGCTGTCCAACATGCAGATCATCATTGTCATCACCACCCTGATCCTGATGGCGATCTTCACCGCCATCATCACCCGCACCTCGCTGGGCCGGGCCCAGCGGGCCTGCGAGCAGGACATGAAAATGGCCTCACTGCTCGGCATCGACGTGGACAAGACGATTTCCATCACCTTCATCATCGGCGCCGCACTTGCCGCCGTGGCCGGGCTGATGTTCTTCCTTTATTACGGCGTCACTGATTTCTATGTCGGCTTCCTGGCCGGCATCAAGGCATTCACCGCCGCGGTGCTGGGCGGCATTGGCTCATTGCCGGGGGCCATGCTGGGCGGCATCATCATCGGCCTCATCGAAACCTTCTGGTCGGCCTATTTCACTGTGGAATACAAGGACGTGGCGGCCTTCGCCATGCTGGCGGCGGTGCTGATCTTCATGCCGCAGGGCATTCTCGGCCGTCCTGAAGTGGAAAAGGTGTAATCATGGCCGGACCTGCCAAGGACACAAAAATCACTCAGGAGCAGGTGGCGCTGACACCCGCCGAAATGGCCAAGGACCTGCTGGTCACCTTCCTTCTGGCGCTGGCCATTCTCGGGCCGCTGGTGGGTCTGCGCACCACCTCCGGTTCGGGCACGCTCATTCTGGAATACCGGCCGCTGTGGGCCTTCGGCATGGTGGCCGCCGTGGTGGCGGTGCGCCTGCTGTCGCTGCTTTACGGCATGGGCAAAATGGCCGCCCAGGGGCGGGCGGCACCGCAGACGGCGGCCCTTGCCACCGCCAAGGCCAAGACGGCCATCGACTGGGGCAAGTTCCTTGCCCCCACACTGCTTGTCCTGGCCGTGGCGCTGCCTTTCATCGCCATGCTGTTTCCACAGATGGAACGGCGCATCGTCGATCTCGGCATTCTGGTTCTCACCTATGTCATGCTCGGCTGGGGGCTCAACGTGGTGGTGGGTCTCGCCGGACTGCTCGACCTTGGCTATGTCGCCTTCTATGCGGTGGGCGCCTATTCCTACGGGCTGCTGGCCACGCGCTATTTCCCCGCCTGGTTCGGCGAGGGCATTCTGCCCTGGGCCTTCTTCGTCACCCTGCCCATCGCCGGCATTCTGGCGGCCCTGTGGGGCATGATCCTGGGCTTTCCGGTGCTGCGCCTGCGCGGCGACTATCTGGCCATCGTGACGCTGGCCTTCGGTGAGATCATCCGCATTGTGCTGATCAACTGGATGGACTTCACCGGCGGACCGAACGGCGTGTCGGGCATTCCGCGGCCCTCCTTCTTCGGCCTGCCCTTTGATGACAGTCCGGGCGGCTTTGCCGCCACCTTCGGGCTCAGTCCCAAGCCGATCCAGCGCATCGTCTTTCTCTATTACGTCATTCTGGTGCTGGCGCTGATTACCAACTACGTCACCATGAAGCTCCGCAAGCTGCCCATCGGGCGGGCCTGGGAGGCGCTGCGCGAGGATGAGATTGCCTGCCGGTCGCTGGGCATCAACACCACCAACACCAAGCTTACCGCCTTTGCCATCGGCGCCATGTTCGCGGGCTTTGCGGGGTCGTTCTTCGCCACCCGCCAGGGCTTCATCAGCCCGGAGAGCTTCAACTTCCTCGAGTCGGCCACCATCCTCGCCATCGTGGTGCTGGGTGGCCTCGGCTCGCAGATCGGCGTTGTTGCCGCCGCCGTGGTCATTGTCGGGTTCTTCGAGGTGTTCCGCGAAATGAACTTCCTCAAGGCCATCCTGCCGGAGGGCTTTGATCCGGTGCAGCTGCGCATGCTGGCGGTGGGTCTGGCCATGGTGCTGATCATGCGCTGGAAACCGCGCGGTCTTGTCACCAGCCGCGATCCTACCGTTTATCTCAAGGAGAAGAAGGCCGTGTCGGCTGATCTCGTAGGCGAGGGGCACGGCTGATGAGCACGTTTCCCCTGAACCCCCTGCTCCGCGTCGAGCATCTGACCATGCGTTTCGGCGGCCTCGTGGCCATCAACGACCTGTCGTTCCAGGCCGGACGCAATGACATCACCGCCCTGATCGGCCCCAATGGCGCCGGCAAGACCACGGTGTTCAACTGCATCACCGGCTTCTACAAGCCGACTGAAGGCATGATCACGCTCAGCCATGATGACGGCGGCGACTTCATGCTCGAGCGGATGGATGACTTCCGCATCGCGCGCACCGCCAAGGTGGCGCGCACCTTCCAGAACATCCGCCTGTTTTCCGGCATGACGGTTCTGGAAAACCTGATGGTGGCGCAGCACAACACCCTGATGAAGGCGTCGGGCTTCACGCTGGGCGGCATTTTCAATGCCCCCGGCTACAAGGCTGCTCACCGCGACGCGGTGGACAAGGCGCGCCACTGGCTGGAGACCATCAGCCTCATCGACCGGGCCGACGATCCGGCGGGCGAATTGCCCTATGGCGACCAGCGCCGTCTGGAAATCGCCCGGGCCATGTGCACCAACCCGCGCCTGCTTTGTCTTGATGAACCGGCGGCGGGTCTGAACCCGCGCGAGTCCGACCTGCTCAACCGGCTGCTTCTGTCCATCAAGAACGACCACAAGATCGCCATTCTGCTGATCGAGCACGACATGAGCGTGGTCATGGGCATTTCCGACCATATTGTGGTGCTGGATTATGGCCAGAAGATTGCTCAGGGCACGCCGGATGAGGTGCGCAACAACCACGCGGTGATCCGCGCCTATCTGGGCGTGGAGGAAAGCGAGGAAGACACGGTCGCCGAGGTGGAGGCGATTGTCGAGGAGGCGGTGCACCAGCCCATCGAGCGCGAACAGGGGGCAGCCCCCCTGGGCAATGAAGACCTTCCGGTCATGACCACCGGGGCCGTCCGCAGCACCGCCAGGACCGCCGCCAAAACCGCCACGCCGGCGCGCAAGCCGGCGGCCAGGAAAACCAAGCCTGTGGCCAAGAAATCCGCCCGGCCCGTGGCCAGGAAGGCGGCCAGGAAGACGGCGAAGAAGGGAGGCCGGACATGAGCAAGACCCTTCTCTCGTGCCGTGGGGTGGAAACCTTCTACGGCAAGATCCAGGCTCTCAAGGGCATCGACATGGATGTGCCGGAGGGCAAGATCGTCACCCTCATCGGCTCCAACGGGGCCGGCAAGTCCACCCTGATGATGACCATTTCCGGTGCCCAGCGGGCGCGCAAGGGCAGCATCACCTTCGACGGCCAGGACATTACCAAAATGCCGGCCCATCACATTGCCCATCTCGGCATTTCGCAGTCACCGGAAGGGCGGCGCATCTTCCCGCGCATGACGGTACTGGAAAACCTGCAGATGGGGGCCACCGTCAGCGATCCGAAGTATTTCGACGAAGACACCAAAATGGTGTTTGAGATGTTCCCCATTCTGGGCAAGCGTTCCGGCCAGCGTGGCGGCACGCTGTCGGGCGGCGAGCAGCAGATGCTGGCCATCGGCCGGGCGCTGATGGCGCGGCCGCGGCTGCTGCTGCTGGACGAGCCGTCGCTGGGTCTGGCGCCGATCATCGTCAAGCAGATCTTCTCGGTCATCCGGGAACTTAACCAAAGGCAGGGCCTGACCGTGTTCCTGGTGGAGCAGAACGCCTTCCATGCGCTCAAGCTGGCCCATCAGGCCTATGTCATGGTGAACGGCAACATCACCATTTCCGGCACCGGCAAGGAGCTTCTGGCCAAGCCGGAAATCCGCGCCGCCTATCTGGAGGGGAGCCACTGACATGTCGTTCCTGATCGAAGACAAGCTGTCCGTCTTCCTCATCATGACGGTGCTGATCGGCGGCGGGGCCGCCTTCATGGCCGGCCGCAGCCTGGCGCTGAAGTGGCGGCCCATCTGGATGCCGGTGCTGTATATGATCCCCATGGGGCTTGGCCTGCGGTTCCTGCATTTCTCGCTGTTCAACGGCAATCTGGCCTCGCTGCACTACTGGCTGACCGATACGGCGGTGCTGATTGCCGGCGCGCTGGCCGGTTATCAGATGACCCGGGCCAGCCAGATGGTGACGCAATATCCCTGGCTTTATGATCGGGCCGGCCCGTTTGGCTGGAAACAGAAGGGCTGAGGCACCCCGGCCTGCCGTTTTGTCCGGGCATTGGCCCCGAGACCTGGCATGAGCCCGTTCAAAGGGCCATTAAGTCTTTGCTGCGGGGGCGGAAAAGCCCCTTTCCAAATCCTTCCGGTTGCGCAATAGTCGGCGCTCCGGGGCGACACTGCCCAACGGACTATAACGAGATTTTTCAAGGGAGAACTCGAATGAAGAAACTTGCTCTGTCTGGCATCGCGCTGGGCTTTGCTGCCGCCCTGTCGGCCTCCACGGCCCTGGCGGATGTGACCATCGGCGTGCAGGGCCCGATCACCGGCCAGTATGCTTCCTTCGGCGAGCAGCTGAAGCGCGGCGCCGAAATGGCGGTCAAGGACATCAACGCGGCTGGCGGTGTGAACGGCGAGAAGGTCGTTCTGGAAATCGGCGATGACGCCTGCGATCCGAAGCAGGCCGTGGCTGCGGCCAACCAGCTCTCCTCCAAGGGCGTGAAGTTCGTGGCCGGCGCCTTCTGCTCCGGTTCGTCGATCCCGGCCTCGCAGGTTTATGCCGAGGAAGGCATCCTGCAGATCACGCCTGCTTCCACCAACCCGAAGTTCACCGACGAAGGCCCGTGGAACGTGGCCCGCGTTTGCGGCCGTGACGACGATCAGGGCAAGGTTGCCGGCAACTTCCTGTACAACAAGTACAAGGACAAGAAGGTTGCCTTCATCGACGACAAGTCGGCCTATGGCAAGGGTCTGGCCGACGAAACCCGCAAGGCCTTCAATGGCCTCGGCGGCAAGGAAGTGCTGGTTGAGTCCTACACCGCCGGTGAAAAGGACTACACCGCCCTCGTCTCCAAGATGAAGGAAGCGGGCGTGGACGTGGTCTATGTCGGTGGCTACCACACCGAAGGCGGCCTCATCCTGCGTCAGATGCGTGAGCAGGGCCTGAACGCCCTCATGGTGTCGGGCGACGCCTTCAACACCGCCGAGTTCTGGACCATTGCCGGTCCGGCTGGCGAAGGCATGCTGTTCACCTTCGCGCCCGATCCGCGCAACAACCCGGCTTCGGCCAAGGTGATCGAGGAGTTCAAGGCCGACAAGTATGACCCGGAGGGCTATACGCTCTACACCTATGCCGCCATCCAGATGTGGGCTGCGGCTGCGGCGGCGGGCAAGACGCTCGACTCCAAGGAACTGGCCAAGTGGCTGCGTGCCGGCAACACGGTTCCGACCGTGGTGGGCGACATCAAGCTGAACGAAAAGGGTGACATCACCGCCAACAGCTACGTGATGTACAAGTGGTCCGACGGCAAGTATGCCGAAGATCCGAGCCTGCTGAAGTAATTCGGCACATCCGGCTTTTCAGCCGCGCGGGAGCACCCCTCCCGCGCGGTTTTTCGTGCGTAATATCAGCGCGGCTGGCGTTTTTGCAGCGCAGCCATGCCAAGGCCGCAGTCCTGCCCGTCTCCGGGGCTTGCTAACATTGTGTCGTCAGGCCGCTGGCCGTGGCGAATAATCTTTCGTGGAGACTTCAAATGAAGAAATTTTTGTTGGCGGGCGCTGCCTTCGGCCTTGCCATGGCGATGGGCGGTCAGGCCTCCTTCGCTGACATCCTGATGGGTGTGGCAGGTCCGGTTTCCGGCCAGGTGGCGGTCATCGGCGAACAGATGAAGCGCGGCGTGGAAATGGCGGTGAAGGACATCAACGCCGCCGGCGGCGTCAACGGCGAAAAGCTGGTGGCCGAGATTGGCGATGATGCCTGCGACCCGAAGCAGGCGGTGGCGGTGGCCAACCAGCTGGCGGGCAAGGGCGTCAAGGGCGTCATTGGCCACTATTGCTCAAGTTCGTCCATTCCGGCCTCCAAGGTCTATGAGGAGGAAGGGATTGTGATGATCTCGCCGGCCTCGACCAATCCGGTGCTGACCGATGAGGGCGGCTGGAACGTGACCCGCGCCTGCGGCCGCGACGACGCCCAGGGCACGGTGGCGGGCAAATACATCGCCGCCACCTACAAGGGCAAGAATGTTGCCATCATTGACGACAAGTCGGCCTATGGCAAAGGCCTGGCCGATGAAACCCGCAAGGCGATGAATGCCGACGGGCTGAAGGAAGTGATGAACGAGTCGATCACCGCCGGTGAAAAGGACTTTTCGGCGCTGGTGTCGAAGATGAAGGCGGCGGGCATCGATGTGGTCTATTTCGGCGCCTATCACACCGACATCGGCCTCATCCTGCGCCAGATGCGTGACCAGGGGCTGATGGCCCAGGGCATTTCGGGTGACGCCAACAACACCGAGGAACTGGCCCAGATTGCGGGCAAGGCGTCGGACGGCTTCATCTTCACCTTCGCGCCTGACGCGCGCAACCTGCCCTCGGCGGCGCAGGCGGTGAAGAGCTTCAAGGACGCGGGCTTCGAACCGGAGGGCTTCACCCTTGTCACCTATGCCTCGGTGCAGGCCTATGTGGCGGCCATCAAGGGCGCTGCTTCGACGGATGGCAAGAAGGTGTCGGAATGGCTGCGCGCCGGCAATCCGGTGGAGACCATCATCGGCACGCTTGCCTTCAACGAGAAGGGCGACCTGAAGGACCCGAAATACGTGTTCTACCGCTTCCAGGACGGAAAATTCGCCGAAGATCCGGCCATCAAGTAGACCACTCTTGAAACTGGCGAACCCGCGCGGCAATCTCCCGCGCGGGTTTTGCTTTGGAGCCGTGATGCGCGCGCATCTTGCTGTCCTGCTGGTCATTGCCGCTGCCGTCAGCCCGGCCCGGGCCGAAATCCGGGTGGCGGCCCAGGGGCCCATGAAGGGCGCCTATGGCGCCTTGGGCACGGGCCTGGCCAAGGGGGCGGAGGCCGGGGTGGCCGCCATCAATGCGGCGGGCGGCATCAACGGCGAACTGCTGGTTTTCGAGGCCGCCGATGACAATTGCGACGGCGACCGCGCCGCCGCGGTGGCGCGCGATCTCATTGCGCGGGATGTGCGGCTGGTGGTCGGCCCCGCCTGCATGGCAGCCGCCCAGGCGGCTGCCCCGCTCTATGACGAGGCCGGGGTGGTGATGATTTCACCTGTCATCACCGATCCTGCCTTCACCAGCCTCAGCGCACTGGCGCTGCGCATCACCGGGCGCGACGACGCCCAGGGCGAACTGGCGGCGGCGCGGATTGGCGGGGAAATCCCTGCGGGCCGGATTGCCGTGGTGGGTGATGGCAGCCCGGCGGCCAAGGCGCTGGCCGAAACTTTCACCCGCGCGCCTGGAACCCGCGCGCTGGCCTTTGCGGTGAAGGCGGGCGAGGCGGATTACGGCGGTCTGGTGAAGGACATGGGCGCGGTTGCGGCCGTCTATTTCGCCCATATGGACCCCGGCGATGCCGGGCTGGTGGCGCGGCAGGTGAAGGAAACGGGACAGACGGTGGCGCTGTTCGGTTCGGACAGCCTGCTGGACGGCGCATACCTGAAGGCGGCTGGCGAAGCGGCCATCGGCACGCGCGTCACCTTCCCGGCTGATCCGCTGGCAAGCCCAGCCGCCAGGCCGGTGGCCGATGCCCTCAAGGCCGGTGGAGTGGTGGCGGAGGGTGCGGTGCTGCCGGCCTATGCGGCGGTTGAGGCCTATGGCGCGGCGGCGCGGGCCGGCAAGGTCAATGACGGGCCGGGGCTGACGCGCTGGCTGAAGGGGGCACGCGATCTCAATACGGTGCTGGGCGCCATCAGCTTTGACGGTCATGGCGACCTGACGCCACCGCCCTTTGTGTGGTACAAGGTGGAATCCGGCGGCTTTGTCCGCGACAGTCAATGACGGGGTGAGCAATGCGGGCCTTCTTCGTGCAGATCAAATGCGAGCTGGGCAAGACCTATGAGGTGGCCACCGCCCTTGCCGATGCCGAAATCGCCTCGGAAATCTATTCCACCTCCGGCGCCTTCGACCTGCTGGTGAAATTCTACCTTGAGGAGGGCGAGGACATCGGCCGCTTCATCGCCGATAAGGTTCACATCGTGCCGCACATCAAGGACACCTACACCATTCTCACCTTCCGGGCCTTCTGATGTGGCGGGCGCTGGCGGTGCTCGTGATGCTGGCGGGGGCGGCCCAGGCGGGGGATTCGGCCCGGCTCAACCCGCTTGGCTTCACGCCCGATGGCGCCGTTTTTGCCTTTGAGCAGTTTGGCGTGCAGGACGGTTCCGGCTTTCCCTATGCCGAGATTTTCGCCGTGGACATGACGCGTGACCAATGGCTGCCGCCGTCACCCTTCCGGGTGCGGCTGGACACGGAACAGGCGGATGTGACCGCCGCCCGGGCGCAGGCCTTTGCTTTGGCGCGGCCGCTGCTGCAGCGGCTGCGGCTGGGCGGCAACATGCAGGTGCTGGCGCACAATCCTGAAAGTGAAGTGGTGGCAGACCGCCGCCACATGCGCTTTGACACCACCCCCTGGGCCGGGTCGGAAGACGGCCACTATGATGTGGCGCTGGAGGACATCACCTTTCCGGGCCGGCCCGACTGCCCCACCGAGGACGGCAAGCTGCACGGCTTCCGCCTGACCCTGTCGGAGGCGCGCACGGGCAAGGTGCTTGCCGCCCATGCCGATTCCTCGGTGCCGGCCTCTCGCGGCTGCACGCTGGGCTATGAACTGGAAATGGTGGTGCGGCCCGACCAGGGCGAGGCCCGCTATGCCGTGCTGGTGGCGGTGAGGACGGTGGGGTTTGAGGGCCCGGACCGGCGCTTCGTGGCCGTGCCGATGACAATTTCCGGCGGGGCAAATTGACCCTCGCCCCCCTGCCCCCGATTTGATAGACCGCAACCGACACTGTTTGCGAGGTCGCCGATGATCCCCCGTTATACGCGCAAGGAAATGGCCCAGATCTGGGAGCCGCAGACCCGGTTCAAGATCTGGTTCGAGATCGAGGCCCATGCCGCGGACGCCCAGGCCAGGCTGGGCATTGTGCCGATGGATGCCGCGAAGGTGATCTGGGACAAGGGCCGCAACGCCATGTTTGATGTGGCGCGCATTGACCAGATCGAGGCCGAGGTGAAGCATGATGTCATCGCCTTCCTCACCCATCTTTCTGAAATCGTCGGGCCGGAGGCGCGCTTCGTCCATCAGGGCATGACCTCGTCGGACGTGCTCGACACCACCTTCAACATCCAGCTGGTGCGCGCCGCCGACCTGCTGATCGAGGATGTGGACCTGCTGCTGGCGGCGCTGAAGAAGCGCGCCTTCGAGCACAAGGACACGGTGTGCATCGGGCGCAGCCATGGCATCCATGCCGAGCCGGTGACCTTCGGTCTGAAGATGGCCGAGGCCTATGCCGAGTTCAGCCGCGCCCGCGCCCGGCTGGTGGCGGCCCGGGCCGAGGTGGCAACCTGCGCCATTTCCGGCGCGGTGGGCACCTTTGCCAACATCGATCCGTCGGTGGAGGCGCATGTGGCCGAACGCATGGGCCTCACGGTGGAACCGGTCTCCACCCAGGTCATCCCGCGGGACCGCCATGCCATGTATTTTTCCGTGCTGGGCGTGGTTGCCTCGTCCATCGAGCGGCTGGCCACGGAAATCCGCCACCTGCAGCGCACCGAGGTGCTGGAGGCCGAGGAATATTTCTCGCCCGGCCAGAAGGGATCCTCGGCCATGCCGCACAAGCGCAATCCGGTGCTGACGGAAAACCTGACGGGCCTGGCCCGGCTGGTGCGCTCTGCCGCCCTGCCCGCCATGGAGAATGTGGCGCTGTGGCACGAGCGCGACATTTCCCATTCCTCGGTGGAGCGCGGCATCGGGCCGGACGCCACGGTGCATCTCGACTTTGCCCTGCGCCGCCTGGCGGGGGTCATCGACAAGCTTGTGGTCTATCCGGAAAACATGACAAAGAACCTGAACCGGCTGGGCGGCCTCATCCACTCGCAGCGCGTCATGCTGGCGCTGACCCAGAAGGGCATGAGCCGCGAAGCCTCCTATGCCGCCGTGCAGCGCAACGCCATGCCGGTGTGGCGCGGCGA
>CALMWF010000016.1 GCA_937873445.1 uncultured Alphaproteobacteria bacterium
TTCGGGGTGAGCTTTATTGCGCATCACCTGATCCGAAAACCGCTGCGCACTTTTCGGGGTGATGCGTCAGTCATCCTCGTCAAATTTGGCGGCGAGCAGGGCCTGAAGCGCATCCAGCGCCTTTTCGGCTTCGGGGCCCGCCGCCTCCACCGTAATGGTCGAGCCGATGGCGGCGGCCAGCATCATCAGACCCATGATGGACGTGGCAGGAACGGTCTCGCCGCCATGGGTCACGGTGATGTCGGCGTTGAAGGCTTCGGCGCATTTCACAAACTTGGCCGAGGCGCGGGCATGCAGGCCGCGCTGGTTTTCGATCAGCATGTCACGGGCAATCGCCGGCATCACTCCCCCAGGATCTGACTGGCGATGTTGATATATTTGCGGCCCGCGTCCTGGGCGGCGGCAGCGGCCTTGGCCAGCGAGGTATCCTTGCGGATGCGGGCCAGCTTCACCAGCATGGGCAGGTTCAGCCCCGCCACCACCTCAACCCGGCCCTCCTCCAAGAGCGAGATGGCCAGATTGGACGGCGTGCCGCCGAACATGTCGGTGAGAATAATGATACCGGCACCGGCATCAACCCGGTTCACCGCCGCCACAATATCGTCGCGGCGGTTTTCCATGCGGTCCTCGGGCGCAATGCAGATGGGCTCGATGTGGGTCTGCGGTCCCACCACATGCTGCAACGCATGGATGAATTCATCGGCAAGCCGCCCGTGGGTCACCAGAACCAGACCAATCATCCTGTCGTCACTTGCCGCATCATGCGGTCTCTCCCCGTGGGGCAGGATTTATGCCTGTGTTTGAAAGCTCCGGCAACCGGCAAGTTTTCAGGGGCGGAGCGACAGGGCGGCGCGGATTTTTGCCGGCGCCGAGGCGGTGAAGGGATCAAGGGCAAGGCGCGGCAGGCTGACCCCCAGAAGGCTGGTGTGGCTGGCGGCGTCATCGGGCAGGCGCTCCACCGCCGCGCCCGCCACCAGATCAACCACCAGCGCCAGCGCCACCGGCTCTGCCGCCTTCACCTCAACAATGCCCAGGCCGCGGATTTCCATGCGGTTCATGATGCTGGCCGGGCACGACGCCATCAGCGTCTCTCCCACCCGCTCCACCATCACCTGATCATCGGCCACCAGTTCAGCCCGCAGCGGCGCAGCACCCAGGCCATAGCCCTCGGCGTCCATGAGGCGGAGCGCCAGATCGGACTTGCCCGACCCCGAAGCCCCGCGCAGCAGCACGCCCCGGCCTGCAAGGGCAACGCAGGTGGCATGCACCGTCTGCCGCAGCGGCGGCCTGCCGGTCATGGCCGGCGGTCCGGTGAAAGGGCAGGCAGGCTCACCACAAAACGCGCCCCCAGCACCGGGCGGTGGCCCTGCGCGTCAGCCTTGCCCTGGCGGTTCTCGGCCCAGATGCGGCCCTTGTGGGCATCGACAATCTGGCGCGAGATGGACAGGCCGAGGCCCGAGTTCTTGCCGAAGGAGGCCTCCGGCCGGTCGGTGTAGAAGCGCTCGAAAATGCGTTCGAGATTTTCCGGCGGAATGCCCGGCCCCTGATCCTCCACCCGCACCTCGACATTTCGACCCTGGCGGCGCAGCCGGACATGAATCTGGCTGTCCCTCGGGGCAAAGGAGCGGGCATTGTCGATGAGATTGCGGAACACCTGGCCAAGACGTGAGTCATGGCCTGCCACCTGCCAGTCCCTGTCCGGGTCACGGCCCGGCTGGGTCACCAGCACAATGGCGGCCTCGCCGTCCTTCTTCATTTCATTGGCCAGTGCGGTGATGGCGGTGAGCAGTTTCAGCACATCAACCGGCGCGGCTTCGGCGCGCGCCAGTTCGGCATCAAGGCGCGAGGCATCGGATATGTCGGTGATCAGCCGATCAAGCCGCTTCACATCATCCTTGACCACGGCGATGAGCCGGGCGCGCTGATCATCGGTCTTCACCACACCCAGGGTTTCCACCGCACTTCTGAGCGAGGTCAGCGGGTTCTTCAGCTCGTGGCTGACATCAGCAGCGAAGGCCTCAATGGCGTCAATGCGGTTGTAAAGGGCGTTGGTCATGTCGCGCAGCGCCGCCGAGAGATGGCCGATCTCGTCGCGACGGCCGGAGAAATCGGGGATCTCGACGCGCTTGTTGATGCCCCGGCGCACCCGGTCGGCGGCATCGGCCAGTCGCCGGATGGGATTGGCGATGGTGTAGGCAATGAGCAGTGACAGCAGCAGTGTGACCAGCGACACCAGCCCATAGGTCATCAGGGCGACGCGGCGTTCGGCGCGCAGCACATTGTCAATCTCGCCGCCCTTGGTGGACAGCACCAGCGCCCCCAGCACGGCGCGGAAGCGCTGCACCGGCACGGCCACCAG
Source organism: uncultured Alphaproteobacteria bacterium (assembly GCA_937873445.1). Classification (GTDB taxonomy): domain Bacteria; phylum Pseudomonadota; class Alphaproteobacteria; order Rhizobiales; family Aestuariivirgaceae; genus Aestuariivirga. The sequence continues at coordinate 2,360 of CALMWF010000016.1, forward strand.
CACGATGATCTCATTCTGGACGTTGAGCCTCACGATGGACACGCTGGCGCCGTTCAGGGCGGCCGACACTTCCGGAAAGTCACGGCCATTGTCGAGGCCATATTCCTTCTGCACCGGATAATCGGAGGCGAAGATCCAGTCGAGCACCCTCGTCCACCAGTCCGGCTGGCGGTCTTCGGCGGCGGGCAGATCGCTCTGGGAAATGTCGGAGCCGCCATAGAGGAAGCGCGAATCCACCACCAGATTGCCGCCGGTGTCGATGACCCGGGCGCGCACCGTGGTGTTGGCGAGAAGGCGGCGCAGCACGGGGCCGGCCTTTTCCGGGTCGATGGGAAAATCCAGGCTCGACTGCGGATCGGCATCGGCGGCGGTGTCACCGGCATCATTGAGCGAGTCGGGGTTGATGACGATGGATCCCGTATCGGCCGAGGCCGACCCGGCAATGGCGGCGGCGATGATCTGGGCCTGGGTGGTGAGGCTTTGCACGCGCGCGTCAATGAGGCCCTGACGCAGCTTGTTGAAATAGAGAATGCCGCCCATGAGGATCATCAGGCCGGCGAGATTGAGCAGCACGATGCGGCGGGTGAGCGAACCCAGCGCCCAGCCGCGCAGACGGCCGCGGCGCGAGCGCCGCTCCTCCGGTTCGGCTTCAGCACCGGTGCCGTCATCGGCTTCCGCGGCTTCCGCCTCGTGCGGCTTGTCCATCATCATGCGCCGGACGCTGGCCTATTGCTCCTTGAAGCGGTAGCCCACGCCATAGAGGGTCTCGATGGCGTCGAAGGCCTCATCCACCTGATTGAATTTCTTGCGCAGGCGCTTGATGTGGCTGTCAATGGTGCGGTCATCGACATAGACCTGGTCATCATAGGCCGCATCCATCAGTGCATCGCGGCTTTTGACAATGCCGGGGCGCTGGGCCAGCGACTGGAGGATGAGGAATTCGGTGACGGTCAGCGTCACGGGCTTGCCGTCCCAGCTGCAGGAATGGCGGTCGGGATCCATGGCGAGCTTGCCGCGCTCGATGACCTTGGGGGCCTCCTGGGGGGTGGCAACCGTGTCGCGTGCGCCGGAGCGGCGCAGCACCGCCTTCACCCGCTCGACCAGCAGGCGCTGCGAGAAGGGCTTCTTGATGAAGTCGTCAGCACCCATCTTCAGGCCGAACAGCTCGTCGATCTCGTCATCCTTGGAGGTGAGGAAAATGACAGGCAGGTCGGTTTTCTGGCGGATGCGGCGCAACAGTTCCATGCCGTCCATGCGCGGCATCTTGATGTCGAAGATGGCCATGTCGGGCGGATTGTCCTGCAGGCCCTGCAGGGCGGCCTGGCCGTCATTGTATTTCTGCACGACATAGCCTTCGGCTTCCAGGGTCATGCCAACGGAGGTGAGAATATTGCGGTCGTCGTCAACCAGGGCAACGGTGGGCATTTTCTTGTTCATCCCGTATTTTTCCTTACAGAGCGCCGCCTCGACAGCCACCGGCCAGCGGTGGATTGTTACGCATCATCTGATCCGCAAGCCGGACGCCCCTTTGCGGGATGATGCTCTAGGTAGGAAACCGGAACAAATTGTGGCAGAACTTTAGGCTCTGGAAAAGCAAAAGGCGAGCGTGATGACAGATCAGAAGGCTTCTCACACAGCCATGTTTGAACTGCTGTGCCGGGCCAAAACCGGAACACTGGCCAGCCGGAACGCCGATGATGGCGCGCCCTATGCCTCGCTGGTCAATGTGGCCCAGGACGCGGACGGCTTTCCGCTGTTCCTGTTTTCCACCCTGGCCTGGCACATGAAGAACCTGGCGCAGGAGCCGCGCTGTGCGCTGCTGGTGGCGGAACTGCCGGATGCGGGCGACGCGCTGACGGGATCGCGGATCACCATCATGGGACGGCTGGAGCAGGTCGCCGCGGAGGCAGCACGCGCCCGCTATCTCGCCCGCCACCCCGAGGCCGAGGGTTATATTGGTTTTGCCGATTTCGGCCTTTTCCGGCTGGTGCCGGAACGGGTTCATGCCGTGGCCGGGTTCGGGCGCATTGAGACGCGGGATGCCGCCGCGGTTTTCCCCAGCCTTGCCAAGCGCTGCGGCTGAGACTATCCGCCCTGCCATGCTGCTTGCCCTTGATACCGCCATGGCCTGCTGTTCGGCGGCACTTTATGACCCCGGCCAAAACCGTGTGGTGGCGGCGGAAGCGCTGGCCATGGAGCGCGGCCATGCCGAGGTGCTGGCCCCCATGGTGGGCCGCGTGCTGGCAACGGCTGGAATCGGCATGGCCGATCTCTCCCGCCTTGCCGTCACCACGGGGCCCGGCACCTTCACCGGCCTGCGTATTGCGCTGGCCTTCGCGCAGGGCCTGGGTGTGGCGCGGGCTCTGCCGGTGACCGGGGTGAACAGCCTTCTGGCACTGGCCGCACCGCTGTTGGGAGAGCACCCGGTGCTGGTGGCGAGCGACGCCCGGCTGGGTCAGTGCTATGGCGCTCTCTATGACGGCACGGGCACAGCCCTCATGGAACCGGGGCTGTTCCGGCTTGAGGAACTGGCGGCGCAGCTTCCGGCTGGGCCGTTGCAGGTGACGGGTAGTGCCGCCGAGGCGGTGCTGGCGGTGGCGCCACGTTCCGATCTGGTCCGCGCCCCCGGCCCCGATCATCCGGTGGCGGCGGGCTTTGCCGCCCTGGCCGCCCGGCTGCCGGTCACGCCCGGCCTGCCCCGTCCGCTCTATCTCAAAGCTGCCGATGCCCGGCCGCAGGCGCGGGCGCTGCGGCCGCTTTCCGGCCTTGCCGTCATGGCCGTGGGCACGGAGCAGGCCGCTGTGCTGGCGGCCCTGCATGGTGACTGTTTTGCGGGGGGCTGGACGGCTCACGACCTTGCCAATCTTCTCGGCCTGCCCGGCAGCCTGGCGCTGATGGTGCTCGACCATGACGAGCCGGTGGGCTTCGTGCTCACCCAGCAGGCGGCGGATGAGGCCGAGATCATCACCATCTGCACGCGGCCCTCTCACCAGCGGCGCGGTGGGGCCCATGCCCTCATGCACCATCTGGTGGAGCGGCTGGCGGGCCAGGGGGTGCGCCAGCTGTTCCTCGATGTGGCGGCCGACAATGCCGCCGCCCGCGCCCTCTATCAGACCCATGGCTTTGTGCAGGTGGGCATGCGGCCGCGCTATTACAGCAGCGGGCGCGAAACGCCGGTGGATGCATTGCTGCTCCGGCGCGCCCTGCCATGACCCGCGCCATGGCCGTGCTGCGGATTGCGGCGCTGCTGCTGGTGGGCCTGCCGGTCATCGGCTTCACGGCGCTGCGGCGGTTTGTTGCGGGCAAGCGGGCAGCGGGCTTTCCTGTGTGGTTTGCCCGGCTGGTCTGCCGTATCATCGGGGTCCGTCTGGTGATTGAGGGCCGCGCGCCTGCCCGCGGGCCTGCCCTCATTGCTGCCAATCATCTGTCGTGGCTTGACATTCCGGTTCTGGCGGCGGCAACGCCTCTGGCCTTTGTGGGCAAGCGGGACGTGGCGGACTGGCCGCTGTTTGGCGTCATGGCGCGCCTGCACGGCAGTGTTTTCGTCAACCGCGAGCGCCGCCACAGCACCGGCCCGTCGCATGACGAATTGCAGGAGCGGTTCATGACGGGCGATGTCATGGTGCTGTTTCCGGAGGGCACCTCGAGCGACGGCACCGGGGTTCTGCCCTTCAAGTCATCGTTCTTTGCCGCCGCCGAACGCCAGGGGGTGTCGGTCTATCCGGTCACCATCGCCCATGTGAAACTGGAGGGCCTGCCACTTGGCCCGCGCCAGCGCCCGCTCTTTGCCTGGTATGGCGACATGGCAATGGTGCCGCATCTCTGGGGGGTGTTGCAGTCCGGCCCGCTCAGCGTGCGCCTGCGCTTTCATGACCCGCTGCATCCTGCTGATTTTTCCAGCCGCAAGGTGCTGAGCCAGCATGTGGAAGAACTGATCCGGGAGGATCTGGCGCTGGTGCTGGCCGGGCGGCGGTGAATTTGCCCTTTTCGCGCCGCCGCCCCATGCGCTAGAGGAAAGCATGTCCAGACCCCCGGCAAAGACGGTCCATATCAAGACCTATGGCTGCCAGATGAACGCCTATGACTCGACCCGCATGGCCGAGCTGCTGGCGGGGCTTGGCTATGCCGAAAGCCCGGCGGCCGAAGATGCCGATCTTGTCATTCTCAACACCTGCCACATCCGCGAGAAGGCGGCGGAAAAGGTCTATTCGGAACTGGGCACGCTGCGCCGCCTGAAACAGGGGCGGCAGCGCCAGGGCGCGAATATGGTGATTGCCGTGGCGGGCTGCGTGGCCCAGGCCGAGGGCGAGGAACTGGTGAGGCGCGCGCCAACCGTAGATTTGGTGTTCGGGCCGCAGACCTGGCAGCGCCTGCCGGAGCTGCTGGCCCGCCAGCAGGCGCACGGGGCCGCCGTGGTGGAGACGGCCTTTCCGGCGGCGGAAAAATTTCAAGCCCTCAGCCAGAGAAAGCCTTCGCCGCGCACCGTGTCGGCCTTCCTCACCGTGCAGGAGGGCTGCGACAAGTTCTGTTCCTTCTGCGTGGTGCCCTATACGCGCGGGGCCGAAGTGTCGCGCGCCCCTGCCGACATTCTGGCCGAAGCGGAAGCCCTGGCCCGGCGCGGGGTGCGCGAGGTCACGCTGCTCGGCCAGAATGTGAATGCCTATCACGGCGGCGGCCTGTCGCTCGCCGGTCTCATTGACCGGCTGTCGGGGATCGAAGGCCTTGACCGCATCCGCTACACCACCAGCCATCCGCGCGACATGGCCGATGACCTGGTTGCCGCCCATGGCACCAATGACAGGCTCATGCCCTATCTGCATCTGCCGGTGCAGTCCGGTTCCGACCGCATTCTCAAGGCCATGAACCGCGGCCACACGGTGGACCACTATCTCCGGCTTATCGAACGGGTGCGCCAGGTGCGGCCCGACATGGCCATTTCCGGTGATTTCATTGTCGGCTTTCCGGGCGAGACGGAGGCCGATTTCGCGGCCACGCTGGCACTGGTGCGCGCGGTTTCCTACGCCTCGGCCTTCACTTTCAAATATTCCGCCCGGCCCGGCACGCCTGCCGCCACGCGCGAGGATCAGGTGGCGGATGATGTGGCGCTGGCCCGCCTGCATCAGCTGCAGGCGCTCATCACCCGGCAGATGCAGGCTTTCAACCGGGCACAGATCGGCAAGACCCTGATGGTGCTGATGGAAAAGCCGGGGCGCAAGCCGGGCCAGATTCTGGGCCGCTCGCCCTATCTTCAGGGGGTTCATATGGAAGCGCCGGAGAGCCTGATCGGCCAGATTGTCCCCGTCACCATCAAGGCCATTGGAACCAACAGTCTTTCGGGCCATTATGCTCCACGGGCGCGGACCGATTCCGTTCTGGCCTTCCCCGCGCCCCACGGAGAGACGACCCTTTGAGCCCCCTGTCTGCCGCGGCCCAGGCCGCCGCCACCCGCTCCGGCCCCGCCGGGGATGAAACGGCGCTCACCCTCGCCTTTGACGACAATCGCCTGCTGCCGCTGATCTTCGGCGAGCATGATGAACATCTGGCGCTGATCGAGCACAAGCTGCATGTGGCGCTGACGCCGCGCGGCAACCGCATCGCGGTGCGCGGCGAAGCCCCCGACATTGCCCGCGCCCGCATGGTGCTGATCGATCTGCACGCGCGGGCCAGAAAGGGTCTGGAAATCACCCGCGGCGAGGTGGAAGGCGCGATCCGCATGAGCCGCGAAACCGCCGAGGAGGCCGATGGCGGGGCCATCCGCACCCGGCGCAAGCTGGTCACCGCCCGCACCCCCACCCAGCGCAGCTACATGGATGCCATCCGTGCCCATGAGCTGGTGTTCGGCATTGGTCCCGCCGGTACGGGCAAAACCTATATTGCCGTGGCCGCCGCCGCCCAGGCGCTGATGAACGGCGAGGTGGACCGCATCATCCTGTCGCGGCCCGCCGTGGAGGCGGGCGAGCGGCTGGGCTTTCTGCCCGGCGACATGAAGGAGAAGGTCGACCCCTATCTGCGGCCGCTTTATGACGCGCTCTATGACATGATGCCGGCCTCGCTGGTGGCCAAGGGCCTGGCCGAAAACCAGATCGAGATTGCCCCGCTGGCCTTCATGCGCGGGCGCACCCTCTCTTCGGCCTTCATCATTCTCGACGAGGCGCAGAACACCACGCCGCCGCAGATGAAGATGTTTCTCACCCGGCTGGGCGAAGGCAGCCGCATGGTGGTGACGGGCGATCCCTCACAGGTGGACCTGCCGCAGGGCGCCACCTCGGGCCTTGCCGATGCGCTCACTGTGCTGAAGGGGGTGAAGGGTGTGGGCCGCATCACCTTCACGGCGGCCGACATTGTGCGCCATGCGCTGGTGGGGCGGATTGTTGCCGCCTATGACAAGGACGGCCCAAAGCCGAAGAAGCGCTGAGCATGACCCTTGACGTGGTGGTGGAGGATGCGGGCTGGCACGCCCTGGTGCCGGAACTGGACCGGCTGGTGGCCGATGCGGCCCGCCTGGTGCTGCCCCCTGACAAGGCCGGCCACAGCGTCAACCTGCTGTTTGCCGATGACGCCACGCTGCACCAGCTGAACCGTGACTTCCGCCATCAGGACAAGCCCACCAATGTGCTGTCCTTTCCCGGCGGGCCCATGCCAGACGGCGAGCGCCCGCATCTCGGTGACATTGCCTTTGCCCGCGAAACCATCACCCGAGAGGCGGCCCTTCAGGGCAAGACACCGGCCGCCCACACCAGCCATCTCATTATTCACGGCCTGCTCCATCTGCTGGGCTTCGATCATGAGACGGAGGCCGAAGCCGACATCATGGAGGCCCGCGAAATTGCGCTTCTGGCGCAATTGGGCTATGCCAACCCCTATCAATCATGAGCCACGACACATCTTCCGATCCCCGGACCCCCAGCCTGCTTGCCCGGCTTAAGCGTGCCTTCTCCGGGCAGAGCGGCACCTGGCGCGAGAGCCTTGCGGACGTCATCGAAACCCACGATGCCGGAAACGGTGCCGACGCGCTCTCCGCCGACCAGCGTTCCATGCTGCGCAATCTCATCGCCTTCGATGATCTGCGGGTCGATGACGCCATGGTGCCGCGCGCCGACATCATGGCGCTGGAGGACACCGTCACCATGCGCAGCGTGCTGGAGGCCTTTACCCAGGCCAATCACTCGCGCATGCCGGTCTATCACGAAACCCTCGATAACATCACCGGCATGGTGCATGTGAAGGACTTCCTGCGCTGGCTGGAGGTCAAGGGGTCGAAGCGCAAGGGCAAGGGAGTTTCCGGCCTGTCGCTGCCGGCGGCGGATCTTTCTTCCACCATCAAGTCACACGGCAGCCTGATCCGCGATGTGCTGTTTGTGCCGCCGTCCATGCCGGCGGCCGACCTGCTGCTCAAGATGAAGTCGAGCCATGTTCATCTTGCCATCGTCATCGACGAATATGGCGGCACTGACGGGCTTCTCTCCATCGAGGATCTGGTGGAACTCATCGTCGGCGACATTTCCGACGAACATGACACCGATGAAAATCCACAGATCAGCAAGGTGGACGACCTTACCCATGTGGCTGATGCGCGTGTGCCCATTGCCACGCTGGATGCCCTGTTCGGTGTTGACCTGCTGCCCGACGAGGAGGAGGACGAGGCCGACACGCTGGCCGGTCTCATCTATGAAATGGTGGGCCATGTGCCGACGCGGGGCGAAATCATTCGCCATGACAGCGGCATTGAATTCGAGATTCTCGAAACCGACCGGCGCCGGGTGAAGAAGGTGCGCATTCACCTGCCGCCGCCGCCACCGCCGTCCGAACCGGCCTGAGGGGCTGGATCATTCAGGGCTGAAGAGACCACCCGCCTGAGCGGCGTTCCTGCCTGTCTGCCGGAAGGGGAGATGGTGGAGCCAGGCGGAATCGAACCGCCGACCTCTTGAATGCCATTCAAGCGCTCTCCCAACTGAGCTATGACCCCACGTCACGTCCAACCCCTGAGGGGTATTGGGATGGTTCCGAAGAGGCTGGCCTCCGCGGAAGCGGGCGGAACCTAGTGCCGCCGCGCTGAACAATCAAGCAAAACTTTGTCCGCTGAAATCAGGACCGGACAGAGGTGGAAAAACTCAGTTTTCCTCCTCACCTTCCTTGCCGCCGGAGCCGCCGTCGATGAGGCCGGACATGTTGTCGCCCTCCTCCTCCTCTTCCACCAGGAAGGTGTCGTCGTCCTCTTCGGCGCCGTCGCCGCCTTCGATTTCCACGTCCTCGATGCCGGCGGTCTCGTCGTCATCGTCCTTGCCGTCCTCCTCGACATCCTCGAGGCTGACCAGCTCGACATCACCCATATCGGCCTCGTCGGTCTCCTCGACCACGCGCGGCTTGGGCGCCGGAGCGGGGGCAGCCCCCGGATAATCGCCCTTGGAGGGCAGAATGGAAACAGCCGCAAAGCTCACGCCGCATTTGGGGCAGGTGATGGGATTCTTGAGCAGGTCATAGAAGCGCGCCGCACAGGAGGGGCAGGTGCGCTTGGTTCCGAGTTCAGCCTTGACCACGGGACGTCCTTTCGAGGCATGGTTTGATTGGGCGCTGCCATGCCATGACTCATGGCGATTGTCAAAACCCCGGGGCCGGGCGGCGTTGCGGCTGATGACAGGTTCCGGCAAGGCGTGTATGGCAGGCCCATGGCAGATCATTCCTCCGCAGCCTCACCCCTCCGTTCGCGCAAGGTCCGCGGCCTCAAGGGCCGCATCCGGGTGCCGGGCGACAAGTCCATGTCGCATCGGGCGCTGATGTTCGGCGCCGTGGCAGTGGGGGAAACGGTGATCAGCGGCCTGCTGGAGGCCGAGGATGTGATCAACACCGCCCGGGCCATGGCCGCCCTGGGGGCCACGGTGCGCGCGGATGGTTCTGGCGTCTGGCGGGTCAATGGCGTGGGCGTGGGCGGCTTGCAATCTCCTGACGAACCCCTGGATTTCGGCAATTCCGGCACCGGGGTCAGGCTGGCCATGGGCCTCATGGCCACCAACCCGATCACCGCCCTGTGCATTGGCGACGCCTCGCTGTCGAAGCGGCCGATGAATCGGGTGATGACGCCGCTGGCCCTGTTCGGCACGCGTTTTGAAGCCTCTGAAGGCGGCCGTCTGCCGCTCACCCTGCATGGCGCGCGCGAGGCCGTGCCCGTCACCTATGTGACGCCGGTGGCCTCGGCCCAGGTCAAATCGGCCGTGCTGCTGGCGGGCCTCAATGCCCCCGGCACCACCACGGTGATCGAACGGGTGGCAACCCGCGACCACACCGAAAAAATGCTCACCGCCTTCGGCGCCGACCTGATGGTGGAGGACCGCGAGGACGGCCGTCACATCAGCCTGACCGGGCAGAGAGAACTGGTGGCGCAGCACATCGATGTGCCGGGCGATCCGTCGTCGGCGGCCTTTCCGCTGGTGGCGGCCCTCATCACCGAAGGATCCGAGGTGGTGGTGGAAAACATCATGCTCAACCCCACCCGCACCGGCCTGTTCCTGACGCTGAAGGAAATGGGGGCTGACCTGACCATTGAAAACCGCCGGCTGGCGGGCGGCGAGGAGGTGGGCGACATCCGAGCCCGCTCGTCGCATCTGCGCGGCATTCGCGTGCCGGCCTCGCGCAGTGCCGCCATGATTGATGAATATCCCATTCTCAGCGTGGCCGCCGCCTTTGCCGAGGGCACCACGCGCATGGAGGGGCTGGAGGAACTGCGGGTCAAGGAGAGCGACCGGCTGGCCGCCGTGGTGGAGGGATTGCAGGTCAATGGCGTGCCCTGCATGGCCGGGCCGGACTGGCTGGAGGTGACGGGCGGCGGCGCCCCCGGCGGCGGCGAGGTTCTGACCCATATGGACCACCGCATCGCCATGTCCTTTCTTATCATGGGAATGGCCTCGCGCTTTGCCACGGCCGTGGATGATGGCCGCTTCATCGCCACCTCCTTTCCCGGCTTTCTGGAACTGATGAACGGGCTGGGCGGCCTCATGGGTGCCGACCGCGCCAGGGTGAAGGCATGATTATTACGGTTGACGGACCCGCCGCAGCGGGCAAGGGCACATTGGCGCGGGCGCTGGCCGATGAACTGGGCTTTCATTTCCTCGATACCGGCTCCCTTTACCGGCGGGTGGGCCTGGCGGTGCTCAAGGCGGGCCACAACCCCGGCAATGCCGATGAGGCGGCGCGCGCGGCCGCCAGCCCCGGCATCATGGCCTTTGCCGATGACGATCTGCGCAATGAAAAGGTGGCTGCTGCGGCCTCGCAGGTGTCGGTTCACCCCCAGGTCAGGGCCAATCTTCTGGACTTCCAGCGCCGTTTTGCTGCCCAGGCGCCGGGAGCGGTGCTGGACGGGCGTGACGCCGGCACGGTCATCTGCCCTGATGCGGCGGTGAAGTTCTTCGTCATTGCCACGGCGGAAGAGCGCGCCCGGCGGCGCTATGTGGAACTGCGGGCGGCAGGCAAGGATGCCAGCTATGCCGAGGTTCTGGCCGATTTGCAGGCGCGTGATGCCCGCGACCAGTCGCGCGCCACCGCCCCCCTCAAGCCCGCCGATGATGCGGTGATCCTGGACACCACCACGCTTCATCCCAATGAGGTTCTGGCCATGGCGCTGGCCCTCATTTACCTGCGCCGGGAACTGGCCCCCCGCCTGACCGTTTGAGGGTGGACTCGGCGGCATGCTTGGGCTATAGCGGCCCGGCTTTGAGGACGGGGGCAGCCCCGTTGAACCGGAGGCGTTGCCCTCCAGACAGTCCGGCCCTCCCCCGCCCCCCCTCAAAGCGCGGGACCCGCGAGCGGCCAGACGCCCCCAACCCCGGTCAGACGAGGGCCTTGGCCCTGCTGACAGCACCGGCACCTTCTGCGGAACCAGAGTTTCGCCCCGCCGGCCCAACCCCCTAAGGAATTTGTCCATGGCGAAATCCGCCGTTTCCATGAATCCCACCCGTGATGATTTTGAAGCCCTGCTGGCTGAAAGCTATTCCGACAATCCCGTCAATGAAGGTTCCGTGGTCAAGGGCCGCGTGGTGGCCGTCGAGAATGATTTCGTCATCATCGACGTGGGCCTGAAGATGGAGGGCCGTGTGGCCCTCAAGGAATTTGCCCAGCCGGGCAAGGAAGCCGCCATCAAGGCCGGCGACACGGTGGAAGTTTACCTGGAGCGCATCGAGAACGCGCTCGGTGAAGCCGTGCTGTCGCGCGACAAGGCCCGCCGCGAGGAGGCCTGGACCCGTCTTGAAGAAATGTCCACCAAGGGCGAGCGCGTCGACGGCGTCATCTTCGGCCGCGTCAAGGGCGGCTTCACCGTCGATCTCGGCGGTGCCGTGGCCTTCCTGCCCGGCTCGCAGGTTGACGTGCGGCCGATCCGCGACGTGGGTCCGCTCATGCACGTCTCGCAGCCCTTCCAGATTCTCAAGATGGACCGCCGCCGCGGCAACATCGTGGTGTCGCGCCGGGCCATCATGGAAGAGACCCGGGCCGAGCAGCGCTCCGAACTGGTTCAGAACCTGGCTGAAGGCCAGGTGGTGGACGGCGTGGTCAAGAACATCACCGATTACGGTGCCTTCGTGGACCTGGGCGGCATCGATGGCCTGCTGCATGTCACCGACATTGCCTGGAAGCGCGTCAACCATCCCTCCGATGTGCTGTCGGTCGGCCAGACGGTGAAGGTGCAGATCATCCGCATCAACCCGGAAACCCAGCGCATCTCGCTCGGCATGAAGCAGCTTGAGAAGGATCCGTGGGAACTGGTGGTGGGCAAGTATCCGATCGGCACCAAGGTCCGTGGCAAGGTCACCAACATCACCGATTACGGTGCCTTCATCGAACTCGAAGACGGCATCGAAGGTCTGGTGCATGTTTCCGAAATGTCGTGGACCAAGAAGAACGTCCATCCGGGCAAGATTCTCTCCACCTCCGAGGAAGTGGATGTGCAGGTGCTCGAGATCGACTCGGCCAAGCGCCGCATTTCGCTCGGCCTCAAGCAGGTCCAGAACAATCCGTGGGAAACCTTCTCGTCCAAGTATCCCAACGGCACGGTGGTGGAAGGCGAAATCAAGAACATCACCGAATTCGGCCTGTTCATCGGCCTCGACGGCGATGTGGACGGCATGGTCCATCTCTCCGACCTGGACTGGAAGCGTCCGGGCGAGGAAGCCATCAAGGACTACAAGAAGGGCGACCATGTGAAGGCCGTGGTCCTCGACGTGGACCAGGACAAGGAGCGTATCTCGCTTGGCATCAAGCAGCTCTCGGGCGATCCCATCAAGTCGGTGGGCGGTCTCAAGAAGGGCGACACCGTCACCTGCGAAGTGGTGAAGGTGGAGGATGCCGGTCTTGAGGTGAAGATCGCCGGGTCCGATATGGTGGCCTATATCAAGCGCGGCGACCTGGCCCGCGACCGGGCCGAACAGCGCACCGAACGCTTTGCGGTAGGTGAGAAGTTCGATGCCAAGGTCACCGTCTTCGATCCCAAGGCGCGCAAGGTCAACGTCTCCATCAAGGCGCTGGAAATCGCCGATGAGCGCGAGGCCGTGGCCCAGTATGGCTCGTCCGACTCGGGCGCTTCGCTGGGTGACATTCTGCAGGCGGCGCTGAAGAAGAAGGATGCCGAAGGCAAGGAGTAACACCTGGGAAACGGGCCGGGATTTTCCCGGCCCGCTTTCCGTGACCGGCAACAGGGGCAGGCCATGGCCGCAGCTGATGTGGAAGACATTGTCGAACGCCGGCGCCTCAGGCGCCGTTTGTCTTTGTGGCGGGGGCTGTTCGTGCTGGCGGCGGCTCTGGCCCTCATGGCGCTGTTCTGGCAGGGCGGCAATTTTGAACAATACCGGCCCCATGTGGCGCGGCTTGCCATCTCCGGCCTGATCACCGGCGACCAGAAAACCCTCGATCTTCTGGATGAGATCAAGGACGCCAAGACCGTCGAAGCCCTGCTGCTGCGCATCGACAGCCCCGGCGGCACCACGTCAGGCTCGGAGGCGCTTTACCTGAAGCTCCGCGAAGTGGCGGAAAAGAAGCCGGTCGTGGCGGTCATGGACACGGTGGCGGCCTCGGGCGGCTATATCACCGCCCTTGCCGCCGACCACATTGTGGCGCGCGGCAACACCATCACCGGTTCCATCGGCGTCATCTTCTCCTACCCGGAATTCTCCGACCTCATGGGCAAGGTGGGGGTGAAGATGGAGGAGATCAAATCAGCCCCGCTCAAGGCCGAGCCCACCCCCTACAAGCCGCTGACGCCGGAGGTGCGGGCCGCCACCGACCTTCTGGTGAAGGACAGCTTTGCCTGGTTCAAGGGGCTGGTGACGGAGCGGCGCAAGCTGGACGCGGCCACGGTGGACCGGCTGGCCGACGGCCGGGTCTATACCGGGCGGCAGGCGGTGACCGAGAAGCTGATTGACGCGGTGGGCGGCGAGGCGGAAGCCCGCGCCTGGCTGGAAACGGAAAAGAAGGTGGCCAAATCCCTGCCCGCCGCTGACTGGCAGGTGGCCCCGGCCGATGCCACGGGTCTGGGCTTTTCGCTGGCCAACGGGGCGGTGAAGGCTTTGGGGTTCGAAGGCTGGGCCGATGCGGCCCGCCGGGTTCAGCTTGACGGGCTTCTGGTAGTTTGGCACCCTTGAGCAAATGGCCATCACGGCCTGAGGACGCATCATGATCAAATCCGAACTGGTGCAGAAAATCGCCGACAAAAACCCGCACCTCTATCACCGCGATGTGGAGCGCATCGTCAACCGCATCCTCGATGCCGTAACACTGGCGCTGAAGGACGGTGACCGGGTGGAACTGCGCGGCTTCGGTGCCTTCTCGGTGAAGGAACGCGAGGCCCGGCTGGGCCGCAACCCGCGCACCGGCGATGCGGTTGATGTGACGCCGAAACGCGTGCCCTTCTTCAAGACGGGCAAGGAACTGCGCGCCCGCCTGAACAACGGGGCGTGATCGTGCAGCGGTTCATGCGCTGGCTTGTGGGCGTGCCGCTGGCTGTCATCGGCATTGCCTTTGCGGTGGCCAACCGGCGCTGGACCACCTTGTCCTTTGATCCCTTCTCTCAGGACGCACCCTCGGCTGCTCTCGACATGCCGCTCTGGCTGCTCATGTTTCTGGGCATGTTTCTGGGCATGCTCATGGGTGGCTTCGTGGCCTGGTGGGGCCAGGGCAAATGGCGCAAGCTTGCCCGCGATTCGCGCAGCGAAATTGCCCGGTTGCAGGATGAGCTGACGCTGCTTCGCCATGAGGCCAAGGCCCAGGGCAGCGACAATCGCACCATCGTCAGCTTCGGAGACGATGCGGCGTGAAGATTTTTTCCGCTGCCGATGTGGGCCGACTTGCGCCCTATGACGGCCTGGTGGAAGCCCTGCGCGAAGGTTTCCGCAGCCGGGTGACGGTGCCGCTGCGTCACCACCATCAAACCTCGGATACCTCCACCCTGCTTCTCATGCCGGCCTGGACCGACAAATGGCTCGGCCTCAAGACGCTCACCCTCAATGCCGCCAATGGCGCGCGCGGCCTGCCCACGGTCATTGCCTCCTATCTCCTGATCGACAATGACACGGGCGTTCCCGCCGCCATCATGGACGGCACGGAACTGACGGGACGGCGCACTGCCTGCGCCTCGGCACTGGCGGCGGATTATCTGGCGCGGGCCGATGCCTCCTCACTGCTGCTGATCGGGGCGGGGTCTTTGGCGCCGCATTTTGCCCGGGCCATGGCGGCGGTGCGGCCGATCCGCACCATCCGCATTTACAACCGCACCCGCGCCAAGGCCGAAGCGCTGGCCGCTGCACTGGCTGCCGAGGGCTTTGACGCCGCCGCCACCGATGATCTTGCGGGGGCCTGCGGCGAGGCCGACATCATTTCCTGCATCACCAGCGGCCATGCCATTGTGCTGCATGGGGCGTGGCTGAAACCGGGCACCCATGTGGATCTGGTGGGGGCCTACCGGCCCGACATGCGCGAGGCCGATGCCGAGGTGGTGGCGCGGGCCGACTGCTGGGTTGATGTGCATGAGACGGCGGCTCACGAAGCGGGCGATCTTTTGCAGGCCGCCGCCGAAGGCCGCTATGACATGGGCGCCATCAGGGGCGACCTCTCGCAACTGGTGACGGGGGCGGTGGCGGGCCGCAGCGCCGCCGAACAGATCACCCTGTTCAAGTCGTGCGGGGCGGCGCTGGAGGACCTTGCCGCCGCCGTCATGGTGCATTTGCGCGGGGGCTGATTTGGGTCTATCCCACGGCCCATGACCAAGCCCTCAAACCCCCTCTGTGTGGCCCTCGACACGCCCGACGTGGCCCGCGCCAGAAGCCTTGCCCGTGTGCTCAAGCCGCATGTGGGTTTCATGAAGCTGGGCATGGAGTTTTTCTATGCCGCCGGGGTGGCGGGCTATGAGGCGGTGGCGGCGGAGGGCATGCCGATCTTCCTCGATCTCAAGCTCCATGACATTCCCAACACAGTAAAACAGGGCCTCACCTCGCTGATGCGGTTCAGGCCCGCCATTCTCAATGTCCATGCCCAGGGGGGGCTGGCCATGATGCAGGCGGCGCGCGCGGCGGTGACGGGTGAAACCAAACTCATCGCCGTCACCCTGCTCACCAGCCTTGGCGATGACGACATCTGGGCTACGGGCCTTGACCGGGCGCGCGGCACCGCCGCCCATGCCCAGGCGCTGGCGCAACTGGCGCGGCAGGCGGGGCTTGATGGGGTGGTGTGCAGCCCCCCTGACCTGCATGGCATCCGCGCCGTGTGCGGGCCGGATTTCCTCACCGTGGTGCCGGGCATCCGGCCGGACCAGACAGACGCCCACGACCAGAAGCGCATTGCCAGTCCGCAGGCGGCGCGGGCCGCCGGGGCCGACATTCTGGTGATCGGCCGGGCCATCACCGGGGCGGCCGACCCCGCCCGGGCGGCGGCCGACATTCTGGCGGGGCTGTCATGACGGCGGTCAAGATCTGCGGCCTTTCAACCCCTGAAACCATGGCGGCGGCGCTGGACGCCGGGGCCGACATGGTGGGGCTGGTGTTCTATGCCAGAAGCCCGCGCCATGTGAGCCTGGAACAGGCCGCAGGGCTGGCCGCGCAGGCCAGGGGGCGGGCGGCCATTGTGGCGCTGACGGTCGATGCCAGCGACGCCGAACTGGCGGCCATTGTGCAGGGGGTGGAACCCGATTTTGTGCAGGCCCACGGGGCGGAAACGCCGGAGCGGATTGCGGCAATCCACGCGCTGACCGGGCTTCCCGTCATCAAGGCCATCAAGGTGAGGGATGCGGGCGATGTGGCGGCGGCAGCGGCCTTCAGCGAGGCGGCCTTCCTCATCCTCTATGATGCCAAGGCCCCGGAGGCGCTGACCGGCGCCCTGCCCGGCGGCAATGGTCTGGCCTTTGACTGGAACCTGCTGGGCCATGGCCATTCCATGCGCCGCTTCATGCTCTCGGGCGGGCTCAACCCTGATAATGTGGCGCGCGCCATCACCGTTACCGAGGCGCCCATTGTCGATGTCTCCTCCGGGGTGGAAAGGGCCCCCGGCGTCAAGGACGAAGCCCTGATCCGGAAATTCATTGAGCAGGCCAAGCGCCACGGCTAAAACCCGGGGCTTACACAGATCAGGGAAGCCATGAGCGACAGTCTGCCCAATTCCTATCGCACCGGCCCCAACGAGAGGGGTCTTTTCGGCATTTACGGTGGCCGCTTCGTGGCCGAGACCCTGATGCCGCTCATCCTTGAGCTGGAACAGGCCTATCGCGCCGCCAAGGCCGACCCCGCCTTCCAGGCCGAGATGGACGGTTTTCTCGAACATTATGTGGGCCGTCCGTCGCCCCTCTATTATGCCGAGCGCCTGACCCAGCATCTGGGCGGGGCCAGGATCTATCTCAAGCGCGAAGACCTGAACCACACCGGCGCCCACAAGATCAACAATGTCATGGGCCAGATTCTGCTGGCCCGGCGCATGGGCAAGACCCGCATCATCGCCGAAACGGGGGCGGGCCAGCATGGCGTGGCCACCGCCACGGCCTGTGCCCGCTTCGGCCTCAAATGCGTGGTCTATATGGGCGAGGTGGATATCGAGCGCCAGAAGCCCAATGTGTTCCGCATGAAGCTTCTGGGGGCCGAGGTCGTGCCCGCCAAGTCCGGCTCGCGTACCCTGAAGGATGCGCTGAACGAGGCGCTGCGCGACTGGGTGTCCAATGTCGAGGACACCTTCTATTGCATCGGCACGGTGGCCGGTCCTGCCCCCTATCCTGAAATGGTGCGCGACTTCCAGTGCATCATCGGCAACGAGACGCGCCGCCAGATGCTGAAGCAGGAGGGCCGGTTGCCTGACTCGCTGGTGGCTGCCATTGGCGGCGGTTCCAATGCCATCGGCCTGTTTCATCCCTTCCTTGATGACAAGGGCGTGGAAATCTATGGCGTGGAGGCCGCGGGCCTCGGCCTTAAAACCAAAACCAAGCATGCCGCCTCCATCACCGGCGGCAAGCCCGGCGTGCTGCATGGCAACCGCACCTATCTGCTCATGGATGATGACGGCCAGATCATCGAGGGCCATTCCATCTCGGCGGGTCTCGACTATCCCGGCATCGGGCCGGAACATGCCTGGCTCAATGACATCGGCCGGGTAAACTATGTTTCCGCCACCGACAGGGAGGCACTCAAGGCCTTTGAGCTGCTGTGCCGGCTGGAGGGCATTATTCCCGCCCTCGAACCATCGCATGCGCTGGCCCATGCCATGAAGATTGCGCCGAAGAAGCCCAAAGATCACCTCATGGTGGTCAATCTCTCGGGCCGGGGCGACAAGGACATTTTCACCGTGGCCGACATTCTGGGGGTGAAGCTGTGAGCCGCATTGATGCCCGTTTTGCCGCGCTGAAGGCTGAGGGCCGGGCGGCCCTTGTCACCTTCATCACCGCCGGTGACCCCGATCCCGCCACTTCGCTCAAGGTGCTGCAGGGTCTGCCCGGGGCCGGAGCCGATGTCATCGAAATCGGCATGCCCTTCACCGATCCCATGGCCGATGGCCCGGCCATTCAGGCGGCGGGATTGCGCGCCCTTCAGGGCGGCCAGACCATGAAGAAGACACTGACGCTGATCCGCACCTTCCGGCGCGGCGACAAGACCACCCCCATTGTGCTCATGGGCTATTACAACCCCATCTATGTCTATGGCGTGGAAAAATTTCTCAAGGACGCCAGGGCGGCGGGCGTGGACGGCCTCATCGTGGTGGACTTGCCGCCCGAGGAAGATGACGAGTTGTGCCTGCCTGCCCTGGCGGCGGGCATCAACTTCATCCGTCTGGCCACGCCTACCACCGACGAAAAGCGTGCTGCCGCCGTGTTCCGCAACACTTCGGGCTTCGTCTATTACGTTTCGGTGCTGGGGGTGACCGGCAGCAAGGTGCCTGACCTGAAGAGCGTGGCCGCCAATGTGCGCCGCCTCAAGGGCCATACCGATCTTCCCATTGCGGTGGGCTTTGGCGTCAAGTCGGCGGAACAGGCGCGGGCCATTGCCCGCGTGGCCGATGGCGTGGTGGTGGGATCAGCGCTGGTGACGGCGCTGGCCGAAAGCCTGACGAAGCAGGGCAAGGCCACGGCGAAAACGCCGGGCATGGTGCATCGGGTGGTGGCTGACATCGCCCGCGGTGTAAGGAGTGTGAAGGCGTGAACTGGCTCAAGAATTTCGTCCGTCCCAAGATCAAGGCCATTCTCGGCACGGTGAAGCGCGACACGCCGGAGAACATGTGGATCAAGGATCCCGACTCCGGCCAGATGGTGTTCTACCGCGATCTTGAGGCCAATCAGTTTGTCTTCCCCGGTTCCGGCCATCATCACCGCATGCCGCCCAAGGAGCGGCTGGCCAGCATGTTCGACGGCGGCCACCATGAACCCATCAGCTTTCCGCAGGTGGCGGCCGATCCGCTGAAGTTCCGTGACGAGCGCAAATATGCCGACCGCCTGAAGGAGGCGCGCAGCAAGACCGGTGTGGATGATTGCGTGCAGGCCGGTGTGGGCACGGTGGATGGCACCAAGATGGTCATTGCCGTGCAGGACATGGGCTTCATTGCCGGATCGCTGGGCACGGCGGCGGGCGAGGCCATCATCACCGCCATGCGCACCGCCGTAACCCACCGCTGCCCCTTCGTCATCTTCGTGGCCTCGGGCGGGGCGCGCATGCAGGAGGGCATTCTCTCCCTCATGCAGATGCCGCGCACCACAGTCATGGTGCAGGAGCTTCGCGCCCACAAGCTGCCCTATATTGTGGTGCTCACCAATCCCACCACCGGCGGGGTCACCGCCTCCTATGCCATGCTGGGCGATGTGCACATTGCCGAACCCAAGGCCATCATCGGCTTTGCCGGGGCGCGGGTCATTGAACAGACCATCCGCGAAAAGCTGCCGCCCGGTTTCCAGCGGTCGGAATTCCTGCAGGATCACGGCATGGTGGATCTGGTGGTGGCCCGCAAGGACATGAAGGAAACCGTGGGCCGCATTGCCCGCCTGTTGCTGAAGGCGCCGGTGCGCAGCGCCGGCCAGGCCCTCATTCCGGCTGCCAGCGTGTGACGGCATGGCGCGGAGCGACGCCATTCTGACGCGGCTTCTGTCGCTCCATCCCAAGATCATTGATCTGAGCCTTGGCCGCATGGAGCGGCTGCTAGCGAAACTCGGCCATCCTGAACGCCGTCTGCCGCCGGTCATTCATGTGGCCGGCACCAATGGCAAGGGTTCCACCGTCACCATGCTGCGCACCATCATGGAACAGGCGGGGCAAGCGGTTCATGTCTATACCTCGCCCCACCTCGTCCGCTTCCATGAGCGCATCCGCGTGGCGGGTGAACTGATCACCGATGACGCGCTGGTCGAACTGCTGGAGGAATGCGAGCGCGCCAATGACGGCGAGCCCATGACCTTCTTCGAGATCACCACGGCGGCGGCCTTTCTGGCCTTTGCCCGCACACCAGCCGACTATGTGATCCTGGAAGTGGGACTGGGGGGCAGGCTGGATGCCACCAATGTCATTGCCCGCCCGGCGGTGAGCGTCATCACCACCATAGACTATGACCACCAGCACTATCTGGGCACCACGCTTGCCGCCATAGCGGGCGAGAAGGCGGGCATTCTGAAGCGGGGCACACCGGCCGTCATCGGCGTGCAGCCGGATGAGGCGCGCGCCACCATCGAAGAGGTTGCCGCCCGGCTTGGCGTCACCCTCGCCATCGCCCAGCAGGACTGGCAGGCCTATGAGCAGCACGGGCGGCTGGTATTTCAGGACGGCCATGGCCTGCTCGACCTGCCGCTGCCCGCCTTGCGCGGCCGCCACCAGATTGACAATGCCGGCAATGCCCTGGCAACGCTCCGGGTGCTGAACGATCCGCGCATCACCGAGGCGGCCATGGCGGCCGGCCTCAAGGCCGTGCGCTGGCCCGCCCGCATGGAACGTCTGGCCGCAGGCCCGCTCACCGCCCTGCTGCCGGAGGGGTCTGAGCTGTGGCTTGACGGCGGCCACAACCCGCAGGCCGGGCGCATATTGGCGCGGGCCTTTGCCGAGTTGAATGACCGGCATTCAAAGCCGCTTGTGCTCATCTGGGGCATGCTCAACAGCAAGGATGCGGGCAATTTTCTCGAACCCTTCCGCGATCTCGCCCGGCGGGTCATCTGCCTCACCATTCCCGATGAGGCCAATGCTCTTCCGGCCCAGCAGCTGGCCTCACTGGCGCGCGACCGCGGCCTTGCGGCGGATACGGCGCCATCACTGGAATCGGCGTTGCAGCAGGCGGGCCGCAGCACAGCGGCGCCGCGGGTCCTGATCTGCGGCTCGCTTTATCTGGCGGGCCATGTTCTGGCGGCCCAGACGGGCGAGGCCATGTCGGCAGTCTCGGGGGCGGCCAAAAGATAACCGCCGGAGCAAGGCCCCGGCGGCTTGCAATCAATCGCTGCCGGATCAGGCGATGGCGCTGTCGATCCAGGCCTGCAGCTGGCCCTTGGGGGCGGCCCCCACCTTGGTGTCCACCACCTTGCCGCCCTTGAACACCATCAGGGTGGGGATGCCGCGCACGCCATAGCGCGACGGCGTGCCGGGGTTTTCATCAATGTTGACCTTGACGACCTTGGCCTTGGGTCCAAGACCCGCAGCGATCTCCTCCAGGGCCGGGGCAATCATCTTGCAGGGGCCGCACCACTCAGCCCAGAAGTCAACGATCACCGGAACATCGGCCTTCAGAACATCAGCCTCGAAGGAGGCGTCGGACACCTTGTGAGTCTTCATGGGGAGACACTCCAAATCAGTCGGGAAAGCATGAGAAGTAGGAAGCCCGGCCCGCCAGGTCAAGGGTTTCACCCGGCCTGTGACATTTCCGACAGGGCTGTGGCCAGGCTGGCAGGATCAAGCCATTGCGCCCGGCCGGTGGCCGTCCACAGCAGGCAGGCGGAAACGGGCCGCCCCGGCCAGATCAGGCTGAGGCTCCGGGCATAGAGCGCCATCTGGCGCAGATAGGGATGGTCTGAACCAAGGCCTTCCGGCGGGCGGGCATCGGTCTTGTAGTCGAGGATGAGGATTGCCTCGGGCGTCACCACCAGCCGGTCGATCTGGCCCAGCAGGGTGCCGCCGTCCGGCTGGTCGGCGCGGAAGGACACTTCCGACTGGGCCGTGCCGCCGGTGAAGAAGGGGGCGAGATCCGGCCGGTCCATGAGGGCGAGGAGTCCCGTCACATCCGCCTCGGTCAGACCGAGGCGGGCGGCCTTGCGCCGGGCATAGGGCAGACGCGCCGCCACCGGCAGGTCGGGCAGTTCCTGAAGCAGAAGATGGATGGCGCTGCCCCGTTTCAGCGCCCGCTGCACGGCGGCAAGATCGGCCGGTGACCCGCCCCTGGCCAGGCCGGTGACAGTGGCGCGGGCGGGCCGCCCCTCTGCCGGGGCGGGTGCTGTGGCCCAGTCGGGAACAGGACGATGGGCGGGGAGTGCGGGCGGGGCGGCGGCGGGCGGGCCATAGACCGGGTCTGGTCCATGCCGCCAGACCACACCCTCGCCATCGAAGGCGGGAACCTCGCGCAGCAGGCTCTGGCCCGGCCCGGTCAGAAAGACCTCGCTCAGCCGCTGATACCAGCAGTCATCAGCCAGGCCTTTGTCGGCAACGGCACCGCCAACATAGAGTTCATCCCTGGCTCTGGTCATGGCGACATAGAGCAGGCGGTTGCGCTCGCGCAGGGCAAGGTGACGGGCGGCCTCCTTCCAGCGGTCAATGGCGGGAGAGAGGATGAGATGCGAAAGAACCCATAACGGCAGGCCCGCCCCCGGCTCACCATCGGGTATGGCGACCAGGCCGTTGCCGCCCCGCTCGCCCGGCAGGGTGGCGGCATCGGGCAGGATGACAATGTTGGCTTCAAGACCCTTGGCGCCGTGCACCGTCATCAGCCGCACTTCACCCGACCCCTTGTCCATCTCGCGGCGGATTTCGGTGGCGGTGGCAGTGAACCAGTTGAGGAAGCCGGCCAGCGACGCTCCATGCTCCTCCTCATAGGCAAGGGCCTGGTCGAGAAGGGCATCGGTGGCATCGAGCGCCTCGCTGCCGAGACGGGCGAGAATGGCCCGCCGCCGCGCGGTGAGCACGCCGGCAAGAAAGTCATAGGGGCGGGCGGCTGGTCCGGTGTCGTGCCAGGTAGCCAGTACGGCGGCATTGGCGCGGGCCTTGTCGTCATCGGCTGCCAGCAGGCGCTGCCACAGGCTCAGCGCCCCGCGCTCGGCCGCCAGCGCCACCAGGTCCTCATCAGACAGGGCCTGCGGCACCAGCGGACTTTTCAGCACGCAGGCCAGGCTGTGGTCATCGTCCGGCAGCAGCAGCCACTGCATCAGGGCCAGCAGGTCCTGAACCGCGATATTGTCCATGAGACGAAGGCGGTCGGCACCGGCCACCGGCACACCGGCCCGACGCAGTTCCGCCACCAGCGCCGAAAACAGCACACCGCGCTTCTGCAGCAGTATGAGAATGTCGCCGGGCCTGACGGCCCGCTGTTCTGCGGCGATGATGCGTCCGCGCCGCAGCCAGTCGGCAATCATGGCAGCAATGCGCCGGGCGAGACGGCGGCGCGGCGACTGCGGTGGTTCGCGGTCCACCGGCACGGTCCATGGCGTAGGTTCCGCATCATCCAGGGGCTCAACCAGAGGCCACAGTTCAAACACACCCGGCACGCCGAGCCGTTCAGACTGATGCTGGATGTTGGGCAGGTCGTGGCGCTCCAGTCCCGCCACTGCGGCTGAGCCCGCCGCAAAGGTGTGATCCACCACAGTGAGCAGGGCGGGCACGGTGCGATAGGAAATGGTGAGGTCAATGACCGCCATCTCGGTGCCGCCACGGCCCACCACGGCGGCAAAATCGGCGCGCGCCCGGTCGAAGGCCGCCACATCGGCACCCTGGAAACTGTAGATGGACTGCTTGTGGTCGCCGACCACGAACACCGTGCGGAGCCTGGTCTGCGGCCTGCCTGCACCGGAGAAAAATTCGCTGATCAGGGCGGCAACGATCTGCCATTGCGGGTGTGAGGTGTCCTGGGCCTCGTCGACGAGAATGTGTTCCAGTCCGGCATCGAGCTTGTAGAGCACCCAGTCGGCAAGGTGCTGTTCGGTAAGCAGAGCGCGGGTACGGGCGATGAGGTCGTCGAAATCATAGCGGGCATGGGCCTGCTTCAACTGATCGATGCGGGCCAGCAGACCCTGCGCCAGGGCATAGAGTGCTTCAGTGGCTTCAACCATGAGCAGTTCATCATGGCGGATCATCTGTGCGGTGAGGGTGGCCTGCTGGTCGGTCAGCCACTGTGCCAGAGCAGGATCAGTGGCAACGAGGTCCTTGGTGGCGATGGATTTTGCCAGTGGACGAAGCTTGGTGGTGAAGAACAGTGCCCTCAGCGCCGCGAGGCGCTCATCATCATCGCTGGCCAGAAGAAGGGTGCGGATTTTCTGTCCGGCCTTCTGCAGGGTTGACTGGCTGTGGGCTTCAAGACGGTCTGCGGCCTCCTGCCATGGCGTGCGGGCCAGTGTGGTGATGGTGGCCGCCAGATGACCGCTGCTTTCCGCCGCGCCCAGGCCCAGGGCGTTGCGCAGCACCAGTGCGATGGCGGCAAGCCCATCGGCGCGGCGCAGTTCACGCGCCAGGCCGCCATTGCCCTTCAGGGCATCGGCCATCAGGCGGGAAAAGCTCTTCGCCGTCACCCGGTCCATGACGGTGGCATAGGCGCGGGCAAGTGCCGTGTCCGGCGTGGTGCGGGCTTCCTGCAGCACAGTCGTCTGGGCGGTGCTGCGCAGTTCTTCCGCCTCGCGCTCATCCATGACGCGAAAGCCGGGTGACAGGCCTGCCTCCACCGGAAAGAGTTGCAGCAGGCGTTCGCCAAAGGCGTGAATGGTCTGGATTTTGAGGCCGCCCGGGGTTTCCAGCGCGCGGGTGAAGAGCTGGCGGGCGCGGGCGAACAGGGACGGGTCGCTCACATCCTCGCCCAGCGCGGCCAGGTGAAGGGCCAGTTCCTCATCCGACAGCGCAGCCCACAGACCGAGCCGCTCGTGCAGACGGCTGGCCATTTCTGCTGCCGCCGCCTTGGTGTAGGTGAGGCAGAGAATGGCTGCGGGATTGGCACCCGCCAGCAGCAGGCGGATCAGGCGATAGACCAGAACCTGGGTCTTGCCGGAACCGGCATTGGCGGCCACCCACACCGAATGGCCGGGGGCGGCGGCGCGCTTCTGCTCGGGCGTGGGGGTGAAGACTGTCATGTGCTGCCTGTTCCTGCCAGCCGCCATTCGCCAAAGCGTGACAGATGGTCGAAGTCCGAGGGGTCTTCCTCCCTGACCATGCGGTAGCGCGGCAGATAGGGCGTGGCAAGGGCGCGATAGCCGCTGAGCAGATCCACCAGAGCGGCGAAATGCCGGGCCGCCAGGGCGGCGGGCGTGGCGGTGCTTCTGGCCAGTGGATCGGTGATCTTGCCCGGCGGCCGGCCGCCGCCCGCCTGCACATAAAGGAGGCTGCTGGCCTCGCCTCTGACATCAGCAAATGCGCCGTGGGCCAGCAGGGCGGCCTCGAGGGGCAATTGCGGCGCCAGGCCGGTTTCAACCTGTGCCCCGGTGGGCACAGAGCCGGTCTTGTAGTCGATGATCCGGTAACGGCCATTGTGGAGATGATCGATGCGGTCGGCCCGGGCGCTCAGGGAATGCTCCACCCCCGCCACCAGGAAGCGGCTCTCGCCCCTGATTTCGGCATGGATTTCCGCCAGCCCGGCGCGCAGGTCCGGTTCCATCTCGGCCAGCCAGCGGGCGGCGCGGCAGAAGCGCGGCCACCAGAAATGCATGACTTCCGGATCATGGGCGAAGGGTCTGAACAGATGCTCTCCCCGCTCGAGCAGGGCCTGTTCGGGGTCGGCAGGCAGGGCGTGGGGAAAATCGCGGTTGAAGCGCTTGATGATGTCATGAAACAGCTGGCCGCGCAGGGCTGCATCGGCGGGCTTGCCCAGCGGGTCAAGCGGCTCAAGCTTCAGCACCCTGCGGGCAAAAACGGCATAGGGATCGCGGATCAGGGTTTCGATGTCGCTGACGCTGAAGTGGCGCGGCCTGAGGTGAACCGGCGGCTGCGGCGCGGGCCGGGCGAGAGGCGCCATGACCGGGGCCTGGTCCAGTGCGGCCGCCCAGGCGGCCAGCGTGTCATCGCGCAGGGTGGCTGCTTCCACACCGGCAGCCGCCAGCACGGCCTGAAGCCGGAGCAGCCAGCGCGAGGGACCGGATGGAGCATCGCCGATCCGTTCGGCGTGGCTTAGATAAACCTCGCCCGCGGCCATGGCCTGCACCAGATCATGGGCGGTCTGGCCGATGGCCCGTTCCGGCTGGCCCAGGGCCATGCGGTCGCGCATGGGCCGGTTGAGCCAGGGACCGCCATCGGGCTGGGCGGGCCATTTGCCCTCGTTCAAACCACCGAGCACAGCGACGTCGGGGCGCATCAGGCGCGCTTCCAGCAGACCCATGACGGAAAGCCGGGGGTGGGCTTCGGCCCTGGGGTGATGCAGGGCCCGCGTCAGACGATCGGCAATGGCCCGGGCCGCCCTGGCGAAGGGGCCCGGCGGAAAGAAATCGGCGGCGGCGGCCAGTTCATCAAGGATGAGGGCCAGCGCCACATGCTCAGGCTCCGTCCAGTCAAGGCCGGGAGCCAGGGCCGCAAGCGCCTGGCGCAGGCGGGCAAGGTGGCCGGCAAAACTGTCTTCGCCCGCCGCGGTGAGGGGCTGCAGCACTGCCGCCAGCGTCTGCCAGAAGCGGTCCAGCGCCTGCCAGTCTGCTTCGTTCATGGTGCGGATGAACCGGCTGCGCAATTCCTGACCCGCCGCCAGCAGGCGGGCGCGGGTCACGGCCCGGCTGATGCCGTCAATCCCGTCATCGGCGCCCACCGGGCGGAGCACCGCCCGTTCAAGACGGCGCGCCTCTGTCAGAAACGCCTCACGCCCGAGGCCGAGGTCGGCAAGGGGGTGGTGCATGAGGGCCACCAGGTCGGCTGCTGTCACACCTGCGGTCACCAGGCGCATGAGCAGGGCGAGAAGGTGAGCGGCGCCGAAACGGATGAGCGGCTCACCCGCCGTGTCATCCAGGGTGATGTGCCAGCGCTTCATTTCCTCCTTCACCCGGCGGGCAAGATCGCGGTCGGGGGTGATGAGGGCGGCGGTGCGGCCCGGTTCGTTGACCGCCCGGCGCAGAATGAGAGCAATGGTGCGGGCTTCGCGGTGGCGGTCGCGGGTGGTGACAAGGCGCATGCCCCGCACTGCTTCGCCCAGCACGGGCCCTGATCCAGCCAGTGCGGCACGCCAGCGGTCGGCGGTTTCGGGCGAGCGCATGAGTTCGCTTGTCAGGCGGGCGCGCGGGCCCTGCTCCGGCCCCAGGCGCTGCACATCGGCGCGCGAAAGACCGAGGAAACTCACCAGATTGCTGAGGGCGAATTGCGGGTGCTGCGGCCCCACCACCTGCCAGCTTTCGTCATCGAGACCCTGATCGAGGCCGGGCAGCACCACCGCGCCCTGCGGCAGACCGGCAATGGCCCTGAGCAGATCCCGGGTTGAGGCAAAGGTGCCGGTGGAACCGGCAGCAATGACCGGCCCGGCGGGCGGGCTTTTGGTCAGGCGCTCGGCCTCCAGCCGGATCAGCGCATTGCGGCGCTGGCGCGCCGACATGACGCCGAGCTTCAGCATTTCAGCAGGCAGATCGCGGCGGATCAGGTCAATGAGACCGAGGCTTGCCAGACGGTGGCCGGACAGGTCGGCATCATAGAATTCATCGAGGCGGCTGAGGTCGGCGCCATCCTCTTCGGCCTGGTCGAAGAGGTCGGCCAGCGACTGGGCCAGCGCCAGGGACTGGCCGCCGTCGGCGCCAAGGTCGCGGGCAATGGCATGATGGGCATTGTCTGCCGCCCAGCGCGCAATGATGCGCATGAGCAGAAACAGGCGGGCCGTGTCGGACAGGGCGGGCGGCAGGTCGCCCGGCTCCGTGGCCGTCACCATGTCCTCGTCAATGTCGCCGATGGGGCGGATGCGCGGCAGGAACAGCAGCCCGCCGGCACCGGCCGCACGGGCAGCGGCATAGATGAGATCACCGAGACGGCGCGCCGAACGCCGGTTGGGCACCAGAATGGTGGTGCCGGCCAAGCGCTCCGGCGCGGGGGGCGTGGGGCCGGGAAAGCCGTTCAGCACAGCCTGGGCCAGAACCGACAGGAAATCCTGATCGGCAGCGATGGTGAAGACGCGGGGCAGGCCGGTTGGCGCGGCCATGACTCATTTTTCCTTCAGCGCTTGCTCTGCCAAGCCCATCGCTTCCGGCGTGCCGACGTGAAGCCATTTTCCATGGTGATCGAGGCCGAAGAGACGGCCCCCTGCCATGGCGCGGTCCCACAGCAGGTTCATGGAAAAGGCGCCCGCGGGGGCATGGGCAAAGAGGCGTGGGTGAACCAGATAACCGCCGATGAAGGCGAGCGCGCCCGGTCCCCGGCCCCGGCTCAGGCGGCCATCCGGGCCGAGGCGGAAATCACCGGCGCCGTCATAGCCTGTGGTGCGCGCCGGGTCGCAGAGCAGCAGCAGGCAGTCCATGTCGGCGTCGGCCCAGTGGTGGCGCAGGCGCGCCAGGGCGGGTTTGCCCTCATCAAGCCAGAAGCTGTCGGCGTTGAGCACGAAGAAGGGGTCTGATCCCAGAAGCGGCAGGGCGCGGACAATGCCGCCGCCGGTGTCGAGAATGGCATCGCGCTCGTCCGACAGGGTGATGGGGGGTGAGGCCACCGTTCTGGCCCAGTCTTCAATCTGGCCAGCCAGATAATGCATGTTGACCACGGCGCGTTTGACCACGGCGGCACGCAGCCGGTCGAAGGCGTAATCGATGAGGCGCTGGCCCGCCACCCTAATGAGCGGCTTGGGTGTGGCCAGCGTCAGGGGCTGCATGCGCGTGCCGAACCCTGCCGCCAGCACCATGGCGCTGTGGCCCAGCTCACTCATGGCCCGCCTCCATCACCTCTGGCAGATGGCGGGCATAGAAATCGCGGATGGGGGCCAGCACCGGATGGCTGAGATTGTGCCGGAGGTAACGGGCCACACGCGGCAGATGGCGGAGATAGCCATGCTTGCCGTCGCGCTGCGACAGGCGGGCGAAGATGCCGAGAATCTTGGTGGCGCGCTGGGCGCCGAGCACGGCATAGGCGCGGCCAAAGGCTTCGGCGTCAAAACCCGGCGTGGTCCGGCGCAAGGCCAGATAGTGCTCATAGAGGGCCTGCTGCTCGGCTTCGGGAATGTCGATGCGCGCATCCTGCAGCAGCGAGGCAAGATCATAGGCCGGGTGGCCCAGCACCGCGTCCTGCGTGTCAATGAGGCCGACCTGTTTGTGACCCTGGCGCTGCGGCAGCCAGAGCAGATTGGGCGAATGATAGTCGCGCAGCACCCAGACCGGCCGGGGGGTACCGGCATGGGCCAGAACGGCACGCCACAGGCCGGCAAAGTCATCATGCACGGCGGCGGGCGCAGGCCCGCCCTTCAGGCGCGGCCAGTACCAGGCGATGAGAAGATCGGCTTCGATGAGCAGGGCCTCTTCATCATAGGCTGACAGGCCATGCTGCACCCCATCCGCGGCGGCGGTGGTGGGCCAGGCTTCATCCGCTATGTGGGCCAGCACCGCCACGGCAGCGCGCATGGGGGCGGCCATGTCGGCCCCTGCCGCGCGCATCCGGCCATAGACGGCGCCGTCGAGATATTCGATGAGGGCCAGACCCTGGCCGTCATCGTGGGCGAGGATGCGCGGAGCGCCAAGCCCGCGCCGCACCAGTTCGCCATTGATGGCGATGACGGCGGTTATGTCCTCGGCGAGATGGGCAATGGCGCTGTAGGGCTTGCCATCCTTGACCGGCGGACCATCGGGGCGGCGCGGCATGTCCATGAGCAGCAGGCGGGAAGCCCCCTCGCCCAGCACCTCATAACGCCGGGCCGAGGCATCGCCCTCAAAGAAGCGGCGCTCGTCAGCCGCCCGGCCGTGACGGGCGAGAAAGGCACTGATCGTGTCATTGCGGGAAAGCAGCTGCTGCCACTGGCCGGTGGCCTTCATCTCCACGGTGCGGCTGCCGCCACGGCCGGTGAAGGCGAGGGTGAGACTGTGCTCGAAGGTGCCAGCCTCCAGCCGGTCGGGCCATTCCACCAGCACCACATGGTCGCGGGCAAGATCGGCAAGACCCAGTTCTTCCACCTCGCCCACAGTCTTCAGCCGGTAGAGATCGGCATGGGCCACGGGAAGCCGCGTCTGGTCATAGGTCTGGATGAGCGAAAAGGTGGGGCTTGGCACATCAAAGGTGTCATCACCGCCCGCCAGGGCGCGGATGAAGGCGCGGGCAAAGGTGGACTTGCCCGCCCCCACCGCACCTGCGAGCAGGATGACCAGACCGGGCCTGGCCCACAATGCCAGCTCGCGGGCCAGAGCCGCCGTGGCACCGGCACTGGCCAGATCGAGGCTGCGGCTCATGCCGCCTGCCGCGTCGTGCCGGGCGGGGGCGCGCGCTTTGGTCCCTGGGCCGGCAGATTGCAGACCACGGTGGTGCCCTGATTGAGCTTGGAGACGAGAGAGACCTTGCCGCCGTGCAGTTCGGTGAAGCTCTTGACCAGCGCCAGGCCCAGGCCCGGCCCATGGTGGCTGCCCGGCAGCGGCTTGGCCTGAAAGCGCTCAAAGGCGCGCTTCTGGAATTCGGCGTCCATGCCGCGGCCCCGGTCGGCCACCCAGATCTGCACCACATCGCCCGAGCGCCTGGCACCCAGACGCACGGCCGTGCCCGGGTCGGAAAAGCCTATGGCATTGGTAAGGAGGTGGCCCAGCATCTGTTCAAGCCGCACACCATCGGCCACCAGCGGCGAGGTGCCGGGCGCCACCTCGACCAGCAGCGCCACGCCGCGCCGTTCGGCCAGGGCCTGATGGCGCTGGGCCACGGCATTGAGGCGGGCTTCCACATCCTGCGGTTCGAGGTGCAGTTCCATGGCCCCGGCGTCGATGGCGGAAAGATCGATGATGGCGTCGATGATGCGCTTCAGGTCTTCCGACGACCGCCGGATGTCGAGAACATATTCGCGCTGCTTGACGGTCAGATCGCCCACCATGCCGATGTCGAGGGCTTCGGCAAAGCCGACGATGGAGGTGAGCGGCGTCCGCACCTCGTAGGAGACATTGGCAAGAAAGGTGTTCTTCAGCCGGTCGGCGGCTTCCAGCGCCTCGGCGCGGTCGCGCAGGGCCTGCTCCATCTTGGCGGGATCGGAAATGTCGGTGAAGGACAACAGCATGTTGCCATCCGCCAGGGGGGCTGCGGCATAATTGAGAATGCGCTCGCCCTGGGCGATGCGGCCCGTCATGGGCTTGCGGTTGGCCTCAAGCCCGGTGATGGCATAGCGGATGTCCTGCCACAGGGCCTGGGCTTCGCCTTCGAGCTTGGGATGGCGCGTCACCTCGTCGACGTGGGGATCGCGGGCCAGGGCGTCGGGATCAAATTTCCAGAAGGTGGCAAAGGCCGGGTTGAACAGTTTCAGCCGGCCATCGCTGCCGAACAGGGCAATGGCCTCGCCCAGATTGTCCAGGGTTTCGCGCTGGACGTTGATGAGTTCGTTGTAACGGCTTTCGAGCTGGATTTCCTTGGTGAGGTTTTCATAGAGATAGGTGACGCCGCCGAAGGGGTGCTGTTCGCAGATGACATGGAGCGAGCGGCCATCGGGCAGATACCAGTAGTTCTCGCGCATCTCGAGGGTGGTGTAGGAGGAGAGCTGGCGGGTGCGCCATTCCAGATAGTTGGCCTGTTCCGGCAATTGCCGGGTGGCGCGCAGGCGGTCGAGGATCTCGCCGTCACGCGGTTTTGACTCCAGCCACTTTTCATCCAGGCCCCACAGCCTGGCATAGGCGGCGTTGAAAAAGCGCAGGCGCTGATCGGCACCGAAAATGGCGATGGCGGTATCGAGCTTGTTCAGCGTGGAGCCATGGGCCTTGATGTGGCGCTCCAGCTCCTTTTCCGCCTCCTCCAGCGGTGTCACGTCCACGGCATAGCCCGCCTGGCCGCCGCTCACCGGCACTTCGTGGATGTTGAGCGCCTTCATGCTGCCGGCCAGCACGGTGTGGGCGCGGCCCAGAAGGTGGGCCTCCGGGTTGGCGCGGGTGAAATCGATGCGCTGGGTGGGGGCCAGGTCAAAGCCCGCCTTCAGCACCTGTTCGCTGTCGGACATTTCGGCGGCGGCAACATAGGCGCGGTTCACCCAGGTGAGCTTGCCTTCCTCGTCCTTGATCCAGACCGGAAAGGGGGCGGCATCGAGCACCGCCGACAGGCGCTCCACCTGACGGGTGAGCTTGCGGGCATCATGGGCCAGTTCCATGGATTGCTGGCGTTCACCGGCGAGCGACCGGAAGCTCAGCGTGGCCAGGCCGCCGGCCGCCCGGCCGGCCGCCTCCAGCAGGGTGCCGGAAAGGCTGCGCACCGCCACAGTGAAGGGACGGCCGGACTGGCGCAGTTCAGCCACCGCCTGTTTCAGGGCGGCGGCCGAATCGGCATCGAGCCAGTTCCGGTACTGGATCAGGTTTTCCGGCTCATCGGGAATGGTCAGTTCGTTCCTGAGGGTGTTGACCAGCCGTTCCGGCACCTCTTCACGACCCCGCCAGACCAGCATGGCATGGCGCTCGGCGGCGAGTGCGGTTTCGGTTTCGTTGCGGCGGCCCTCCAGTTCGGCAATGTGTTGGCGCAGCGCCTGACCGCCCAGGCGCAGCCGGCGCAGCGCAAAGAAGGCGAAAACCGACACGGTGGCCGCGGCAATGGCGGTGAGCGGGACCATAAGCCCGTCACCGGCAGACAGCGGGGCGGCGAGCGCCGATGGCGCGGTGAACGCCCACAGGGCCGGTGCCAGGCACAAGCCTGCCCGGCACTTTCCTGCGCCCCTCGTTTCACCCTTGGCCTGCACGATCTCTGGCTCCGCCCGATGAGGCCCCGCCGAATCAGCGATGCTTCTGCCCCGGCCCGGTATAACCAGAAACGACAGCCCCCGGAATCCCGCTTCATGGCCGGGTTCCGGGGGCTGAGACGAAATGACTTGTGACCGGCGGGGCCGGATCAGTAGCGGTAATAGTCGGGCTTGAAGGGGCCCTTGGGATCAACCCCGATATAGGCCGCCTGTTCCGGCTTCAGGGTGGTGAGCCTGACGCCGAGCTTGTCGAGATGGAGACGGGCCACCTTCTCATCGAGATGCTTGGGCAGCACATAGACCTTGTTCTCATATTTGCCGGTCTTGGCGTTGGTGAACAGTTCCATCTGGGCCAGGGTCTGGTTGGTGAAGGAGGCCGACATGACGAAGCTCGGGTGGCCGGTGGCGTTGCCGAGGTTGACGAGCCTGCCCTCCGACAGCAGGATGATGCGGTTGCCACCGGGGAACTGGATCATGTCCACCTGGGGCTTGATGTTGGTCCATTTGTGATTGCGCAGGCCCGCCACATCGATCTCATTGTCGAAGTGGCCGATGTTGCAGACGATGGCCATGTCCTTCATCTTCTTCATGTCATCGGCGGTGATGACATCCTTGTTGCCGGTGGCGGTGACGAAGATGTCGGCGCTGGGCAGGGCATCGTGCAGGGTGTGCACGGCAAAGCCGTCCATGGCGGCCTGCAGGGCGCAGATGGGATCAATCTCGGTGACGATGACGCGCGCGCCCGAGCCGCGCAGCGACAGGGCCGAGCCCTTGCCCACGTCACCATAGCCGCAGACCACGGCAACCTTGCCCGCCATCATCACATCGGTGCCGCGGCGAATGGCGTCCACCAGCGATTCCCGGCAGCCGTATTTGTTGTCGAACTTGGACTTGGTGACGGAGTCGTTCACGTTGATGGCGGGGAAGGGCAGCTCACCCTTGGCCTGCAGCTCATAGAGGCGGTGCACGCCGGTGGTGGTTTCCTCGGAAACACCGATGAGCGCCGCACGCTGGCGGGCAAACCAGCCGGGTGAGGCCTTGATGCGGCGGGCGATCTCGGCATAGAGGCATTCCTCCTCCTCGTTCTTGGGCGCGGCAATGAGGGCGGGATCCTTCTCCGCCTTGGCGCCGAGGAGAATGTAGAGGGTGGCATCGCCGCCATCATCAAGGATGAGGTTGGAGGGCTTGCCATCCGGCCAGTCGAAAATGCGCGCCGTGAAGGCCCAGTATTCCTTCAGGCTCTCGCCCTTGAAGGCGAAGACCGGGGTGCCGCCCGCGGCAATGGCGGCGGCGGCATGGTCCTGGGTGGAGAAGATGTTGCAGGAGGCCCAGCGCACATCAGCACCCAAGGCCTTCAGCGTTTCAATCAGCACCGCCGTCTGGATGGTCATGTGGAGCGAGCCGGAAATGCGCGCGCCCTTGAGCGGCTGGGCCTTGGCATATTCGGCGCGGGTGGCCATCAGGCCGGGCATTTCCACCTCGGCCATGTCAATCTCCTTGCGGCCCCAGGCGGCGAGATTGATGTCGGCAACGTGATAATCAGAAAAGACGGCCATGGAACGCTCCTTGCAGGCAGGTCGGGTTGCCGCCGCCTATAGCAGCGGCGGGGGCTGCCGTCCACAAGGACATAAAGAAATCCTTATGTGTAATTCCGGGCGTCCAGGCCGGTGATGCCGGGGCTGCGCCCGGTCAGCGGATTATCCGGGTTCCAGGCCAGGGCCACGGTGAAGAAGCGGGCCAGCAGCGCATCATACATGAGCACCCTGCCCGCCAGGCCTTCGCCGATGCCGAGCAGTTCCTTGAGCGCCTCCATGGCCTGCATGGAGCCGATAATGCCCGGCAGGGCACCGAGAATGCCCATTTCCTCGCAGCTGGGAAAGCTCGCCCGTTCCGGCAGGTCGCCGATGAAGCAGCGGTAGCTGGGAAGGGGGGTTCCGTCCGGCCCGGTGAGGTAGGGCTTGAAGGTGGAGATCTGGCCATCAAACTGGCCGACCGCCGCCGAGACCAGCGGCCTTCTGGCGAAGTAGCAGGCGTCACTCAGCAGAAAGCGGGTGGGGAAATTATCGCAGGCGTCGACCACCAGATCATAGCCTGTGATGAGGCTTGACGCATTTGCAACCGAAAGCCTGGTGCGGTGCTGTTCCACCGCCACATGGGGGTTGAGGGCGGCGATGGCGCGGGCGGCACTTTCGGTTTTCGGTGTGCCCACATCCTCGGT
Organism: uncultured Alphaproteobacteria bacterium; assembly: GCA_937873445.1. GTDB lineage: Bacteria > Pseudomonadota > Alphaproteobacteria > Rhizobiales > Aestuariivirgaceae > Aestuariivirga. Next base: position 37,014 of record CALMWF010000016.1, read on the forward strand.
GCGGTGGATGATCTGGCGCTGGAGGTTGGACAGGCTCACCCCGTCGTCATCGACAATGCCGAGGGTGCCCACCCCGGCGGCGGCGAGATAGAGCAGCACGGGCGAGCCGAGGCCGCCCGCCCCCACCACCAGCACGCGCGCCTGTTTGAGTTTTGCCTGACCGGCACCGCCCATGTCCGCCAGCACAATGTGACGGGCGTAGCGTTCAAGCTCCTCCGGCAACAAGGCCATCACGACCTCCCGGAGGAACCGAAGCCGCCCGTGCCGCGCGCCGTGGCGGGCAGGCTTGCCGCCTCGGCCAGCACCGCCTGCACCACCGGGGCAATGACCAGCTGGGCGATGCGCTCACCACGGGCGATGGCCACCGGCGCGTGGCCGAGATTGATGAGCGGCACCTTGATCTCGCCGCGATAGTCGCAATCGATGGTGCCCGGCGCATTGAGCACGGTGAGACCGTGTTTCACCGCCAGGCCGGAGCGCGGCCTGACCTGACCCTCGAAGCCTTCCGGAATGGCCATGGCAAGGCCGGTGGGCATGAGGCAGCGTTCACCGGGGGGCACTGTGACGGCCTCGGCGGCGCGCAGGTCAAGCCCCGCCGCCCCCGCCGTTTCATAGGCCGGAAGCGGCAGGTCGGCGCCATGGGGCAGGCGCTGAACGGCGATGCGGGGCGGCGTCATGCCGTTTCCGCCAGCGTGCCCGCAAGCCGGTCCATGAGGCGGCGGGCCACCTCGGCCTTGCTCAGGTTGGGCCAATCCTCCACACCGGCTTTGGACACGAGGTGCACGGTGTTGCGGTCACCGCCGAACACGCCGCCTTCCGGGCTCACATCATTGGCGATGATGAGGTCGGCCCCCTTGCGGGTGAGTTTTTCCTGGGCATGGGCCACCACCCGTTCGGTTTCGGCGGCAAAGCCCACCACCAGTTTCGGGCGGCCCGATTTCAGTGTGGCCACGGTTTTCAGAATGTCGGGGTTTTCGGCCAGGGTCAGGGTGGGCGGCGCCTTGCCCCCCTTCTTGATTTTCTCGTCCGCCCTTTGCGCCACCCGCCAGTCGGCCACGGCGGCGGTGAAGATGGCGATGTCGGCGGGCAGTTCACGCGAGACGGCGGCCATCATCTGGGCGGCACTTTCCACTGGCACCATCTGCGCGCCGGGCGGAATGGGCAGCGAAACCGGACCGGACACCAGTACCACCTCTGCCCCCAGCGCCACGGCGGCGGCGGCCAGCGCATAGCCCTGCTTGCCGGAGGAGTGGTTTGAAATGTAGCGCACCGGGTCAATGGCCTCACGCGTCGGCCCGGCGGTGATGAGAACCTTCCGCCCCCTCAGCGGCCGGGGCGCATCGCCGGTCAGAAGCTTCATGCCCTCGGCGGGGGCCAATGCCTCGTCAATGGCGACGGCGATGGCGGCGGGCTCGGCCATGCGGCCCGGGCCGAATTCGCCACAGGCCATGTCGCCCTCATCGGGGCCGATGACGCGCACCCCATCGGCCAGAAGCCGGGCGAGATTGCGCTGGGTGGCGGGGTGAAGCCACATGCGCACATTCATGGCGGGCGCAATGAGCACCGGCTTGTCGGTGGCAAGGAGGGCGGTGGCGGCAAGATCATTGGCAAGACCCTGGGCCATGCGGGCCATGAGATCGGCGGTGGCGGGGGCCACCACCACCAGATCAGCCGCGCGCGACAGTTCGATGTGGCCCATCTCGGCCTCGTCGGTGAGGCTGAAGAGATCGCTGTAGACCTTCTCGCCGGTGAGGGCGGCCACCGACAGCGGGGTGACGAACTGCTCGCCGGCACGGGTGAGGATGGCGCGCACGCCGATGCCCCGGCCCTTGAGCAGGCGGATCAGCTCCAGCGTCTTGTAGGCGGCGATGCCGCCGCCGATCACCAGCAGCACCGAGCGGGCGGAAGTCTTGGTCATGGCCGTCTCCTGTGGCGCCCCAGATGGTGGTTTCACCATAGCACGGCAAGGGCGAGCGCGACGAGCGCCAGTCCGCCGGCAATGATGGCCGCGTCACGCCAGCGGCTGTGGCGGCGCTGTTCGCGGGCCAGCGCCATGGCGGTTTCCTCATCAAGCCTGAGGCCACCGGATTTTGCCATGGCGGACAGCATTTCCGAAGCCCGGCGCGCCTCATCAAGAATATCAGGCAGGGCAAGGGCGGCCTTGCCCAAAGCCAGCGCCGACTGCGCCCCCTGCTTCAGCGTGCCGAGCGGCCCCAGCGTTTCGGCTATCCAGCCCGAGACCACGGTTTCACCCGCCTTCCACATGTTGAAATGGGGGTTCAGGGTGCGGGCCACGCCCTCCACCACCACCATGGTCTTCTGCAGCAGCAACAGTTGCGGCTGGGTGGTCATGTTGAATTGGGCGGTGGTGTCGAAGAGCTGGGTCAGAAGGCGCGACATGGACACGTCTTCCGCCGCCAGGCCCATGATGGGCTCGCCGATGGCGCGCAGCGCCTGGGCGAAGATCGCCGGGTCCTCGCTGCGCGGCACATAGCCCGCATCAAAATGGACCTGGGCCACGCGCTCATAGTCACGCACGATGAAACCGTGCAGGATCTCGGCCAGGAACAGGCGCTCCCTGGGAATGAGCCTGCCCATGATGCCATAGTCGAGCGGCACAATCTGACCCGCCCGGTCCACCATCAGATTGCCCTGATGCATGTCGGCGTGGAAGAAGCCGTCGCGGATGGCATGGCGGAGGAAGCTCTGGACCAGCGTGTCTGCCAGTTTCACAAGATCATGACCGCTGGCCTTGAGGGCCGCGACATCGGCCATGGGGGTGGCGTCAATCCATTCGGTGGTGAGGACGCGCCGGGCGGTGAGGTTCCAGTGGATGGCGGGGAAGCGGAGCCCCGCATCGTCCTTGCTGTTCTCGGCCATTTCCGACAGGGCGGCCGCCTCCATGCGGAGATCAAGCTCCAGATCCATGGACTGTCTCAGCATGGCCACCGCATCGATGGGGCGAAGCCTGCGGCCCTCGGCCGACAGGCGCTCCATGAGGGATGCGGCAAAGGTGAAGCTTTCCATGTCCGCCGCAAAGCGTTTCTCCACATCGGGGCGGAGAATTTTCACCGCCACGGCGCGGCCATCCCGGAGGCGCGCCTTGTGCACCTGGGCAATGGAGGCCGCCGCCACGGCGGGGCCGAATTCGGCAAACAGGGCGGCCACCGGCTGGCCCAGTTCGCGCGCCACCGTGTCTTCCGCCTCCGGCTGGGGAAAGGGCGGCAGGCGGTCCTGCAGGGTCTTCAGTTCAAAGGCGCGTTTGCCGCCGATGATGTCGGGGCGGGTGGACAGAAACTGGCCGAGCTTGATGTAGCTCGGGCCCAGTTCGGTCAGGGCATCGGCAAGGCGACCCTGCTCACTCTCGACCGGATGGGCCGGGGCGCCAAGACGCAGCACCGCCATGCCCGCCCGGGCCGGGGCGGGAAGGACCGCCAGATATTCCGGCAGCAGCAGCGCGTCATGGCGGGCAAAGACGCGGGCCGCCTTCAACAACCGCCAGACATTGGCAACTGTGGACATCAGATGCGCCAGCCCGAATGAATGGCCACCACTCCGCCGGTGAGATTGCGGTAGGAAACGCGGCTGAAGCCCGCCTCTTCGATCAGGCTCTTGAATTTTTCCTGATCGGGGAAGGTGCGGATCGATTCCACCAGATAGCGGTAGGGCTGGCCGTCGCCCATCACCACCTTGCCCACGGCGGGAATGACGGTGAAGGAATAGGCGTCATAGATCTTGTCCATGCCCGGCACATCAACATGGGAAAATTCCAGACAGAGTAAGCGCCCGCCGGGTTTGAGCACGCGCCAGGCCTCGGCCAGGGCGCGGTCGATGTGGGTGACATTGCGGATGCCGAAGGCAATGGTGTAGGCATCGAAGCTCCGGTCGGGGAAGGCCAATTGCTCGGCGTTGCCGACGGTGAAATCACACTTGTCGAGACGGCCTTCAGCGGCGGCGCGCTTCCTGCCCTCCGCCACCATTTCCGGGGAAATGTCGGCGATGGTGACATGGGTGCCCCTGCCGCCCCTTTCAGCGATGCGGAAGGCGATGTCGCCGGTGCCGCCCGCCACATCGAGCACCCGGAAGGGCCGGTCGCTCACCGGCGGGTTCAGCATGGTGACGAAGTCATCCTTCCACAGCCGGTGCAGGCCGCCCGACATGAGGTCGTTCATCTGGTCATAGCGGGCGGCGGATTTGGAGAAGACCTCATTCACCAGGCCCTGCTTGTCGTCCTCAGCCACCTTGCGGAAGCCGAAATCCACTTCGGCTGCCGGGGCTTCGCTGGCTTTCTTCGGGTTCTTCCTGCTCATGGGAAGGGCTTATACCGCAGGGCGCAAAAACGCGCCATGATATTGCCTTGCGGCGCGCGCCAGGGTTAACAGCAGATCATGCCGGAACTGCCAGAAGTCGAAACGGTCATGCGGGGGCTTGCAGCTGTGCTGGTGGGCCAGCGCATTGCCGCGGTGCGCCTGCGCCGCGGGGGCTTGCGCTTTCCCTTTCCGCAGGGCTTTGCCGAGCGCCTGACGGGAGCCAGGGTGGAAGGCCTGTCGCGCCGGGCCAAATACATTCTGGTCCGTCTCGACAACGGCCATACCCTTATTGTCCATCTTGGCATGACCGGGCGCTTCTCGGTCATCCCGGCGGCGGCATCGGCCAGCAGTCTGGGCGTCTTCTATTTCGAGGAGGAGGTGGCGACCGGCGAGGGCCCGCACGACCATGTGGTGCTGACCCTGGAGGGGGGCAGCCGCATTGTCTTCACCGATCCCCGGCGGTTTGGCCTCATGGATCTGGCGGAGACGGCCTGCTGTGCCGAACACGTGCGGCTGAGGGGCCTCGGTCTGGAACCCCTGTCCAATGACTTCAACGCCGAAGCCCTGGCGCAGCGGTTTGCCGGCAGAAAGGCGCCTCTGAAGGCGGCCCTGCTGGAACAGCGCCTCATTGCCGGGCTGGGCAATATCTATGTCTGCGAGGCCCTGTTCCGGGCCGGGCTTTCGCCCAGCCGCAGGGCGGGGACGCTGGTCAAACGCGGGCGGCCCGACCCCCGCCTTGAGGAACTGGTGCGCCATATCCGGGCGGTGCTGACGGAGGCCATTGCGGCGGGTGGCTCCACCATCCGCGACTATGCCGGGGCCGACGGGCAGGAAGGCGCCTTCCAGCAGCGCTTTCATGTCTATGACCGCGAAGGCGAAGCCTGCCCGCGCTGCGGGGCCGCCATCAGGCGCGTGGTGCAGTCCGGCCGCTCCACCTTCTTCTGCGGCCGCTGCCAGAAATAGGGCGGCGGTCTGACCGGGTCAGACCGGGCGCACTTCCGACACTTCCGGCACGAAGTGGCGGAGCAGGTTTTCAATGCCGTGCTTCAGCGTGGCGGTGGATGACGGGCAGCCCGCGCAGGAACCGCGCATGTTGAGATAGACCACCCCTTCCTTGAAACCGTGGAAGGTGATGTCGCCGCCGTCCTGGGCCACGGCGGGGCGGACGCGCGTGTCGAGCAGATCCTTGATGGTGGCCACCACCTCCTTGTCCTTCTCGTCGAAGAACTCCTCGCCCTCGGCATGGCCCGCATGCTGGGCCTTGGCCCCCTTGGCGATGACCGGTGCGCCGGTGAGATAATGGTCCATGATGAGGCCGAGAATGGCGGGCTTCAGATGCTGCCATTCGCCTGCCGCCTTGGACACGGTGATGAAGTCATGGCCGAGGAACACGCCAGACACCCCGTCTATGCCGAAGAGGGCGGTGGCAAGCGGCGATTCCGTGGCCTCGGCGGCGGTGCGGTAGTCACGGGTGGAACCGGGCAATACCGGCTTGCCGGGCAGGAATTTCAGCGTGGCCGGATTGGGCGTGGCTTCGGTCTGGATGAACATGTCCGATTTCCTTTCTCGGGAATTATATAGGCGCGACGGAAGCGGCTGGGAAGTCCGGATTATGACCCCTCACACCAATGCGATCAGGAGACGAGGAACCCCACCACCTCGCGGGCCTGGCGCACGATGGGGCTGGCTATGGCCCGCGCCCGGGCCGCGCCATCGGCCAGAACGCCCATGATGTGGTGCGGGTCGGCCTTCAGCCGCTTGATCTCGTCGCCGATGGGGCCAAGGCGGGCCACCGCCAGATCGGCCAGCGCATTCTTGAACGCGGAGAACTGTCCGCCGCCATACTGGGCCAGAACCTGTTCCGCCGTCATGCCCGAAAGGGCGGCATAGATGCCCACCAGATTGTCGGCCTCGGGGCGGTCCTTCAGGCCCGCCTTTTCCGACGGCAGCGGTTCCGGATCGGTCTTGGCCTTGCGCACCTTGCGGGCAATGGTGTCGGCATCGTCGGTCAGGTTGAGGCGGGAGAGATCGGAGGGGTCGGACTTCGACATCTTCTTGGTGCCGTCGCGCAGGCTCATGACGCGGGTGGCGGGACCGGTGATGAAGGGTTCGGGCGGCACCAGGAATTCGGCGGCATAGCCCCTGTCCGCAATGGCGTCCCGGTAGTCGTTGTTGAACTTGATGGCGATGTCGCGGGCCAGCTCCAGATGCTGCTTCTGGTCCTCGCCCACCGGCACATGGGTGGCGCGATAGGCCAGAATGTCGGCGGCCATGAGCACCGGATAGATGAACAGGCCCACCGCCGCTGCCTCCTTGTCCTTGCCGGCCTTGTCCTTGAACTGGGTCATGCGGTTGAGCCAGCCCATGCGCCCGACACAGGAGAGGATCCACTGCAGTTCCGCGTGTTCCGGAACCTGCGACTGGTTGAAGATGATGGATTTCTTCGGATCAAGCCCGCAGGCGAGATAGGCCGCCGTCACATCGAGAATGGCCTGATGCAGTTCCTTCGGTTCCTGCCACAGGGTGATGGCGTGCATGTCGACCACGCAATAGATGCATTCATGGGTGTCCTGCATCTTCACCCAGTTCAGCATGGCGCCGAGGTAATTGCCGAGGTGCAGATTTCCGGTGGGCTGCATGCCGGAGAAGACGCGGAGTGGACGGCTGGTCATGACACTCATTCCTGTGATCGGGGATGGACTTATGCCCAAATTCAAAAGTCCGTTCAACGCTTGATAAGGCGCTTCAACTCACGGCTGGAAATGGCCCCGGAAAGCAGGGCGGCGAGGAAATAGGCGGCCAATCCCGCGGGCACCAGAATGACCAGACCCATGACCGCCTGCCGGGTGCCGGCACCCGGCGCATAGAAGCCCGACAGCACCCAGGCCAGACCCCACAGCACCGCCGCCATGACAAGGGCAGCGAGCACGATGCGCGGCAGGCGGGCGCGAAAGCGCGGGTCGGTCTTGAACAGACCGCGCCGGGACAGGGTGGCCCCCAGCAGCACCGCATTGGTCCAGGCGGCAAGGGCGGTGGCCGCGGCAATGCCGACATGGCCGAAGACGCGCGACAGGAGGAGGCTGCCGGCAATGTTGACCACCACCGAGACGATGGCAAAGCGCATGGGGGTTTTGGTGTCCTCGCGGGCATAAAAGCCGGGCTGGAACACCTTGGTCATGGCGAAGGCCGGAAGGGCCGCGGCGAAGGCAATGAGGGCGGGCACCACCATCATGGTGTCGTCATGGCTGAAGCGGCCATGCTCATAAACCGTCTGCAGAATGGGCCGGGCAATGACGATGAGCGCCACCGCCGCCGGAATGGTGAGAAAGAGCGACAGTTCAAGCGCCCGGTTCTGGGCATCGGCCGCACCGCCCTCATCCCCGGCGCGAAGCTTGCGCGACAGGGCAGGCAGCAGCACCACGCCAATGGCCACGCCGATGACACCAAGCGGCAGCTGATAAAGCCGGTCGGCGTAATAGAGATAGGCCACGGCACGGTCGAGGGTCGAGGCAATGATGGTGGCGATGACCAGATTGATCTGCATGATGCCGGCCGAGATGATGCCGGGCACCGACAGGCGCGCCACCGTCTTCACCTCCGGCGTCAGTTTTGGCCAGCGCGGCAGAATGGCCATGTTGGCCCGGCGGCAGGCCAGGGCGAGCAGCAGAAACTGCACCAGACCGGCCACCGCCATGCCCCAGGCAAAGATATAGCCGGTGGTGGCGGAATTGCCGGTGCCGAAATACCAGGCCACCACATTGGCGCCGATCAGGGTGAGATTGAGAAAGATGGGGGCCGCCGCTGCCGCCGTGAAGCGGCCGAGACTGTTCAACACACCGCCCATGAGGGCAATGAGCGACATGAAGGTGAGATAGGGAAAGGTGATGCGGGTGAGATCGATGGCGAGAGTGAACTTGCCCGGATCAGCCCTGAAGCCGGGGGCTATGACATGCATGAGCAGTGGCATGGCCAGCATGGCAAGGGCGGAGAAGACAATGAGCCAGGCGCCCAGAACCGAAAACATGTCACGCGAGAAGCCGTGGGCGGCCTCCCTGCCCTCACCCTCGATCTTCTTGGCGAATTGCGGCACGAAGGCCGCATTGAAGGCACCTTCGGCGAACATGGCGCGGAACAGGTTGGGGAAGCGCTGGGCGACAAAGAAGGCCTCGGCCACAGGCCCCGTGCCCAGGGTGAAGGCGATGAGCTGATCGCGCACGAAGCCGAGGATGCGGCTTACCATGGTGAGGCCGCCCACGGTGGCGGCGGATCTGATCAGCGACATGGGCGCTCCCCGATCATGCGGCCACAGCCTGGGGCGCCAGCACCTGCATCAGCGCCTGTTCGATCTGCTTGTGGCGGGCGGGACTGACAATCTTGGCGCCGGTCAGGTCGGTGACATAGAACACGTCCACCGCCTTTTCGCCGAAGGTGGTGATGTGGGCCGAGGCGATGTTCAGATTGATGCGGAACAGGCAATCGGTCAGTCCGTGCAAGAGGCCGATGCGGTCAAGGCCGTTGATTTCAATGACCGTGTAGCGGTTCGATGATTCATTGTCGATGATGACCCTGGGTTCCACGGTGAAGGCCATGACCCTGGCCTTGGGAGCGGGCAGGCGCTTCAGCGCATCGCGCAACTGGATTTCGCCGCGCAGCACCTTCTCGATGGTCTGGGCCACGCGCTCGATGCGGCGCTGCTCGTCTGCCTCGACGGCAAATTCGCGCTGCAGCAGAATGGTGTCGAGGGCCATGCCGTCGGCGGTGGTGAAGATCTGGGCGCCCATGATGGAGGCCCCCGCCGCCGCGCAGGCCCCGGTGATGAGGGCAAGAAGGCGCGGATGGTCGGGGGCATAGAGCGTCACCTCACTGATGGCCGTGAAGGCATCGGTGAAGGTGGCGGTCACCACATCGCGGGGCTTGGCCTGTTCCATCAGCCGCTCATGGCGCAACTGCTTTTCTACCGGCACATTGAGCCAGTAGGCATCATAGTGACGGGCAGCCACGGCGCGCTTCTGGTCCTCGCTCCAGGCGGGGAAGTGCCGGAAGAAGTCGGCCTGGGCCGCATCCACCCGCTCCTTGCGCGATACGCCGGTGTGGCCGCCGGTCAGCACCGGCTCGGCCTCGCTGTAGAGGGTGCGCAGCAACTGGCCCTTCCAGCCGTTCCACACGCCGGGCCCGACGGCGCGGATATCGACCACGGTGAGAATGAGCAACAGCTTCAGCCGCTCCGGGCTTTGCACCAGCTGGGAAAAGTCCAGAATGGTCTTGAAGTCGTTGAGGTCGCGCATCTGCGAGGTTTCGCTCATCACCAGATGCTGGCGGATGAGCCAGGCCACGGTGTCGGTCTCGGAGGCGGTGAGGCCGAGGCGCGGCCCCAGTTGCCGGGCGATGGTCTCCCCCGCCAGCGAATGATGTTCCGGCCGGCCCTTGGCAATGTCGTGCAGCAGGGTGGCGACATAGAGGGTGCGCCGGGCCGAGGCCGAAAGGGTGGGAAAAAGCTGGGCCGACAGCGGATGGTCGTCGGACAGCTTGCCCTTCTCGATCCTTGAAAGAATGCCCACGGCGCGCAGCAGGTGCTCATCCACGGTGAAGTGGTGATACATGTTGAACTGCATCATGGCGACGATCTTGCCGAAGTCGGGAATGAAACGGCCAAGCACCCCCGCCTCGTTCATCATGCGCAGCAGGGTTTCGGGCGCCTCGCTGGTGGTGAGGATTTCCATGAACAGGCGGTTGGCGGTCTTGTCCTCGGTGACCGCGCGGGTGATGAGAGAGAGCGACTTCCGCACCTGCTTCAGGGCATCGGGGTGGATTTCGGCACCCTCCTCGCCCGCCACCCGGAACAGGCGGATGAGATTGACCGGGTCACGCTGAAAGGCATCCCGGTGGGCCAGGGCAATGCGGCCGCCGTCATAGCGGAAGTCCTTCACGCCGCGGATGGCGCCCGAGGCCCTGGGCATGATGCGGCCGATGACCCGGACGAGCCGCGGCACATCCTTCATCTGGCGCTGCTCCAGGCTGGCGCAGAAGATGCGGGTGAGATCGCCCACCTCCTTGGCGATGAGAAAGTAGTGCTTCATGAAGCGCTCGACGTTGCGCAGGGCCGCCCCCGAGCGATAGCCGAGTCGGCCGGCCAGTTCCTCCTGCCGGTCGAAGGACAGTTTGTCCTCGCCGCGCCGGGCAATGAAGTGAAGGTGGCAGCGCACCGCCCACAGGAAGTCCTCGCATTTCTGGAACCTGGCCAGTTCGCTGCGGGTGAAGGCGCCCTTTTCGGCCAGCTCGGCCGGAGAATTGGCATCAAAGACAAACTTGGCGATCCAGAAGAGGGTATTGAGATCGCGCAGCCCGCCCTTGCCGTCCTTGACATCGGGCTCCACGGCATAGCGGCTGGCCTGGGTCTTGGCCAGGCGCTGGTCGCGCTCGGCCAGCTTGTCGGCCACGAATTGCCGGGCGCCGCCCTGCACGATGTCCTGGCGGAAGCGGCGCACCAGTTCTGCCGCCAGCGCCTCGGAGCCGCAGATGTAACGGGCTTCGAGAATGGCGGTGAGAATGGTGTTGTCACCGCGGGCAAGCTTCAGGCAGTCCTCAATGCTGCGGGTGGCGTGGCCCACCTTCTGGCGCGCGTCCCACAGGGTGTAGAGCATGAACTCCACCACCTTGGACATGCGCGCGCTCTGCCTGCCGGTGATGAGAAACAGAAGGTCAATGTCGGAACCGGGGGCGAGGGTGGCGCGGCCATAGCCACCCACGGCAATGATCGCCATGGCCTCGGCCTGGGGTTCGCCATGGGCCAGCGGAAACACGCTGCTGCGGGCAAAGTCATAGATGGCGCGGATCAGCATGTCCTCGGCATAGGCCAAAGCTTCGGCGCAGGCGGTGCCGCGGCCATCGGCCATGAGGCGGGCTTCCGCTTCGGCGCGGGCACGCTCGAGGGTGGCCTTCACCAGCTGGGTCAGGGCGTTGCGGGTTTTCAGCGGATCGCCAGCGCCCTGCGCGCGCACGGCGCCCAGGCCCTCGGCAAAGGCGCGTTCGTCGAACAGGCGGTCGGGCTGGGGTGGTATCCGGTTCATGGCTCACCGTCACGGGCAAGGGCGATCAGATCATAGACCAGCGCCAGGGCATCACGGGGGCTCAGCTCATCGGCGGCAATGCGGGCCAGGCGCTGGCGCAGGTGGTCAACGGGAGGGGTGCGTCTTTCAGCGGGATGATGGAGCGGCAGTGCATCAATGGTAGCACTCTCACCCTCGCGGTCGCGCCGGGCTTCAAGCTGGTTGAGCACTTCGGCGGCGCGCGCAATGACGGCGGCCGGAAGGCCCGCTAGTTTTGCCACCTGAATGCCGTAGGACCGGTCGGCCACGCCCGGCACCACCTCATGCAGGAAGATGACCTCACCCTTCCATTCGCGCACCTTGACGGTGACGTTGGCGAGATGGGCCAGACGCTGCGCCAGGGCCGTGAGTTCATGATAGTGGGTGGCAAACAGGGCGCGCGACCGGTTCATTTCATGCAGGTGCTCCACCGCCGCCCAGGCAATGGCAAGTCCGTCATAGGTGGCGGTGCCGCGGCCGATCTCATCAAGAATGACCAGCGAACGTTCGGTGGCAAGGTTCAGGATGGTGGCAGTCTCCACCATTTCCACCATGAAGGTGGAGCGGCCGCGGGCCAGATCATCAGCCGCACCGACGCGCGAGAACAGCCGGTCCACCAGACCGATGTGGGCTTCCGCCGCCGGCACGAAGGACCCCATCTGGGCCATGAGGGCAATGAGCGCGTTCTGGCGGAGGAAGGTGGATTTGCCCGCCATGTTGGGACCGGTCACCAGCCACAGGCGCTTGTCCTGGCCATCGAGCAGACAGTCATTGGCGGTGAAGCGCTGGGCCCCTTGCGCCTCGAGCATGGCCTCGACCACGGGATGACGCCCTGCCCTGACGGCAAAGCGGGTGGAATGATCCACCACCGGGCGGACATAGCGGCGCTCACGCGCCAGGGTGGCCAGCCCGGCCAGCACATCCAGCTCGGCCAGCGCCAGACCGAGGCTGGACAGGGTGTCGCGCGCGGCCATCACATCAGCCACGAAACGCTGGAACAGATCGTGCTCGATGGCCAGGGCCCGCGATGAGGCCATGGCAATCTTCTGTTCGAGATCGGCCAGTTCCGTGGTGGTGAAGCGGATGGCCGAGGCAATGGACTGGCGGTGAATGAAGCGGGCGGCGTGTTCCGGCGTCTGCAGCAGCGGCGCATGCTGGGGCGACACTTCGATGAAGTAGCCCAGTATGTTGTTGTGCTTGATGCGCAGGGTGCGCAGTCCCGTTTCCTGGGCATAGCGCGCCTGCAGGGCGGCAATCACCTGGCGGGTGTCGTCGCGCAGTGCCCGGTTGTCGTCGAGGGCCGGATCAAAGCCCGGCCGGATGAAGCCGCCGTCACGGGCAAAGAGCGGCAGTTCATCGGCAAGGGCGGCTGAAAGCCGGTCTGCCATGGCATGGGGGGCTGCCGCCAGTGTGGCGGCCAGCGCCGCCAGCCGGTCGGGCAGGCCTAGGGCCGCATCGCGGTGAAGCAGCCCGGCGAGGTCGCGGGCCGCCGCCAGCCCCGCCGCCATGGCCGCAAGGTCACGCGGGCCGCCGCGCTGGCCGGTGAGGCGGGCCAGCGCCCGCTCCAGATCGGGCAGGCCGGATAGAGCGCAACGCAGTGCCTGATGGCCCTGCTCATGGGCGAGGAAGTGGGCAATGGCGTCAAGTCGGTGATTGATGGCGGCGGGATCACCCAGCGGATGGGTGAGAAAATCCGCCAGAAGACGCGCCCCCGCCGCCGTGACAGTACGGGTCATGACCGAAAGCAGGCTGCCCTGCCTTTCACCGCCAAGGGTGCGCGTCAGTTCCAGGTTGGCGCGGGTGGCAGCATCCATGATGAGGCCACCGCCCACCTGGCGGCGCTGCGGAAAGCGCAAATGCGGAATGCGCCCCGCCTGGGTCACCTGAAGATAATCCAGAAGCCCGCCAAGGGCGGAGAGTTCGGCCCGGGTGAAATCACCAAAGGCATCGAGGGCGGCAACCCCGAAATGGCTCTTCAGGCGGGCCTCGCCGGCGGCACTGTCAAAGCGGCTTTGCGGCAGCGGGCTAATGGGAGCGCCCGCCTCCTTCAGAATGCGGCCAATATCGGCCTCCTGCAGAAGCGCGTCCATGACCAGAATTTCACGGGGGGCAAGGGCGGCAAGGTCGGCGGCAAGCCCGGCCATGCCGGTCTGGCCCACGGCAAGATCACCCGATGAAATATCGGCCACCGCCAGCGCCATCTCGCCCGTGCCGCGGAGCCGGATGAGGCTGGCCAGATAGTTGCGGGCCTCGGCATCAAGCAGGGTTTCCTCGGTGAGCGTGCCGGGGGTGACAAGGCGGATCACTTCGCGGTTGACCACGGCGCGGGAGCCGCGTTTGCGCGCCTCGGCGGGATCTTCCATCTGCTCGCACACCGCCACCTTCAGATCGGCGCGGATCAGCTTTTGCAGATAGTGATCGGCGGCATGGACCGGCACGCCGCACATGGGAATGTCCTCGCCCAGATGCTTGCCGCGCTTGGTCAGGGCAATGCCCAGAACCCTGGCGGCAACGGCGGCATCCTCGAAGAACAGTTCGTAGAAATCGCCCATGCGGTAGAACAGCAGGCAGTCGGGATGGGCCTGTTTCAGCGCCAGATACTGGGCCATGACCGGGGTGGGGCCATCCTTTGCCGCTGCCGCCTGGGACGGGCTGACCGGCCAGTCCGGGTCCAGTTCCGGCATGTCGGGGGTTAAGGTGGCACTCATGGCCCCGTCATATCCGACATTGGCAGGGGGCTGTCACCCCTCTTTTTCCGGCCTTAAGGCTTGAAGCGCGGGGGGCAGCAGACTAGTTTCGCCCCCTCGACACCCGCATACGGATTTTTCATGACCAGCGACAGCCGCAAGGGCGCCAGGCGCCCCTCCATCACCGATGCCGAGGCGCTTGCCTTCCACCAGCAGGGCAAGGCCGGCAAGCTGGAGATCACGCCGACCAAGCCCATGGCCACCCAGCGCGACCTGTCACTGGCCTACAGCCCGGGTGTGGCGGTGCCGGTGCGCGCCATCGCCGAAACCCCGGATGCCGCCTATGACTATACCGCCAAGGGCAATCTGGTGGCGGTCATTTCCAATGGCACGGCCATTCTCGGCCTCGGAGACCTGGGGGCGCTGGCCTCCAAGCCGGTCATGGAGGGCAAGGCCGTCCTGTTCAAGCGCTTCGCCGATGTCGATTCCATCGACCTTGAGGTGGACACCAGGGATGTTGACCAGTTCATCGGCGCAGTGCGCTATCTCGGCCCCTCCTTCGGCGGCATCAACCTTGAGGACATCAAGGCGCCGGAGTGCTTCATCATCGAACAGCGGCTGCGCGAGATCATGGACATTCCGGTGTTCCATGACGACCAGCACGGCACCGCCATCATTTCAACCGCCGCCCTCATCAATGCGCTTTATCTCACCAAGCGCTCGCTCAAGGACATCAAGCTGGTGTGCAACGGGGCCGGGGCGGCGGCCATTGCCTGTGTCGAGCTGGTGAAGTCGCTCGGGGTGCCCAACGAGAACGTGACGCTGTGCGATTCCAAGGGCGTGGTCTATCAGGGCCGCAGCGAGGGCATGAACCAGTGGAAGTCGGCCCATGCGGTGGCCACCAAGGACCGCACGCTGGCCGATGCCATGAAGGGGGCCGATGTGTTCTTCGGCCTGTCGGCGGCCGGCGCGCTCACCCCCGACATGGTGAAGTCCATGGCGCCCAACCCGATCATTTTCGCCATGGCCAACCCCGACCCGGAAATCACGCCCGAGGAAGTGGCCAAGGTGCGTTCCGACGCCATCATGGCCACAGGCCGGTCGGACTATCCCAATCAGGTCAACAATGTGCTGGGCTTTCCCTATATCTTCCGGGGTGCGCTGGATGTGCGCGCCCGCACCATCAACGAGGACATGAAGATTGCCGCGGCCCGGGCGCTGGCTGATCTGGCGCGCCAGGATGTGCCGGACGAGGTGGGCGCGGCCTATCACGGTTCGCGCCTCACCTTCGGGCCGCACTATCTCATTCCGGTGCCGTTTGATCCGCGTCTCATCTCCACCATTCCGGTGGCGGTGGCCAAGGCTGCCATGGAAACGGGAGTGGCCCGCCGCCACATCGCCGACCTTGACCGCTATGCCCATGAACTGTCAGCCCGGCTCAACCCCATCGCCGGCACGCTGCAGGCGGTCTATGGCCATGTGCGCACCTCGCCCAAGCGGGTGGTGTTTACCGAGGGCGAGGAAGACCGGATGATCCGGGCGGCCAACAACTTTGCCCAGCTCGGTCTCGGCCAGGCCATTCTCATCGGCCGCGAAGACGAGATTGCAAGGGCGGTGGAACTGGCCGGCATTGAGCTGCACGAGAATGTGCAGATTCACAATGCCAAGCTGACGACGCGCAATGTCGACTATGCCAATTACCTCTATGAGCGCCTGCAGCGGTCGGGCTTCCTGTTCCGCGACTGCCTGCGCATGGCCAATCAGGACCGCAACGTGTTTTCGGCCTGCATGGTGGCGCTGGGCGATGCCGATGCGCTGGTGACGGGGCTGACGCGCAATTTCTCGGTGGCGCTGGACAGCGTGCGCCGGGCCATTGACGTGAAGGCCGCCCACCGCGCCATTGGCGTGTCCATGGCGCTGGTGCAGGGCCGCACCGTGTTCATTGCCGACACCTCCATTGCCGAACTGCCAACCTCTGAGGAACTGGCCAATATTGCGGTTGAGGCGGCGGGCGTGGCGCGGCGTTTCGGCTATGAGCCGCGGGTTGCCTTCCTGTCCTATTCCACCTTCGGCTATCCGCGCGGCGAGCGCGCCGAAATGGTGCGCAATGCGGTGCGGGCGCTGGACCAGCGCCATGTGGACTTCGAGTATGACGGCGAGATGACCGCCGATGTGGCCCTGTCGAAGGAGGCCATGGCGCTCTATCCCTTCTGCCGGCTTTCGGGCCCGGCCAATGTGCTGGTGATGCCGGCGGCCCACGCCGCCTCCATTTCCACCAAGATGCTGCAGCAGCTGGCGGGGATTGTGGTGGTGGGACCGCTGATGGCGGGTCTGTCAAAACCGGTTCAGATCGCCTCCATGTCGGCCACCACGGCGGACATCACCAATCTGGCCGCCATCGCCGCGTTTGATATCAATCGCTGACCCATCACCCCGAAAAGTGCGGCAGCGGTTTTCGGACCAGGTGATGCGCACAGTCCATCACCCCCGGCGCTGGCGCACCTGACGGTATGGCGCTCTAGGGGGGTGGGGTGGGCGCGCCGAAGTGGGCGAAGTAGCGCGGGTCAATGCGCGTCACCGGCAGAATGATGAGCACATCCACCGTGTTGAACTGGTGGTCGATGACCGCGCCGTCGCCGATGTAGCAGCCAAGCCTGAGATAGGCCTTGATGAGGGGGGGCAGCTTTTTCAGCGCCGTCTTGAGGTCGGGGTTAAGGTCTGGGGCGCGGTCCATGGCGTTGTAGCGGGCCGGCAGGGCCCGGGCCTGCCATGCGGCGGGCGGGGCGGCATGGCGGGCCAGAAAGGTCAGGGTTTCGGCATGGGCGTCGGGATCGGTGCCGTCAAAGCTGGCGCAGCCCAGCATCACATCCATGCCATGGGCCCGCACATAATCCCAGATGCCCTGCCAGAGCAGCTCCATGACGGGCTTTGAGCGATAGTTGCGCAACACGCAGGAGCGGCCCAGTTCGAGGAAGCGCAGGCCGGGGTGGCGGGCCATGAGGGGGGTGATGTCATATTCGCCTGCTGTGTAGAAGCCGCCATTTTCCTCGGCCACTTCATGGCGCAACAGGCGATAGGTGCCGACCACCGCACCACCCGGCACCTGAAGGTCCGGGGCATGATGGTTCGGGTCAAGCACCAGCAGATGATCGCAGATGGCGTCGAAGCGATCGGCGTCACGGCCGGTGGCGCGCGTGGCCGCGTCGGCCACGGCACCGCATTCATCATAGAAGACATGGTGGCGCAAGCGCTGGGCCACCGCGACTTCATCAGCGTTCCGGGCCAGGCGAATGGCAAGGGCGGGACGCAGAGAGACGGGCGGGGAAAGAAGCGTCACGGGTCGGGCTCCTGTCATGGCGACAGACTGCCATATCGGTCACTGGTTTGAAAGTTGTGTGACGGTCAGGCCGCCGCGCGCGGGCGCAGAACGGCCACCAGCGCATCCGCCAGGTCTTCGCGGTCGAAGGGCTTGGCGAGGTGGCGGTTCATGCCTGCCGCCAGACATTCCTCGGCGTCTTCGCGGCGGGCATTGGCGGTGAGGGCAATGATGGGCAGGGCCGCCGTGCCGCCGGGCATGTTGTCGCCACTGCGAATGCGGCGCGCGGTTTCAAGCCCGTTCATTTCCGGCATTTCGACATCGAGCAGCACGACATCAAACCGGTCTTCCTGCGCCAGGGTTTGCAGCACCTCACGGCCATTGCCCACATGGGTGACATGATGACCCATTTTTTCCAGCATGGTGCGGGCCAGCAGAGCGTTGATGCGGTTGTCCTCGGCCAGCAGCACACGGAGCGGCCTCACGGCCTCGCTTTTCTGGGCGAGGCGGCGCAGATCGGAAATGGCACTGTCGATGCGCGAGGCGGGAAGCTGGGTGAAATGCCGCACCAGGCTGGTGCGGCGCAGGGGCCGGAGCAGATAGCCCGCAAATGGCCGCGCCAGCAGATCACGGAGCGCCCGGCGATCTTCCGCGGCAATCAGCACCCAGACCTCGGCCACGGGGCCGGCGCGACGCTTCGTCTTGCGCACCCATTTGCGCAGGGAATCGGCATGGGCGGTGGTGGCGATGATGGCAAGGCCGGGCCTTGCCTGATCGAGCGTGGTTTCCAGGGCGGCAGCACCGGACAGTGTTTCGACTTGGGCGCCCAGATCCTCGAGCATGGCGACGAGATGGCGGGCGGCAAAGTCTTCGCCGACGGTGACGGCAAAGTGCCGCCCGGCCAGCGGCGTGGCCCGGTCGCGTGTGGGCACGGCGTCGGCGGGCAGGCTGATGTCGAAGCGGCTGCCCGCCCCCGGCGCGCTGGCAAGAGCAATGGTGCCGCCCATGGTGACAACAAGATTTTTTGCAATGGCAAGGCCGAGACCCGTGCCGCCGAAACGAACCCGCGTCTGGTCATTGGCCTGGACATATTCATCGAAGACCCGGGCGGCCTCGTCGGGCGTCATGCCGATGCCGGTGTCGGCGATGGTGATGGCAAGGCGGCCCTCCGCCATCATGCGCATGGTGATGCCAACCCCGCCCTTCTCGGTGAACTTGATGGCATTGCCTGCCACATTGAAGAGGATCTGCCGGAGGCGCACTTCATCGCCGATAATCCGGTCGGGCACTTCCGGACCGACATAGGCCGACATGGCGATGCCCTTGGCGTGGGCGCGCGGAGCCAGCAGTTCGGTCACATTCTCCACCATGGCCGTGAGGTCGAAGGGTTTCAGGGACAGTTCAACCTGGCCCTGTTCAACCTTGGAGGAATCGAGGATTTCATCGATGATGGACAACAGCGTCCGGCCGGAGGCATCGGCGGCCTGGATATAGGCGCGCTGCTCTTCGGTCAGCGGCGTTTCCATGAGCAGCCCCAGCATGCCGATGACGCCGTTCATGGGGGTGCGGATTTCATGGCTCATGGTGGCGAGAAACCGGCTCTTGGCGCGGTTGGCGGTTTCGGCCTGGCGGCGGGCGGTTTCGGCCTCGGCCATGGTGGCGGCGATGAGGCGCAAGCGGCGGCGGGCCATGAACTGGAAGAGCTGAACACCGAAGATGGCCAGAAGCCCAAGGCCGGAAGGCAGGAACAGCAGGGCTGCCTTGTGGGCGTTGCTGGCGTAAAGGGCCTGGGTGCCGGCCCCCAGGCCAGCGCCAAGCACGGCCATGAATGCGGTCAGCGCCAGTGCCTGCCAGAGCGACAGGGCATGGGCTGGCAGCTGGCGTGTCCAGGGCCCGGTGATCCGCGCGTTGCTGTTGTTCATCCCGACTTCCCGCTGCCGGCCCTAGGCCATGCCGTCCGCATCATCACGCCGCCATGAATGAGGGTGGGGCGCTGTGTGGAGGGGTCACCTTGGCAGCTTTCCTTTGCCAAAGGCTTACGGGTGCAAAACAAGGTTAATTGTGGAAAACGCCGGGTTAAACTGCCAATTCTTGAGCGGTTTCAGAACTTTGGCCGAGGCGCCTTCAGGCGGCTGAACGGAAGGCTGCGGGCTTCTGGCGGTAGGACAGGGCCTCGGCCAGATGGGGACGCAAAACCCGCTCGGCCCCTTCAAGATCGGCCAGCGTGCGGGCCACGCGCAACACCCGGTGATAGCCGCGCGCCGACAGGCCCATGGTTTCGGCGGCAGCGCGGATCATGGCCAGCCCCGCCGCATCGGGTTTGGCAATCTCTTCCAGCACCGTGCCGTCGGCTTCGGCATTGGTGCGCAGATGGGGAAGGCCCAGGGCGGTGAAGCGCTCCTGCTGGCGGGCGCGGGCACGGGCCACGCGGGCGGCCACGTCGGCACTTCTCTCCTTGGGCGGCGGCAGGGTGAGGTCCGAGGCCTTGACCGCCGCCAGCTCGATCTGGATGTCCATGCGGTCGAGCAGCGGACCGGAAATGCGCTGCTGATAATCGGCCGCACAGCGCGGACCCGCCCGGCAGACATGGCCCGGCTCACCGGCCAGCCCGCATTTGCACGGGTTCATGGCGGCAATGAGCTGGAAGCGGGCCGGATAGGTGATGTGATAATTGGCCCGGGCCACCACCGTCTCGCCCGTCTCCATGGGCTGGCGGAGTGCTTCCAGCACGCGCGGCTGAAACTCCGGCAATTCATCGAGGAAGAGCACACCGAGATGGGCGAGCGCCATCTCCCCCGGCCTGGCGCGCAGGCCGCCGCCCACCAGGGCCGGCATGGAGGCGGAATGGTGCGGCGCGCGGAAGGGGCGCTGGCGCGACAATTGCCCGTCGCGCAGTTCGCCGCCGAGCGAGGCAATCATGCTGGCCTCCAGCATGTCGCGGGCCGACATGGGCGGCAGGATGGAGGGCAGGCGCTGGGCCAGCATGGATTTGCCCGCCCCCGGCGGCCCCACCATGAGCAGGTGATGACCACCCGCCGCCGCCACTTCCAGGGCGCGTTTGGCCGCCTCCTGACCCTTGATGTCAGCAAGATCGGCAAGGGCCGCCGCCGGGGGGGCAAGGTGAGGCTGGGGCCGGGTGAGAACCTGACTGCCCTTCACATGGTTGATGAGCTGGATGAGATTGGCGGGGGCGAGAATGTCCACCTCCTCGCCGGCCCAGGCAGCCTCGGGGCCGGAGGCCCGGGGGCAGATGAGGCCGAGGCCACGGCCATGGGCGGCCATGGCGGCGGGCAGCGCGCCGGAGACGGGAAGCAGGCTGCCGTCCAGCGCCAGTTCGCCCATCACCATGTAGCGGTCGAGGAAGTCACCGGGCAGAACGGCCAGCGCCTGCAGCACGGCAAGGGCAATGGGGAGATCATAGTGGCTCCCCTCCTTGGGCAGGTCGGCGGGGGAGAGATTGACCACCAGCCGCTTGCCCGGCAGGGCAAGACCGATGGCGTGCAGGGCAGCGCGGACCCGCTCACGGCTTTCGGCCACGGCCTTGTCGGCCAGGCCCACGACATGGAACTGCACCTGGCCCGACAGGAACTGGGCCTGCACGGTGACAGGCTGGGCGGCTATGCCCTGAAAGGCCAGTGTGTGTGCCCGTGCCGTCATTTACGCCATCCCCTGATCGGATGGACCCTAACGGGATTCACACGCAGGCGCAAGAACAAATTAAGAACGATTGAAGCCCGCGACAAGGTCCGGCAATTCCGCCAGCCGGACGATTTCATGGAAGCGCGGATGCTGGGCCGGTTTTTCCTCATGCTCCAGAACCCAGGTCAGCGCGTGGGGGACGTGGACGGCAAAGGCCCCGGCGGCAAGGGCTGGCACAATGTCGGACTTCATGGAATTGCCCACCATGACGGCGCGCTCCGGCCCCTCGCCATGGCGGCGGAAGATCCGGCCATAGGTTGCCGCATCCTTGCCCGAGACGATTTCAACGCCATGAAACAGATCGCCGAGACCCGACTGGGCGAGTTTGCGCTCCTGATCGAAGAGATCGCCCTTGGTGATGAGGAGAAGGCGGTAATGCGGGGCAAGGGTGGCAAGTGTTTCCGCCACATCGGGCAGAAGCTCCACCGGGTGGTGCAGCATCTCGCGGCCATTGTCGAGAATGGCCTTGATGACGGCCGGTGAGACGGTGCCCGCCGTCACCTCAAGGGCGGTTTCGATCATCGACAGGGTGAAGCCCTTGATGCCGAAGCCGTAGAAATTGAGATTGCGGCGCTCAGCCGCCAGCAGCCGGGCGGAGATCACCTCATGGCTGCCGTGTTCGGCCAGAAGGTCGGTGAAGCGCTGCTCGGTGAAGCGGTAGAACTGTTCGTTCTGCCACAGCGTGTCATCGGCATCGAAGCCGATGGTGGTGATCCGGCTCATGCGCGTCTGTCTTCAATGGCGTCCCAGATCAGGGCGGCAATGTCAGCACCGCCGAAGCGCTTCACCTCGCGGATGCCGGTGGGCGAGGTGACGTTGATTTCGGTGAGCCAGTCGCCGATCACATCAATGCCGACGAAGATGAGGCCGCGCTTTTTCAGGTCGGGGCCGATGGCTTCACAGATTTCATGCTCGCGTCGGGTGAGGGTTGAGGGTTCGGCACGGCCGCCCACATGCATGTTGGAGCGGTGGTCGTGGGGCGCGGGCACCCGGTTGATGGCGCCGGCCGGCTTGCCATCCACCAGAATGATGCGCTTGTCGCCCTGCCGCACCTCCGGCAGGTAGCGCTGGGCGATGAAAGGTTCGCGGAAGTTCTGGCTGAACAGTTCGAGAAGCGAGGCGAAGTTCTGGTCGTCGGAGGAGAGCTTGAACACGCCCGCCCCGCCATTGCCGTAGAGCGGCTTCAGGATGATGTCGCCATGGCTGCGGCGGAACTGGTCGAGGGCCTCGACATCGCGGGTGATGAGGGTGGGGGGCGTGAGATCGGGATAGTTCAGGACAAAGAGTTTTTCCGGCGCGTTTCGCACCGCCAC
This sequence comes from uncultured Alphaproteobacteria bacterium, assembly GCA_937873445.1. GTDB lineage: Bacteria > Pseudomonadota > Alphaproteobacteria > Rhizobiales > Aestuariivirgaceae > Aestuariivirga. The sequence continues at coordinate 59,424 of CALMWF010000016.1, forward strand.
CGGATCATTCACCACCAGGGTTTTGGGGTGGATGTGTTCAAGCAGGTGGGTGGCGGTGATATAGGCCATGTCGAAGGGCGGGTCCTGGCGCATGAGCACCACGTCCTGAGCGCCCAGATCGATTTCCGCCATTTCCGCCAGCCGGGCGTGCTGGCCCTGCTCATCCTTCACCTGCACGCGCTGGCCGCGGGCCATGAGCGCGCCATTGTTGAGGGCGAGCGTCTGGGGCCGATAATAGGTGAGGGTGTGGCCGCGCGCCTGCGCCTCCAGCATCAGGGCAAAGGTGGAATCACCCCGGATGGTGATGGCGTCGATGGGATCCATCTGCACCGCAACCTTGAGGGGCTTGTGGGTGGCCATGTCAGCGGTCTCCGTCAAAGGCATTGGGAAGGTGGCGCGGCCACAGGTAGGGGGAGACGGTGACGATGTCAAACCGGCAGAAGCCCCGGGCGGCGTGGGGGTCGCGCCCCATCCAGCTGGCCGCCGCGCTGGCGATGCGTCTGGCCTGATGGTTGGTGACGGCCACAACACCCGCATCATGGCTCATACGCTGCTTCACCTCGATGAAGGCGGTGGTCGTGCCCTTGCGCATGATGAGATCAACCTCACCCGTGGGCGCCCGGAAGCGGCGGGCGAGCAGCCGGTAGCCCTTGAGCCGGAGCAGCAGCAGAGCGACCCCTTCCGCCGCGCGGCCCCGGCGCTCGGCCCCGGCGCGGTCAGGGCGCATGGTCCCGTCGTTTCAGAATGCGCTGGTAGACATCATCGCGCGCCAGGCCCAATTCCCTGGCCACCTGGGCTGCCACCTTTGCCGGCGGGGCATTTTTGAGGGCCGCCGTGATCGCCTGCTCGATCAGTTCCTCCGTGGGCGGATCAGTTTCGTCTGGAGGAGCGATGACCAGCACAATCTCGCCCTTCACCGCCGGGCGAGCGGCAAAATCGGCGTGCAGGGTGGTTGCGGTGCCGCGCGCCAGTTCCTCATGAAGCTTGGTCAGTTCGCGCGCCACCACCATGGGCCGTTCCGCCAGCACGGCGGCAATGTCGGCCAGTGCATCGAGAAGCCGGTGCGGGCTTTCAAAGGCAATGAGGGTGGCGGGCAGGTTCTGCCAGTCCCTGAGCAGGCGCTGACGCTCGCCCTGCCTGTGGGGCAGAAAGCCCAGAAAGCAGAACCGGTCGGTGGCAAGCCCCGACAGGGCCAGTGCGGTGGTGACGGCGGAAGCGCCGGGGCAGGCGGAAACGGCAATGCCCTCGCTCACACAGGCCGCGACCAGACGGAAACCGGGGTCGGAAACGAGCGGCATGCCGGCATCCGAAATCAGGGCCAATGCCTCGCCGCGCTTCAGCCGGGCGATGATCTCGCCCTGCATCTTCTGGGCATTGTGGTCGTGATAGGCAATGAGCGGCACACGGATGCCATAGCGTTCCAGCAACTTGCCGGAGACGCGTGTGTCCTCGCACAGCAGCGCATCGGCCCCGGCCAGGGCCTCAAGCCCGCGCAGCGTCATGTCGCCCAGATTGCCGATGGGGGTGGCCACCAGCATCAGGCCCGGTATCAATTTCGGGGCTGTGAATTGAACACCGCCAAGGCTGTAGCGGCGGGGCGAAACTGCTATATCCTGCGCCATGGTGATGAGCGTGATTCCGGGGGACGTGTTTTGATCCGACAATCCATAGCGCAGGCCAGGCGCTTTCGGGAGTGGGCTTCTGTGGCCCTGCTGCTGGCGGGGCTTGTGCTGCCGGGGTGCAGCAGCATGTCGCGCATGGGCGATCTGTTGAGCGACAACAAATCCGCCGACGCCACGGTTGCCGCACCGGCCCAGCCCGGTTTGGCCACGCCGCCTGCCGCCATGCCAGCAATGCCGCAGGCACCGGGCAAGCGCATTGCGCTGCTGCTGCCCCTGTCAGCGGCGGGCGACCACAAGAGCCTCGCCAATAATCTGGAAAAATCGGCCCGCCTGGCACTGGCGGAGGGCGGCTCGGCCGACCTCATTGTGAAGGACACCGGCGGCACGGCAGACCAGGCGCGGAGTGCTGCGGAAGATGCGCTGAACGAGGGCGCCGGCATTATTCTCGGGCCCATCGGGGTGGCCGAGGTGCAGGCAGCGGCCAGTGCGGCGGCGGCGCGCGGGGTCAATGTGGTGAGTTTTGCCAGCCAGCCGGCCGCAGCCTCGGCCAACAGCTTCACCATGGGCTTTTCGCCCGAGGCGGAGGTGCGCGCGGTGCTGCGCCATGCCGCCGATCAGGGCAAGCACCCGGTGGCGCTGCTGCAACCGCAATCGGCCTATGGGGAACTGGCGGCCCAGGCCTTTGCCCAGGCGGGCGGCGGCGGGCTGGTCAAAACCTATGCACGGGTGCCCACCGCCGTGACGGCCCCTGCTGCGGCCATGGCCAAGGTGGTCAAGGCGCCCGCCGGGCAGGCACTGCTTCTGCCCGATGGCGGCCAGATGCTGCGCTCGGTGTCGCTGGCGCTGACCCGAAACGGGGTTGACCCGAAGAAGGTGAAAATCCTCGGCACCAGCCTGTGGGACGACGCGCTGACCCGCTCAACGCCCATTGCCCAGGGCGGCTGGTTTGCCAGCGTGTCGCCCGAACTGGTGGAAGGATTTTTCCAGAAGTTCGAGCGTGCCCACAAATACCGGCCGCAACGCAGCGCCAGCCTTGGTTATGACGCGGTGAAGCTGGCCCTGCAACTGCAGGCACGCGGCGATTTTTCCAGTGCAGCGCTGACGGCGGCGCCGGGCTTCAGCGGCACAAACGGGGCCTATCGCTTCCAGAGCGATGGCCGGGTGGAGCGGCAACTGGCGATCATGGAAATGACGGCGGCGGGGCCGAAGGTGATCGCTCCGGCCAAGCCGTCCTTCTAGCAATCAGGTCATCAGTTCACGGATGATGCCGTTGAGGACGTGGCGGCCCCGGGGTGTGGCGGCAAGGCGGTGACGGGTAACCGTGATGAGGCCCAGGCCCTGCAGGCCCGCCAGCTTCACCGGATCAAGGCTGCGGCCTGAAAGTGTCTCGTACCGTTCCACATCAATGCCTGCGGCGAGGCGAAGCCCCATGAGCAGATATTCCGTGGCCTGTTCGGCGGGAGGAACCGGCTGGTCCTCCACCACCGTCTGACCATCCCGTTCCACCCGCGCCAGCCAGGTTTCGGGGTGGCGCTCCATGGCCACGGCGCGGCGGTTGTTGCCCGCTTCAAGGCGGCTGTGGGCACCCGCCCCCGCCCCGGCATAGGGTTCATAACACCAATAGGTGAGGTTATGCCGGCATTCATGGCCCTCACCTGCATGGTTGGAAATCTCATAGGCGGGAATGCCGGCCTGTTCTGTCAGTTCCTGGGTCACGGCGTAGAGGGCAGCGGCGCGGTCATCGTCGGGGATCAGCAGTTTGCCCTGCCGCTCCAGATCGAAGTAGCGCGTGCCTTCTTCTATGGTGAGCTGATAGAGCGACATGTGGCCCTGCTGCTCGGCCAGGGCCTCCGCCAGTTCGGCGCGCCAGTCCGCCACGGTCTGGCCGGGGCGGGCATAGATGAGATCGAAGGAGACGCGCGGGAAAACTTTGGCGGCCAGCCGAAAAGCGGCCAGCGCCTCCTGCGGGCTGTGCTGGCGGCCCAGCGCCTTCAGATCATCTTCGCGCAGCGACTGCACCCCTACCGACACGCGGTTGATGCCGGCGGTGCGGTAGCCGCGGAAGTGTTCGGCCTCGACGCTGGTGGGGTTGGCCTCCAGCGTCACCTCGCAGGATGAGGCCACGGGCCAGAGATTGGCCACACCGTCGAGAACATGGGCCACGGCGGCGGGCGGCATGAGGGAGGGCGTGCCGCCGCCAAAGAAAATGGAGGTGACTTCGCGGCGCGGCGCCTGGCTCGCCAGCCAGGACAATTCCGTGGCCAGCGCACGGGCAAAGCGCAGGGCGTCCACCGGCGTCTGGCGGACATGGCTGTTGAAGTCGCAATAGGGGCATTTGGCCTTGCAGAAGGGCCAATGGATATAGACGCCGAAGCCCGCCATGGCCTTCAGAACAGATCGGCCATCAGCGCCGCCAGCGCCCGGCTGCGGTGGGAGACGGCATTTTTCTGGTCTGCCGCCATTTCACCGAAAGTGAGAGAGGCCCCTTCCGGCACAAACACCGGGTCATAGCCATGGCCCATCACCCCGCGCGGCGGCCAGGTGAGGTGACCGGGCGAGCGGCCCTCATAAAAGCGGATCTCGCCATCGGGCCAGGCCACACAGAGGGTGCACAGAAAGGCCGCCCGGCACTGGTCCGGCGTGAGCGCGCCCTTCTCGGTCAGCAGGTCATTCACTTTGGTCATGGCGAGAAGCCAGTCGCGCCCCGGCCCCGCCCAGTCGGCGGTGTAGACTCCGGGGGCGCCACCCAGCGCCTCGACACTGAGGCCGGAATCATCGGCAATGGCCACCAGACCCGAGCCCTTGAGCGCCGACAGCGCCTTGATTTCAGCATTGCCGCGAAAGGTCGTCTCGGTCTCCTCCGGCTCCGGCAGGCCGAGTTCACCCGCCGAGGTGACGGCAATGCCGTGGGGAGCGAGAAGCTGGCGGAATTCCGCCAGCTTGCCGCGGTTGTGGGTGGCGATGACAATTTTCTCGCCGGCCAGCGAGCGGCTCATGCCAGGGCCTTCTTCTGCAAGGCCACAAGCTGGCCGATGCCGTGTTTGGCCAGGGCCAGGAGGTCGAGGAAGCGCGCTTCGGAGAAGGGTTCGCCCTCGGCGGTGCCCTGAATTTCCACAATGCCGCCCTGGCCGGTCATGACGAAGTTGGCATCGGTCTCGGCAGCGGAATCCTCATCATAGTCGAGGTCGAGCACCGGCACACCCTGATGAATGCCGCAGGATACGGCGGCCACATGATCGCGCAGCGGCCAGACCTTCAGCATGTCCCTGGCCTTCATGAAGCTCAGGCAATCATGGAGGGCAATGAAGCTGCCGGTGATGGCGGCGGTGCGGGTGCCGCCATCGGCCTGAATGACATCGCAGTCGAGAATGATCTGGCGTTCGCCCAGCGCCGTCAGATCAACCACGGCGCGCAGCGAGCGGCCGATGAGGCGCTGGATTTCCTGGGTGCGGCCCGACTGCTTGCCGGCCGCCGCCTCGCGGCGCATGCGCTCGCCGGTGGCGCGCGGCAGCATGCCGTATTCGGCCGTGACCCAGCCCTTGCCGCCGCCCTTGAGCCAGCCCGGCACCTTTTCTTCCAGGCTTGCCGTGCACAGCACATGGGTGTTGCCGAAGCGCACAAGGCACGAGCCTTCGGCATGGCGGGCAAAGCCCCGTTCCAGGGCAACGGAACGCAGTTCATCGGATTTACGGCCAGAGGGACGCATCTTCACTCCTGTTGTCTGGCCCCGCTCATAAGGCCTTGATTGACCCTTGGCCATACGATTTCTAAATAGGTGCCATGACCCGCCTTACCCGGCCCAAGTCCGATCTTGCCGCACCCGGCCTTGCCGGGCTGGACCAGCGGTCGCGCGCCATCTTCCGGCAGCTGGTGGACACCTATCTGGAAACCGGCGATCCGGTGGGCTCGCGCACCCTGTCGCGGCAGCTGACCCAGGCGCTGTCGCCTGCCTCCATCCGCAATGTCATGATGGATCTGGAGGAGACGGGTCTCATCTATGCCCCGCACACCTCGGCCGGCCGGGTGCCGACTGAGGCGGGCTTGCGCTTCTTTGTCGACTCGCTGCTGGAGGTGGGGGCAATCTCGGCTGAGGAGCGGGCGCGCATTGATGCCGAAATTGCCGCCGCCAACCGGCCGCGGCGCTTCGAGGAGGTGCTGGGCGAGGCCTCCACCCTGCTCTCCGGCCTGTCGCATTATGCCGGGGTGGTGATGGCGCCCAAGCTCAACCAGCGCCTCAAGCACATTGAATTCGTCAATCTGGCGCCGGGGCGGGCGCTGGTCATTCTGGTGGCCGAGGACGGGGCGGTGGAAAACCGCGTCATTGCCGTGCCGCCGGGCCTGCCGCCCGCCAGCTTCACGCGCGCTTCCAACTATCTCTCGGCCCGCGCCCAGGGCCGCACCATTGCCGAAGTGTCGAAGCTGGTAGCGGGCGAAATGGCTTCGCTGCGCAGCGAGGTCGATGCCCTGTCGGCCAAGCTCATTGAGGACGGGGTGGCGGTATGGACCGGCGTTGAGGATGAGACAGCGCGCACCCTCATCGTCAAGGGGCAGGCTAATCTTCTGGAAAACACCACCGCCCTGGAGGAACTGGAGCGGGTGCGGCAACTGTTCGACGACATAGAGAACAAGCACGGGCTGATGCAGCTTCTCGGCCTTGCCGAGGCGGGCGAGGGGGTGAAGATCTTCATCGGCTCGGAAAACCAGATGTTTTCGCTGTCCGGCTCCTCGCTCATTGTTTCGCCGTGCCGCAATGCCGAGGAAAAGATCGTGGGGGTGCTGGGCATCATCGGCCCCACCCGCATGAATTACGCCCGCATCATTCCCATGGTGGACTACACGGCGCGCGTGGTGGGCCGTCTCCTCTCTTGATTTTTGCGGCCAAGCGCCCGATATGGCGGGCAGATTTGACCCTTGCCCGATGCTGGTGACCCGATGATCAAGAAGCCTTCCAAATCCCATCACGACAGGCCCGCCGAGGCCGAAACACACGACAGCGAGGTGCTGGACGAGGCGGCGTTGATGGAGGCTCTGGGCGGTTCCGCCGATGAGGTGGACCCGCGCGAGGCGGAAATCACCGCCCTGAAGGAGGAAGCGGCCGCCCTGAAGGATCGGCTGTTGCGCACGGCCGCCGAAATGGACAATCTGAGGAAGCGGGCCGAGCGCGAAAAGGCCGAGGCCACGCTGTACGCCGCCAGCAATTTTGCCCGTGACCTTCTGGGCGTGGCCGATTCCATGGAACGCGCCCTGGCCGCCGTGCCGCCCGGCGAGCGCGAGGCCGCCTCCGAGAGCCTGAAGAATCTGCTGACCGGCATTGAGCTGACCGACCGCGAACTGCTCAACGTGTTCCAGCGCCACAACATCCGCCGGCTGGATGCGGTGGGCCAGAAATTTGATCCCCACTATCATCAGGCCATGTTCGAGGTGCCGACGGCGGAGTATCCGCCAGGCACGGTGGTGCAGGAAATCCAGAAGGGCTTTGTGGTGGGCGAGCGCGTGCTGCGGCCGGCCATGGTGGGTGTGGCCAAGGCGCCCTGACCAGAAAAACTCCACACTTTTTCTGAGCCGCCCTCTGGACAGAAGGCCGGGGCAGGCCAAATCTGCTGGCCATGCGGACCTTACGTCCGCGGTGGAGAGGGACATGGCTGAAGTGACGCTTGAAATCTACAAGGACAAAAACAATTCCTTTCGCTGGCGGCGGCGCGCGGTGAACGGCGAGATCATTGGCGCCTCGTCGGAAGGCTACGAGAGCAAGAAGGCCTGTGAGGCCAATGCCACCCGTGACATGTCGGGCGACATCTGGGAATTCTACAAGGACAAGAAGGGCGAGCACCGCTGGCGCGCCACCTCGCCCGCCAATGGCCGCCAGGTGGGCAAATGCACCGAAGGCTACAAGTCCTCGGCTTCGTGCAAGGCCAACGCCAAGGCCAACGGCTATCCGGGGTGAACAGGGCGAGCTGTGCGAGGCGCCGCCGCGCCTCGCAGGCCTAGAGCTGGGCCAGCTGGCGGTTGAGCAGGCCACCCAGACGCGTGGCGCCCATGGGTGCGTCGTGAACACGCTGCAGGAACATCACATCGAAATTGGTGTTCCCCTCCAGCACCACGGGGCCGGTGGGGGTCAGGGCGATGTCCCAGCCGACGGCGGCACGGTGATTGACGGCGCGATGGGCGGCCAGCGCCAGGGCCTTGATGTCCGGCCACAGCGGCATGAGGCGGCCGCACAGGGGCTCCTGCGTCAGGGGGTGATGGTCATAGCGCAGATGCGAGGTGCGCAGGCCATCGCCGGTCATCTGGCCGAGGCGGCCGGAGGTGATGTCGATGGGGCTGGCATATTCGCCATCGGGGGCGATTTTCTTCCAGGCCGGTTCCAGCTTGGTCAGAAGCCGCAGCATGGCCATCGTCACTTCGGGTTCATCCTGCTCGTTGAGACAGGTGACAACGCGAACGGTGAGGAGCGACTCCCGCGCCAGGCAGGCAATCTCCGGGTGATTGGCCAGACGCGGCTGCACCAGTAGCGGTTTCACCGCTTTCTTCTGCAGGAATGACAGAAGCTGATGGCGTGAATAGAGGGTGCCGTCACGGCCGATATGCTGGTCGGTGGCGGGATCATACCGGAACAGGAAGGTGCCGCTGGCGCCCATGCCTTTGCGGGGCTTGACGAAGAGGTCATGGGCCAAGGCCGCCGGAGCACCCCGCCACTGCGGCCCATCGGCTGTCACCACCACAAGCGGCTGCGGATGGGCAACGTCAGCCTCGCGGCAGATGTCGGCAAAGAGCAGCTTGTCGGCCATTTCATTGCCGGCACGGCGCTTCGGCCTGCTGTTGTTCAAAACCTGAAACAGGCCGTTCTTGGTTTCAAAGCGGGTGAGGTAGGAGGCAGCGGCCAGGGCATTTTCCGGCCGCCACATCTCCAGCGCATAATAGCTCGGCGGGTCAATGCCCTGTCCGAACCACAGGGCCAGCATGTCGCGAATCTGACGGAAGATGGAAATGCCCGTGGCCTGCTCCAGGTCGGGCCCGGCATAGGCGGCGAGCACGGTGATGGCGATGAGCAGAAGGGTCTCGCGCATGACCGGCACATAGGCGGCCCGGGTGGGCGGATGGCGCGGTGCTCCCTTGAGACCCTTGCGCCAGAATAGCCAGCGCGCGTTCCGGCCGAGCCAGCGGGGATTGTGCAGGTCAATGGCCTTGTGGTTCTGATCTTTCATCTGCCCCTTCCGATCCTGAGCCGGTGGGGGTCAATGAAGGCGGTCTTTGCGGCGGGCTGATTGCCTGATTGTGGCCAATTGCGGTCAAAGGGGCCGCTTTGTCAGCGGCCTGTCAGGCTGGGAGAACAAAGGCCAGGATTCATCTCTGTTCGCAGTGAATTTGTTGTGACCCTCACGGACCCGGCGTCACCCGGCGCAGGGTGAGGTTGATGCGGCCGCCGTCCTTCAGCAGGGTCGAGGTGCCGGGATAGATGCGGTCAATGCCGTGGAAGCAGAGGCGTGCCTCACCGCCGAACACCAGCACATCGCCGGAGCAAAGCCGCAGGGACTGCGTGGCCCCGCCGCGGGTTGTTCCGCCATGGCGGAAGAGCGCGTCATCGCCCAGCGACACGGACACGATGGGGGCGGCAAAATCCGTCTCGTCGCGGTCCTGATGCAGGCCCATTCTGGCTCCCGGCCGGTAGAGGTTCACCAGGCAGGCTTCCGGCGGGTGAGGATAGGCTGAAACCTTCTGCCAAAGCTGCAGCAGCACGGGCGGCAGGGCGGGCCAGGGCCGGCCGGTTTCGGGGTGGGTGCTCTGATAGCGGTAGCCGCCCTGCCGGTCCGATACCCAGCCCAGGGGGCCGAGGTTGGTCATGGCCACCGAGAAGGGCTTGCCGGTCTTCGGCATGGTGGGAGTGAAGAGCGGGGCCTCGGCCACGGCGGCGCGCAGCTGGGCCAGCAGTTCCCCCTGCCCGGCGGCATCAAACCAGCCCGGATGGTAAACCATGCCGGGGCGCAAAAATTCTGCCCGGCCCATGCCTTGATCGCCCAATTTGGCCTCACTATATGGGGCACGAACACCGGAGCGCCCGTGATTTGGCCGCCTCGGCACTGTCAATCAGGCGGCGGCCCCCGTCAACAGCGGCGGGAAAAGCCAGATGCCTTCGCAAAGGGTCTGGTCCGGGCTTCCGGCCAAAGGAGATGAAGACATGGCAAAAGTGATTGGTATCGACCTCGGCACCACCAACTCCTGCGTGGCGGTGATGGAGGGCAAGAACCCCAAGGTCATCGAGAATGCCGAGGGCGCGCGCACCACGCCGTCCATTGTGGCCTTTACCGCCGATGGCGAAACCCTGGTGGGCCAGCCGGCCAAGCGCCAGGCGGTGACCAACCCGGAAAACACCTTCTTTGCCATCAAGCGCCTCATTGGCCGCCGCATGGATGACCCCATGGTGGCCAAGGACAAGAAGCTGGTGCCCTACAACATCGTCAAGGCCGACAATGGCGATGCCTGGGTGGAGAGCCGCGGCACCAAATATGCCCCCTCGCAGATTTCCGCCTTCACCCTGACCAAGATGAAGGAAACCGCCGAGCGTTACCTCGGTGAGCCGGTGACCCAGGCCGTCATCACGGTGCCTGCCTATTTCAACGACAGCCAGCGCCAGGCCACCAAGGATGCGGGCAAGATCGCCGGCCTTGAAGTGCTGCGCATCATCAACGAACCCACGGCGGCAGCACTCGCCTATGGTCTCGACAAGCGCGAGGCCGGCACCATTGCGGTCTATGACCTGGGCGGCGGCACCTTTGACGTGTCGGTTCTGGAAATCGGCGACGGCGTGTTCGAGGTGAAGTCGACCAACGGTGACACCTTCCTCGGTGGTGAAGACTTCGACATGCGCATTGTCGATTACCTTGCCGACGAGTTCAAGAAGGAGCAGGGCATTGACCTCAGGAAGGACAAGCTTGCCCTGCAGCGCCTGAAGGAAGCCGCCGAAAAGGCAAAGATCGAACTGTCCAGTTCGATGCAGACCGAAATCAACCTGCCCTTCATCACGGCAGATGCCTCGGGGCCAAAGCACCTCACCCTCAAGCTCACCCGCGCCAAGCTGGAAGCTCTGGTGGATGATCTCATCCAGAAGACGGTGGAACCCTGCCGCCAGGCGCTGAAGGATGCCGGTGTTACCGCTGGCCAGATTGACGAAGTCATTCTGGTGGGCGGCCAGACCCGCATGCCCAAGGTCATCGAGGTGGTGAAGCAGTTCTTTGGCAAGGAGCCGCACAAGGGTGTGAACCCGGACGAGGTGGTGGCCATTGGCGCGGCCATTCAGGGCGGCGTGCTGAAGGGCGAAGTGAAGGATGTGCTGCTCCTCGACGTGACGCCCTTGTCGCTCGGCATTGAAACGCTGGGCGGCGTGTTTACCCGTCTCATCGACCGCAACACCACCATTCCGACCAAGAAGAGCCAGGTGTTCTCCACCGCCGATGACAACCAGACGGCGGTGACCATCCGGGTCTTCCAGGGCGAACGCGAAATGGCCGCCGACAACAAGATGCTGGGCCAATTTGATCTCATGGGCATTCCGCCCGCGCCGCGCGGCATGCCGCAGATCGAGGTGACCTTCGACATTGACGCCAACGGCATTGTCAACGTCTCGGCCAAGGACAAGGCCACCAACAAGGAACAGCAGATCAAGATCCAGGCGTCTGGCGGTCTGTCCGACTCCGAAATCGACAAGATGGTGAAGGAGGCTGAAGCCAACGCGGCCGACGACAAGAAGCGCAAGGACCAGGTGGAGGCCAAGAACCATGGCGAAGCCCTGATCCATTCCACCACCAAGTCCATGACCGAGCTGGGCGACAAGGTGTCGGCGGCCGACAAGGCGGCGGTGGAAGCGGCCATTGCCGATCTCAAGGGCGTGCTGGAGGGCGATGATGTTGAAGCCATCAAGGCCAAGACCAATGCCCTGGCCCAGGCGTCGATGAAGCTGGGTGAGGCTCTCTACAAGCAGCAGGCGGGCGCTGGCCCCGACGCTTCCGCCGGTGCCGATGCCGACATGGGTGGCTCGGGTGGCTCGTCCAAGGCGGCGGGCGACGATGATGTGGTTGACGCCGACTTCACCGAAGTGGACGACGACAAAAAGGCCTGAACCGGACCGCCGCCCGGCCCTTGAACCGGGCGGCCATTGCAGTAATGAGGTGAGGGCCTCCCGTGGCCGCAGGCGCCGGGAGGCCCGATCCGTGAAGGGCAAGGGGCCTCATGGCCAAGCGCGATTATTACGAAGTTCTGGGGGTGGCGCGGAATGCCGATGAAAAGGCATTGAAGAACGCTTTTCGCCAGCAGGCCAAGAAATACCATCCCGACGCCAATCCCGGCGACAAGTCGGCCGAGCATAACTTCAAGGAAGTGAACGAGGCCTATGAGGTTCTGAAGGACCCGCAGAAGCGGGCTGCCTATGACCGTTTCGGCCATCAGGCCTTTGAGGGCGGCATGGGCGGAAGGCCTGGCGGCGGGGCGGGCTTCGGGCCGGAATTCTCCTCGTCCATGTCGGACATTTTCGAAGACCTGTTTGGCGACTTCATGGGCGGCGGCCGCGGCCGCGGCCGGGGGCCGCGCCAGGGTGCGGGCGGGGCGGCGCGCGGCAATGACCTGCGCTACAACATGGAAATTTCGCTGGTTGAGGCCTTTTCCGGCAAGACCGCGCAAATCCGGGTGCCGACCGCCGTAGCCTGCGACATCTGCAAGGGTTCGGGCGCCAAGCCCGGCACCGCCCCCAAGCAGTGCCCCACATGCCATGGCGCGGGCGTGGTGCGCCAGCAGTCGGGCTTCTTCACGGTGGAGCGCGCCTGCCCGTCGTGCCAGGGCCGGGGCCAGACCATTTCCGACCCCTGCGGCACCTGCCACGGCCAGGGCCGCGTCACCAAGGAACGCACCCTCTCGGTCAACATCCCCATGGGGGTGGAGGACGGCACGCGCATTCGCCTGGCCAATGAGGGCGAGGCGGGCCTGCGCGGCGGGCCGGCGGGTGATCTCTATATTTTCCTCACCGTGCGCTCGCACGAGTTTTTCCAGCGCGATGGTGCTGACCTGTTCTGCAAGGTGCCCATTTCCATGACCACGGCGGCAGTCGGCGGCGACATTGAGGTGCCGACCATTGACGGCAAGAAGGCGCGGGTGGCCATTCCTGAGGGGGCCCAGACCGGCAAGCAGTTCCGCCTCAAGAACAAGGGCATGCCGGTGCTACGGTCGTCGCAGCATGGCGACATGTATATTCAGGTGACGGTGGAAACGCCGGTCAACCTGACGCGCCGCCAGCGCGAACTGCTGCGCGAGTTTGAAAAGGATGCCCACCACAATTCGCCCGAGTCCGACGGCTTCTTCGCCAAGGCCCGGGCCTTCTGGGACGGCTTCAACAGCTAGAGCGGTTGCGCTTGGTGGATCAAGACCTCCGCTCTCACTGCGACTTGGCGAGCCGCTATCCGGCTTTGCCGCAACCGGCAAAAGTCAGGCGGCATAGGGTTGATTTTGGGCGAGCCGCTTTCTGACCTTTGCCGCAACCGGCAAAAGTCAGGCGGCTCTAGACCCCTCACACCATCCACGCTTGAATGTGCGACCACCCATGCCGCCATCGGGGCTTGGCGGCGGGGCGCCATCATTCTATGACAGGGCATGAGCCACGCCCCCTCTTCCTCTCCCGCGTCACCCTTGAAACTTGCCATTGCCGGCGCCGGCGGGCGCATGGGCCGCACCCTCGCCCGGATCATTGCCGAAACACCGGACTGCGTGCTGTGCGGGGCGCTGGAACACGAAACCTCGCCCTTTGTGGGTCAGGATATCGGGCTTCTGGCGGGCAATGCCGCCCGGGGTGTTGTGGTCACGCCGGATATCGAGTCGGTGCTGAAATCCTGTGACGGGGTCATCGACTTCACCACCCCCCAGGCCACCACCCATCTTTTGCGCCAGACGGCCGCCCACGGCCGCTTCCACATCATCGGCACCACCGGTCTTGATGCGGCGGGCGAAACGGTGGTGCGCGAGGCGGCCAAGCAGACGGCCATCGTCAAGTCCGGCAATATGAGCCTTGGCGTCAATCTGCTGGCGGTGCTGGTGAAGAGGGCCGCTGCCACACTGGGCGCTGATTTCGACATCGAGATTTTGGAAATGCACCACCGCGCCAAGGTGGATGCACCATCGGGCACCGCCCTTCTTCTGGGCGAGGCGGCCGCCAGGGGCCGCAAGGTGAAGCTCGCTGATGCGGCGGTGAAGGTGCGCGACGGCTATACGGGGGCGCGCCAGGACGGCGACATCGGCTTTGCCACGCTGCGCGGCGGCTCGGTGGTGGGCGATCACATGGTGATCCTGGCCGGGCCGGGCGAGCGCGTGGAACTGGCGCACCGGGCGGAAAGCCGCGATCTCTTTGCCCGCGGCGCGGTCAGGGCGGCGCAATGGGCCAGGGCGCGCAAGCCCGGCCTTTATTCAATGCTGGATGTTCTTGGACTGGAGTGAATGATGAGCGGTCAACTGGTGCTGGTGCGGCACGGACAGAGCGAATGGAACCTGAAGAACTGGTTTACCGGCTGGCGCGATGTCGGCCTGACGGACAAGGGCGTGGCCGAGGCCCATGCGGCGGGCCAGCGCCTCAAGGCCAGGGGCCTGAAGTTTGATGTGGCCTTCACCAGCGCCCTGTCGCGCGCCCAGCGCACGCTGGCCATCATGCTGGAGGAACTGGGCCAGCCGGGCCTTGAGACCTTCAAGGATGAGGCCCTGAACGAGCGCGACTATGGCGACCTCACCGGCCTCAACAAGGACGATGCCCGCAAGAAATTCGGCGAGGAGCAGGTGCACATCTGGCGGCGCTCCTACAACATCGCCCCACCCGGCGGCGAAAGCCTGCGTGACACGCTGGCCCGGGCGCTGCCCTATTACCTGCATCACATTCAGCCGCGGGTGCTGGAGGGCAGGACGGTGCTGGTGGCGGCCCATGGCAATTCGCTGCGCGCCCTCATCATGGCCATTGAGGGCCTCAGCCCGGAACAGATCATCAAGCGGGAACTCGATACGGGTGTGCCGGTCTATTACCGGCTCAAGGCCAATTCGCTGCCAGAGACGGTTGAAGTCCTGAAGACGTGATCACAACCCTCTCGCCGGCGGACTATGGTGCGGCCATTCCCCGCCTTGCCGACATTCTGATGGACGCGGTTGATGCCGGTGCGGGTGTTTCCTTCATGAAGCCCCTGGACCGGGCCGCGGCGGAAGCCTTCTGGCAGGGTCTGGTGCCCGCCGTGGCCGGCGGCCAGACGCTGGTGCTGGCGGCGGAGGATCAGGGCCTGCTGGCCGGGGTGGTGCTGCTGCAACTGGCCGACAAGCCCAATCAGCCGCATCGGGCCGATGTGGCCAAGCTGCTGGTGCATCGTGATTTTCGCAGGCGCGGTCTAGGCTCGGCCCTCATGCGGGCGCTGGAGGATGAGGCGCGGCTTCACCAGCGCAGCCTGCTGACCTTTGATGCGGTGGCGCATGGGCCGGTGGAGGCATTCTACAAATCCCTGGGCTTTATCTGTGCCGGCTACTATCCGGCCTATGCCTATTCGGGTGACGGGCGGCTGGACGATACCGCCCTGTTCTACAAGCCGCTTTAGAGCGGATGTCTTGATCCATCAAAACGTCGGCTCTTCCTGGTGGCTGACGAGCCGCTGTCAGACCATCGCCGCACCCGGCAAGGGTCAGGCTCACCTAACGGGCGAGCTGGCCCGCCTCCCAGCCGAGCATGGCGCGTTTGCGGGCAATGCCCCAGTGATAGCCGGTGAGCGCCCCCGTGGCCCCCAGCACGCGGTGGCACGGCACCACGAAGGACAGGGGGTTGCGCCCCACCGCCGCACCCACAGCGCGCGCCGCCCTGGGGCTGCCCACGGCACGGGCCAGGCCGCCGTAGCTGGCCGCCCGGCCCATGGGAATGGCGAGCAACTGCTCCCACACCCGGATTTCAAAGTCGCTGCCGATCATGACGACGCGCAAGGGCCGGTCGGCGCGCCATTCGCTGGCGTTGAAGATGCGCTGGGCCAGGGCGCCGGTGGCGCGCTCTTCATTGACAAAGCGGGCACGCGGCCAGCGCGCCGTCATGTCGGCCAGAACTTTTTTCTCATCCCCCTCATCGGCGAAGGCGAGGCCGCACAAGCGGCCCTCGGCCATCATCACCAGCGCTCGGCCGAAGGGCGAGGCATGGAAACCATGGCTGACGACAAGGCCCTCGCCCCTTGCCTTGTAGGTGCCGGGGGTTACGCCTTCGTGGGTGACGAACAGATCGTGCAGACGCGACGGGCCGGACAAGCCCACTTCCATTGCCGTATCAAGCACGCTTTCCTGCTGGCGCAACATGGTGCGCGCGTGGTCCAGCGTCAGGGCCTGAAGAAAATCCTTGGGGCTGATACCGGCCCAGCGGGTGAACAGGCGGTGCAACTGATGGGACGACAGGCCCGCCTCCTCCGTCAGTTCGTCCAGCGACGGCTGGTCGCGCCAATTGTCCTTGAGAAAGGACAGGACATTTTTCACAGCGCCGTAGTCGGATGTTTCGGTCATGGCACCATCTAGGCAGAAGCCGCGCTGCGCGGCCACCCGTTTCTTGCGGACGGCGGCGTTGCCCCCTATCCTTTGCCGCCATGAAAAAGGACGCGATTGCCGAAATGTTTCGGCGCTTCGAGGCGCTGGACCCCGACCCTAAAGGCGAGCTGAAATCGGTCAATGCCTTCACCATGCTGGTGGCGGTGGTGCTGTCGGCCCAGGCCACTGATGCCGCGGTCAATCAGGCGACGAAGGACTTGTTCCGCATTGCCGACACGCCGGAGAAAATGCTGGCGCTGGGCGAGGAAAGACTTGCCGAGATGATCCGGACCATCGGGCTTTATCGCGGCAAGGCGAAGAATGTGATTGCCCTGTCACGCCAGCTTCTGGACCGTCACGGTGGGGCTGTGCCGCAGGACCGGGCAGCACTGGAGGCCCTGCCCGGGGTGGGCCGCAAGACCGCCAATGTGGTGCTCAACAGCGTGTTCGGCGAAGCCACCATTGCGGTGGACACGCATCTGTTCCGCCTGGGCAACCGGCTGAAGCTCGCCCCCGGCAAGACCCCGGAGGAGGTGGAGCGCAAGCTGATGAAATCAGTGCCCGACCTTTACAAGGCCCGCGCCCATCACTGGCTCATTCTGCACGGCCGCTATGTGTGCAAGGCGCGCAAGCCCGAATGCTGGCGCTGCGCCATGGCCGACCTGTGCCCGGTCAAGGTGAAGACGCCGCCGCCCCGGACATAGATTTGTAGAGGTGGGTGAAGTAGGCGGTGGCAAAGAGCGGCACCGCCATGTTGACCAGCGGAAACAGCGCCATGACGGCGGGAATGAGACCGGCGATGAAGACGGGCCGCGCCATGGTGCGGCGCAGATCCCTGGCCGCCTTCACCGGCATGTGGCGGGCTGCGGCCATGACAAAATATTCCCGCGAGATGAGATAGGCGTTGGCCAGGACCAGCGCCACAGCGCCCACACCGGTGAAGACCAGCGGCAGCACGGCAAGGTTCACCAGCAGCACCACGGCGGCAAAGGACAGCGCCATCCACAGGCCGGTGACGGTGGAGAGCGGCCTGCCCGGCGGATCGGCGGGGTAATGTTCGGCCTCCACCTTGGCCGAGATGGTGTCGAGAAACAGACCGGCGAAGACGGCGGTGACCGGCGCCATGAGAAAGATGAAGCCGACGACAAGGCCAAGCCCCGCCCCCACCGCAATCATGGTCTGGACCCAGGGCCAGGGCACCAGAGTGAGCATGGAGAGGAGTGTTTCCATGCCGACCAGCAGGGCGACAAAGAGCAGAAGGGTCAGGGCCAGCGACTTCCACAGCACGCCGCGAAAGGCGGGCGAGGTGAGGTCTCCCAGGGCTTTGAGGGCGGCGGCGATCATGGCTCCCTAGCTAGGGGGCGGCCTGGCGTTGTGCAAGGGGTGGCGAGAGATGGCTTCCCTTGCCCGGCGCGGTGGGTTATGCGGCGGGGCTGCAACAGGGGATTTTCATGACCGCCAGCCGTTTTGATGTTCTGGGCATCGGCAACGCCATTGTCGATGTCATTGCCCGGGTGGGGGAGGATTTTGTGGCGCGCCACGGGCTGGTGAAGGGGTCGATGAACCTGATCGACGAGGCGCGCGCCGAGGAATTGTACCGCGGCATGGGACCGGCGGTGGAAACCTCGGGCGGGTCGGCCGGCAACACCATTGCCGGGGTGGCGGCCTTCGGCGGCCGGGCGGCCTATTTCGGCAAGGTGAAGCAGGACCAGCTGGGCGGCATCTTCCGCCACGACATGCGCAGCCAAGGGGTTGCCTTTGACACGCCGGCGGCCACTGCGGGGCCAGCCACGGCGCGCTCCTTCATTCTGGTGACGCCGGACGGCGAGCGCACCATGAACACCTATCTCGGCGCCTGTGTGAACCTCACCACCGCCGACATTGACCGGGCCACGGTGGAGGCCAGCCAGATCACCTATATGGAGGGCTATCTGTGGGACCGGCCCGAGGCCAAGGAGGCCTTCCGGCTGGCGGCGCGGCTGGCGCGCACGGCCGGGCGCAAGACCGCCATCACGCTCTCCGACTCCTTCTGCGTCGAGCGCCACCGCGACAGTTTCCTCGATCTCATCCGCACCGGCATCGACATTGTCTTTGCCAATGAGACGGAGGTGAAGTCCCTCTATCAGACCCAGAACTTCGACGGCGCCATGGCGGCGCTGCGCCGCGACTGCGCCACGGTGGTGCTGACACGCTCGGCCAGGGGCAGCGTGGTGGCGGAAGGCGATGAGGTGGTGGCCGTGCCGGCCCATGCGGTGCAGCAGGTGGTGGATGTGACCGGCGCGGGCGATCTCTATGCCGCAGGCTTTCTCTATGGCTATACGCGCGGCTATGCGCTGGGCCGCTGTGCGGCGCTGGGCGGACTTGCTGCGGCGGAGGTCATTGCCCACATCGGCGCCCGGCCCGAGGCGGATGTGCGGGCGCTGGCCGCCGCCGAAGACCTGTTGTAATTTCAGGCGGGCGGCCCGAGGAGGGCGAAGGGTTCACCCGTCACCCGCGCCATGAGATCGCGGCAAGCGTCATAGGCGGCATTTCCCGGCAGCACCTTGCCGAAGGCAAAGCCCTTGCCGAAATGACTGAGGGGGGCGAGCACCAGCGGCGTTGACACGGGCATGAGCTGTGCGCCCTTGCCCGATTGCAGGGTGGTGAGCAGGCCAAACATTTCACCTGAAATGGCGGGCCGCGACAGGATGATGAGCCGATACTGGCCGAGCTTGTTGGTGACGAGATAGATGTAGCCCGACTGGTGCGGCACCGAGACATCGCCCGACTGGGTATAGGCGGCATCGCGCCGCTCCGACTCGCGGAACACCAGATGGGACTTGTCGTCGTCCCAGGCAATGCTGGTGCAATAGGCGTAATAGGCATCCGGCGTGGAGAAGGACGGGCGCAGGGTGAGATAATCGCCGAGAAGCCAGCGCACGGCGGGCCGGGCATAGGAACCCAGTGTCTCCGGCGCCACTTCGCCGTTGCGGCTGCCCTGGGGGGCTGCCCCGCTGGCGCGCAGGCCGATGTTCAATGCCTCCTCGAGCCGCACCACGCTGGCAAGGGTGAAGGGGCGCTGGCCGGAGAGCGCCTTTTCCAGGGTGGAGAGCGAGAGTTTGGCGGCATCGGCCAGATACTGACGGCTGATGCGGCGGCGTGCCAGTTCCTCGCGGATGCGGCGCGCGATCAGCTCATTGTCGGCAGGCGTTAGTTGCGGCTCGCTCATGGCACGGACATTTCTGCACGAAATTGCCAGCTTTTGCCAGTGGTGCAGGGCGATGAAAAGCCATGCTGCAGAAGACCGTAAACAACGCTGCCGAAGCAGCCGGTTTCGCGTCATCACAGTTGTGCCCTGAGGGGGCTGACAGGAGAGACCATGAAACCGCTATTCGCATCCCGACTGGCCATGAGCCTTGGCTGGCTTGTGGCCTTCGCCGCCACCGCCCTTGCCCAGCCGCCGCGCCTGGTGGTGCCGGACGACATGGGCAGCGGCGCGCTGCTTTTTCCGTCGGAAACGGCAGGCCAGTATGTTCAGGCCCCGGCGGTGGCGTCCGACTTCACCGTCACCGTGACCGGATCCATTGCCCGCACGCGCCTGACCCAGCGCTTTGACAATCCGGCCAATGGCTGGGTTGAAGGTGTCTATGTGTTTCCGCTGCCCGAGGGGGCGGCGGTGGACCGCCTCACCATGGTGGTGGGCAGCCGCGTCATCGTCGGCACGGTGAAGGAAAAGCAGGAGGCCAAGCAGATCTATGAGACGGCCAAAGCGGCGGGCGAGAAGGCCGCCCTTCTGGAACAGTCACGGCCCAACCTGTTCACCAATCAGGTGGCCAATATCGGTCCGCATGAGCAGGTGGTGATCCAGATGGAATATCAGGAGCCGGTGCACCGCGCCGGTGATGAATTCCAGCTGCGGGTGCCGCTGGTGATGGGGCCGCGCTATATGCCGCCCGGCCACGACACCGCCGCCGGGGCCGATCTGGCCAGCACTGCAAGCGCTGGCGCCAGTGATGCCCCGCCCGAGCCGCCGGTGCTGGACCCCGCCTTTAACGGCCCGGTCAATCCGGTGAGTCTGACGCTGACGCTGCAGCCGGGGTTTGCGCCCGCGACGGTGACAAGCCCCTATCAGCCCATTGTGACCGAAAGTCCGGATGACCAGACCCGTATCATTCACTTCCGTGACGGCACGGTGCCGGCCAACCGTGACTTCGTGCTGAACTGGACGGCCTCGCCCACGGCCCTTGCCAGTGCCACGAGCTTCATTGAACAGGTGGGAACGGAACGCTATCTGCTGGCCCAGGTGAACCCGCCCGCCGTGAAAACAGACACCCCGCGCAAGCCGCGCGAGGTGGTGTTCGTCATCGACAATTCCGGTTCCATGGGCGGCCCCTCCATCACCCAGGCCAAGGCCAGCCTGCTCTATGCGCTGGCGCGCCTGAAGCCCGAGGACCGGTTCAATGTCATTCGTTTTGATGATGGCATGGATATTCTCTATCCCGAACCGGTGGCGGCCTCGGCCGACCATGTGGCGGCGGCCAAGATCTTTGTGGGCAATCTGGAGGCGCAGGGCGGCACCGAGATGATTCCGCCGCTCAAGGCCGCCCTGGTGGATGCCCATCCGGAGGATCAGTCCTTCCTGCGCCAGGTGATCTTTCTCACCGATGGCGACATCGGCAATGAGGATGAGTTCTTTCGCCTCGTCGGCGAGCGCGCCGGTCGCAGCCGCATCTTCATGGTGGGCATTGGGTCGGCGCCCAATTCCCACCTCATGACCAGGGCTTCGGAACTGGGCCGGGGCAGCTTTACCCATATCGGTTCCGGCGAGGAGGTGGAGGACCGGATGCGCCAGCTTCTGGCGCGCATTGAAGCGCCGGTGGCCACGGGCCTTGCCGCCAAACTTAACGGCACGGCCGAACTGACGCCCAATCCGCTGCCCGACCTGTTCCAGGGCGAGCCACTGACGCTGCTTGCCAAGCTTGACGAGGGAGCTGACCGGTTGCAGGTGTCGGGGGTGACGGCGGACAGGCCGTGGACGCTTGCCCTTGACCTCAAACAGGCGCGGACCGGCACCGGCATTGGCAAGCTGTGGGCGCGGCGGCGCATTGCCGATGCCGAGGTGGCGGGCGAACTGGGCAAGCTCTCCAGTGCCGAGGCCGACCGCCAGATACTGGCCCTTGCCCTGGCGCATCATCTGGTGAGCCGCATGACCAGTCTGGTGGCGGTGGAACAGACACGGAGCCGCCCGGCGGGCGAGCCGCTGACCCGCGCCGAAGTGCCGCTCAACCTGCCCTATGGCTGGGATTTCGAGAAGGTCTTTGGCCCGCGCGGCGAACGGGGCAGCCGTGATGGTGATGGCGCGGTGAAGGCCATCAAGATTTCCACCCGGCCGGCGACGGCGGAACAGCCGGCGGAGAGTGTTGAGCTGCCGCAGACCGCCACCTTTGCCGATCTCTTCCTGATGCTGGGGCTTGCCCTGTCGCTTCTGGGTTTCGGCACCCTGCTGGCAACCGGGCGGAGGAGCAAGGCATGAAACGTTCCGTTACGACAATCAGCGCGGCGCTTGTCGCCGCGTTGGGCCTTGCCGTCACGGGGCAGGGACTGTGGATCAAGGGCAAGGCGGTGGTGGCACAGCTGCTGCTGGAGCGGGCCTTCAGCCAGTCGGTCCTCAGTGGTCAGCCCGTGAAGCCCTGGGCCTGGGCCGATACCTGGCCGGTGGCCCGGCTGGAGGTCACGCGGCTTGGCGTGTCGGCCATAGTGCTGGAATCGGGCTCCGGTCAGGCGCTGGCCTTCGGCCCCGGCCATGTGGCGGGCACCCCGGCGGCGGGCGAGCGCGGCACCGCCGTCTATGCCGCCCACCGCGATACCCATTTCCGTTTTCTTGGCGATCTCAAACCCGGCGATCAGATCAGCGTGACGCGGGCTGACGGGGTGCGGTTCACCTATCACGTCACGGGCGCACAGGTGGTGCGGGCCCAGCAGTCCGGCATTGATGCCCATGCGCCGGGCTTTCATCTGGCGCTGGCCAGCTGCTGGCCCCTGGACGGGCTGACCCACGGGCCGCTGCGCTATGTTGTTTCGGCCCGGATGGACTGACCCCTGCCAATTTTGCAGGTAAATTCTCCCTCGCCCGCCGGCCTGAGGTGCGCCGGTCAATTGCCTTTGCCCCGGAAGGGACTAGACTTCCCCCGTTATGAGTCCATGGGGCAGTCATGTTTCAGGTCAGAATTCACGGGCGCGGCGGCCAGGGCGTGGTGACGGCGGCGGAGATGCTGTCGGTGGCGGCCTTCCTTGAGGGCAAGCACGCCCAGGCCTTTCCCAGTTTCGGCTCGGAGCGGATGGGGGCGCCGGTGGTGGCCTTCTGCCGCATCGCCGACCGGGAAATAAGGCTGCGCGAGCCGATCCAGACGCCGGATGTGCTGATCGTGCAGGATGCCACCCTGTTCAAGTCGCTTGATGTGCTGGAGGGGCTCAACCCCAGGGGCCATCTGCTGGTCAACACCAACCGTGATTTTGCCGCCATTCACCTGGACGGGGCGGTGGCCAGGCTGCCCATGGGCCATGCCCAGACCTGCCCCGCCACCGACCTGGCCCGCCAGCACATCGGCCGGCCCGCCCCCAACACCGCCCTTCTGGGGGCGCTCACCGCCTTCACCGATGTGGTGAAGCTGTCCTCGGTCATGGAGGCCATTGCCCGCACCTTCCCCGGCACGGTGGGCGAGGCCAACATTGCCTGCGCGCGCGCCGCCCATGATCTGGTGCGCCAGCGCCTTGACGCCACGGAGACATCCCATGCTTGAGCAGATTGAAGGCTCCAAGGCCATGGCGCGCACCATTGCGCTGTGCCGGCCGCAGGTCATCTGCGCCTATCCCATCACGCCGCAGACCCACATTGTCGAAGGGGTGGGCGAACTGGTGCGCGACGGCACGCTGGCCAACTGCGAATTCATCAATGTGGAGAGCGAGTTTGCCGCCCTGTCGGTGGCCATCGGCGCCTCGGCGGCAGGGGCACGCGCCTATACCGCCACGGCAAGCCAGGGCCTGCTGTTCATGGCCGAGGCCGTCTATAACGCCGCCGGCCTTGGCCTGCCCATTGTCATGACCCTGGGCAACCGCGCCATCGGTGCCCCCATCAACATCTGGAACGACCATTCCGACGCCATGGCGCTGCGCGAATCCGGCTGGATCCAGCTGTTCGCCGAAACCAACCAGGAGGCTGCCGACCTGCACATCATTGCCTTCCGGCTGGCCGAGGAACTGTCGGTGCCGACCATGGTGTGCGTTGACGGCTTCATTCTCACCCATGCCATGGAGCGCATCGACATTCCCGACCAGAAGATCGTCGATGCCTATCTGCCGCCCTATGAGCCGGTGCAGGTTCTGGATGTGGAGCACCCCATGTCCATCGGCGCCATGGTGGGACCGGACGCCTTCACCGAGGTGCGCTATCTGCAATATTACAAGCAGCAGACCTCGTTCCGGCTGATCGAGACGCTGTCGCAGCAGTTTGCCAAACTGTTCGGGCGCGTGGCGGGCGGGCTGTTGCGCAGCTATCACACAGAGGATGCGGAATTCGTGGTGGTGGCCATGGGCTCCATCAACGGCACCATCAAGGACGTGATTGACGAGATGCGGGCCGAGGACATTGCCATCGGCCTGGTCAGCCTGGTCACCTTCCGGCCCTTCCCCATCCGCGCCCTGCAGGAGGCGCTGGCCCATGCCCGCGATGTGCTGGTGATCGACAAGGCGCTCGACCCCGGCATGGGCGGACCCTTGGCCTCCAACGTCGCCATTGCCTTCCGCAACATGGATGATGCACCCAATCTGCATTCCGCCATTTGCGGGCTGGGCGGCAGGCCGGTGACCAAGGCCTCGCTGTCGCGGCTGTTTCGCCAGGCCATGGTGCAGCCCTGGGAGGGGCCGCATTTCCTCGACCTCAATGACCGGGTGATTGCCCGCGAAATCCACCGCCGCGGCAAGGCCCGGCGGGCGGGTCCGGCGGCGGAAAACATTCTCAAGATCCTCGAACGCGAGCGCGCCGAGAAGGCCCGCGCCCGCGCCGAAGCGGGAGGGGCATGATGAGCGAGGCTCCCAGATCCATGGAAACCGTGCAGAAGCTGAAATTCTATCAGAAGGGCACCCACACGGTGGGCAACCGGCTGATCTCCGAGGCCGAGCGCAATGTGCAGGCCTCCATCGAACGCAGCAATTCGCTGACCTGCGGGCACCGCGCCTGTCAGGGCTGCGGCGAGGCTTTGGGGGCGCGCTATGCCATCGATGCCGCCATGCGGGCGGCCAACAACCAGCTCATCGCCGTCAACGCCACCGGCTGTCTTGAGGTGTTCACCACGCCCTATCCGGAAACCTCCTGGCAGATGCCGTGGCTGCATTCGCTGTTCGGCAATGCCGCCGCCGTGGCCACGGGTGTGGCCGCCGCCATGCGGGTGACCGGCAAACCGCAGGTGCGCACCGTGGCCCAGGGCGGTGACGGCGGCACCACCGACATCGGCTTCGGCTGTCTCTCCGGCATGTTCGAGCGCAATGATGACGTGCTCTACATCTGCTATGACAATGAAGGCTATATGAACACCGGCGTGCAGCGCTCTTCGGCCACACCCCCCGCCGCCCGCACCGCCACCACGCCCACACTTGGCACGGAACCGGGCAATGTCTTCGGCACCGGCAAATTCGTGCCCAAGATTGCCGTGGCCCATGACATTCCCTATGTGGCCACCGCCTCGGTGGCCGACCTGCACGACCTTGAGGCCAAGGTGACCAGGGCCATGTCGTTCCAGGGCGCGCGCTACATCCACATCAACGTGCCCTGCCCCCTTGGCTGGGGGGCGTCCTCCGGCGACACCATCAAGCTCGCCCGCCTGGCCATCGAAACCGGTCTCTTCCCGGTGTTCGAGGCTGAACATGGCCGCATCACCCAGGTGCGCAAGATCAGGAAGCGCGCACCGGTTACCGACTATCTCAAACTGCAGAAGCGCTATGCCCATCTGTTCAAGGGCGGAGTGCCTGACCCGCGCGTGGCGCGCATACAGGCCATGGCCGACCGCAACATTGCCGACTATGGCCTGGTGGAGGCTTGAGCCATGGCTGTGAAACATCCCTATGCCATTACCCTTGATGTGGGCACGAGCCGGGTGAACCACACCGGCTCGTGGCGCACGCTGCGGCCGGAATATGTGGACCGGCTGCCGCCGTGCAACGCCGCCTGTCCGGCGGGCGAGGATATTCAGGGCTGGCTGTCACACGCCGAGGCGGGCGATTATGAGCAGGCCTTCCGGGCACTCACCGCGAACAACCCCCTACCCGCCATCATGGGGCGGGTCTGCTATCACCCCTGCGAAGGGGCCTGCAACCGCGCCCAGATTGACGAGGCGGTGGGCATCAATGCGGTGGAACGGTTTCTCGGCGATCTGGCCATCGAAAAGGGCTGGGGCTTTGCCGCGCCGGACAAGGACACGGGAAAGAAGGTGCTGGTGGTGGGTGCCGGCCCGGCCGGACTTTCGGCTGCCTATCACCTGCGCCGCCTGGGCCATGCCGTCACCATCCGCGAGGCGGGGCCTTTGGCCGGCGGCATGATGCGCTTCGGCATTCCGAAATACCGCCTGCCGCGCCGGATCATCGACGCGGAGGTGGCCCGCATCACTGCCATGGGTGTGACGCTGACGCTCAATGACAAGGTGGATGACATTGAAAAGGCCATGACGGCGGGTGGCTTTGACGCCGCCTTCCTGGCGGTGGGGGCACACATTGCCAAGCATGCCTATATCCCCGCCGCCGGGGCCGCCAAGGTGCTGGATGCCGTGTCGCTGTTGCGCTCCATGGAGGGCGAAGAGCCGCCGCTTCTGGGCCGCAAGGTGGTGGTTTACGGCGGCGGCAATACCGCCCTTGACGTGGCGCGCACCGCCAAGCGGCTGGGGGCCGAGGAAGCCATCATCGTCTATCGCCGCACGCGCGAGAAAATGCCCGCCCATGACTTCGAGCTGGAGGAGGCGCTGGACGAAGGCATTTCGATGAAGTGGCTGTCGACCATCAAGAATGTTGATGGCGGGGTGATGCAGATCGAGAAGATGAAGCTCGACGACAAGGGCTTTCCGCAGCCCACCGGCGAATATGAAACGCTGGAGGCCGATTCCCTCGTGCTGGCGCTGGGGCAAGATGTGGACCTGTCCCTGCTCGACAAGTGCCCCGGCATCGAAATTGAAAACGGCGTGGTGAAGGTGGCCCCCAACATGATGACCGGGCGCCAGGGTGTGTTTGCCGGTGGTGACATGGCGCCGTCGGAACGCACCGTCACGGTGGCGGTGGGCCATGGCAAGAAGGCGGCCCGCCACATTGATGCCTATCTGCGCGGGGCGGATACTCCGTCTACGGAAAAACATGGGCTTGCCAGCTTCGACCGGCTTAACACCTGGTATTACGAGGACGCGCCCGCCACGGTGCGGCCGATGATCACCGCCGCACGGCGCATCAACACCTTCGATGAGGTGGTGGGCGGGTTGGACGAGACCAACGCGCTCTATGAGGCGCGGCGCTGTCTGTCCTGCGGCAATTGCTTCGAATGCGACAACTGCTATGGCGTGTGCCCCGACAATGCGGTCATCAAGCTGGGGCCGGGCAACCGTTTCCGCATCGACTATGACTATTGCAAGGGCTGTGGCCTGTGTGCTGCCGAATGTCCATGCGGGGCGATCGATATGGTGCCGGAACAGCTCTGATTCTTCAGCGCGCTCGATCGCTTTCTTTTCCGCAGCGCCAGAGCGAATTGGGTTATGATCGATCAAAGCCTTCGCTCTGACTTATTGTTGACGAGCAACTTTTCTGACTTTTCCGTCAGGCAAAAAAGTCAGGTTGCTCTTGCCGGAAGACCGCTGCGCCCTTTTCCGGGCGCTGCGCCGACATGGTGCCGGAGCAGCCCTGAGACTTCAGAGCGCCATCAGCGCCGGAAGCCGTGCAGAAACGGATCATCCGGGTCGGCGTGGAGTGTCGCCTCGCTCACCACAAAGGCATGGCCCGTGATGGTGGGAATGATGCGGCCCTCATCATCAAGCCGGTAGCGCGCGGCAAAGCGCGAACCCACGATGCTTTCCTGGACCCATTCCTCGCCCGCCTGCAATTTTCCGGCGGCAGCAAGACAGGCCAGCTTGGCGCTGGTGCCGGTGCCGCAGGGTGAACGGTCATAGGCCGAGCCGGGACAGAGCACGAAATTGCGGGACCGCGCCCCGGGGCTTTCCGGTGCGCCGAAGATTTCAATATGGTCGATCTCAGCGCCGTCACGGCCGGTGATGCCAGCTTCGGCCAGCGCCCGCTTGATGGCCTCGGCAGTCCGCGTCAGTTCGGGAATGTTCTTCATGGTCAGCGCCGGGCCGGCATGGTCCGTGAGGAAGAACCAGTTGCCGCCCCAGGCGACATCGCCCGTGACCTGGCCCAGGCCTGGCACCGTCACACTGACAGTGCTGAGATAGCGGTCGCTCGCGACATTCTCGATTTCCACGGCGTGGCGCGACAGGAGATTGACCGACACCACGCCCACCGGCGTTTCAAAGCAATGCCGCCCCAGACCGATGCGGCCCATGTGGTGAAGGGTCACCGCCGCGCCAATGGTGGCGTGGCCGCACATGCCAAGGAAGCCGACATTGTTGAAGAAGATCAGTCCCGCCGCATGGGCCCTGTCCACGGGTTCACAAAGGAGTGCGCCCACCATGGCCTCGTGGCCGCGCGGCTCGTCCACCGCAAAGCTGCGGACAGGGTCAAAGCGCTCGCGAAAGAGGGCGCGCCGTTCGGCCATGCTGCCGGTGCCGAGATCCGGCCCGCCGGAGACGATCATGCGGGTGGGTTCGCCCTCGGTGTGGCTGTCGATGACGCGCATCGGTTTCACGCCGTCCGGCTCCACGTGTCATACCAGCTGCGGAACAGCCGGTGCTGGGCTTCGACATAATGGCGCTGGCTGTCGCTCAGGGCATCCGTCTCGTTGAAGTGGAGCGCATATTCGGGGTTGCCCTCCAGCACCATGAGGTATTTGTAGAACAGCACCAGATCGGCCCCCTCATCGAAGGAGGAGAGCACGCCAAGAGCGGCCTCCAGTTCCAGCGCCCTGGTGCGGGCTGCCACATCGCCCCTGGCCGCCTTGCGGCACAGATCGACAAGGTGCAGCACCTCCCTGGGCAGCACATTGCCGATGCCGGTGATGGCACCGGTGGCCCCGCAATTGACGAAGCCATGGAACACCTGGGTGTCCACGCCCACCATGAGGGTGAGGGAGGGATCA
This sequence comes from uncultured Alphaproteobacteria bacterium, assembly GCA_937873445.1. Classification (GTDB taxonomy): domain Bacteria; phylum Pseudomonadota; class Alphaproteobacteria; order Rhizobiales; family Aestuariivirgaceae; genus Aestuariivirga. Next base: position 87,864 of record CALMWF010000016.1, read on the forward strand.
CGCCCGGTGATGTGCTCGGCGGCATAGCGGAGCGAGGCGGCACCGCCGAACTCCTTGAAGCCCACCAGATGGGGGAAGGTGCGGTTCAGTTCAAAGAACAGGTCGGCCCTGGTTTCATAACCATAATAGGGACTGTTGTAGATGACCGAGGGCAGATCGACAGCAGCCCGCAGCACGGCCTGGAAATGGGCGCGCTGGGCGGCAAGTGATGAGCCGCGGGACAGCACGCGCGGAATGATCATCAGCCCCCCTGCCCCGACTTTTTTTGCATGGGCCGCCAGAGCAGCCGCGCGCACCGTGTTCTGGGCACCGGTGCCGACGATGACCGGCACGCCCGCCTTCACCAGCCGTTCCACGCCTTCCATGCGCTCTTCATCAGTGATGAGCGGCCAGTCGCCCATGGAGCCGCAATAGACCACCGCCGACATGCCGACATCGATCAGTTCGCGGCCCTTGCGCACCAGGGCAGCAAAGTCGGGGCTGCGCGCTGGCGTGCAGGGCGTCATGAGAGCGGGAATGGTGCCGGTAAAGATGTTCTGGGCCATGGCTTTCTCCGTTGCCGCCTTGTGCCATATCTGACGCTGGCTGTCGCGGGCGGTCAATATTTTGAATGGCACTGGACCAACCGCTCAGAGTCCGGTGCTATCTCGACCGGCGGGCCCTGGTCTCGGCGGCGGTAAGCAGGCGCAGCATCTCGGCGCGGGTGGCGGGATCGAGGCTTGCCACCGCATCGGCGAGCCGGTTGGCGATCTCGGTTGCCTCCGGGTCAAGGCCCGCCGTATCGATGGTGATCTTGGGGTGCGAGACGCGGGCGAGCCGCACCACCTCCTCGGCCTCGTCCCAGATGATGTTGAGATGGGCAATGATGCGCTGGATCAGATGCCAGGAGGGACGGCCGCGCTTGCCGTGTTCCAGCGCCGAGAGATAGGCGGGCGACACGCCAATGGCCCCGGCCATGGCGCGCAGCGTCATGCCGCGCGCGGCCCTGAGCTGGCGCAGCCGGGCGCCGAAGGGCGTCATTCCCGGTCTCCGCGCAGGCGCCTCAGCCGCACATAGAAGGCGCCGCCGCCGCCGTGCCGGGGGTGGGCGGGCTGAAAGCCCGTGACATGGCGGCGGAATTCGGCCTCATGCAGCCACAGCGGCACCTCGCGCCGGAGGCGGCCTTCGCGTTCGGGTACATGAAAATGATCCCGGCCATGCAGGGTATGGCGCGAAAAGGGCGAGGCGCCCTTGCCGGTGATGACCAGCACCAGACGTGATCCCGCCAGTTGCTGGGTGCGGAGAAAGTCCATGAGCACGACGCGCGCCAGCTCCACGCCATAGCCATGCAGATCGATGCGCGATTCAATGTCGGCCTTGCCGCGCGTCAGGCGCTGTTCGGTGCGGCGGTCAAGACCAGTCAGCGGGGGCGGGGCGGCCGGGGCGCGGCGGGGTGCGGCAGCGGCGGCTGGAGCGGCCGCGGCAGGCCGTGCGGCGGCGGCGGGTGATGGGGGGCCTGGCGCGGCGGCCACCTTCTTCACCCCGCTGAGCGGCTTCACCCGGCGGGCCACGTCTTCCCACAGGTGATGATCCGGCAGAGGGGGATGTTTGCGGCCCATCACGCGCTCATGGCATGGGTGCGTGCTTTCTGGCAAGGGCGAGGGGCAGCAACACGGTCATGGTGCCGGGCTGCTTCATGGCTCCGGCGGTTTCTTCCGCCGCGGTGCCCCAGCCCCAATAAACGTCGCCGCGCGCCGCCCCCTTGATGGCACTGCCGGTATCCTGGGCAATCATCAGGCGGCGGAACGGCCGATCGCCCTGGGGGGAGGGTGCGGTGGTATCGAGCCACACGGGCATGCCAAAGCGCCAGAGCGTGCGGTCAACCGCCAGGCTGCGCTGGGGCGTCAACGCCACATGCTGGGCACCGGGTGCGCCAAGGGCGGGATCGCCCATGGCCATTTCACGGAAAAACACATAGGACCGGTTGTGCCACATCAGCGCCTGGGCCTTTGCGGGATGGGCCGTCATCCAGTGGCGGATCGCCTGCATCGACAGGCCTTCGCGCGGAATGTCACCGCGCGCGGCCAGCACGCCGCCGATGCCGGTATAGGGCAGGCCGGACTTGGCGGCATAGGCGAGGCGGATGGTGGTGCCGTCATCCAGACGCACCCGGCCCGAACCCTGCACCTGCATGAAGAACAGATCAGCCGCATCGGCGAGCCAGAGAAGTTCCAGACCGCGCCCGGCCAGTGCGCCCTGATCGATTTCCTGCCGGGTGAAATAGGGGGCCGCCCGCCCCTTCAGCTTCCGGCCATAGCGCAGGCCGGTTTTTTTCTCCGTACGCGGATCAAATCTCAGGAGGTCATCGGGCTTGCGGTAAACCGGAACGGAAAAGGCCTTGGATTTTTTCCGGCTGCCGCGCACCTCCGGCTCATAATAGCCGGTGAACAGGCCCTCCGGCCTTATCCGGTCATGCACCCGGAAGGGTCGGAAGGCAGTTTCAAAGAAGGCACGCGCGTCGGTTACGGCTGCGGCGGCCGCACACACGGCCTGCCAGTCGTTGCGATTGCCCCCGAAGGTGACGGGGCGGGAAAAGCTTGATCCCTGCTCCAGAGTTTCCGTGCAGGAGCGGCGGAAGGCCGCCAGGGCGGCTTGATGGTCATCGCTGGCCCAGCCTGCAAGGTCGGCAAAGCGAAGGGGCTCCAGCCTTGTTTCCGCCACTGCCGGATGGGTGAGCGCCACGAGCACAAGCCCCGCCGCCAGCGCCCGGATCATTCCAGCATGTCGTCGGTGGCGGTGAGCTTCCAGTTGGGATCACGCGCCGTCACATCACGCTCGAAGGTCCAGCGGTCGGTGATCTGGCGGATGGTGGTGGCGTTGCCGTCAATGATGGCACCGGCCTTGTCGCGGGTGGCGGAAATGATGTCAGCGACAAAGCGCAGGGCGAGGATGGCGCGTTTGCCGTCCATCTGGGCGCCCGCCACATCCACCCGGTCATGACCGACGAATTGCAGCGCCACGGTTTCGCCTGCCTTGACGCGGCGGTCGATGGCGGCGGCAAAGCCGTCATAGACCTCCTTGGCAAGCAGCGGCTTCAGGGCCGCCTTGTCACCCCGGGCAAAGGCCTCGACAATCATTTCATGGGCAACGCGCGCCCCCTGCATGAAGGGCTTCATGGCAAAGCGCGGGTCGGCAGCGGCGATGGCCTCAAGGCCACGGGCGACGGCGGAACCTTCCTCGGCATAGCCGGTCCACAGGGGTTTATCCGGTTCAGCAATGCCGCGCACCGGCTCGCGGTCATTGGCCGGCTGCGGCATGGGTGAGGAGTCGGTAGAGGGGCCGGGCGGCAGGCGGCCAAGGCGCGGGTCAAAGGGCGGACGCTCGCGGCCGGTGCGCTGGCCGAGGGTGACCCACAGCCGCCAGACAAAGGCCACCGCCAGGGCGAGGAAAACCAGATTGAGCAGGTCGGCAGTCGCGTTCATCGTGACAATCCCTTGCAACAACGGGCGGGGCATTTGAGCCGCCGCAGGTTTCTTCCTATATAGAGCGCAGGCACCGGCTTGATAACCCCGGCGCGGCGATGAAATTATGGCACGATATGCAGGAGTGGGGCTTTTGCTGCTGGGGCTGGCGGAAATCGCCACGCTGGTGGCGGCGGGCCGCGTTATTGGCGTTCTGGGCGTCATCCTGCTGCTCATTCTGGGCGGCATGACCGGCATGAGCCTGATCCGTCAGTCGGGCCTGTCCATCATGATTTTGGGGCGTTCGGGTCTCAATGCCCGCATGGCCTCGGAACAGGCGGCCACAGGCCTCACCGCCTTTGCCGCCGGACTGTTGTTCCTGATGCCGGGTTTTCTGTCCGACATGGCGGGCCTCATGCTCCTCCTGCCGCCGGTCCGGTCGCGGCTGTCCGGCTGGCTGGAACGGCACATGGTGGTTCACCCCACGGCCAGCCCCCCCGGAGCACCCGGACCAATCATCGAGGGTGAGGGGGTCGAGGTGGTGCATGAGGGCGAGATCCTGCCGCCGTCGCATCGGCTGGAGGACCGGCGGCCAGACCCCCGTTAGCCCTACCAATCCGCCTTGCGGGTAGGGCCGCAACATGTTAGCGACAGACACCTTCATCCGACCGGGCCCTACCGGCCCTTCAAGAGGCAATCCCATGGTCAAGACCGCAAAACCCGCCCCGCGCAAGGCTGCGCCCAAAGCCGGCAATGGCAGCAAGCCCAAGGCGCAAAGCCCGGCACCTGTCAATCTGGAGGCCCCGGCCCCCACCCCCGGCGAAATGCCGTCCATGCGCATTCTTGGCCAGTATCTCAAGGACCTGTCCTTTGAGAACCCCAATGCCCCGGCTTCGCTGGCTCCGCAGCAGAACCAGCCCGACATCAACATCGGCGTCAATGTCAACGCCCGCAACCTGGCCCCCACCGACTTTGAGGTGGAACTGCACCTCGACGCCAAGGCCAGCGCTGGTGGCAAGGTGGTGTTCGCGGCCGAGCTTCTCTATGCCGGGGTGTTCCGCCTGGAGAATTTCCCGCCCAACCTGCTGCATCCGGCGGTGCTCATCGAATGCCCGCGCATGCTGTTTCCCTTCGCCCGCCAGATATTGGCCGATGCCACGCGCAATGGCGGCTTCCCGCCGCTGATGCTGGACCCCATCGACTTTGCCGGCATGTATCAGCGCCGCATGCAGGAACAGGCCAAGGCCGAAGCCTGATCCTTGCGCTCTTCACCATCCGCCGCCGTTGCAAGACGGCGGCGTTTTCATTGGCTGGTGTGAAACTTGTTCCACAGAGCTTGCGGCCCCAGCGCTTTGACCAGCGCCTCATGGGCCTCTGCCTCGGCCGCCGTGAAGCGGGGTGGCAGCGCCACAGGCCGCGCCAGGGGGTTCTGCCGGGCCGCAGCGGCAAGGGCCGGCGCACGCACCGGTTCGGGGGCCAGCGTCATGGCGGTCTGCCGCCCGCCGATGAGTTCGAGATACACTTCCGCCAGCAATTCGGCGTCAAGCAGGGCGCCGTGCTTTTCGCGGCGCGAATTGTCGATGCCATAGCGCTTGCACAGGGCATCAAGGCTGTTGGGCGCCATGGGATGGCGGCGGCGCGCCATGGCCAGCGTATCGGTGGCCCGCTCCATGACCAGTTCCGGCAGGCCGAGCCAACCCAGCTCGGCGTTGAGGAATTTCATGTCGAAGCCGGCATTGTGGATGATGAGCGGCGCTTCACCGATGAAGGCGATGAAATCGGCGGCAACAGCGGCAAACAGCGGCTTGTCCTTCAAGAAGTCGTCGCTCAGGCCGTGGATGGCCACGGCCTCGGCGGGAACCGCCCGCTCCGGATTGAGATAGACATGGAAGGTCTGGCCGGTGGGCAGGTGATTGATGAGTTCAACCGCGCCGATCTCGACAATGCGGTGGCCGGAAGCGGGATCAATGCCGGTGGTTTCGGTGTCGAGAACGATTTCACGCATGGAATCAGGTGGCGGTGAGGGCGGCAAGCACCCGGTCAACTTCACGGCCAAGATCGCCGAGATCACCAGCATTGTCGATGATGAAATCGGCCCGTAAGCGCTTTTCCGCATCGGGCATCTGGCGGACGAGAATGAGATCGAGTTTTTCTTCGGTCATGCCGGGACGAAGAAGGGCGCGCCGACGCTGCAGCGCCGCGGGGGCCGAGACGAGAAGGACCGCATCCACCTCGCGGTCCGCTCCGGTTTCAAAGAGCAGGGGAATGTCGAGCACCGCCAGGCGGGCGCCGCTGGCCTGTGCCTCCCTCAGAAACGCGGTACGGCGCTGGTGGACCAGCGGATGAATGAGAGATTCGAGTCGCTGCAGACGGGCGGGCTGATCCTGCACCAGTTTTGACAGAATGGTGCGATCCACCCCTGTGCCCCGCACAGCGGCGGCAAAGCCGGAGTCGCTCCGCAACGTTCTGGCCGCGCTGCCATCACGATAGAGTTCATGCACGGCGGCATCGGCGTCAAAGACCGGAATGCCGCGTTGGCGCAGAAGTTTTGCCACTTCGCTTTTGCCCATGGCGATGGAGCCGGTGAGGCCGATCACTTTCATGGCCGGTGATCCGGGTCAATGTCGCGGGCGACAAGATTATAAAGCTCTGCCGTCACCTCCGGCTTTCTGCCGAACCACAGTTCAAAGCCGGTGGCCGCCTGATGCAGCAGCATGCCCAGACCCGGCACGATGACATGGCCGCGTGACTGGGCCTGGCGCAGCAGCGGTGTAACAAGGGGTGTATAGACAATATCCGCCACCACGGCCGACGGCTTGAGCGGCACTAGGTCAAGAGCCAGGGCTGGCTGACCGGTCATCCCGAGGGCGGTGGTGTTGATGAGAAGATCACAGGCCGCAAGATCATGGGCCAGACCGGCCCCATCGCTGGCGCCGACAATGCCGGGGCCGAGGGACAGCAGCGCCTCGGCGCGGGCGCGGGTGCGGTTCGACACGGTAATACTGGCCGCCCCCGCATCGACCAGTGCCGCGACAATGGCCCGGGCGGCACCGCCCGCGCCCAGCACCAGCACCCTGGCGTTTTGAATGGAGAAACCGGGAGCTGCCGCAGCCAGGCTGGCCAGGAACCCCTGACCATCCGAGCTGGTGCCATGGGTCTTGCCGTCCCTGACCCAGACGGTGTTGACCGCCCCCAGGCGACGGGCAAGGCCATCCACCACATCGAGATGGGCAAGGGCCTTTTCCTTGTGGGGAATGGTGATGTTGCAGCCAGCGAGCCCGCTTTCGGCCAGACCGCGCAGAAAGGAGCCAAGACCGTCCGGCGGCACAGGCTGGCGGTCATAGTGTCCGGCAATACCGTAGTGCCTGAGCCAGTAGTTATGGATCAGCGGCGAGCGCGAATGGCCGATGGGCCAGCCGATAACCACGGCGCGGGTCATGTGGACAGAATTCCCTGTTGGCGCAGGAAGGCAAGAAGCGGCAGCAGGGGCAGACCGAGTATGGCCGTGTGATCGCCCGCAACCCTGGCAAAGAGCTGGGCCCCCTCTTCCTCCAGCTTGTAGCCGCCCACCGAGGTGAGCAGAGCATCACCCTGCCGGTCGATATAGGCGGCCAGAAAAGCCCGGGAAAAGCTGCGCATGGTCAGGCGGGCCGAGGCGCGGTGGCGCCACAGAATGCGGCCAGCCTGGGCCACGGCCAGAGCCGAATGGAGCCGGTGGGTTTTGCCGCGCAGGCGCCACAGCTGGCGGCGAGCCTCATCCCTATTGGCAGGCTTGTCAAAGTCCTGACCATCCAGATCCAGCACCTGATCGGCCCCCAGTATGAGCGCCTGCGGATGAGCCGGACAGAGCGAGAGCGCCTTGGCGTCAGCCAGGGCCTGTGCGAGGCGGGCCGGCGGGTGACCGCGCAGGATCTGTTTCAGGTCCGCTTCATCAACGCTTGGGCGTAGGGCAGCAAAAGCCACGCCAGCATTGGCCAGAAGCTGGCGCCTTATGGCGCTGGTGGAGGCGAGGATGAGGCTGTCAATGGCCATGGTCGGCCTGCCACTCGGCGTGAAGTTTGGTGATGGCGGCGGCGGTTTCTTCAACCGAGCGGCGGGTCACATCGATGAGCGGCCAGTCATACTTGCGGCACAGATTGGTCATGTTCAGGATTTCCTCCTGAATGGCCCGGGCATCAATATAGGAGGTGTTGGATTTTTCATTGAGGCTCATGAGCCGGTGCTTGCGGATCTGGGCAATGCGTTCGGCCGATGCCATGAGGCCGATGACCGGCTTGTCCTTCAGTTCCATGAGGGCGGGTGGCAGCGGCATTGATTTCCCCACTGGAATATTGGCCACCTTCAGACCGCGCAGCGCGAGATAAATGCTGGTCGGCGTTTTGGACGACCGGCTGATGCCAAGAAGCACAATATCGGCGCCGGCAAGATCACCGGCATTCAGACCATCATCATGGGCAAGCGTATAGGTCAGGGCATCCATGCGCCGGAAGTAGTCGGCATTGAGCACATACTGGCCACCCACCTGGGGCTTTGATTTGGAATTGAGAAATGCCCCCAGGCTCTGGATCATCGGATCAAGAATGGATACGGCGGGAATGCCCAGACGGTCGCAATCACTCTCCAGCTGCTTGCGGATTTCTGGATCCAGCAGCGTGAAGAAAACAATGCCGGGTTGGAGTTCAATGTCGGCCACGGCGCGGGCAAGCTGGCGGGGGGTGCGAATCAGCGCATGAATATGGGCAATGGGGCTGTGGTCCGTGTAGGATGCCATGGCGGCACGGGCGGCGGTTTGCAGGGTCTCACCGGTGGAGTCGGACACGAGATGCATATGGAAATGGCGTTTCATGGCGGCGGGATGAATTGTGGAAAACCCTGATGCTGGAAAAAGACATAGCGCCGCTGTGGAAGAAGGAAAGAGTTTTACCGGCTTCATCCCGGAGGACGGTGAAAACCGGGATTGTGGACAAGTCGAGAGGCTGCGCCGGAAATCGCTCGTATTGTTCTTAACCCATTAGTTTCAAACGATTATTTTCATTGCATGGACGGGTGTTGCGGAAGGTGACGAATTTGCCATTTGAAAGACGGTGGAAAAGGCGTTTATCCCGGCAATCCACAGACCAACAACGACTCCAGACTCCTTAAGGGTTTTTTAAGAAGAGGGTTCATTTTGAGACAGGCATTGATGGACGTCCTGAGGGGTGAAGTGCCGGAGCGGCGTCCAGTCTGGTTCATGCGTCAGGCGGGGCGCTATTTGCCGGAGTATCGGGCCTTGAGGGCAGAGGCCGGATCGTTTCTCAATCTTTGCTATGATCCGGTGAAGGCCTGCGAGGTGACGCTGCAGCCACTGCGCCGCTTTGATATCGATGCTGCCATTCTGTTCTCGGATATTCTGGTGGTGCCCCATGCCCTGGGCCTTGATTTGCGCTTTGCCGAGGGGGAAGGGCCGATCCTTCAGACGGTCCGGTCGGAAGATGAGGTGGCGCGGCTGAAGGTTTCGCAGCCCGGCGACCAGTTTAAAAAGGTGGCAGAGACGGTGGCGCTGGTTCGCGCTGGTTTGGCGCCGGAGAAGGCGCTGATCGGTTTTTGCGGTGCGCCGTGGACCGTGGCGAGCTACATGATCGAGGGTGGCAGCTCGAAGCGGCTGCGGGCGAAGAGCGTGGCAGAGGAAAACCCGGCGTGGTTTGCTGATCTGATGGACCGGCTGGTGGAGGTTTCGGTCCATTACCTCTGCATGCAGGTGGAGGCAGGTGCTGACTGTGTGCAGATTTTTGACAGCTGGGCGGGGGACCTGGAGGGGGAAACGCTGGAACGATGCGTGTTTGCACCCATCAGCAGAATGGTGAAGCTGTTGAAAGCACGTTTCTCCCGTCTGCCGGTCATTGGTTTTGCCCGCGGCATTGGCCTGCGGCAGGCGGATTTTGCCCGGGCGACTGGTGTTGATGCCGTGAGTGTCGAGGACGATCTGGTGCTGTCTGATGTGCTGGCAACTCTGCCCCCGGCGGTGGCAGTTCAGGGCAATCTGTCGCCGCAAGAGCTGCTGGCTGGCGGAGGGGCGATGCGTGAGGCTGTGGCGGCACTCCTGTCGTCGGTGCCGAAGCAGCGCCACATTTTCAATCTTGGCCATGGCATTGTGCCGCCGACGCCCATTGCGCATGTGGCCGAGGTGGTGGCCATGATCCGGGCTGCGGATTAGACGAATGCTCTATCTCTGGCTCAAGGTTGTTCATGTGCTGGCGGTCATCTCGTGGATGGCAGGTCTCTTCTATCTGCCGCGACTTTTTGTCTATCACAGCATGGAGAGCAGAGACTCGGCCACCGGCAAAACCTTCAAGATCATGGAACGCCGCCTGATCAAGACCATCATGCGGCCGGCCGCTGTGGTGACGTTCGGGTCCGGCCTGTGGCTGGTCTGGGCGGCGGGTTATGGCTATTTCGATTTCTGGCTGGTGATGAAATATCTGGGTGTTGCCGCCATGCTGGGGGTTCACCTGGTGCTGGAGCACTATGTCGTGCTGTTCCGGGATGACCAGGCCGTACCGGGGCACCGGTTTTTTCGGGTGCTTAACGAAGTGCCGACGGTTTTGCTGATCTGGATCGTCATATGGGTGGTGGTGAAGCCCTGGTAACCACAGGTGTCACCCCTTCAAATACGGGCTTTTCTCGGCAACCGACCTTTGCTATGACGCGGGTCAGACCGGGTTCTCCGGTTCCCGCCCGTTGCTGGCGCCCTCTTTCTCCCCGCGCTTCAGCCTTCCCCACGAAAGACCATGATCGATATTACTGACCTGAAAGAGATCAAGCTCAAGGATCTCAAACTCAAAACCCCCGCCGAACTCGTCACCATTGCCGAGGGGCTGGAGGTGGAAAATGCCGGCGCGCTCCGCAAACAGGAGCTGCTGTTCGCCATTCTGAAGAATCTCGCCGCCCGCAACGTCGAAATCATCGGCGAAGGCGTGGTGGAGGTGCTGCAGGACGGCTTTGCCTTCCTGCGCTCGCCCGATGCCAACTATCTCGCCGGGCCGGATGACATTTACGTTTCACCCAGCCAGATCCGCAAATTCACACTCAAGACCGGTGACACGGTGGAGGGCCAGATCCGCAGTCCCAAGGATGGCGAGCGCTACTTCGCCCTGGTGAAGGTGAATACCATCAATTTCGAGGACCCGGAGAAGGCCCGCCACAAGGTGCACTTCGACAACCTCACACCGCTCTACCCCGATGAGCGGCTGGAGATGGAAATCGCTGACCCGACGCGCAAGGATTTCTCGCCGCGGGTGATCGATATTGTCGCCCCCCTGGGCAAGGGCCAGCGCGGCCTCATTGTGGCACCACCGCGCACCGGCAAAACCGTGCTGTTGCAGAATATCGCTCATTCCATCACCACCAATCATCCCGAGTGCTATCTCATCGTGCTGCTCATTGACGAGCGGCCCGAGGAAGTGACGGACATGCAGCGTTCGGTGAAGGGCGAGGTCATCTCCTCCACCTTCGATGAGCCGGCTTCGCGCCATGTGCAGGTGGCGGAAATGGTGATCGAAAAGGCCAAGCGCCTGGTGGAGCACGGCCGCGATGTCATCATCCTGCTCGATTCCATCACCCGTCTGGGCCGCGCCTACAACACGGTGGTGCCGTCCTCCGGCAAGGTGCTGACGGGTGGCGTGGACGCCAATGCCCTGCAGCGCCCCAAGCGCTTCTTCGGTGCCGCCCGCAATATCGAGGAAGGCGGCTCGCTCACCATCATTGCCACCGCTCTCATCGACACCGGCAGCCGCATGGACGAAGTGATCTTTGAAGAATTCAAGGGCACCGGCAACTCGGAAATCATCCTCGACCGCAAGGTGGCCGACAAGCGCGTCTTCCCGGCCATTGACATTCTGCGCTCGGGCACCCGCAAGGAAGAACTGCTGGTCAAGCCCGACCTGCTGAAGAAGACCTATGTGCTGCGCCGGATTCTCAATCCCATGGGCACGGTGGATGCCATCGAATTCCTGCTCGACAAGCTGCGCCAGACCAAGGGCAACAGTGACTTCTTTGATTCCATGAATGCCTGAAGCAGGGGGCCAGTCTGGCCCCCTCACTTTCGTGCCGAGCTTGGCATGCCAGGCCCTTCCGGGTCATACGCGGTAGTATCGATTCGATTCCGAAATGACTGCCCAGACCACCATATTTGCCCTGTCCAGCGGGTCGCTGCCGGCCGGGATTGCGGTTGTCCGTCTCTCTGGCCCGTCCGCCGGTAGGGCCGTGCAGGAACTGGCGGGCGACCTTCCTGCGCCGCGGCGCGCCAGCCTCAGACGATTGAGGGGGCGCACAGGCGGGCTGGTAGATGAGGCCCTGGTGCTGTGGCTGCCGGGACCGGACACGGTGACCGGCGAAGACATGGCGGAATTTCACCTGCACGGCAGTGCGGCGGTGGTGGAGAAGCTCTCCGCCGAACTCTTGGCCCTTCCCGGTATGGCGCTGGCCGGACCCGGCGAGTTCACCCGCCGTGCCTTCGCCAACGGGCGGATGGATCTGACCCAGGTGGAAGGGCTTTCCGACCTGCTTGCCGCGCAAACGGAGCACCAGCGCCAGCAGGCGCTGCGGCTGTTCTCGGGCGATGCCAGTTCCGTTTTTGAGGATTGGCGCCGGCAGGTGATTGCCGCCGAGGCGTCGCTGACGGCGGCCATTGATTTCAATGAGGAGGAGGATGTGGGGGTGCAGGCGCTGGCCGATCTGCGCCCGCGGCTTGGCCAGCTTATCCGCACCCTGGAGAAGGCGCTTTTGCAGGCCGGTAGAGCCGGAGCCCTACGGGATGGATTCAAGGTGGTGCTGACGGGTCCGCCCAATGCCGGCAAATCGTCTTTGCTCAATGGTCTGGCAGGCCGTGACGCCGCTATCATATCTTCCGAAGCGGGCACCACGCGCGATGTCATTGAAGTGCCGGTCATGCTGGCGGATTACCGGGTCATCCTGACCGATACGGCGGGACTGCGGTCGGTTTCCGCTGATCAGGGGGTGGAACAGGAGGGCATGCGGCGGGCGCAGGCCGAGGTTGCTGCTGCTGATATCGTTCTCTGGGTGGTGGCTCCCGATGTTACGGCAGACGCATCACCCGTGGCACAGCCGGATCTGGTCATTTTGAACAAGAGTGATCTGGCGTCCGGCCCTACCCAAACGATTCGGACACGCAACGGTGAGTCATACACGGTAGATCTTGCTGTTTCCGCCATGACCGGGGCGGGCCTTGACCGGCTGCTGCAGCGGCTCGGGGAAATGATCTCGGCACGGATGATGGGGGCGGAAGATGCCGTGGTGGTGCGCATGCGCCATGTGGCGGCCCTTCAAAGAACGATTCGGCTCCTCAACGATGCGCTTTCCGTGGAGAAAATGGGCCTGGAAGTGATGGCCGAATCGCTGCGCGAGGCCGCACAAAGCCTCGCCAGCCTCACCGGAAAGGTTGATGTTGAAGACGTGCTGGGGCAAATCTTCAGCGAATTCTGTATTGGCAAGTGAGGCCATGTTTCACGTGAAACCCTTGCTCCGTGGGCAGACGAATCAGGAATCGCGCTGGTGACGAATCAGTCCTGTGATGTGGTGGTGGTGGGCGGCGGCCATGCCGGGGTGGAGGCGGCGGCCGCTTCGGCGCGGCTTGGCGCCCGCACCATCCTTCTCACCCACCGCTTTGACCGCATCGGGGAAATGTCGTGCAACCCGGCCATCGGCGGTCTGGGCAAGGGCCATCTGGTGCGCGAGGTCGATGCGCTTGATGGTCTGATGGGGCGGGTGGCCGATCAGGCGGGCATTCAGTTCCGCCTGCTCAACCGCTCCAAGGGTCCGGCGGTGCGCGGCCCCCGCGCACAGATGGACCGCAAGCTTTATCGCCTGGCCATGCAGGCTGCCATGCGCGCGCAGGATGACCTGACGGTGGTGGAGGGGGCAGCCCACCGCCTGCTTCTTGCGGGCGGGCAGGTGGCGGGCGTGGCACTGGAGGATGGACGCACCATCCACGCCGGGGCTGTGGTGTTGACCACCGGCACTTTTCTGAATGGCCTTATCCATGTGGGCACAAGAACCACCCCCGCGGGCCGGGTGGGCGATCCGCCGGCGCGGGGCCTCTCCGAACAGCTCGCAAGCTTCGGCCTGGCGATGGGGCGGCTCAAGACCGGCACCCCGGCCCGGCTGGATGGGCGGACCATCAATTGGGCCGTGCTGGAAGAACAGAAGGGTGATGACGAGCCGGTGCCCTTCTCCTTTCTGACCCGCGCCATCAGCCTGCCGCAGCTTTCCTGCCACATCACCCACACCACGGCAGAAACCCACGCCATCATCGCGGCCGCCATCCCCGATTCACCGCTGTTCTCCGGCCAGATTGCCGGCACGGGGCCGCGCTATTGCCCGTCCATCGAGGACAAGGTTCACCGCTTTGCCGACAAGGCTTCACACCAGATCTTTCTGGAATCGGAGGGGCTGGATGATCCCACCATCTATCCCAACGGCATTTCCACCTCGCTGCCCGAGGACGTGCAGCAGGCCTTCATCCGCACCCTGCCGGGGCTGGAGCGGGTGGCGATCCTGCGGCCCGGCTATGCCATTGAATATGACCATGTGGACCCGCGGGAACTTCATGCCACGCTGTCGGTGAAGTGCTTGCCTGGGCTTTATCTGGCCGGGCAGATCAACGGCACCACCGGCTATGAGGAGGCGGCGGCCCAGGGGCTGTTGGCCGGGCTGAACGCCGCCCGGCGGGCCGGTGGGCAGGATGGTGTCAGCTTCGACCGGGGCGAGGCCTATATCGGTGTCATGGTGGATGATCTCATCAGCCGGGGGGTGACCGAACCCTACCGGATGTTCACCTCGCGGGCCGAATATCGTCTGACCCTGCGGGCCGACAATGCCGATGAACGCCTGACCCGGCGCGGCATCGAGCTGGGTCTTGTGGGCGGTGAGCGGGCCACGGCCTTTGTCGCCCGTGCCCGCAGCCTGGCTGAAGCGCGTGCATGTGCAGCCGGACTGGCCATCACGCCCGCTGCTGCTGCCCGCGCGGGTCTTCAGATCAATCAGGATGGCCAGCGCCGCACAGCCCTTGAACTCATGGCCATGCCCGGGGTGGGTTTTGACGGTGCCAGCCGCCTCTGGCCGGAACTGGCGACGCTGCCTGGCTTTGCGCGGGCAGCGCTGGAGGCGGATGCTCTCTATGCCGGCTATCTCACAAGACAGGAGGAGGAGATTGCCCTGTTGCGGGCCGAGGATGCGCGGCCCCTTGCCAGCGGTCTCGACTATATGGCCATGCCCAGCCTGTCCATGGAACTGCGCCAGCGCCTGACGCGGGTGAGGCCCGCAACACTCGGCCAGGCAGCGCGGCTCGAAGGCATGACACCAGCGGCGCTGGCGGTGGTGCTTGGCCATGCCCGGCGGGGGGCCCGGTCATGACCATCATGCCCGATGACCTTGCCCGGCAGTTTCATGTTTCACGTGAATCACGCGAACGGCTGCAGACTTATGTGGCCCTGCTGCTGGAATGGCAGGCGAAGATCAATCTCATCGGTCCCTCAACCGTTGAAACGGTCTGGCAGCGCCATGTGGCAGATGGTCTTCAACTCATCCCGCTGCTGCCCGAGAGCATCCGGGTCATCGCCGATCTGGGCTCGGGCGGCGGCATTCCTGGTCTTATTCTGGCCGCGGCCACGGATGCCCATGTGCATTTCTATGAGGCCAACGGCAAAAAGGTGGCCTTCCTGCGCGAAGCCCTGCGACGCATGGCGGTGAGGGGCACGGTGCATCAGTGCCGTATCGAAGAGCTGGTTCACAGGGCGGACCTGCCACCGGCCAGGGTGGTGACGGCGCGGGCGCTGGCGCCGCTGCCGCTGCTCTTGCAGCATGCGGCGCCCTTCCTGGCGCGGGGGGCCATTGGTCTGTTTCACAAGGGACAAGATGTTGATGCGGAATTGACCGAGGCCACTAAATCTTGGAAAATCAAGGCACGAAAACACCCCTCTTGCACTGATTCCCAAGCTGTGATTCTGGAGGTGGAGGAGGCCCGTCATGTCTGATCCGCAACTGCTGCCCCTGCCCCGCATTCTTGCGGTGGCCAACCAGAAGGGCGGGGTGGGGAAAACCACCACCGCCATCAACCTCGGCACGGCGCTGGCCGCCGTGGGCGAGGAAGTGCTGGTCATCGATCTCGACCCGCAGGGCAATGCCTCCACGGGCCTGGGCATTGCGCGTCGGGCGCAGCAGCGCTCTTCCTATCATGTGCTCATCGGTGAAGCGGAACTGGCCGAGGTGATCGTCGACTCCGGCATTCCCCGCCTGCATTGCGCGCCCTCCACCATGGACCTGCTGGGTGCCGAACTGGAACTGGCTGATCTTGAACGCAAGACCCACCGGCTGGCCGATGCGATCAGGCGGCTGGCAGGCCAGGGTAGGGCCGGGCAGCGCTACTCCTACATTCTGGTGGACTGCCCGCCGTCACTCAATCTGCTCACCATCAATGCGCTGGCGGCGGCGGACGCCATTCTGGTGCCGCTGCAATGCGAGTTCTTTGCGCTCGAGGGCCTGAGCCAGCTGCTCAAGACGGTGGAACGGGTGCGCACCACGCTCAACCCGCGCCTGTCCATTCAAGGTGTGGTGCTGACCATGTTCGACAAGCGCAACAGCCTGTCAGAACAGGTGGCGCAGGATGTGCGCAGTGTGCTGGGCGACAAGGTCTATCAGACGGTCATCCCGCGCAATGTTCGGGTGTCGGAAGCGCCGTCCTATGGCAAGCCGGTGCTGCTCTATGACAATTCCTGCGTTGGAGCCCAGGCCTATATACGGCTCGCCTCCGAGGTCATCCGGCGCGAGCGTGACCTGCGCGCGGCATAAACCACTCTTATCCGCAACGATTGCTTTCATTACTTCAAGGACTGGAACGACAGATCATGATGACGCAGGCACCAAAGCGCAGACTGGGACGAGGGCTTGCAGCGCTGATCGGCGATGATGCCACCGAGGCCATGGAGACCGGCCCGGCCACGGTTGAAGCCCGGGGGCTGAAAACGGTGCCCATCGAACATATTCATCCCAACCCGCACAATCCACGACGCCATTTTGCCGCCGCCGAGCTAGAGGATCTGGCCAACTCCATCCGCGAGAAGGGCCTGTTGCAGCCGCTGATGGTGCGGCCACGCAGTGATGGTGATTTTGAGATCGTGGCCGGGGAGCGGCGCTGGCGCGCGGCCCAGATTGCGGGCGTGCATGAGCTGCAGGTGCTGGTGAAGGAGCTTTCCGACGGTGAGACGCTGGAAATTGCGCTCATCGAAAACATCCAGCGGGCCGATCTCAATCCGCTGGAGGAGGCGCGCGCCTATCGCCAGCTGATGGAGGAATTTCAGTATACGCAGGCGCAGCTGGCGCAGTCGGTGGGCAAGAGCCGCAGCCACATTGCCAATACGCTGCGGTTGCAGACCTTGCCGCCGGCGGTGCTGGAGCTGATAGAGAAGGGCGAATTGACGGCAGGCCATGCCCGGGCGCTGGTGGCCACGGAGTCGCCGGAGGTCCTGGCCCAGAAGATCGTCGCTCTCGGTCTGTCGGTGCGCGAGGCGGAGGGCCTGGTGAAGGACCAGCCGGAGAAGCGCAAGGCCGGCCCGCGCGCCGAAAAGGACGCCGATACCCGCGCTTTTGAAAAGAATCTGTCGGATGCGCTGGGGCTGCATGTGACCGTGCATGACCGCGGCGGCAAGGGCGGCACGCTCAGCATTTCCTACAAGACACTGGACCAGCTTGACGACATTGCCCGCAAGCTGACGCGCTGAAACTTTCAGGCACCACGCAGACGCATCAGCCGTGCCTGGCGCGCCAGCGCCAGAAGGCAGCGCCCGGTGATGGCCTCGTCAAGGGCGGAGAATTCACGGGTATGCATGATGGCCGTGGCAATGGCCTGCTGCGCCGCCAGCAAGGACTCGAGATCCCAGATGCGCAACTGACCCGCGATGGCGCCCTTGCGACCGAAGAAAAAAATCGGGCGGGCATTGCGGAAGGCAGTATCAAAACCCGTCCCGGACATGACGTCGCTTGCCAAGGCCTGAAGCCTGGTGACATGGCTGGCAAGCAGCGGAAGAATGCCGCGGGCCGCCCCCTGCAGGGTCAGGGCGGCATAGGTCCGGTCGGCGGCTTCGCCATCGCCCGTCATCACCCGGTCAATCAGCAGGTCGGTATCGAATTCGGCGGTGTCACCACAGATGGCATTGACATCGGAGAGTGTCACGGTACCTGCGCCATGGGCATAGAGGGCAAGCTTTTCCGCCTCGCTCATGACGGTGCCGCGGTCGCTGCCGGCCAGATCAAAAAAACGGGCTTCGGCTTCATCGGTCAATTTTAATCCGTACACGGACAGATAATTTCCGACCCGGCGCGCTAGCTGCTCCGGTCCTTCTTCATAGACCGCACAGGCGGCAATCAGTTTTGCCTCTTCGCAGGCCTTGCGCAGCTTTGAGGTCTTGCCCAGCTGGTCGGCCACCAGCAGCACGAAATTGCCCATGGCGCCATCGGCAAACACGGGCTCCAGAACCTTGACCAGCTCATCGCCAGCCTCCCGAACCATGATGACGCGGCGCCCGCCAAGAAGAGAGCGTGACTGGAATTCCGTGGGTAACAGCGCGGGATCGCGGAGGGCGTCGGCCACGGCGATGCTGACCGCAGCAAAGGGATCGGATCCGGCCAGGGTCTTCACCGCAAGTTGTGCCAGCGCGTGAATGGCGGCGGGGTCACCCCCGTGCAGAAGCAGGCCGTTGTGCTGGGCAAGCCGTTTGGAGATGAAGCCTTCCGCCTCGACCTGCCGGAGCAGCGTCATGGGTGCCCCTCAGTTGCGCCCGGCGAACAGGGCCGCAAGCCTCAGACGCAGATCGTTGCCCAGGTCGGTGGCGGCGCGTTCACGGGCATTGGTTTCGGCCTGAAGGTCGGCCACCGGTTCGCGAATCTGGTCATAGGAGACATCGGAAAAGCTTTTGCCGCTATTGACCACCTTGCCGGTGGCGATTTCGGTGAGGGAATAGCTGGCTGCAAGCCGGATGCGCTTGCGCTGCAGTTTGTCGGCGGTGGCGGAAAAGGTCGAGATGATCCGCTCCGTCACGGCAAGCGACAGGGAATAGCGCGGGGCCCCGGCTGTGCCCGCGGGAGCGATGGCGGAGAGAAGCTCATTGCGCACCAGCTGTCCGGCACGGGTTTTCTGCTCCTCCACCACGATGCCGCTGAGATCAGAGGACACGGTGCCACCGCTCAAGGCACTTCGGCCATAGAGCGGCCGGTAGCTGCAGCCAGACAGGCTCGAGGATGCGAGCGTCAGGCAGAGGAGAGCGATGGCGGCTTTCAGCCCTTGCATACGATGTTCACAATCCGGTCCGGCACCACGATGATCTTGGCAATGGCCTTGCCTTCGAGGCTGCGTTTTACACCCTCCAGTGCCAGAACCAAAGGCTCAAGTTCAGCCTGCTTCAGGCCCTTGGCAACAGTGATTTCGTCGCGGCGCTTGCCGTTCACCTGCACCGCAATGGTGACATCATCCCGCGCCACCAGTTCCGCAAGCGGGGTGGGCCAGGGCGTGTTGACAACGGCCGTGCCGTGGCCCAGCAACGCCCAGGCCTCCTCGGCCAGATGGGGCATCATGGGCGCAAAACCAAGGACAAGGAATTCCGTTGCTTCACGCAATGCGGCGCACAGGGCGGCGGATTTTTCCTTGCTGGCCAGGGCGGCACCCACGGCGTTGGACAGCGCATAGAGCTGGGCAATGGCACGGTTGAAGCGCAGGTTGGTGAGATCATCGGTGATGGCGGCAATGGCGCGGTGGGCGGTGCGGCGCAGCTCCAGTCCGTCGGCGGCAGCCACAGCCGCGCTTCTGGGCAGGTCGGCAACGTCAGTCACCAGACGCCACAGCTTCTGGGTAAAGCGCCAGGCACCCTCAACGCCGGCCTCGGTCCATTCAATGTCACGCTCCGGAGGGGTGTCGGACAGCATGAACCAGCGGGCGGTGTCGGCGCCATAGGCAGCGATGATGGTTTCAGGATCAACCACATTCTTCTTGGACTTGGACATCTTTTCGATGCCACCCACCAGCAAGGGCTCATGAGTCCGGGCATGGAACCACTGGCCATCCTTCTGCACCGCCTCGGCGGGCAGCACCCAGTCACCGGCTTCGGTGCGGAAGGTTTCATGCACCACCATGCCCTGGGTAAAGAGTGAGGCAAAGGGTTCATCAAGATGAATATGTCCGGTCTTGTGCATGGCGCGCATGAAGAACCGCGAATAGAGAAGATGCAGGATCGCGTGTTCAACACCGCCGATATACTGATCAACCGGCATCCAGTAGCGCGCCGCCTCCGCCGTCACCGGCTCTGCGGCTTGGGGTGAACAGAAGCGGGCGAAATACCAGGACGAGTCGATGAAGGTATCAAAGGTATCGGTCTCGCGCCGGGCCGGCTTGCCGCAGGCCGGACAGCTGGTGTGCTTCCAGCTCGGGTGATGGTCGAGGGGATTGCCGGGCTTGTCGAATTTGACATCCTCCGGCAGTTTCACCGGCAGGTCTTCCTTCTTCACTGGCACCACGCCGCAGGCTTCGCAATGAACCACGGGAATGGGGCAGCCCCAATAGCGCTGGCGTGACACGCCCCAATCGCGCAGGCGGTGGTTGACCTTGCGGGTGCCTATTCCTTCCACCTCGAAGCGGTGGGCCACCTTTTCCTTGGCCTCGGGCACCGACAGCCCGTCAAGGAAGCCGGAGTTGATCAGCACCGTGTCTTCGCCGTCCTTTTCCACATAGGCTTCGTTGCCGATGGTGAAGGTTTTTGGATCCGCACCACGCGGGGCCACCACGGGAATGACCGGCAAATGGTATTTGCGGGCGAAGTCAAGATCGCGCTGGTCATGGGCGGGACAGCCGAAGATGGCACCTTCGCCATAGCCCATGAGCACGAAGTTGGCGGCATAGACGGGAAGTTTCACATCCTTGTGGAAGGGATGGCGGGCATAGAGACCAAGGGGGTAACCCTTCTTCTCGGCCTTTTCGATGGTTTCCTCGGAGGTGCCCAGAGCCGCCACTTCGCGGCGGAAGGCCTGCAAATCTTCATCATGTTCGGCGAGATGCCTGGCCAGCGGGTGGTCGGCCGAAATGGCGCAGAAGGAGGCACCGAAAATGGTGTCGTGACGGGTGGTGAAGACGGTGAGGCCGTCGTCGAGCTTCTTGCCGTGGGCATCCTCCAGCTCGAAGGTGAAGCGCATGCCCTCGGAGCGGCCGATCCAGTTCTTCTGCATCAGGCGCACCTTCTCCGGCCACCTGTCGAGGCCGTCGAGGGCTTTGAGGAGATCATCAGAGAAGGCGGTGATCTTCAGAAACCACTGGGCCAGTTCACGCTTTTCAACCACCGCGCCCGACCGCCAGCCCCTGCCATCAATGACCTGCTCATTGGCCAGCACCGTATGGTCGACCGGGTCCCAGTTGACCTGCGACACCTTGCGTTCCACCAGTCCGGCATTCATGAAGTCGATGAACATGGCCTGTTCGTGACGGTAATAGGAGGGGTCGCAGGTGGCGACCTCGCGGCTCCAGTCCAATGACAGGCCCATGGATTTGAGCTGGCCACGCATGGTGGCGATGTTGTCATAGGTCCAGGAGGCAGGGTGGACGCCCCGCTCAATGGCGGCGTTTTCGGCCGGCATGCCGAAGGCGTCCCAGCCCATGGGGTGGAGCACATTATAGCCACTGGCCCGGCGGAAGCGGGCGATGACATCGCCCATGGTGTAGTTGCGGACATGGCCCATGTGGATGCGCCCGGAGGGATAGGGAAACATCTCCAGCACGTAGTATTTCGGCTTGTCCGCCTCCGCAGTGGCCTCAAAGCACCGGTTCTTGTCCCAGAAGGCCTGCCAGCGGGGTTCGCTTTCGCGGGGGTTGTAGCGTTCGGAAGCCATGGGGCCCATTCCTCAAAGCACTGATTTCTCTGCCTTGGTCCGGACTACCAGTCCTTGAAATGGCCTGCAAGGGTGGGGCATAGAACAGACATGATAATGGATGCTGCCCAGGGCCTCAGGGAGGTCAAGGACCGTCTCGCGGCGGCGGCTCTGGCCGCTGGCCGGAACCTTGCGGATGTTACCCTCATCGCCGTCAGCAAAACCTTCGGGCCGGAGGCCATCGTGCCGGTGCTGGCGGCGGGCCAGACGGTCTTTGGTGAAAACCGGGTGCAGGAGGCCAAGGCCAAATGGCCGGTCCTGCGCCAGCGCTACCCGGCGGTGCGGCTTCACCTTATCGGACCGTTGCAATCCAACAAGGCCGCCGAGGCCGTGGCGCTGTTTGACGCCCTGCACACCATCGACCGCGAAAAGATTGCCGAAGCGGTGGCGCGCGAGATGGCAAGGCAGGGCCGCACCCCCGATCTATTCGTGCAGGTGAATACAGGCGACGAAGCCCAGAAGGCTGGCGTGGCGCTGGCGGCGGCGGATGGCTTCATTGCAGCCTGCCAAAGCCGTTTCGGACCGGCGCTTCGGGGTCTCATGTGCATTCCGCCGGTGAATGAGGATCCCTTGCCGCATTTCCGGCTGCTGGCGGCAATGGCGGCCCGCCATGGCCTGGCAGGGCTGTCCATGGGCATGAGCGGTGATTTTGAAGCCGCCATCGCAGCTGGCGCCAGTCACGTCAGGGTGGGATCGGCGATCTTCGGCGGGCGGGCGGCGTTGCCGCACCCGGCGCCCAGATGACCAGTGAGGTGTGGGCCGCGCACAGGGACAGGATTTTGCGCATGTCGGCAGCACCGACGGCCACACAGCCCTGGGTGAAGGATTTGTCCCCGGTGAGATGAAAGAAAATCGCGCTGCCGGCACCGCGCACCCGCGGGCACTGGTTGTGATCAGTGGTGATGACCACGTCATAGAGATGGTCGGTGCGGGTCAGCTTCTCATGCGACGGTGCGAAGGGCAGACGGACCCAGCGGTTGTAGGAAAAGGACGTGGTATCGTCGCACCAGCCGTCGTCAGAGCGCAGTGGCCGGGCAGCAAAGAGATTTTTTGAAGGGTTCACGGAACCGGGACGGTAGTAAAGACGTTTGAGTCGGAAAGCGCCTATGGGGGTGGCGCCGTCGCCTTCGCTTTTGCGGTGGCTAAGGCCGGTCCGTCCCAGACGGCAGGGAAAACGTATGTGACCGACAACAAGGTAGCCGCAGGTGGCGCGCGCCGAAAGAGCCCGGACATGAAGCAGCCTTGTTTTTGTTATCAACATCTATTGAATTGTCAGCCCGACGGGGCATGCCGAAGTTTGAATACTGCGTGACTCTCACAGAAAGATGAGCCCGATGTCCAGTGTGAAAACCATTGTCGTTGTAGATGATGACGCAACCCTGCGCGACAGTCTGCGCGATCAGTTCGCACTGCATGACGAATTCCTGTTTCATGAGGCAGGCACCGCCGGAGACGGCGTCAGACTGGCCAAGGCGGAAAGCCCGGATGTCATTCTTCTTGACGTCAATCTGCCCGACATGGACGGGCGCGAAGCCTGCAAGCTGATGCGGCGGGGCGGCTATCACGGCCCGGTCATCATGCTCACCGCCCAGGACAGCGATGCCGATGCCATTCTGGGCCTTGACTCGGGTGCCAATGACTATGTCACCAAGCCGTTCCGCTTTGCCGTGCTGCTGGCGCGCATCCGCGCCCATCTGCGCCAGCACGAATCAAGCGAGGACGCTGTTTACCGCATCGGCCCCTACCAGTTCCGGCCGGCCAACAAGCTGATGGTGGCCGAGGATGGCCGCAAGGTGCGGCTCACGGAAAAGGAAGCTGCCATTCTGAAGTTCCTCTACCGTTCGGGGGCGCAAACGGTGGGCCGCGACGTTCTGCTCCATGATGTCTGGGGCTACAATGCCGGGGTTTCCACCCACACGCTGGAAACCCACATTTACCGGCTGCGCCAGAAAATCGAGCGCGACCCGGCCCGGGCGGAAATCCTGGTCACTGAAAACGGCGGATATCGGCTGCTGCCCTGATCTCTTCCAGCGCCCTTGCCATGGCCCCTTCTTCCGCGTCATAACCGCAGGGGAAGTGAGACAAGAGCAAGGGGCGGAGATGAGCGTTCGGGCAGATGCGGAAAGTTTGCGGGCCTTGCCCGTGTTCCGCCAGTGTGACCCTGTCCATCTTCAGGTGCTCGCCTTTTCAGCCGAGAAGCATACTTTCCTGCGGGGCGAATATCTGGTGGAAGCCGGTGCGCCGGCGCGGCTGGCCTATTTCATTCTCTCGGGTTCGGCTGATCTGCGTCTGGCCGAGAAGGATCGGGAGCAGACCATAGGCCAGGCCGAGCCCGGCTCCTTCATCGGCGAGGTGGCAATGATCGGCGGCACCCGCTACAGCCTGTCGGCGGTGGCGCGCGACGGCGTCACGGCGGCGGCCATCTCGCGCGATCTGTTCAACAAGGTGGTGCAGGAATATCCCGAGTTCGGCCGTGCCGTTCACGCCGTGCTGGCAGAGCGGCTGGAACAATCGGTGCGCGAGCTTGAGGGGGTGCGCGGCATCATCAGCCGGGCGCGCAGTTTCTCCAGCCTGTAGGGCCTGAAACAGCAGGCGGTTGAGGGCTCACAGACTTATTCTGCCTTGGCGCCTCTAGCGCCGGAAGGTGGCCAGCACCGGCACATGGTCCGAAGGTTGCGGCCAGCCGCGCGCCTCGGCGACGATTTCAAGCCGGTCAAAACGCTCCGCCAGCCCCGGTGTGGACCAGACATGGTCCAGTCTACGGCCGCGGTTGGAGGCCCGCCAGTCAGCGGCACGATAGCTCCACCAGGTGTAGAGCTTCTCCGGCTCCGGGCGGTGGCGGCGCATCACATCCACCCAGGCCCCACGCTTCAGCATGGCCTTGAGGGCTTCGGTTTCCACCGGCGTGTGGCTGACAATCTTCAGAAGATCGCGGTGCGACCAGACATCGTGCTCATAGGGTGCGATGTTGAGGTCGCCCACCACCAGCGCCTCATGATGCTGCGGCACGGCGGGGCCGGAAAGAAATTCATCCATTTCCTGAAGGAAGGAAAGCTTGTGGGCGAATTTCGGATTGATCTCCGGATCCGGCTCGTCACCGCCGGCGGGCACATAGAAATTGTGGATGACGGTGGGGGTCTTGCCTGCAACCACCACCGAGACATGGCGGCAGTCACCCTTGCCGCAGAAGCCCTTCATCTCGATGCGGTCAAGCGGCAGGCGCGAGACAATGGCCACGCCGTGATAGCCCTTCTGCCCCGACTCGGCGAGGTGGCGGTAACCCAGCTCGGCCAGCGGCTTCAGCGGAAACTGGCCCTGCGGGCACTTGGTTTCCTGCAGGCAGAGCACGTCGGGCTGGTGCTGCTCAAGAAGGCGGCGCACCAGATCGATACGCAGGCGGACGGAGTTGATGTTCCAGGTGGCGACGGTGAGGGTCATGCCGCCTTGTGACATGGCGGCCCAATACCGGCAAGGGTTCAGCGGTTGTTCTTGAACTCGGGCCGCTTCAGGGTGACCTTGAACAGTTTGGGATCGAGCGCCACACCGGTTTCGAGATTGGCGAGATCAACGGTGGTGCGGCGGCCCTTGCCGTCAATCACCTGCCACTGCTGCAGCATGTTGCGCGCCGGGTCGAAGGCGAGAATGAGCTTGCTGCCGGTTTCATCCTTGGGGTCGGTCAGGGTGACGATGGTCAGTCCATTCTGATCGGCGACATTGATGATGGCGGTGTCTCGGGCGAGGTCCAGGGCGGGGGCGGTGACCAGGCGGAGCGGGGTGGCCGACAGCGGAAACTGGTCGCCCGTGTCCTTGAACTTGTTCTTGATGGTGAGCCATTTGCCGTCCGACACCATGAGCAGGGCCGAGGGCGGGGCATATTCAAAGCGGATCTTGCCGGGCTTGGCGATCATCATCACGCCGCGCGCGGTCTGGCCCTTGGAGCCGGTCTGGATGAAATCGCCGCGCAGCGTCTGGAAGGAATTGAAATAGTCATTGATCCGGCCCACGGCCTGGGCCTGTTCGGCCGAGAGCTTGATGCCGGACTGCCGGGCTTCAGCCGGCGCCTGTGCCAGCAGCAGGGGCACAAGAAGGGCAAACAGAATACGGGCAAGGCGCATCGGGTTCATTCCTCAGGTAGCGAGCGGGGAAACAACGCGACAAACCGGTCTTTTTTGCGGCGACCCCTCTTGGCCGCCCGGTGAATGCAAGTCAACCGTCCCGCCTAGTCGGCGCTGTCACCGGGCACCAGGATCTCGCGCTTGCCGGTGGCATTGGCGGGCGAGATGAGGCCCTCCTTTTCCATGCGTTCGATCAGGCTCGCGGCCTTGTTGTAGCCCACCTGCAGGCGGCGCTGGACATAGGAGGTAGAGACCTTCTTGTCGCGCAGCACCACGGCCACCGCCTGATCATAGAGATCATCGCCGGAGCCGCCCTCGCCCAGCATGGCGCCGGGGTCGCCATAGCCTTCCTCGGGATCTTCGGTGACGGCCTCGATGTAATTGGGCGTGCCCTGGGCCTTGAGGTGCTTGACGATCTTTTCCACCTCGGCGTCGGACACGAAGGGGCCATGCAGGCGCGAAATCCGCCCGCCGCCCGCCATGTAGAGCATATCGCCCTGGCCGAGTAGCTGTTCGGCCCCCTGCTCACCCAGAATGGTGCGGCTGTCGATCTTGGAGGTGACCTGGAAGGAAATGCGGGTCGGGAAGTTGGCCTTGATGGTGCCGGTGATGACATCAACCGACGGGCGCTGGGTGGCCATCACCACATGGATGCCGGCAGCACGGGCCATCTGGGCCAGACGCTGAACGGCACCTTCAATGTCCTTGCCCGCCACCATCATCAGATCGGCCATCTCGTCGATGATGACGACGATGTAGGGCATGGGGGTCTGGTCCATCTCCTCCTGTTCGAAAATGGCCTCGCCGGTCTTGGGGTCAAAGCCGGTCTGCACGGTGCGGCTCATCTTCTGGCCCTTGGCGGAAACTTCCTTGAGCCGGGTGTTGTAGCCGTCGATGTTGCGCACCCCGACCTTGGACATCTTGCGGTAGCGGTCTTCCATTTCGCGCACCGCCCATTTCAGCGCCACCACCGCCTTGCGCGGATCGGTGACCACGGGGGCGAGAAGGTGCGGAATGCCTTCATAGACGGAAAGCTCCAGCATCTTGGGATCGATCATGATGAGCTTGCAGCGCTCCGGCCCCAGGCGATAGAGCAGCGACAGCACCATGGTGTTGATGCCCACCGACTTGCCGGAGCCGGTGGTGCCGGCAATGAGCAGATGGGGCATGCGGGCGAGATCGGCGAAGACCGGATCACCGCCAATGGTTTTGCCCAGGGCCACCGACAGGGTCTGGCTGGTTTTCTCAAAGGCCTCCGAGGCCAGAAGTTCGCGCAGATAGACGGTCTCGCGCTTGGCATTGGGCAGTTCGATGCCGATGACATTGCGGCCCTGAACCACGGCCACACGGGCCGAAACGGCACTCATGGAACGGGCAATGTCGTCGGCGAGCGAAATGATGCGCGATGACTTGATGCCGGGTGCCGGCTCCAGTTCATAGAGGGTGACCACCGGACCGGGATGGACATTGATGATTTCGCCGCGGATGCCGAAATCCTCCAGCACGCCTTCGAGCATGCGGGCATTCTGCTCGAGAACCTCATCGGACAGATCGTGGGCACGGGCCGAACGCTTGGGCTCGGCGAGGAAGGTGAGGGAGGGAAGTTCAAACTCCCTGGGCTTCACGAAGGTGAAGCCGGGCTGGAGGTCCTTGGCGAGCTTGCGCCCCGGCTTGATGTCGCGTTTGGAACGGGTGACGCGGATTGGCGCGTCATCCTCGTCGGTGTCCTCACCGGCCACAACAATGGCATCCTCATCGGCATCCACCGCATCGGCAAGCGCCTCGTCCTCCTCACCCTCCTCGTCTTCTTCGGGTGGCGGGGGCGGTGCCTTGCGGGCGCGGGTGAGCTGCGGTTCCAGCCGCTCACTCTTGCCCGTGCGGCTGGGGGCGAGGCGGGAAATGATGTCATCACCACCCTTGCGGCGGGGATTGTCCAGAACCGGCTCAATGCGGCGCTGGGTCAGGCCGCGCCACAGACCCAGGGCTGCACCCGACGTGGCGGCAAGGCCGCTGCGGCCAAGCCGGCCCAGACCGGCCGTGTGGCCCCAGGCCTCGCGGCCCGACAGGCCGGTGGCCAGGGCGGCAAGCCACAGCCCGCCACCCAGCAGCAGCGGTGCGGCCAGAAGGCCAGCCGGAAACCCCGGCAAGGCAAAGCCTGCCAGACCCGAAAGCGCCCCGGCCAGTATGTCTCCGGTATTACCGCCAAGGCCGGTGGCGAGCGGCCATGAGGATGGTGCGGGCAGGAAGGAGAGGAAGGCCGACAGCAGAATGACCGCGGCCAGCCACAGGGCAAGGATGCGGAACGGGCGGCTTGGGCTTTGATGGGCGAAGAAGCTTGCCACCCAGGCCATGGGTATGGCCAGGAAGGCGATGACGCCAAGGCCGAGAAGTTGCATCAGTTCATCGGCCAGAACCGCGCCGGGATAGGCCAGCCAGTTGCGAGCCGTGGCCTCGGTGGCGTGATTGAAGGACGGGTCGGTGATGTGCCAGGAGGCCAGCGCCAGACCAGTCAGCACCACGGCGGCAAACAGCATCAGGCCCGACAGTTCAAAGGCGCGGCGGCGCAGAAACTGGCGCAAGGCGGCCGGGACGGCGCCGTCATCGGTGTCGAGGGAATGTTCATAGGCCATGATCACCACGCTCCTGCGGCCCCGCCGAGGGGGTTTCGGCGCGGCATAACGAATGGTTAACAGCAGTGTGGCGGCTTGCGGTTAAGGGGGGGTTAAACGGGGCCCCGTTGCGCTGGCTTTATCCGTTATAGGCGCGCTCGCCATGCGAGGCGACGTCGAGGCCCTCGCGCTCATCGGATTCGGCCAGGCGCAGGCCCACTGTCATCTGGCATATCCTGAGGGCGGCATAGCTCACCAGCGCCGACAGGAGAGCGGCCAGAAGCACGCCCCCGGCCTGAGTGACGATCTGGCTGGTGATGGCATAGGGCGCAGGCGCAGTGCTGGCGTCGGTGGCGAGATAGGAGGTAACGCCCACGCCGCCCAGAAGGGGCGCGGCGAAGAGGCCGGTCAGAATGGTGCCGATGATGCCGCTCACGCCGTGGACGCCGAACACATCCAGCGAATCATCGTAGCGGAAGCGTGCCTTGAGCGAGACCACAGCCCACAGGCTGGCTGCCCCCGCCGCGGCGCCGATGGCGATGGCCCCCATGGGGCCGACATATCCGCAGGCCGGCGTGATGGCGACAAGCCCCGCCACCAGGCCGGAGGCCGCGCCCAGGAAGCTCGGGTGCTGGTGGGTTTTCCATTCCACCAGAGACCAGGCGAGGGTTCCGGCAGCGGCGGCAAGCAGGGTGTTGAACAGGGTCATGGCGGCCAGGCCGTTGGCCTCCAGTGCCGAGCCGGCATTGAAGCCAAGCCAGCCCACCAGCAGAAGACCGGTGCCGGTGAGGGCAAGAGAGAGATTGTGAGGTGCCATGGGTTCCCGGCCATAGCCGACGCGGGGCCCTACCATGAGGGCGCAGACCAGACCGGCCACCCCGGAGTTGACCTCGACCACCGTGCCGCCGGCAAAATCCAGAAGACCATGACGAAACAGAAAACCGTCGTGCGCCGAAACCGCCTGGCCATACTCCGCCAGCACAGCCGCCCGTGCTACCGCATCCGGAGCAGCGGCAAGCCGGGCGAGGAAATCGCGGGCCGCGCTGTCGCCCACGGCGGCGCGGATGGCGTCGATGTTGTCGGGTGAGAGCGTATAGGCGTCAGGCCCGGCCCAGAACCACGCCATATGGGCCATGGGCAGATAGGCGAAGGTGAACCAGATGGCCAGGAAGATAAGCACGGCGGAAAACTTCATGCGCTCGGCAAAGGCGCCGATGATGATGGCGGGCGTGATGGCGGCAAAGGTGAGTTGAAAGGCCACCACGGCATATTCGGGGATGTAGCTTTCCTTGCTGAAGGTGGCCGCAAGGCTGGCGGGGCCGACACCGGCGAGAAAGAGTTTCGACAGGCCGCCGGTCACGCTGCCCGGTGTGAAGGCCAGGGAATAGCCGTAGATCACCCAAAGCAGGGTGATCAGGCAGAAGGCCACCATGACCTGCATGAAGACCGACAGCACATTCTTGGAGCGCACCAGCCCGCCATAGAACAGGGCAAGCCCCGGTACGGTCATCAGGACAATGAGGATGGTGGCGATGAGCATCCAGGCGGTGTTGCCGCTATCCACCCGGGGCGCCGCAACAGCCGTGGAGGTGAGCCCCAGCAACGCAGCGAGCGCCGCCGCCACAACAAGTCCTGTCCGCTGCATTTTCTGTCCCCTGGGCCCCGTCTGGCGGCCATTGGGGCCTCACGCAAACAAGAATCGTGCCAGCGTAACGGTTCTGGCAACGCGTTGAATTGGCTTATAAAATGGAGACAGAGCGGGGCGGCTGAAGAAAACTGCCGCGATACCAGGCAGAATGCCGGGCAGGATGATTAAAATTGCGGCGGAAGGCGCCGCCCCCCCTAGGGGAAGCGGCGCCCGCCAATCACGGTCAGTTGTAGGCGCGTTCGCCGTGGTCGGTGATGTCGAGACCCTGGCGCTCGTCCTGCTCAGAGGGCCTGAGACCCACGGTCACCTTGGCCACCATGAGGGCGATGAAGCTCACCACCCCGGAGAGGACAATGGCGGTGAGAACCGCAACCAGCTGTGCAGTCATCTGAGTGGAGAAGACATAGTCAGCCACCTTGGTTGAAGTATCGGTGGCGAGATAGTCGGTGACGCCCACGCCGCCAAGGGCCGGGTTGACGAAGACGCCGGTGAGCAAGGCACCGACGATGCCACCCACACCATGGACACCGAAGGCGTCGAGGGCATCATCATAGCCGAGCTTGGCCTTGAGCCACACCACCGCCCAGAGGCAGATGAAGCCTGCCGCCAGACCGATGATGAGGCCGCCCGAGGGGCCAACCCAGCCGCAGGCCGGGGTGATGGCGACAAGGCCCGCAACGGCACCCGACACCGCGCCGAGCAGCGAGGGATGGCCGCGGAACATCCACTCACCCACCGTCCAGGCAATGGCGGCGGCGGCAGTGGCGACGATGGTGTTGAAGAAGGCAAGACCGGCAAGGCCGTTGGCCTCAAGGTTGGACCCGGCATTGAAGCCGAACCAGCCGACCCAGAGCAGCGAGGCGCCCACCATGGTGAGGACGAGATTGTGGGGGGCCATGGGTTCGCGGCCGAAGCCGACGCGCTTGCCCACCACAAGGGCTGCCACCAGACCGGCAATACCGGCATTGATGTGGACGACCGCGCCGCCGGCAAAGTCGAGGGCACCCCAGTTGAACAGCCAGCCGTTGGACGCGTTGACGGCGCTGGCATAGTCGGCAAGAACGGTCGCCTTGGCAGTATCATCCGCCGCTGCGGCAAGCCGGGCGAGGAAGTCCTGGGCGGCGGCATCACCCACGGCCGCCTTCACGGCCTCAAGGTTTTCAGCCGACAGCGTGTAGGCGTCGGGGCCTGCCCACCACCAGACCATGTGGGCCATAGGCAGGTAGGAGAAGGTGAACCAGATCACGAGGAAGATCACCACGGCGGAAAACTTCATGCGTTCGGCAAAGGCGCCGACGATGAGGGCAGGCGTGATGGCAGCGAAGGTGAGCTGGAAGATGATGTAGGCAAATTCCGGCAGGTAGGTTTCCTTCGAGAAGGTGGCGGCCATGGTGGCGGGGTCAACGCCTGCCAGCATGGCTTTGCTCAGGCCGCCGAAGAAGGGCGAACCGTTGGTGAAGGCCACCGAGTAGCCATAGACGAACCACAGCACGGCAATCATGGCGAAGCAGAAGAACACCTGCATCAGCACCGACAGCACGTTCTTGGAGCGCACCAGGCCGCCATAGAACAGGGCAAGCCCGGGAATGGTCATGAGAATGACGAGGAGGGTGGACACCAGCATCCAGGCAGTATCACCCTTGTTGATGCTGGCGGCGGCAAAGGCTTCAGAAGGGGCGAGCAGGGCGAGGGCGAGCACGGCTGCCGCACCTGCGCGTGTGAGATATGATCGCATGGTTTTTTCCTGTCTTGAGATTAGAGGGCGGCAGGGCCGGTTTCGCCGGTGCGGACGCGCACCGCGAATTCGAGGGGGATGACAAATATCTTGCCGTCGCCGATCTGGCCGGTGTTGGCGGCCGTTTGAATGGCCTCCACGGTCCGTTCGGTGAGGGTGTCCTCCACGGCCAGTTCCAGCTTGAGCTTGGGCACGAAGCTCACGGCATATTCGGCACCGCGATAGAACTCGGTATGACCGCGCTGGCGGCCATGCCCCCTGACCTCGGTAACGGTAATGCCCTGAATGCCGATGGCACCCAGTGCTTCGCGCACCTCCTCCAGCTTGTGCGGTTTGATGATGGCAATGATGTATTTCATGGTTGCACTCCTGTCCGCAGGAAGTGCTAACAAGAACTGTGCCAATCCGGCGGAGACAGATAAGCTGTTGAATTTACAATAGTAAATTAATAAGCGCCGGGACTGGGCGAGGCCGGCCTGCCTAATAATTGTGCTTTTGTGTTGGCGTGGCTATATTTTAGGCGCTCAGCCCCGGCTCTGGCCTGCCTGCGCCAGCCGCCGCTCATAGTCGGCCATCAGGCTGTCGCGGTTGCGACCGAGATGGGCAAGGTAGGGCCAGGTATAAAGACCGGTGTCATGGCCGTCGCTGAAAATGAGTTTCACGGCATAGCTGCCGACGGCCTCAATTCCCACAATGGTCACGGCGGCCTTGCCCGTCACCAGAACCTCCTGGCCCGGTCCATGGCCCTGCACCTCGGCCGAGGGGCTTTCAACACGCAGCAGTTCGGCCGGAATGTCGTAGGCGTCGCCCTCATGAAAGCGCACCACCAGCAGGCGGCCCTTGTCGCGAACGCGCAGTTCCTCGGCATAGAGTTCGGTCATCAGTCCAGTTTCCGTGCGGCTTCGGCCAGCATCACGGGAATGCCGTCCTTGATGGGGTAAGCCAGGCCCGCAGCGGTGGAAATCAGTTCCTGCCGGGCGGGGTCATAGCGCAATGTGGTTTTGCTGACAGGGCAGACCAGGCGTTCCAGCAGACGGGGATCGGCTTGGGTCATGGCAGCTTCCTATTGCAAGGACGGCGGGCCGTCGCCGCGGTTGCGGGCCAGGCTCATTTCGGTGAGGGCCACCAGCACCTCGGCACGGGCAGCAAGGTCGGGGGCCTCCAGCAGCGCCTGCTTGTCGCGCGGGCCATAGGGCGCCAGCAGCGACAGGGTGTTGACCAGTGCCTCGGTGGAGGCACCGTCCACCTCGCGCCAGTCGGCCGACATGTCATGAGCCTCCAGGAAGGCACGGAAGGTCTTGAGCAGGTGGGAGCGGTCAACGCCTGCCACACCGGCGTCGGGGGTGAGGTCGGCCGCGAAGGGTGCATAATCCGCCTCGATCTGACGATAGGGCGTGGTAACGGAGAGTTCCCCGGCCACGCGGAAGCGGCAGATGCCGGACAGTGTCACCATCAGGCGTTCATCGGGCGTTTCGGAAAAGGCGGTGATGCGGCCGACACAGCCAACGCGGTGCAGGCTGGCCCCGTCCGGGACAAGGCCTTCGCCACTGTCGCCCTCGGGCTGGATCATGCCGATCAGCCGGTCGCCGGCCAGGGCATCATTGACCATGGCCAGATAGCGCGGCTCGAATATTTGCAGCGGCAGTTCGGTGCGCGGCAACAGCAAAGCGCCCGACAGCGGAAACACTGGAATGCGCGCCGTCAAATCGGCGGTGCTGGGGTAGCGGCGCTTCATGTCAGGAAAACAGCACCGAAGAGAGCTTGCGCCGCCCTGCCAGGGTGGCATCGTCCTTCGGTCCCCAATCCTCGAAGAACTGGACCAGCTGCTTGCGCGCCGCCTCCTCGTTCCAGCTGCGGTCCTTGCGGATGATGGCAATGAGCTGGTCGGTGGCCTCGGCGCGCTTGCCGGCGCGGTTCAGTGCCCGGGCCAGATCGAGTTTCACCGTCAGGTCGGCGGGATTTTTTTCTGCCGCCTGCTCCAGCCGGGACAGTTCGTTGTGATCAACCGGATTGAGAGCAAGATCGAGGGCGGCACGCGCCTGGGCCAGCGTGGCGTCCGCCGCCAGTTCCTTAGGCACCGCAGCCAGGGTGGCCCGGGCGACATCAATCTGGCCCAGGCCGATTTCGGCCAAGGCCTTCAGTGCATGGGCCTCGGCCTGCTGCGGGTCCACCCCCAGCACCTGGCCTGCGATGTCGAGCACAAAGGCAAAATCATTCTTGTCATAGGCGGCCCGCGCCGCCTCCAGCGCCTTGGCGATCTGCTGGGCCATGCCGCCCTGCTTGCCCAGCCGGTCGATGAACTGGCGGACCTGCGATTCCGGCAGGGCGCCCATGAAGGCGTCCACCGGCTGACCGTCCACAAAGGCAAAAACAGCGGGAATGGACTGGACCTGCATCTGGGCGGCGATCTGCTGGTTCTTGTCTACGTCGATCTTGACCAGCTTCACCTTGCCGGCCTTCTCCTTCACCAGTTTTTCCAGTGTCGGGCCAAGCTGGCGGCAGGGGCCGCACCATTCGGCCCAGAAGTCAACGATGACGGGCACCGTCTTCGAGGCCTCGATGACATCGGCCATGAAGGTGCGGCTGTCGGAATCCTTGATGAGATCGGAAGGGGTCATGATTCAATCCGTATGATGGGTCAGGTAAAAATGGGCGTTCAGGCCTGGGATTGCAAGGCGGGCTCGGCCACCGCGACAATGCGAGGCGCATGGCCCAGGCTTTCGATGAAGCGGGTCAGGTCGGCGCTGGCGATGGCGGTGGTGGCGGCATTGTGGAGAGGATGAAAGTTGAGCAGCGGCTCGGCCATCATGCGCTGGTCGAGAATGACAGTGACGCGGCGTTCACGGTCATTGATGAGGCCGAAGGGGGTGACGCCCCCCGGCTCCAGCCCCAGAACCGCCATGAGCAGCTCCGGCTTGCCGAAGGACAGGCGCTTTGAGCCAATTTTTGCCGGAGCCGCCTTCAGATCCACCCGGTCATCCTCCAGGCAGCAGATGAGCCACAGGGCCCCCTTCTCATCCTTGCAGAACAGGTTTTTGCAATGGCCGCCCGGCATGTCGCCATGCACCTTCTGCGCCTGTTCCACGGTAAAAACGGGGTCGTGGCGATGGGTGGTGGTGGTGATGCCCAGACGGTCCAAATGGGCAAAAAGCTCGGCTTCCGTGGCGGGCATGGGCATTCCGTAAACTGTATGGGATCGTTGTTGAACAGTGCTATTGCATTTACCCGCCGCTTAGGCAATAAGTCGCGCCGTCTCCCGCCCATCGGTGCGGGCAGGCCGCCAAGCGGGCGTAGCTCAGGGGTAGAGCACAACCTTGCCAAGGTTGGGGTCG
>CALMWF010000017.1 GCA_937873445.1 uncultured Alphaproteobacteria bacterium
TCAATGCCATGACGCCCCTGTGCTGTGCTCCAGAGCAGCCTGACTTTTGACGGAATCGACAAAAGTCAGAAAGCTGCTCGCCAACCATCAGTCCCAGAGCAGCCTGACTTTTGACGGAACCGACAAAAGCCAGAAAGCTGCTCGCCAACCATCAGACAGAGCGGATGTTCTGATCCAGCAAAACCTGTTCCGCCCTGACAAAACCCCAACCCGCCCCGGAATGTCATCCCGGGGCGGCGCGCCCCCTCATAACGGGCAATGCCGGGGCTGTGAAGCGCTTTTGCGGGCCAAAGCCTTGGAAATATTACCCACGGGGGCTGGATTTACTGTGCCGGTCGCGGGGGCCGTGACAGGGGGTGCGAAAGCCATATAATGGGCGCGAAAGGATGCCCCCCATGCCGCCCCGCGCCAGAACAGCCGAAGCCCCGCCCCCCGCCCCGGAGGCCCCCCACCGCCCCAGCCTGGATGCGGCGGAGGTCGAGAAGTTTTCGCGCATGGCGGCGGAATGGTGGGACCCCAAGGGCAAGTTCGGCGTTCTCCACGTCTTCAATCCGGTGCGCATTGCCTATATCCGCGAACAGGTGGCAGCCCGCCTGCACCGCGACCCGCTTCTCGACCGGCCCTTCGAGGGGCTGGCTCTGCTGGACATCGGCTGCGGCGGCGGGCTGCTGTCGGAACCCATGGCAAGGGCGGGCTTTGCCGTCACCGGCGTTGACCCCTCGGACAAGAACATCAAGACCGCCTCCGTCCACGCCGATGAGCAGCACCTCGCCATCGCCTACCGCCAGGGCACGGCCGAGGATCTGGCCGCCGAAGGCAAAACCTTCGATGTCATTTTGAATATGGAAGTGATCGAGCATGTGGCCGACCCGGCGGGCTTTGTCAAAACCTGTGCCGCCATGCTGAAGCCCGGCGGCCTCATGGTCATGGCCACGCTGAACCGCACCCTCAAGGCCTTCGGACTGGCCATCCTCGGGGCGGAATATGTGCTGAACTGGCTGCCCAGGGGCACCCATCACTGGGAGAAGTTCATCACCCCGGAAGAACTCGATGCCTGGCTTCAGGCCAATGGCTGCGTGGTCAAATCCACCTCCGGCGTCACCTTCCACCCCCTCGCCAATGAATGGCGGCGGTCGTCCGACATGAGCGTGAATTACATGCTGGTGGCCCAGAAGGACAAACCGTCGGCCTGAGACGGCTCAGTTGCCGTCCTCCGGCAGGCGCGGCAGGGGGTGCACCTCAATGCCCTCCTCGATCAGCGCCTTGGCCTCTGCGCCAGTGGCCTCGCCATAGATGCGGCGCTGTTCCGTCTCCTTGTAGTGGATGGCCCGCGCCTCCTCGGCAAAGCGTTCGCCCACATAGTCGGCATTGGCCTCGACCTCGCGGCGCAGGTCGCGCAGCACGGCCAGGGCTTCCTGCACCTTGGGGTCGGCCCCACCCGCCACCATGCCATGGCGCGGCACCTCCGTCCTGCGGTTGTCGCGCACCGGAATGCCCGGCGCCATGATCTGCTTTTCAACCTTCACCGACGCGCAATGCGGGCATTCCACCAGACCCGCCTTCGCCTGCGCGTCAAAGGACGCGCTGTCGGCAAACCAGCCGTCAAATTCATGGCCCTGATCACAGCGCAGCGCGTAGTGGATCACGGCGCCATCCTCAGGCTGAAGGCGCGGCCATGCTGAAGGGCGGGAATGCGCCCCCGCACCTCGGCCACGGCCGCCACGTCAATGTCGGCGGTGATGACACAGGGCTCTTCGCCCGCCTCGGCCATAACCTCGCCCCAGGGATTGATGATGAGGCTGTGGCCATAGGTGTGGCGACCATGGCCATGGTCGCCGCCCTGGGCCGCCGCCAGCATGAAGCTTCCCGTCTCAATGGCGCGCGCCCGCAGCAGCACCTGCCAATGCGCCCGCCCCGTGGGCACGGTGAAGGCCGCCGGGTTGAGCAGCACCTCGGCGCCATTCTTGGCCAGCGCGTTGAACAGGGCCGGAAAGCGCACATCATAGCAGATGGCCATGCCGAAGCTGGCCAGCGCCGTCTTCACCACCACCGCTTCCTCACCGGGCCGATAGCTCGCCGATTCACGGTGGCTTTCGCCGGTCGGCAAATCCACATCAAACAGATGAATCTTGTCATAGCGCGCCAGCACCCGGCCATCCGGCGCAAAGATGAAGCCGCGGTTGACCAGCCGCCCGTCCGGTCCCTGCAGGGCCAGCGAGCCGATGTGGAGATGGACGTTGAGATCCGCCGCGAGCTGGGCAAAGCCTGCAACCGAAAGATCATGGTCCTCAGGCCTGGCGGCGGCCTTCACCCGGTCCTTGTCCGGGTCCATCACATTGGTCATCTCCGGGGTGGAAATGAAGGTGGCCCCCGCAGCCCTGGCGGCGCGGATCAGCTCCGCCGCCTCACGATAATTGCGGGCCATGTCCGGACCCGAACGCAATTGCACAAGGCCCGCCCGGAAGGTCATGACGCCGCCAGCAGCGGATCAAGCCCGCCCTCACGTTCCAGCGCATGCAGGTCATCGCAGCCGCCCACATGGGTCTCGCCCACGAAGATCTGCGGCACGGTGCGGCGGCCATGGGCGCGCACCATCATCTTCTGGCGCAGTTCCGGGTCTGCCCCCACATCAATTTCGGTATAGCGCACGCCCTTGCGCTCCAGCAGCGCCTTGGCCGCATGGCAATAGGGGCAGGTGCGGGTGGTGTAGATGGTCACATCCGTCATGGTCACTCCTCATCGTCAATATGAGGCCGCCGCGCCGTCACCACAAGGCCGAACACCAACACGTCAACCCGCGCCGCCCCCGCCCTTTTCAGGGTGCGGGCGCAGGCATTGGCCGTGGCCCCGGTGGTCAGCACGTCGTCCACCAGCACCACCCGCCTGCCCCGGAACGCCTCGGGGTCAGCAACCGCAAAGGCCCGCGCCACATTGGTCTCGCGTTCCGCCTGGGACAGGCCCACCTGACTGCGGGTGCGCTTCACCCGGCGCAAGGCCAGCACCTCAACCGGCCGCCCCGTGGCCTCGCCCAGCCGCTGCGCCAGTACTGCCGACTGATTGAAGCGCCGCCACCACAGCCGCCAGCGGTGCAGCGGCACCGGCACCAGCACATCGGCCTCGGCCAGAAGCCGCCTGCCCGCCCGCGCCATGGCCCCGGCCATGAAGGGGGCCACTTCCATGCGGTCATGATACTTGAGCGCGTGAATGAGCGGGCGTGAATGATCGTCAAACACCACCGCCCCGCGCGCCCGGTCCCAGTCCGGCGGGTTCGCCAGCGCCGCCCCGCTCACCGCCCCCTCGCCCTGGTCGAAGTCGAGCGGCAGGCCCATGACGGCGCACACCGGCTCTTCGATGAAAGTGATCTTCGCCCAGCACTGCGGACAAAGCGCTGCCGTGGCCACCACCTCATCCCCGCAGGCAAGACAGCGCGGCGGGGCAACAAGGTCGGCAAGACGGGCAGGCAGGCTCCGGCCCCACACCCTGAGCCGCTGGATCAGTGCGGTGTTTTCCGCTACCTCATCATCCATGTCCGACACGCCACGTCCCCTCTTTGACCGGCAACTCTATCGTGCCCGCCAGCAAAGGGCCATGCGGCAGGCCGACCGGGCGCTCGCTGACCATCTCGCCGCCGAACTGGCCGACCGTCTTTCTCTCATCACCCGCCGCTTTGACCACGCGCTGCTCATCGCCGCCGATGCCACGCCCTATGCCGAGGCGGTGGCGGCGTCCGGCAGGGTGGGCACACTCACCCTTGCCGCCCCCCCCGAAAACGACGATCTGGCGCTGCCGCCCGAAGGCTTCAACGCCATCATCTCCATGGCCGATCTGCACACCGCCAACGATCTGCCCGGGCAACTGATCCAGATGCGCCGCGCCCTCAAGCCCGACGGCATGGCGCTGATCGCGCTGTTCGGCGGCGACACTCTTTCCGAATTGCGCCAGAGCTGGATTGCCGCCGACAGCGCCGGGCACGGTGCCGCACCGCGCGTCGCCCCCATGGTCGAGGTCAGGGCGCTGGGCGGGCTCTTGCAGCGCGCGGGCTTTGCCCTGCCGGTCATTGATGCCGACCGCCAGACGGTGCGCTATGGCGATGCCCTGGCACTGATGCGCGAGGTGAAGACGTTCGGCTTTGCCAACCCCCTCAGTGAGCGCGCCCGCTGCCTCACCACGCCTGCCACGCTGGCCCGCGCCGCCCGCCATTATCATGAGAATTATGCCGATGCCGACGGCCGCATCCGCGCCACCATGGAAGTGCTCTGGGCCATTGCCTGGGCGCCGGATGAAAGCCAGCCCAAGCCCGCCCGCCCCGGCAGCGCCACCATGCGCCTGGCCGACGCCCTCAAGGCCAGGGACGTGGGGGACTGATCAGAGCAGGTCCTGCAAATGCGGGATGAGCGGCTTGTCGGCGGGCGGCATGGGATAATCCCGCAGCCGGGGCGGTGCCACCCATTTGATCTCCTGCCCCTCGGCCCCCGTCACCTGCCCCTTCCAGCGCCGGCACACATAGAGCGGCATGAGCAGGTGAAAATCATCATAGGCATGGCTGGCGAAGGTCAGCGGGGCAAGGCAGCTTTCGCTCACGTCAATCGCCAGCTCTTCCTTGAGTTCGCGCACCAGTGCTGCTTCCGGCCGCTCGCCCGGCTCCACCTTGCCGCCCGGAAATTCCCACAGGCCGCCCAGTTGCTTTCCTTCCGGGCGCTTTGAAATCAGCACCCGGCCATCGGCGTCAATGAGCGCCACAGCGGCAACCAGCACCAGTTTCATCAGCTGCGATAGGATCCGTTGATGTCGATGTAGCCATGGGTGAGGTCGCAGGTCCAGACGGTGGCCCGGCCCCTGCCGCCCGTCCCCACATCAACCGCGATTCTGATGTCGCGGCCCTTCATGTGCGGCATGATCTCCTCTTCCCGGTAGGCTGGATCGCGCATGCCGTTCCGCGCCACCGTCACACCGGCAATCCTGATCTTCAGGCGGTCGCGGTTGGCCTTCTCGCCGGCCTTTCCCACCGCCATGACAATGCGGCCCCAATTGGCGTCTTCCCCGGCAATGGCGGTTTTCACCAGCGGCGAATTGGCAATGCTCATGCCGATGCGCCGCGCCGCGGCATCGCTCTCTGCCCCGGTCACCGCAATTTCCACGAATTTTTCCGCGCCCTCGCCGTCCTTCACCACCTGATGGGCAAGGTCGAGGCACAACCCCTCAAGCGCCTGGGCAAAGGGTCTGAGGCGCGCATCATCGGCCGACTTGAGGCCGGACAGCTTGGCCCCGGACTGGCCGGTGGCAAACAGCAGCACCGTGTCCGAGGTCGAGGTATCGCCATCCACCGTGATGCAGTTGAAGCTCTTGCCCACCGCACGCGTCAGAAGCTTCTGCAAGATCCTGGCCGGAATCACGGCATCGGTGAAAATGAACACCAGCATGGTGGCCATGTCGGGGGCAATCATGCCCGAACCCTTGGCAATGGCGTTGATGGTCACCGTCCTGCCCGCCAGCCGCAGCGTGGCGGTGGCCGCCTTGGGGAAAGTGTCGGTGGTCATGATGGCGCGCGCCGCCTCCGGCCACACCGCGTCATGCGCCCGCTCCATCAGGCCAGGCAGGGCATTGATGATGGGGGCGGGGTCCATGGGTTCGCCGATCACCCCGGTCGAGGCCTGGAAGATTTCTGCGCCCTTGCACTTCAGCAGTTTTGCCGCCGCCTGCGCCACCGCCTTCACCGTGGCCACGCCGCGCTTGCCGGTGAAGGCATTGGAATTGCCGGCATTGATGACACAGGCCCGCGCCGTGCCGCCCTTGAGGCCGCGGGCACACCACTCAACCGGGGCCGAGCGTGATTTTGAGGTGGTGAAGACACCGGCCACCGTGGTGCCGGGGTCGAGCAGCGCCAGCAGCAGGTCGGTGCGGT
Source organism: uncultured Alphaproteobacteria bacterium (assembly GCA_937873445.1). GTDB lineage: Bacteria > Pseudomonadota > Alphaproteobacteria > Rhizobiales > Aestuariivirgaceae > Aestuariivirga. The sequence continues at coordinate 5,903 of CALMWF010000017.1, forward strand.
TCCTGTAGCGGATGCCGGCCGCCGTGGCGGCCAGCCTGACACCCTTCACCGGCGGCAGTTCAGGAAAATGAGCGGGGGCAAGGGGTGAAACGGCAGGGGCCATGACCATCTCCGGGACATCTGGTCCCACCCCGATACTTCACCGGCAGCGCCCTGTCACCCAAAACAAAGTCATCCAAAACAAAACGCCGGGCTCATCACCCGGCGTTGTTCTGGAAAGTATGAGGCCTACTGCTGCGGCGCCTGCAGGTCGCCCTTGCCGGACGTGTCGGCACCGCCATCAGCAGGTGCGGCATCGGCCGGAACCGCGCCGGTTGCCTTGTCCTCCAGCAGCTTGCGCTGCTTAGCCGCTTCGGCGGCAAATTTCTTCAAGTCCTCATCGAGAATCTCGATCTTGGCGGTCTTGCGCAGGCCGACCATGATTTCCTGGGCCTTCTTGCGCATCAGCACGTTGCGGATGGCGCCCTTCACCTGATCATAGGGCTGGGCGGCACCCATCTTGCGGTCTTCCAGCTTGATGATGTGCCAGCCGAAGTCGGTTTTCACCGGATCGGACACCTCACCCACCTTGAGGGCAAAGGCCGCCTTGGAAAATTCCGGCACCATTTCCGGGGCCGTGAAATAACCGAGATCACCGCCGAAATCCTTCGACCCGTCGAGGGAATATTTCTTGGCCAGATCCTCAAACTTGCCACCGGCCTTCAACTGCGCCTCGATGTCCTGGGCCTCCTTTTCCGAGGCCACCAGAATATGGCGGGCCCGCACCCGTTCGGTCTGGGCCACCTTCGCCGCCTCCTGGTCATAGGCCGCCTTGATTTCGGCCTCGGTGATGGTGGGAGAAATCTTCTGGGCGAAATAGGTGTCGCGCAGCGCCTTGGCCTGATAGAGGGCCAGACGGCGCTTGTATTCATCGGTATCGGCCACGCCTTCCTTGACCGCCTGCTGGGCCATCAGGTGGCGCTCCACCAGAAATTCCACCACGAAGGGATAGCGCAGCTTCTTGGGCAGATCCGGCAGCTGGCCGACGATGTCATCCATGGCCATGCGGATTTCCGACACGCGGATTTCATGGCCATTGACGGTTGCCACCACCTTGTCCTCGGCCGAGCCGGGCACCGGCGGCTTGGGCGGCTCCTGGGCCAGGGCGGCAGCGGTGAGCCCCACGCCCAGCACCCCGGCCAGAGCCACAGTTTTAATCGTCGTCAGAATGCGCGCCATGTCATCATCACCTGAAGCTGAACGGTCCCGTTTCCCGGCGGTCAATGGCGGCCAATCAAGGCAACAATAAGCCAGTTCCCACGGAAATTCCCATCGTCTTGGTCATTTAAGGGGCTTTTCCGGGCCTCGCAAGGCAGCCGGCGGGCCGCCCCACAGGCTGTTTTCGCCTGTTGCGGCAAGGCCACACATTGAAATGGGGCAATTCTGCCACTATGTCGCGGGCACCAGGGGCTTTTGCCCCACTGGACCCTTCACCCAGAGCATGGGACGCGATCTTCCCCCGGTTGACCGAAGCTGCCCTGCCGACAACACCCTCCGGCGCAACTTTCCGCGCGCAAGTGATTCCCCTTGCCCGCCCGTTGCGCTAGAACCCGCCCCGACACGGAAATTACCCGCCAAGGACCGAATCACATGCTTGGACTGCGCTCCATCGCCGCAAAAATCTTCGGCACGACCAATGACCGCAAACTGGCGCGTTATAACGCCCGGGTGCCTGCCATCAATGCCCTGGAGGCCCAGTACGAGCGCCTGTCGGACGATGAGCTGCGGGGCCTGACCGACGTGTTCAAGGCCGAACTGGCCGAGGGCAAGACCCTTGATGACATCATGGATCGTGCCTTTGCCGCGGTGCGTGAGGCCTCCAGGCGCTCCCTGGGGCTTCGTCATTTCGACGTGCAGATGGTGGGCGGCATGGTGCTGCACGACGGCAACATTGCCGAAATGAAGACCGGCGAAGGCAAAACCCTCGTGGCCACGCTGGCCGTCTATCTCAATGCGCTGGAGGGCAAGGGCGTCCACGTCGTCACCGTCAACGACTATCTCGCCCGCCGCGACGCCGCCTGGATGGGTCAGGTCTATTCCGCCCTCGGCATGACCACCGGGGTCATTGTTCATGGCCTCGACGACAATGAGCGCCGCCGTGCCTATGCCTCAGACATCACCTATGGCACCAACAATGAACTGGGCTTTGACTATCTGCGCGACAATATGAAATACCATCTCGAGGAGATGGTGCAGCGCGGCCACCACTACGCCATTGTCGACGAGGTGGACTCGATCCTCATCGACGAGGCCAGAACACCGCTCATCATTTCCGGTCCGGTGGATGACAAGTCCGATCTATACAATGCCCTCGACGGCTTCATTCCCGCCCTGGTGGCGGAAGATTTTGACCTGGATGAGAAGCAGCGTTCCGTCACCCTGACGGAAAGAGGCAATGAACATCTGGAGCAGGTTCTGGCCACCGCCGGCCTGCTCAAGGGCGACAATCTCTATGACGCCGAGAACGTCACCATTGTGCATCACGTCCAGCAGGCGCTGCGCGCCCACAAGCTGTTCCAGCGCGACAAGGATTATATCGTCAAGGACAATCAGGTCATCATCATCGACGAATTCACCGGCCGCATGATGCCGGGCCGGCGCTATTCCGAGGGCCTGCATCAGGCGCTCGAGGCCAAGGAGCGCGTGGCAATCCAGCCCGAAAACGTCACCATGGCCTCCATCACCTTCCAGAACTATTTCCGCCTCTATGGCAAACTGGCCGGCATGACCGGCACCGCCATCACCGAGGCCGAGGAATTTCAGGACATCTACAACCTCGATGTCATGGAAATTCCCACCAACATGCCGGTGGCGCGCGCCGACGAGGACGATGAGGTCTATCGCACCGCGCGCGAAAAATATGCCGCCATTGTCGCCACCATCCGCGAATGCCGCGAGCGGGGCCAGCCGATGCTGGTGGGCACCACCTCCATCGAAAAATCGGAAACCCTGTCCGCTCTCCTCAAGCAGGAGAACATTCCCCACAACGTGCTGAACGCCCGCTATCACGAGCAGGAAGCCGCCATCATCGCCCAGGCCGGTGTGCCCGGCGCCGTCACCATTGCCACCAACATGGCCGGCCGCGGCACCGACATCAAACTGGGTGGCAACGAGGACGTGCGCATCGCCAATGAACTGGCCGACGTGCCCCCCGGCGAGGAAAGAAACCGCCGCATTGCCACCATCAAGGCCCAGATCGCCGCTGACAAGGAACGCGTCATTGCCGCAGGCGGCCTGTTCGTGCTCGGCACCGAGCGCCATGAAAGCCGCCGCATTGACAACCAGCTGCGCGGCCGCTCCGGCCGCCAGGGCGATCCCGGCCGGTCACGCTTCTACCTGTCGCTGGAAGACGACCTGATGCGCATCTTCGGCTCCGAGCGCATGGACTCCATGCTCCAGAAACTCGGCCTGAAGGAGGGCGAGGCCATCGTCCATCCGTGGATCAACAAGGCCCTGGAAAAGGCCCAGCAGAAGGTGGAAGCGCGCAACTATGACATCCGCAAGAACCTGCTGAAGTTCGACAACGTCATGAATGATCAGCGCAAGGTCATCTTCGACCAGCGCATCGGCATCATGCGTGGTGACGAAGTGGCCGAAACCGTCGACGACATGCGCAATGAGGTGATCGACGATCTCATCACCAAGCACATTCCGCCCAACGCCTATCCCGAACAGTGGGATATGGACGGCCTGCGCCAGCGCCTGCGCGAGGTTGTGGCGGTTGACTTCCCGCTTGATGAATGGGGCAAGGAAGAAGGCATCGCCGACGAGGAGATCCGCGAGCGCGTCAAGAAGGTCGCGGGTGATTACTACCACCAGAAGCGGGCCGAGTTCGGCCCCGAGATCACCAGCCAGGTGGAGAAGGCCATTCTCCTCCAGACCCTGGACAACCTGTGGCGCGAGCACATCATCACCGTGGACATGCTGCGCCAGGTCATTCATCTGCGCGGCTATGGCCAGCGCGACCCGCTCAACGAATACAAGACCGAGGGCTTCAACCTGTTCCAGGCTCTGGTGACCAAGCTTCGGGAAAACACCACCGCCCAGCTCATGCGTGTCGAGGTGCGTGCCCAGCCCGACGATGACATGCTGCCTGATGCGGGCGAACTGCCGCCCATGGCCGCGCACCACATTGACGCCACCACCGGCGAGGATGATGTTGTCGAAGCCGTGTTCGGCTCGCAGTCAATGGGTTCGTCGGCCACGGCGGCTTCCGCCGCCCGCAACCCGAAGAAGCCGGAAAGCTGGGGCACCGTCGGCCGCAATGAGCCCTGCCCCTGCGGCTCCGGCAAGAAGTACAAGCATTGTCACGGCGCCTACAGCTGATCGCCCTGTGCCCTGAAGCATGACCTGAACCGGCGGCATCGCCGCCGGTTCACTGCCGCAACAATTCCCCGCAATGGCCGCAATCCTGTCAGGCGCCCGTCAGTGACGGGCCACTATGCATGGCTCCGTTCACAACAGGAGTTGCCAATGCACAAGATCATCATCGCCACCGTCGCCCTCGCAGCCTTTGCCTTGCCCGCCTCGGCCGCATCCATCTGCAAGGATTATCCTGCCGATCAGTGGATGAACCAGGATGCCATCACCAAGAAGGTGATGGACATGGGCTATGTCATCAAGAAGCTCGGCACCGAAGGCGGCTGCTACGAGGTGAAGGGCAGCAAGGACGGCAAGCGCGTTGAATCCTATTTCGACCCCGTCTCCGGCGAACTGGTTCTGACCAAGTAATGGACCGGCTCACCACACTATCCCGGCCGGGCCGCGCTCAGCGGCCCGCCACCATCCCTGTCTGGGATCTTGGCGTACGCCTGTTTCACTGGGCGCTGGTGGCGGCCATGGCCTATGAATTCCTCTTCGAGGCCGGAACCCAAACCCACATCATTCTGGGTTATGCCATTCTCGCTCTTCTGGCCTTCCGCATCCTGTGGGGGTTCATCGGCGGGCACCATGCCCGTTTCCGCCAGTTTGTGCGCGGCCCCGCCACCGTGCTGTCCTATCTCATGGACATCGCCCGGGGCCGCCCGCGCCATTACCACGGCCACAATCCCGCCGGCGGCGCCATGGTGGTGGCCTTGATCGTCATGGTGGCGGCAACCTCCCTCACCGGCTGGGCCATGATCAGCGATGCCCTGTGGGGGGAGGAATGGATCGAGAACCTGCATGAGGGCCTGGCCTGGGCCACGCTGGGCCTCATCGTGCTGCACGTGGCGGGCGTCATTCTCGCCAGTGTCCAGCATCGTGAAAATCTGGTGCATGCCATGATTACCGGCCAAAAGCCGGCGGGTGGCGAATGAGCCCACGGGGGGCGGTCAGGCACCGCCCCTTCGCCGCTCCGCCCAGGCCACAGCCTTCATCAGGCGTGGAGAGGATGCCGCCAAGGCCCGTCCCGCTGCCTGCCTGAGCCGCTTTGGCGCGCCTCCAACCGCTCTGTAAAAAGTGAAATAAATGCTTGATTTCAGAGCTTTTCAAGAAGCCGGATTATTTCCGCCACTGGGCGCAATTGGCTACAGCCCGTTAAGACATTCACAACACATCAATCCGTAAATTCAGGGCAAGAGAAATTCTGTCCCGTGGAGAGTGTGTTGCTCAAACCCCAACGGATCAGCGCCTATCTCGCTGATGAAACCGGCGCCACGGCCATTGAATATGGCCTGATCGCTGCCGGCATTGTTCTGGCCCTGATCAGCACCATGCCACTTCTCACCAACAACATGGGCAACACCTACAACGAAATGCTGACCTACTTTAACGCCGTCGGCGCCTGACCGGGCTTTGCCCGCCTCAGCGGCAAAGGCAGCCTCCGGGGCTGCCTTTTTGTTTTGCGGTTACTAAAGCCTTTACAGACCGCGCCCGATCCCGAGGAACTTCTCACGCCTCTGGGTGCGCAGCACATCGGCCGAAACCCCGCGATAGGCCGCCAGCGCCCGGGCAATGGCTTCACCGGCATTGCTGATGGCGTCGGCCGCGCCGCGGTGTGCGCCCCCCAGCGGTTCGGCAATGATGTCGTCGATGACGCCAAGTTTCTTCAGATCCTGCGCCGTGATTTTCAGGGCGGCGGCGGCATCCTTGGCGCGGGCGGCATCACGCCACAGAATGGACGCGGCCCCCTCTGGCGAAATGACGCTGTAGATGGCGTGTTCCAGCATCAGCACGGTGTTGGCGGTGGCAATGGCAATGGCCCCGCCTGACCCCCCCTCGCCGATGATGGTGGCAATGAGCGGCACCCCGAGCCCCAGGCAGCGGTCGGTGGAGCGGGCAATGGCCTCGGCCTGGCCGCGCTCCTCGGCGTCGAGCCCCGGATAGGCCCCCGCCGTATCCACGAAGCTGAGCACCGGCAGCCCGAATTTCTCAGCCATGTCCATGAGGCGCACCGCCTTGCGGTAGCCCTCCGGCCGGGCCATGCCGAAGTTATGCTTGAGGCGGCTTTCCGTGTCGTTGCCGCGCTCCTGGCCGATGATCATCACGGCCTCGCCCCGGAAGCGCCCCAGACCGCCGATGATGGCGTGATCCTCGGCAAAGCTGCGGTCGCCGGAGAGGGCCACGAAATCGGTGATCAGGCCGGAAATGTAATCCACCGCATGCGGCCGGTCGGGGTGGCGGGCCACCTGCGCCTTCTGCCAGGGCGAAAGATCGGCATAGAGATCAGCCAGGCTTTTGGCCGCCTTCTTCTCCAGCGCCTTCACCTCATCGGCGATGGACACCGTGGCATCGCCCTGGGCCAGCGCACGCAATTCGGCAATCTTGCCTTCCAGCTCCGCCAGTGGGGCTTCAAAATCCAGAAAGGCGTGCATTGCGGCTCGGTACTCCTCACTGCGGGGGCCTGTTACTGGCCCTTGGGACGGCGCTTGTCAACTTTTCCGGCGAGCGGATGCAGCGCATCCACCACCGCCCGCAAGCGCCCGGCCTGCACATGGGTATAGATTTGCGTGGTGGCAATGTCGGCATGGCCCAGCATCTGCTGCACGGCCCGCAAATCGGCGCCATGGGCCAGCAGATTGCTGGCAAAGGCATGGCGCAGCACATGCGGCGAAATCCGCGCCGCCGCAATGCCCGCCCGCGCCGCCAGCCCCTTCAATTCCAGGGCAAAATGCTGGCGCGTCAGGGTGCCGCCCAGGCCGTGCGAGGGAAAAAGATGGCGCCCCGCCCCCAGCCCGGTTTCCTTCAGCAGCTTCACATAGGGCGTAATGGCCGCCTGGGCCCGGGCCGCCACCGGAATGAGGCGCTCGCGCCCGCCCTTGCCGCGGATGACCAGAAAGCCCTGATCCGCCTCCACCGCCCTCAGCGACAGGCCCACCAGTTCCGATACTCTGAGGCCGGTGGCCGCCAGCAGTTCCAGCAGCGCCGAAAGCCGCAGGGCCCGGAAGGCCGCCTTTCCCGTGGCTTCGGCGGCCTCTGCCGCCGCCTGGGTGAGAAGCCGGTCCACCTCCGCCGCCGTCAGGATTTTGGGCAGGGGACGGGCCGGTTTCGGCCCCTGCAGAATGGCGGCGGGGTTCTCGGCCACAATGCCTTCGCCATGCAGGAAGCCATGCAGCTGTTTCACCGCCGAAAGCCGCCGTGCGGTGGTGGTGCGGGCCAGCCCTTCGGCCTCCAGAGCGGCAAGCCAGGCCTGCACATGGCGGGTTTCCACCTGTTTCAGGCCAATGCCCTGACCCTGGAGAAAGGCGCTGTAGTGGGCGAGATCGGCGCCATAGGCCAGAAGCGAATTGCGGGCAAGGCCGCGCTCGGCACTCATCATCTCCAGGAACCGGTCTATCAGGCGCTGGTCGCGCCCGGCCGTTTCAGTGCTGCCGGAGCTTTTCACTGGCCAGCGCCTTCACCGTGGGCTGCGGCTCGGGCGGAAAGGACGACAACGCCCAGCCCGCGCCATAGACCAGACCGGCCAAAATGCCCACCGCCACCAGAAACCGCAAACTGTCCGGCACGTTCCACCCTTGTCCTGTTCACGGCCAAGGATAGGCCAAGGCCTCCGGGGGCACAACCGTTTGGCAAGGCCCTTGGCGTTTCGGTGTTCAGGGGGTTAAAAGCAGCGCGACGAAAAAGACCCAGGGCATGGCCAGAAACCTCACCGCCAAGGACATTGCCGCCATCACGGCAAAGCTCGACAACCACGCCATTGTGCTGGTGGGGCTGATGGGGGCTGGCAAAACCAGTGTCGGCCGCAGGCTGGCAGAACGCCTCGCCGTGCCCTTTGTCGATGCCGATCACGAAATCGAACAGGCGGCAGGCAAAACCATTGCCGAAATCTTCGCCGACCATGGCGAACCCTATTTCCGCGATGGCGAACGCAAGGTCATCTCCCGCCTGCTTGAAGGCGGGCTTCAGGTTCTGGCCACCGGCGGCGGCGCCTTCATGAATGACGAGACTCGCGCCAACATCCGCAGCCACGGCCTGTCGGTCTGGCTCCGGGCCGACCTGCCGCTGCTGATGAAGCGCGTGCACAAGCGCTCGAACCGCCCGCTGCTCAAGACCGACGACCCCGAGACGGTGATGCGTGACCTGATGGCCAGGCGCTATCCCGTCTATGCCGAGGCCAACATCGTCGTCGACAGTCAGGACATTTCCCACGCCCAGATGGTGGAGCGCGTGCTTCGCGCCCTGAAGGACTGGCCCGGCTTTGCCGCTGCCGAAAGCGAGACCCAATGACCGACACCTGCCTCACCGTGCCCGTCGAGCTGGGCCGCCGCCGCTATGACATCAGCATCGGTGAAAACCTGCTGGCCCAATCGGGCGCGCTGATCAGCCCCCATGTGAGGCGCGGCGTCACCGCCATTGTCACCGACGAGAACGTGGCCCGCCACCACCTGGCCACGCTGCAGGCAGCGCTGGCCGCCCACGGCATCCGGGCCGAGGCCATCATCCTGCCGCCGGGTGAAAAGACCAAAAGCTATGCTGCCCTGGCTGACCTCTGCGACCGGTTGCTGGCCGTGGGCATCGAACGGTCCGATCCCGTCATCGCCTTTGGTGGCGGCGTCATCGGCGATCTCACCGGCTTTGCCGCCGCCATCCTCCGGCGCGGGGTGAACTTCATCCAGATTCCCACCACGCTGCTGGCCCAGGTCGATTCCTCGGTGGGCGGCAAGACCGGCATCAACTCGCCCCACGGCAAAAACCTCATCGGCGCCTTTCACCAGCCGGTGGCGGTCATTGCCGATCTGTCGCTGCTGCGCACCCTGCCTGCCCGCGAGGTGGCCGCAGGCTATGCCGAAGTGGCGAAATATGGCCTGCTGGGTGATGCCGACTTCTTCACCTGGCTGGAGGCCCACGGCCCCAGCCTGATGACCTCCAATTCCGGGGGGCTTGCCCATGCGGTGGAAACCTCCTGCCGGGCCAAGGCCAGGATCGTTGCCGCGGACGAAACCGAGACCGGTGTGCGCGCCCTTCTCAATCTCGGCCACACCTTTGGCCACGCGCTGGAGGCCGCCACCGCCTATTCCCAGCGCCTGCTGCATGGCGAAGGGGTGGCCATCGGCATGGTGCAGGCCTTCCGCTTTTCCGAGCGGCTGGGCCATTGCGCCACCGGCACCAGTGACCGCGTGGCCCGCCATCTCGCCGCCATGAACCTGCCGGTTCACCCGTCGCAGATTCCGGGCGATCTGCCGCCCGCCGCCGCACTGGTGAAGATCATGCGTCAGGACAAGAAGGCCAGGGGCGGCAAACTCACCTTCATTCTCGCCCGCGCCATCGGCGAGGCCTTCATCGCCCATGATGTGCCCGAGGCCGAGGTGGAGGCCTTCCTTGCTGAGGATATGAAGCGCCCATGACCTTCACCGTCGGACCCGCCATCGTCTTTGTGCTGGTGCTGCTCATCCTGTCGGCGTTTTTCTCCGGCACCGAAACCGGCGTCACCGCCGCCTCGCGCGCCCGCCTCACCGAACTGGAGCGGCGCGGTTCCTGGCGCGCGGCCATCATCCTCGAACTCACCAAGCGCCGCGAGCGCATGATCGGCGCCATGCTTCTGGGCAATACGGTAGTGAGCATTCTGGGTTCCGCCGTGGCCACCGCCGCCCTGGTGAAAATCTTCGGCGACCTCGGTGCCGTCATCGCCTCGGTGGTCATGACCGTGCTCATCCTCATCTTCGGCGAGGTCATGCCCAAGACCTATGCCGTCACCAATCCGGAAAAGGTCGCCATTACCATGGCACCGCTGCTCAAGGTGGTGGTGGCGCTGTTCGGCCCCTTCATCATGGCGGTTGAATATGTGGTGCAGGGGCTGTTCCGGCTGTTCGGCGCCGATCTCGCCAATGCCGACAGCGCGCTATCGGCCCATGACGAGATCCGCGGCGCCATTGACCTGCACCACAAGGAAGGGGCGGTCGTCGCCCATGACCGCAACATGCTGGGCGGCATCCTTGACCTGCAGGATCTTGAAGTCGCCGATATCATGGTCCACCGCACCAAGATGAACATGGTGGATGCGGCAAGCCCCATGGCCGACATCATCGACACGCTGCTCAAGACCGGCAACACCCGCCTGCCGGTGTGGAAGGAGAGCCCGGACAACATCGTCGGCGTGCTCCATGCCAAGAACCTTTTCGCCGCCCTGCAGAAGACCGGCGGTGATGTAACGAAAATTGTCCTCGACGACATTCTCAGCCCGGCCTGGTTTGTGCCGGACACGCGCCCCCTCACCGACCAGCTCAACGCCTTTCTGCGCCGCAAGACCCACTTCGCCATCGTGGTTGATGAATATGGCGAGGTGCAGGGCCTCATCACCCTTGAAGACATCATTGAAGAGATCGTGGGTGACATCAAGGACGAGCACGATGATGTGGCCAAGAGCGTGCGCAAACAGGCCGACGGCAGCTATGTGGTGGATGGCATGGTGCCGCTGCGCGATCTGAAGCGTGCCTTCGGCTGGCAATTGCCCGACGACGAGGCCACCACCCTGGCCGGTCTCGTCATCCATGAGGCCCGCCAGATCCCCGACCCCGGTCAGGTCTTCAACTTTCACGGCTTCCGCTTTGAAATTGTCAGGAAGCGCCGCCAGCAGATCGTCGCCATCAAGGTGACGCCAGCCCGCAGCGAAGCCGGCGAGTGATCAGTCCGCCTCGGCCTCGATGGCCAGCGCATGAACCCGCGCCTGCAAATCCGCGGCCAGCACCGCATTGACCATGCGATGCCGCTCGAGCCGCGACTTTCCGGCAAAGGCGGCCGCCCTGATCTTCACCCGGAAGTGACTTTCGCCGTCGGCATTGGCACCGGCATGGCCATGGTGGCGGTGCGACTCGTCAATCACCTCCAGCAGCGCTGGCGCAAAGGCCGCCTTCAGTTTTTCTTCCATGCCCCTGCCCACCGGCCCCAGCCCCATCATCATCTCCTTTTGGGTTGCGGTTTCAGGCGTGAGCGCCGATAATCAGCACCCCCGCAAATCCAGGCTGTCATGAAACTCGATTCCAAGTATTTCGACAAGATCCGCGTCAAGCCCGTCACCGCCGCCAAGGCCAAGACCGAAGAGGTGAAACTCTGCGAGTGGCCGGGCTGCGAAAAGCCGGGCCGCCACAAGGCCCCCAAGGGCCGCGGTGCCGAAGGCCAGTACTGGCTTTACTGCACCGAGCATGTGCAGGCCTACAACAAGACCTACAACTATTTCGACGGCATGAAGGACGACGAGGTCGCCACCTATCAGAAGGCCGCCCAGACCGGCCACCGCCCCACCTGGAAACTGGGCGAAAACGCCTTTGCCAAGATGGAAGGCGCCCGCCGCGCCGGAAGGAACGCCGCCAAGGACCATTTCGACCTGTTCGGCGAGGCCAGGAAGCCCCGGTCGGCCGCCGCCCAGAAACTGGGCCGCAACCTCAGGGCCACCGAAATCAAGGCGCTGAACACCCTGGGCCTTGATGAAAACGCCACCCCGGAGGACGCCAAGAGCAAATACAAGCTGCTGGTGAAGCGCCTTCACCCCGATGCCAATGGCGGCAGCCGCGCCAATGAGGATACGCTGAAGGCGGTGATCCACGCCTATGACACCCTGCGCGCGTCGGGATTTTGTTGAGTCCAGACGCCGCCACGCCTTGCCGCCCCCGGACCCAGCCGTTAAACCGAAATCATGAGCCAGCCGAAAAAGAGTTCCAAAATGTCCGACCGCGAACCGGCCGTCCCCGGCATGCCCGACAAAATGGTGTCGGTTGCGCAGCTGTTCGGCTTCGACAGCAACATGCAGGTGCCCGCCTACAGCGCCAGCAGCGAACATGTGCCCGACCTTGACCCGGACTATCTGTTCAACCGCGAGACCACCCTGGCCATTCTCGCGGGCTTTGCCCACAACCGCCGCGTCATGGTGACGGGCTATCACGGCACCGGCAAATCCACCCACATCGAACAGGTGGCCGCCCGCCTCAACTGGCCCTGCGTGCGTGTCAACCTCGACAGCCACATCAGCCGCATCGACCTCATCGGCAAGGACGCCATCGTGCTGAAGGACGGCAAGCAGGTCACCGAATTCCGCGAAGGCATTCTGCCCTGGGCCTATCAGAACAATGTGGCCCTGGTGTTTGACGAATATGACGCGGGCCGCCCCGACGTGATGTTCGTCATCCAGCGCATTCTCGAAAGCTCGGGCAAGCTCACCCTGCTCGACCAGTCCAAGGTGATCCGCCCCCACCCCGCCTTCCGCCTGTTTGCCACCGCCAACACCATCGGCCTCGGCGACACCACCGGCCTCTATCACGGCACCCAGCAGATCAATCAGGCCCAGATGGACCGCTGGTCCATCATCTCGGTGCTGAACTACCTCTCCCACAATCATGAGGTTGGCATCGTCCTGGCCAAGGCCAAGTCCTACGATACGGAAAAGGGCAGAAAGCAGATTGCCAACATGGTGCGGGTGGCTGATCTCACCCGCAACGCTTTCATGCAGGGTGACCTTTCCACCGTCATGAGCCCGCGCACCGTCATCACCTGGGCCCAGAACGCCGAAATCTTCGGTGATGTCGGCTTTGCCTTCCGGCTGACCTTCCTCAACAAGTGCGACGAGCTGGAGCGGCCCATTGTGGCCGAATTCTATCAGCGCTGCTTCGGCGAGGAACTGCCGGAGTCCTCGGCCCACATCGCCGTTGCCTGACCATGAGCAGCGGGCCTGAAGACAGGACCGAGCGTTTTCGCCGCGCCCTGTCGCTGGCCATGAAGACCATTGCCGGCGAACCGGAACTGACGGTGAGCTTCGGCAATGATCCGGCCTCGCTTTCCGGCAAGCGCGTGCGCCTGCCGCAGGTGCCGCTCCATGCCGACATGAAGGCCGTGGCGGTGACGCGCGGCCTGTCCGACGCCTTCTCGCTGCGCCTCTCCAATCATTCCGACAAGGTGCATGGCCACTATCTGCCGGTGGGCAAGACGGCCCGCGCCGTGTTCGAGGCGGTGGAGGAGGCGCGCGTTGAATCGCTGGGCGCCATTGCCATGCCCGGCATGGCGCACAATCTTTCCGCCATGCTGGACGACCGCTATCAGCGCCTCACCCTCAACCGGCCGCAAAGCCGCAAGGACACGCCGCTGGAAGAAGCGCTTGGCCTCATCGTGCGCGAAAAGCTGACCGGCGAAGCCCCGCCCGCCCCTGTGCGCCCCTATGTCGATCTGTGGCGCGCCCACATCGAGGCCAAGGCCGCCGGTGAACTGGCCGCGCTTGAAAATGCCATTCACGACCAGGCCGCCTTTGCCCGCCTGTCACGCGCCATGATTGCCGCCCTCGACATGGCCGATGAACTGGGCGACGACCCCGACACGGGCGACCAGAACGACGACGACGAGGGCACCGACGACGCCGGCCAGAAGAGCGAACCCGCCCAGGGCGAGGACCAGCAGGACGCCGCCACCTCGGCCGAGGAGGACCAGGAAACGGCGGGCGAGGCCGAAAGTGCTGAAACCGAAATGCAGGAAGTGGAAGGCGAGGCCGACGCCGATGCCGATGACGCCGAGGGCGAGGAGGAACCGGCCGGTGAACAGCCCTGGCGGCCGGAGCTGCCCTTCGGATCCATGTCCAATGACCAGTTCTACAAGGTGTGGAGCAACCGCTTCGACGAGGAGATTGCCGCCGACGACCTGTGCGATGTCGAGGAACTGACCCGGCTGCGCAACTATCTCGACAAGCAGCTCTCCAGCCTTCAGGGCGTGGTGGCCCGCCTTGCCAACCGCCTGCAGCGCCGCCTCATGGCCAAGCAGAACCGCTCCTGGGACTTCGACCTTGAGGAGGGCATTCTCGATTCGGCCCGCCTGCCCCGCATCATCATCGATCCCACCGCACCGCTTGCCTTCAAGGTGGAGCAGGACACCAAGTTTCGCGACACGGTGGTGAGCCTGCTCATTGACAATTCCGGCTCCATGCGTGGCCGGCCCATCACCGTTGCGGCCACCTGTGCCGATATTCTGGCCCGCACCCTGGAACGCTGCGGCGTCAAGGTGGAAATTCTGGGCTTCACCACCCGCGCCTGGAAGGGCGGCCAATCGCGCGAGGCCTGGCTTCAGGCTGGCAAGCCCACCAATCCGGGCCGCCTCAACGATCTCCGCCACATCATCTACAAGGCCGCCGACCAGCCGTGGCGGCGGTCCCGCCGCAACCTCGGCCTGATGATGCGCGAAGGCCTGCTCAAGGAGAACATCGACGGCGAGGCACTGATCTGGGCCCACAACCGGCTTCTCGCCCGCACCGAGCAGCGCCGCATTCTCATGGTCATTTCCGACGGCGCGCCGGTGGATGATTCAACCCTGTCGGTCAATTCCGGCAACTACCTTGAACGTCATCTGCGTCAGGTCATCGCCGACATCGAGGGCAAGTCGCCCATTGAATTGATCGCCATCGGCATCGGCCATGACGTGACCCGCTACTACCGCCGCGCCGTCACCATCGTCGATGCCGAGGAACTGGGCGGCGCCATGACCGAGAAGCTGGCGGAACTGTTTGATGACAATGCGGGCGAGGAACGCCCCGCCCCGCGTCTCAAGAAACGCGCCTGATCAGGCCTGGTATTTTTCCAGAAACGCCTTGGGCGAAAGCGTCTGCATGTCGGCAATGGCGGCGGCCAGCCGGTCATGCTCCCAGTGCCACCAGCCCAGCACCGCAAGCCGTTCCCGCAGCTTCTTGCCGAAGCGCCATTTGATGCGCCGCGCCGGAACCCCGGCGACAATGGCATAGGGCGCCACATCGCGGGTCACCACCGCCCCGGCGGCCACCACCGCGCCATGGCCGATGGCCAGCCCCGGCATGATGATGGCGCCATGGCCCACCCACACATCATGGCCCATCACCACCCGCGCCTGCTGCCGCCGCGCCCGGAACGCCTTGTCGATCTTGGCGTCGAGAAAATATTCATTGGGCCGATAGCTGATCTTGTGCTGGCTCACCCGCTCGACGGGATGGTCCAGCGCATTGATCCGGGCATTGGCGGCAATGGCGCAGAACCTGCCGATGTCGCTGTAGATCGCCTCGGCCCCGCGCTCCACATAGGAATAGTCGCCAAGCGTGCACTCGGCCATCACCACGCGTTCGCCCACCTCGGTAAAGCGCCCCAGCACACAGTCGCGCAACTGCGCCGTGCCGTGCACGCGCGGGGTGCCGTCGCGGGCAGCCCGCGGCGAATGACGTTTCGGTTCTTTCTGCGGTTCCTGGCTCATGGCGCCAGCCTAACAAAAAAGCCGCCCCCTTCGGAGCGGCTTTTTCAAATTCTCTGACAGGCCTCAGGCCGCCTTCTGGGCCTCAACCTTCTTGGCAATGGCGCGCTTCAGCTTCAGCGCCTTTTCCGACAGCTCGCCATCGCAAGCCTTGAGCAGGAAGGCGTCCAGACCGCCGCGATGCTCCACCGACTTGAGCGCAATGGAGGAGATGCGGAAGCGATAGGACAGGCCCATGGCTTCGCTCATCAGCGACACATTGCACAGGTTCGGCATGAACCGCGTCTTGGTCTTGTTGTTGGCGTGGGAGACATTATTGCCCACCAGCGCACCCTTGCCCGTAAACTCACAACGCCGAGCCATCATCTTACTCCGTCAAATTGGGAAAGCCGGCAGCCCTGGGGCGCCAGCACGGTTGGCGGTTCTATAGGCGGCGCGTCCGGCGCGGTCAAGCCACAGCGGCAAAAATACCAGTGCCATAGGCCCATCCCGCTTTGGCACAGAGTGGTTAACGCCGCCGCCGAAAATCTACACCCGGCGGTCGGCAAAACAACCATAACACTGCCCGTCTTGTGGTTTTGGCGGCGGCCCACCACAAGCTATGGCGTGAACAAACCACGAATATCCACACATCAGCGATTCGCTCGCGCTCCGTTCTCCTTTGGAACGCTTCGTTAACACGGTCGCGCAAAGGCCATTCACTGCGGCAAGCTTCGCTTAACCCATGGCCCCCTGTGGTTAACCGCAGCGGCCGGAAACCAGCGGCAACACCCTGCCGCGCCCTGCCGCACTGTGCAGCCCCGTCAGCAAAAGGGCACAAACCCCTTGGAACAATTCATGAATCGCGCCCCATCAGCGATTCGGGCCACATTCGTTCACGCTTGAATTCAGAGCTTTCCCAACCGCCCCGAATTGGCACAGACCCCGCCGCCTCGCCTCTTGCGAAGGCGGATGATTTTTTCCGGCCCGCCCCCTAAATAGGGCCATCATGGCTTCCCGCCCCGCAACCCCCGGCCACGGCGTCACCGCCGTTCTCGGACCCACCAATACCGGCAAGACCCATCTGGCGGTGGAGCGCATGTTGGCCCATGGCTCTGGCATGATCGGCCTGCCGCTCCGGCTTCTGGCGCGTGAGATCTATGACCGGGTGCGCCTCAGGGCCGGTGATGCCGCCACCGCCCTGGTCACCGGCGAGGAAAAGATTGTGCCCGCCCGTCCGCGCTACTGGGTGGCCACCGTCGAGGCCATGCCGCCCGATGTTTCCGTGCCCTTTCTGGCCATCGATGAAATCCAGCTCGCTGCCGATTTTGAGCGCGGCCACATCTTCACCGACCGGCTGCTGAACCGCCGCGGCACCGAGGAGACCATGATGCTGGGGGCCGCCACCATGCGCCCCATGCTGGAACGGCTGCTGCCCGGCACCAGTTTCGTGGCGCGTCCGCGCTTTTCGCGCCTCACCTATGCCGGGCAGAAAAAGTTGACCCGCCTGCCGCGCCGCTCCGCCGTCGTCGCCTTCTCGGGTGACATGGTCTATGCGGTGGCCGAACTGATCCGTCGCCAGCGCGGCGGCGCAGCCGTGGTCATGGGGGCGCTTTCGCCCCGCACCCGCAATGCCCAGGTGGCCATGTATCAGTCGGGCGAGGTGGACTACATCGTCGCCACCGACGCCATCGGCATGGGTCTCAACATGGATGTGGACCATGTGGCCTTTGCCTCCACCCGCAAGTTTGACGGTTTCCAGTTCCGAAGCCTCACCCCGGCCGAACTCGCCCAGGTGGCGGGCCGCGCCGGACGCTACATGAATGACGGCACCTTCGGCGTCACTGGTGAGGCTGACCCTCTTGACCAGGAGGTGATCGACCGGCTGGAATCACACGACTTCGATCCTGTCCGCGCCCTGCAATGGCGCAACCGCGATCTTGACTTCCGCTCGCTTGACCTGCTGCGCAAGTCGCTGGGTGTCCTGCCGCGCCAGGAGGGCCTGACACGGGCCCAGTCCGCCCCCGATGTGCTGGCTCTTGAACAGGTGGTGCGCGACCCCGACACCGCCCGGCTGGTGGCGGGCGAGAAGGATGTGGCGCTGGCCTGGGAGGTCTGCCAGATCCCCGACTACCGCAACATCTCCGAGGCTGAGCACGGCCATCTCGTCTGCCGGGTCATCCAGTTCCTGCACTCCGGCTCCGGCCTCATCCCCGAGGACTGGTTTGCCCGCCAGTTGCGCAGCTGTGAAAACTATGACGGCGACATTGACACGCTGCAGGCGCGCATTGCCCATGTCCGCAGTTGGACCTATCTTGCCAACCGTGGCACCTGGCTTGAGGCTCCGCTTTACTGGCAGGCCCGCACCCGTGAAATCGAGGACCGGCTTTCGGATGCCCTGCACGACCGCTTGCGCCAGCGTTTCATTGATCGCCGAACCAGTGTATTGATGCGCCGTCTGGCGCAGAAGGAAGAGTTGATGTCGAGTGTCGAGAGTGACGGTTCTGTGGTGGTCGAGGGTGAAGCCCTCGGCCGTGTCGAAGGTCTGACCTTCATGCCCGCACCGGAACTGGCGGGGGACAGCGGCAGGCTGGCGCGGCAGGCGGTGGTGCAGGCTGTGGCCCAGGAAATCCAGGCCCGGGCCGGAAGCCTGGCGGCCTCCGCCGATACCGATCTCAAGCTGTCGCGCGACGGCAAGATCATCTGGCAGCAGGCCGCCGTGGGCGAGGTGCAGCTGGGTGATGGCCTGCTGGCGCTGCGCGCCGAGGTGCTGGCCGATGACACGCTCACCGGCCCGGCCCGCGACGAGGTCAGGGCGCGCCTGCAGAAATTCACGGACCGCCATGTCACGGCCCTGCTTGAACCCCTGCAGAAACTGGCTGAGGGCGAGGGGCTGGAGGGACTCGCGCGCGGCATGGCTTTCCGTCTGGTGGAGGCCCTTGGTGTTCTCGCCCGTGACACGGTGGCCGAGGATGTGAAGGCCCTGTCCCAGGAGGACCGTGCCGCCTTGCGCAAATATGGCGTCCGTTTTGGCGCCTTCCACATTTTCCTGCCCGCCCTGCTGAAGCCGGCGCCCAGTGACCTGCGGCTGCTGCTGTGGTGGCTGGCAGCCAGAAAGCAGGATGCGGCAACCGCTCTGCCGCAGCCGCCGGGCCAGGGCCTCACCTCGGCCCATGTGGATGAGACCGCGCCGGAGGGTTTCTACCGCGTGTCCGGCTTCCGCGTCTGCGGGCCGCGCGCCGTGCGCGTGGACATGCTGGAGCGGCTGGCCGACGTCATCCGCGACCGGGTGTTCTGGCGGCCGCGCATGCCCGAGGAGCAGCGCCCGTCCGGCTCGGTGGAGGGCGGCGGCTTCACCATCGTCGCCGACATGATGTCACTGGTCGGCTGTTCGGGTGAGGAGTTTGAAGGCATTTTGAAAAGCCTCGGTTTCCGCGCCCAGACCAAGCGGGTGAAGAAGCCCGCCGCAAAGCCGGACCCTGTGGCAAGCGAAGCCATGGCCGAAACGGCGCCGCAAGCCGATGCCTCCGGGGGAGACGCTGCGGCTGTTGCCGCTGCCCCGGCTCCGGTGATGGCCGATGCACCCGTGGCCGAAACCCCGCCCGAAGCCGTGCTGGAGCCTGTGGATGAACCGGCCGCACCGGCAGCCGAAAATGCCGCTGCCGATGCGGTTGCCGAAACCCCCGCCGCAGAACCGGACTTCATTGAAATTCAGGTGTGGTGGCCGAAGGATACCGGCCCCTTCCGGCAGAGGACCGATCGCCCGGGCGAGGGGGGCGGCCAGAAGCCGCACCACCAGCACCGCCGCCGCCACCACGGCCACCCCGATGCCCCCGGCGCGGCCGCCCCCGGCCAGACCGGTGAGGCCACGGCCGAGCGGGCCCCGCGCCCGGACCGGCCGCGTGGGCCCGACCGGCCCCGCTTCCAGCGTCCGCCCCGGTCCGAGGGTGAAGACCGGCCCGAGGGCGAACGCAAGCCCCACCGTCATGGCAAGCCCCGGCGCGACGACCGGCGCGACGGCGACCGGGCCCCCCGCGTGATGGAGGCTCATCCGCCGCGTCAGGACCGGAAGGCCGATCCGCTGTCGCCCTTCGCCGTGCTCGAGGCGCTGAAGGCCCAGATGAGCCGGGACAAGAACTGAGCCAGCGCCTCGACCAATGGCTCATCCACGCCCGCTTCGTGAAACACCGGAGCCGGGCAACAGCCCTGATCGTGGCGGGCGGGGTGCGGCTCAATCATGCCAGGGTGGAAAAACCCGGCCATGGCGTCAAACCCGGTGATATTCTGACCCTCACCTTGCCGGGCGGTCCGCGGGTGGTCAGGGTGGTGGCCGAGGCCCAGCGGCGCGGTCCCGCCGCAGAGGCCCGCCGCCTTTATGAAGACCTCGCCGGGGGTGAAATCGACCCTTCCGTCCCGCCACAAACATGCATATAATATGCATCATTGAAAACCTGTGTTCGAGGCGCTAACCCCCGCCTCGAACGAGAGCCTTTGGACATCATGACCTACATCGTCACCGACAACTGCATTAAGTGCAAATACACCGATTGCGTCGAAGTCTGCCCCGTGGATTGTTTCTACGAGGGTGAAAACATGTTGGTGATCCACCCCGACGAGTGCATCGACTGCGGCGTTTGCGAGCCGGAATGCCCCGCCGACGCCATTCGCCCCGACACCGAACCGGGCCTGGAAAAGTGGCTTCAGCTCAACACCGAATATGCCCAGAAGTGGCCCAATATCACGGTGAAGAAGGACCACCCGGCTGACGCCAAGGACTATGACGGCAAGACCGGCAAGCTCGAGGCCTACTTCTCACCCAAGCCCGGCGAAGGCGACTGACCGCGCGCAATTTGCGCTCTAACGCCCCGGTTTCATTAACCATTCTTAACACAATAGTCCGTGAGCGGTGGAAAATTGCGCCGTACACGGACATCTCTCTCTTTAAATTTCCTTAAAATCGTGGTAGGGTGCCGCGCATGTGAAATCACGCGGCTGACACGCATTCCGGGCTTTCGGCTCGGATTTTTTTCGCCCTGACCGGATTTGGCGGCGGGGGCCCACCAGCCCCCCACCCTGAGCCCCGAGCGGCGGGAATGTGGGAAGTCCCGGAAGAAGCCGGAATGGTCTGGCCGGTTTCGGGGCGTCTGTTACAAGGCTGCGGCAACAGGTGGAAGGCGTAAATCATGGCGAAACCGGCCCCGAAGAAGAAAACCCCGGCCAAGAAGGCCCCGGCGAAGAAGGTGAAGCCGGCGCCGAAGAAGTCGGCAAAGCCGGCGCCCAAGAAGGCCGCGCCGAAAAAGACAGCCAAACCCGCGCCCAAGAAGGTGGCCAAGCCCGCCAAGAAGGCCGCCCCGAAAAAGACCGCCAAGCCCGCGCCCAAGAAGGTCGTCAAGCCCGCGCCGAAGGCGCCGGTGGTGAAGCCTGCCGCCCCCAAGCCGGCGGTGAAACCGGTTGAGGCAAAGCCCGTGACCCCGGCGGCTCCCGCCCCGGCAGCGCCGGCCCCCGCTCCGGCCAAGCCCCAGGCCCAGGCCGCACCCAAGAAGCCCACCTTCAAGGTCGGCGAACAGATCGTCTATCCGGCCCATGGCGTGGGCCGCATCACCAACATCGAGGAGCAGGAAATCGCCGGTGTCCGGCTTGAGCTCTACATCGTCGATTTCGAGAAGGAAAAGCTCCGCCTCAAGGTGCCGACCAACCGTGCCGAACAGAAGGGCATGCGCCGTCTGGCCGATCGCGCCCTCATCGAACACGCCATGAAGGTGATCCGTGGCCGTGCCCGCATCAAGCGCACCATGTGGTCCCGCCGCGCCCAGGAATATGATGCCAAGATCAATTCCGGCGACATCATTGCTGTGGCCGAGGTGGTGCGCGACCTCTATCGCTCCGACCGCCAGCCGGAACAGTCCTATTCCGAACGCCAGTTGTTCGAGCAGGCGCTGATGCGCTTTGCCCGCGAGCTGGCCGCCGTGCGCAAGGTTGATGATGATCAGTGCGTGAAGGAGCTGGAAGACTATCTGGCCAAGAACGCCAAGCGCGGCGCCGCCACCGAAAAGGATGGCGACGACCAGGCCGAAGAAGCGGCATGAGCCGCAACACACTGTCCTGACGAAAGGCCCGGCCCCACGCCGGGCCTCTTTTTTTTGCGGCCTCCTGCCGCTATAGCGTGAAACCACGTCCCGGTAGCTCAGCCGGATAGAGCACAGGTTTCCTAAACCTGGGGTCAGGGGTTCGAATCCCTTCCGGGACGCCATTTCTTCGCGCTTGCCTGGGGCGCGCCCTCTCACGCATGATGGGTCATGCCCAAAGCGCCGCCCTTCACCGCCCTGATCGACAGTCTGCCCGCCACCGTGCCCTTTGTCGGGCCGGAGGCGCTGACCCGCCGCACCGGACACGCCGTCAGTGTTCGCATCGGCGCCAATGAAAACGTCTTTGGCCCCTCGCCCAAGGCTATTGCCGCCATGGCCGAGGCGGCTGGCGCGGCCTGGCAATATGGCGATCCGGAAAATTATGATCTCAAGCAGGCGCTGGCCCGCCATCTCGGCGTGGGGCCAGACAACATTGCCATTGGCGAAGGCATTGATGGCCTGTTCGGCTATGCGGTTCGCCTGTTCCTTAACCCCGGCGATACGGTGGCAACCTCGCTCGGCGCCTATCCCACCTTCAGCTATCATGTGGCGGGTTTTGGCGGCCGACTGGTCAGCACGCCCTATGTCAACGATCATGAAGACCCGCAGAGCCTTGTGGCCTTGGCCCGCGCCGAAGGGGCGCGCCTGCTCTATTTCGCCAACCCCGACAATCCCATGGCCACATGGTGGGACGCCGCCACGGTTGAGCGGCTCATTGATGAAACGCCCGCCGGCTGCATGCTCATGCTTGATGAGGCCTATGGCGACTTTGCCCCCGAGGGCACCCTGCCGCCGCTCGACGTGACGCGCGAGCATGTGCTGCGCTTCCGCACCTTCTCCAAGGCCTATGGCCTGGCCGGCATGCGCGTGGGCTATTGCATCGGCCACCCCCGGATCATTGCCGCCTTCGACAAGATCCGCAATCACTTCGGCATGACCCGCCTGTCCCAGGTGGCGGCGCTGGCCGCCCTTGCCGATCAGGACTGGCTGGGCCAGGTGAAGCGCAAGGTGGCGCTGGCGCGCCAGCAGATTTATGCCATTGCCAGCGCCAACGGCCTCACGCCCCTGCCCTCGGCGGCCAATTTCGTGGCGGTGGACAGCGGCCGCGACGGCGCTTACGCCCGCGCCATCGTTGACGGGCTTCTGCAACACGGCATCTTCGTGCGCATGCCGGCAGTGGCCCCGCTGTCGCGCTGCGTGCGCATTTCCGCCGGCACCGAGGCCCAGCTCAACCAGTTGGCCCAGGCTCTCCCCCAGCTTCTGGCAACTCTCAATTGAGTGGTCCCAACCGCTAACCTCCTGTTAATCCTGCTCCTCAAACGGCAGTTAAAGCCTTCGTGTTAGGTCAGGCACAACGGAGGACCAGCCGAAGGTGCCATCCTGGCTTAAAAATACCCTAGCCTTGTTCTCGGTTCCGGCCGGGAAGCCTGATCTCATTGCCGCCCAGATCACTGCCTTTACCCGGCAATTGCCGCTTCTCTATTTCGTGCTGCTGGCCAACACGCTGTTCGTGGCCGCCACCCACATCCACGTGGCACCGGCCTGGCTTGCTCTCTATATCCCGGCCCTGCTCACCGTGCTGTGCATCATCCGCATCTGGTCATGGGCGCGCCTTCCGCGCCGGGAGCTTGACCATGAAGCCTCGGTGGCGCGCCTGCAATCCACCGTACTCATGGTGGCAGGCTTTGGCGCAGCCTTCACTGTCTGGGGTCTCACCCTCTATCCCTATGGCGACGCCTACCAGAAACTCCACGTCGCCTATTACATGTCCATCACCCTCATTGCCTGCATTCTGTGCCTGATGCATGTGCGCGCCGCTGCCCTGCTGCTCACCATCACTGTGCTTGTTCCCTTTTCACTGTTTTTTCTGACTCGCGGCGAACCGGTGATGACGGCCATTGCCGCCAATGTGATCATCGTCGGTCTGGCGGTCATGTTTGTGGTGTTCACCCACTACCGCGACTTTGCCCGCATGGTGGAACAGCGCACCGAACTGCGCCGCAGACAGGAGGAGGCCGAGCAGCTCAGCCGCGAAAACCTTCGCCTGGCCAACAGCGACAGCCTGACCGGATTGCCGAACCGTCGCTGCTTTTTCACCTCCATAGCCCATCATCTCAGCGCCGCATCGGCCACGGGCGAAACCATGGCGGTGGGCCTTGTTGATCTGGATGGCTTCAAGGCGGTCAATGATCTCTATGGCCACACGGTCGGTGACCAGCTTCTCATCGACGCCAGCAAACGCCTGATGGCGCATCCCGGCTGGAACGCTTCCTTCGCGCGCCTGGGCGGCGACGAATTCGGCGTCATCTTGCGCGGCGCCAGCCATCAGGCCGAAATCGAGAACTTCGGCCGCGAAATCTGCACCCTGCTGCGCCAGCCCTATCTTCTGCCCAATGTCACCGCCGAAATCTCCGCCTCCATTGGCTTTGCGGCCTATCCCATGGCAGGCGACACGGTGGAGCGGCTCATCGAAAATGCCGACTATGCCCTGTATCAGGCCAAACAGAAGGCCTCCGGCACGGCGGTTGTGTTCAACACCGACCACGCCCTTGACATCAAGAAGCTGAACCAGATCGACCAGCTTCTGCGCAACGCCGATCTTGACCGTGAGATGACGGTTGTCTACCAGCCCATCGTCAATCTGGAATCAGGGCGCACGGTCTCTGCCGAGGCTCTGGCGCGCTGGCACAGCCCGGTGCTGGGGGACGTTGCCCCCGCGCAATTCATCAAGGCGGCAGAACGTTCCGATCTCATCAATCGCCTCACTGTTCTGCTCTATCGCAAGGCCCTTGCCGACATGAAGAGCTGGCCCAAATCCGTCGGCCTGTCCTTCAACCTGTCGGCCCGCGACGTGGCGTCCCAGGACACCATCCTTCACCTTGCAGCCATCACGCTGAAGAGCGGCATTGACCCGCGCCGCATCGAGTTCGAAGTAACGGAAACCGCCGTCATGGCCGACTTCGATCAGGCCCTTTCGGCCCTGACCCGGCTTCGCTCCATCGGTCTGCGCATCGGCCTCGACGATTTCGGCACCGGCTATTCCAGTCTTGGCTATGTCCATCGTCTGCCACTGGACAAGGTCAAGATCGACATTCAGTTCATTTCCGATATTGCCGACAACCGCACGGCCCGCTCCATCGTCAAGAGCGTCATTGACCTGGCCCGCAACCTGGGCTTTGCCAGCCTTGCCGAAGGCGTGGAAACCGAAGAGCAGGCGCGCATCATTCACGCCATGGGCTGCGGCTTTGCCCAGGGCTATTTCTTCGGGCGGCCCATGCCAGGGGCAGATCTCGGGCGGCTGGCGGCAGGCGACAGTCTGAGCATCAACAGCGCCTGAGCCGGTTCCTCAGGCCGCCGCCAGCAAGGCGCGGAGATCAAGCTGGCGCGTCACCATGGCCAGCGACCCGTCTTCCTGGCGTGGCCAGTCCGCCTCCGGCTTGTCCCAGTAGAGTTCCACGCCGTTACCATCGGGATCGCGCAGATAGAGGGCTTCCGACACGCCGTGATCGGCCGCCCCCTCCAGCGCCACGCCATGGGCAATGAGCCGTTGCAGCGCCCGGCCAAGGTCGGCGCGCGTCGGATAGAGTATGGCCGTGTGATAAAGACCGGTGGTGCCGGGTGGCGGCGCCGCTCCGCCCTTGCTCTCCCAGGCATTGAGACCGATGTGATGGTGATAGCCGCCAGCCGCCACAAAGGCAGCATCCGGCCCATAGCGCTGGGTCAGCGTAAAGCCCAGGACGCCACAATAAAAGGCCAGCGCGCGCTCCACGTCCGCCACCTTGAGGTGAACGTGGCCAATGCGGGTTCCGGCAGCAAGGGGGGGTAAATCTGACATGGCATTCCTATCAGTAACACTGTTTGTTACCTAATATAGTCCGCCCTGCGCTGCCCGGCAAGGGGGTGGGCACCCCCGGCGTGAAAAGCGGTGGACGTGGGCCGGGCCGCCCTTGAGCCATCCGGTGCTTGCGCCGAATATGGCTCACCCCTTCATCAAAATGAGGCTGCCATGACCCGGCGCGATTTCAAGAACAACCTCACCGTCGTTGACCATCCGCTGGTGCTGCACAAACTCACCCTGATGCGCGACAAGAACACGCCATCCGCCGTGTTCCGCCAGCTGCTGCGCGAGATCAGCCTGCTCCTGGCCTATGAGGTGACGCGCGACCTGCCCATGACCACCCAGGCCATTGAAACCCCGGTGGCGCCCATGGAGGCCCCCATTCTCAAGGGCAAGAAACTGGTGATCGTGTCGGTGCTGCGGGCGGGCAACGGCCTGCTTGAGGGCATGCTCGACCTGCTGCCCTCGGCCCGGGTTGGCCACATCGGCATGTATCGCAACCCGGAAACGCTGCAGCCGGTGGAATATTACAAGAAGCTGCCCACCGACATTGCCGAACGCACCGTCATTGTTGTCGACCCCATGCTGGCCACCGGCAATTCCGTGGCTGCCGCCATTGACCGGATCAAGGAAACCGGCGCCACCGACATCCGCTTTGTCTGCCTGCTCGCCGCGCCCGAAGGGGTGGCCCATGTGCATGCCACCCACCCCGATGTGCCGGTGTTCACCGCCGCCGTGGACAGCCACCTCAATGACCACGGCTACATTGTGCCGGGGCTGGGCGATGCGGGCGACCGCATGTTTGGCACCAAGTGACGGTTACCCTCCGTTAAGCACACGCCACAAAAGCTAAAATTGCAAACATTCCGGCAAGCATTGATCCACTAGCGTGGTTCCCGAAACACAGGGAACCCGTGCCTTGCTTCAGGCTGCCGTCAAACACCCCACCCGCGAGAAGGCCGCAACGGCCCGGCGGGTGCTCTATGCCGAGGATTCGCCGGCTGCGCGCATCGTCACCACCGCCCTTCTGGAAAAGCTCGGCTATGTGGTGGATGCCGTGGAGGATGGCGAGGCCGCCCTGGCCCGCGCCCGTGCCGGCTCCTACGATGTCATTCTGCTCGACATTGAAATGCCGGTGATGGACGGGGTCACCGCCGCCCGCCACATCCGGCAGTTGCCCGGCGCCTGCGGCCATGCGCCCATTCTGGCTCTGTCGGCCTTCCTGGCCGATTCCACCGAGCACACCCACTGGCGCGATGCCTTTGACTGTGCACTCCCCAAACCGGCCAACCGCAACGAACTGGAAACGGCCCTTACCCGCGCGCTTGACCTGCGCCAGCAGCGCGGTGGCCCCGGCGAAGCCCTGCTCCTGCCTCAGGGGGCGGCCGACCCCATGGCCGTTCTCGCCGGTCTGCGCGAGGCCCTGCCCCAGGGCAGCTGGTCGCGGCTTCTGGCCACGGCGGGCGAGGAAATGCGCCATGCCGTGATGGTCATGGCCGCCTGCGCCGAAGCGGGCGACCGGGCCTGCCTTGTCCGCGCTGCCCACAGCCTGGAAGGGCTGGCCCGCAGCTTTGTGGCCGAAGAGGTGTTTGCCCTGGCGCGTGCCGTCCAGGCCGAAGATACCCCGCTCACACCCTTGCGCCTCTCGCTGCTGTTTGCCGCCATTGCGGTCTGGCAGCAGGGCTAACGGAAAGGGCGGCCGAAGCCGCCCCGTCATCCTGAAATCCTGATCTGCTATTTCCCGTCCGGCTGCACCGGCTCGATGGTCAGTTCAAAGGCCTTCAGCATACGCAGCGCCTCATCAAGATCGGGCGACAGGCGGCGCTGGGCGCGGATCAGAATGGGGGCATCGCTCGCGGCGGCACGCTTGTCGGTTTGCATGGGGATCTCCTTTGCCGCCCAGCCTAACCGTCCATGGCTAACATTCCCCTAACCATCAGCGACGGAAGTGCCTGCGCTCACTCGTCCCGGGAGCAAGCTACACCTAATCGTGATGGCTGTTGTGATCTGCCTTTGCTATGACCGCCTTGCCAATAAGGAGAAACTGCCCATGCCGTCATCGTTTTCCCGCCTTGCCCTGCTTGCCGCTCTCAGCCTGAGCTTTGCCGCCGGTACCGCTTTGGCCGGTCCCGATGAGGCCATCAAGCTGCGCCAGGAGAACTTCAAGACCATCGGCAAGGCGACCAAGGAAATGGGTGCCATGGCCAAGGGCGAGGCCACCTTTGATCTCGCCAAGGTCAAGGAACAGCTGGCCATCATTCAGGCCGCCTTCCAGTCCAACAAGGACAACAAGGTGTTTGCCCCCGAAAACCAGACTGGCACGGTGGAAACCTGGGCCAAGCCGGAAATCTGGACCAATCCCGAGGGCGTGGCAGCCGCCTCGTCAAAGCTCGGAGCGGCCCTCAAGGCCATGGCGGCGGTGACCGATGAAGCGAGCTTCAAGACCGCCTTCCAGGACATGGGCGGAGCCTGCAAGGGCTGCCACGACGACTTCCGCCGCCCCAAGGATCAGTAAGCGGCCGACCCCTCAGTCATCATCAGGCCCGGTCCCGCAAGGGGCCGGGTTTTTCATGCTAGAGCAGCCTGACTTTTGACGGTTGCGGCAAAAGACAGAAAGCTGCTCGCCCACAACAAGTTAGAGCGGACGTTTTGATCCATCAAAACCTATTCCGCTCGAGCCCATGGTCGGTGAGCCAGCGCCCGATGATGGCCGCCGTCTCCTGCGGATATTCCAGACTGGGAAAATGGCCGCACTCGGCAATCTCCACATATCGTCCGCGCGCCACCGCCTGTGACAGGCTCAGGCCCTGAGCGGCGGCGGTGAACTGGTCCTCGCGCCCCCACAGGCACAGAACCGGCATGGCAAGTGAAGCAAGCCTGGGCCACAGATCGCCGCGATGGGCCAGCGCATCCGATTGCCGTGCCATGCCCTCCGCGCCCATGGCCTGTGCCATGGCAATGAACGCGTCACGCGCGGCGGGCCCCCGCGGCCCCGGCAGATGGGCCACCATGGCCCCCATTTCCGCCAGCACCTGCTCAAACTCGCCGCCGCGCATGCGCTTCCCCCGCGCCAGCCCCACGGCACGATCGGCGATGGGCCCGGCACTGGCGCCGATGACAATAAGACCCCTAACCCGCTCCGGCGCGGCCAGCGCCGTTTCCAGCGCCACCCGGCCACCGAAGCTCGTGCCCATCAGCACGAAGCGATCCGGCGCCGCCGCCAGCACCTGTGCCACGCAGGCCTCAAGCCGGTCTTCGGTTGCCACCACACTGGCAAGCCTTGCTTGCGGAGCCAGCAGCCCGGCCACCTCGTCATACTGCCCGGCACCGCAGCCCAGCGCGGGAATGGCAATGAGTGTCATGGTATTCTCCATCGACGCATCTTATCCACCGCCGTCACACCGCGCCAGAACTTGTCATGAACCTGCCGCCGGCAGATAGTGCGGTGAACGGAGATCACCATGCGGTCCGGCATTCACCTCGCAGGCACCGTCATTCTCGACATTGTTCATGTCGTGGACCTGTGGCCGCGCGAGGAACAGCTTGCCCTCATTGACCACAGCGAATATGGCGCCGGCGGCCCGCCCCATAATGCCGCTGCCGCCTTGCTCAAGCTGGGCGCGCCCTTTGCCGTCACCTGCCGCGGCGTGGTGGGCGATGATGCCCTTGGCACCATCTTTCTGAACCAGGCCGAGGCCTATGGCCTGGCGCGTGAAAATTTTCTGGTCATCCCCCAGGCCATCACCAGCCACACCCATGTCATGACGGTGAAGACCACCGGCAAGCGCACCTTCTTTCATCATGCCGGGGTCAACGCCCGGCTGACGCCGGACATGCTGGCCCCGACGCCCCAGTCCACTGCCAAGATCTTCTATCTCGGCGCCCCCGGCATTGCCGCCCATCTCGACCACAGCGATGGCTGGGCCACGGTGCTGAAGGCGGCCCGCGCCAGCGGTCACCTGACAGCCCTCGAACTTGTCTCACTGCCGCCCGATGATCTGCGCCGCCTGGTTCACCCGCTCCTTTCCCTCATTGACATTGCCGTGTTCAATGACAGCGAGGCCGAGGCCCTGTCCGGGGTTGCATTATCCGTCAACGGACGATTTGATTTCCCGGCGGCGCTCGTGGCCTGCCGCGCGCTTCTTGGCCAGGGCGTGGCTCAGCTGGCCGCCGTGCACCATCCGCAGGGTGCGGTGGCGGTGCGGGTGTCGGGCGAAACCGCCCAGGCCGCCTCGGTTCATGTGCCGGCGGAGGAGATTGTCGGCACAGTGGGCGCGGGCGATGCCTTCTATGGTGGCATGCTGATGGGCCTGCATGAGGGTTGGCCGCTGGCGAAATGTCTGGCACTGGCCAATGCGGCAGCAGCGACCTCGCTTGCTTCCGCCACCACCTCTGCTGCCATCCGCCCGTGGCAGGAGTGTCTGGCCTTCGCCGCCGCGCGTGGCCTGAACCCGCTCTGAAAGAGGTTCATTAAAATAAAACGGGGGGCCAAAGCCCCCCGCTGCATACCGTCTGTGAACGGATTATTCTTCCGTCTGGGCCGTGGCTTCGCCCTCGCCCGAAGCGGCCTCCTCGGCCTGCTTCTTTGACAGGTCTTCACCGGTCTGCTGGTCCACCTGCTTCATGGACAGGCGCACCTTGCCGCGGTTGTCAAAGCCCAGCAGCTTCACCTTCACCATATCGCCTTCGTTGACCACGTCAGACACCTTGTTGACGCGCTTGGGCGCCAGTTCCGACACATGCACAAGGCCGTCCTTGGCGCCGAAGAAGTTGACGAAGGCACCGAAGTCCACAACCTTTACCACCTTGCCGTCATAGATCTCGCCCACCTCCGGTTCGGAGACGATGGACTTGATCCACTTCAGCGCCGCCGTGATGGCCGCACCCGAGGACGAAGCCACCTTCACGGTGCCATCGTCCTGAATGTCGATCTTGGCGCCGGTCTTTTCCACGATCTCGCGGATCACCTTGCCACCGGTGCCGATCACTTCACGGATCTTGTCGGTGGGAATCTTGATCTGCTCGATGCGCGGGGCATGTTCGCCAAGACCGGGGCGCGCCTTCTCCAGCGCTTCCGCCATCTTGCCGAGAATGTGCAGACGCCCGTCCTTGGCCTGGAACAGGGCGATCTTCATGATCTCCTCGGTGATGCCGGTGATCTTGATGTCCATCTGCAGCGACGTCACACCATCCGATGTGCCCGCCACCTTGAAGTCCATGTCGCCGAGGTGGTCCTCGTCACCGAGAATATCGGTGAGGACGGCGAACCGGTCGCCCTCCTTGATGAGGCCCATGGCAATGCCGGCGCAGGGCGCCTTCAGCGGCACGCCCGCATCCATGAGGGAGAGCGAGGAACCGCACACCGTGGCCATGGACGATGAGCCGTTGGACTCGGTCACCTCGGACACCACGCGCACCGTGTAGGGGAACTCCTCCGACGACGGCAGCAGCGGGTGAATGGCCCGCCAGGCCAGCTTGCCGTGGCCGATTTCGCGGCGGCCAGCGCCACCAAGACGGCCCGTCTCGCCCACCGAATAGGGCGGGAAGTTGTAGTGGAGCATGAAGCGCTCCTTGTAGGTGCCGTCGAGCGAGTCGATATACTGCTCGTCCTCGCCGGTGCCGAGCGTGGTGACCACCAGCGCCTGGGTTTCACCGCGCGTGAACAGCGCCGACCCGTGGGTGCGCGGCAACACGCTGGCCTCGGCCAGAATGGGCCGCACCGTCTTGGTGTCG
Organism: uncultured Alphaproteobacteria bacterium; assembly: GCA_937873445.1. Taxonomy (GTDB): domain Bacteria; phylum Pseudomonadota; class Alphaproteobacteria; order Rhizobiales; family Aestuariivirgaceae; genus Aestuariivirga. The sequence continues at coordinate 37,217 of CALMWF010000017.1, forward strand.
CGGCCGTCAATGCGCTTGCCGGTGTCGAGGATGGCGTTGCGGACAATGTCCTTTTCCAGATGCTTGAAGGCATCGGCCACCGCCTGCTCGGTCGGCGCCTTGTCGTCGCCGTCCTTGATGAGGGCGGCTTTCACCTTGTCCTTCACCTTGGCCACAGCGTCCTGGCGGTCTTCCTTCTTGGCAATGGCATAGGCCTTGCGCAGATCGGATTCGCCCGCCTTCTTCACCGCCTTGTCGAGTGCCGAGCTGTCCTTGGGCTCGAAGGAGCGCGGCTCGCGCGCCGACCGTTCGGCAAGGCGGATGATGGCGTCAATCACCGGCTGGAAACCGGCATGGCCGAACATCACCGCACCGAGCATCTTCTCCTCGGTCAGTTCCTTGGCCTCGGATTCGACCATCAGCACCGCATCCTGGGTGCCCGCGACTACGAGGTCGAGGGTCGATTCCTTCAGCTGCTCCACCGTGGGGTTGAGCACGAATTCATCATTGATGACGCCAACGCGGGCAGCGCCCACCGGCCCCATGAAGGGAATGCCGGACAGCGTCAGCGCCGCCGAGGCGGCCACCATGGCCACGATGTCACCATCGTTTTCGAGGTCGTAGGACAGCACGGTGGCGATCACCTGTGTGTCGCAGCGGTAGCCGGCCGGAAACAGCGGCCGGATCGGCCGGTCGATGAGACGCGACACCAGCGTCTCCTTTTCGGTGGGACGGCCTTCGCGCTTGAAATAGCCGCCCGGAATCTTGCCGGCGGCAAAGGTCTTTTCCTGATAGTTGACGGTCAGCGGGAAGAAGTCGATGCCCGGCTTTTCATCCCGCATGGAGACGGCCGTGGCCAGCACCGTGGTCTCGCCATAGGTGACCAGCACTGCGCCATCGGCCTGGCGCGCCATGCGCCCCGTTTCCATGCGCAGCGTGCGGCCGCCCCATTCCAGTTCTTCAACGTCGATATTGAACATATGTCATTCCTTCGGACATGCCCTGCGCCGCGTCTTGCTCACCAACCCTGCGGCATTCCCTTTGGGCAGAACCACCCGGCCCCATTGCCGGATGAAGTTCGGGAATCCGGGCGGCAAATCGGTGATCCGCCCGTTTCATATCGCCCCGCCCATCCGGCATCGGATCGGCACGGGCGCCATCACTGACAGTAACAGACTGACAGCGGGGCCAGCGGCCCCATAACAGGCGAGGGCGGAAACCCGCCCCCGCACCACGCCGTTAGCGGCGGATTTCCAGACGCTTGATCAGCTCCTGATAGCGGGCCTGATCCTTCGCCTTCAGATAGTCGAGAAGGCCACGGCGCTGCGACACCATCTTGAGCAGGCCGCGGCGCGAGTGGTTGTCCTTCTTGTGGGTCTTGAAGTGCTCGGTCAGCGCATTGATGCGCGTGGTCAGCACCGCCACCTGCACTTCGGGCGAACCCGTGTCGCCGGACTTGGTGGCATATTCCTTCATGAGCGCAGCCTTGCGCTCGGGGGTAATGGACATTCGGTCATCTCCAGACTGGTTACAGGTTGAAAAGACGCCGCGGGATCACCCTGCCGCCGTCCATGCTGGCCACACCGAGGGGCTTGCCCTCGCACAGGATCAGCACAGTGTCGGCGGTTTGGTCGCTCCCCGTCAGCAGAACCTCCTGGCCCTGCCTCAGGCGCTTGCCCTCTTCCCCCATCAGGGCCAGTGCCGGGATGCCGTCCAGCACGGTCGCGATGGGCACAAGGGCCCTCTCCATGGCGTTATCGCCGGGGGGCTTATGGCTCATTTCCTCCAGCTTTTCCAGCGAAATCATATGGTTTTCGGAAAACGCCCCAACCCGGATGCGGCGCAGCGCCGTGACATGGCCAAGGCAGCCCAGCGCCCGGCCCAGGTCGCGGGCCAGCGAGCGCACATAGGTGCCCTTGCCGCAGTCCACCTCGAAGCGCGCCTCATCACCCTCCTGGCCCAGCAGGCTGAGCCGGTGAATGATGACCGGGCGCGGCGCCAGCACCACCTCCTCACCGGCCCGGGCCAGATCATAGGCCCGCTTGCCCGCCACCTTCATGGCGGAATAGGCGGGGGGAGTCTGGTCAATCCGGCCCACAAAACGTGGCAGTATCGCCTCGATATCGGAAGGCCTTGGCCGCTGTGCCGAGGTCGCCGTCACCGCGCCTTCAAGGTCGCAGGTGGCGGTTTCAGCGCCCCATTTCACCGTGAAGCGATAGGTTTTTTCGCCCTCCATGGCGAAGGGCACGGTCTTGGTGGCCTCCCCCAGGGCGATGGGCAGAAGCCCGGTGGCCAGGGGGTCCAGCGTGCCGCCATGACCTGCCTTTTCAGCGTTGAACAGCCAGCGGATTTTTCCCACCGCCTGGGTGGAACTGAGGCCCAGCGGCTTGTCGAGGATAAGCCAGCCATGAACCGGCCGGCGCGGCCTTCTGGCCATTATGACTCCGGGTCGAGATCGCGCTTCACCTGGGGCGAGCGCAGCAGGTCATCAATCTTGCTGGCATAATCCAGCGCCGTATCAATGCGATACCTGATCTCCGGCATGAATTTCATCTCAAGCCTGGGCGCCACCAGTCCGCGGATGAACTTTCTGTTGCGGTTCAGGGCCGCCAGCGCCTGCTCGTCCTGGCCTGTCACCAGGGAGCGCACAAAGGCGGTGGCAATCTTCAGGTCGGGCGACACCTGCACCTCATGCACCGACGGCATCAGCCGGTCGAGATCGGGATCGCCCGTCTCGCCGCGCATGAGAATTTCCGACAGCGCGTGGCGGATCAGTTCTCCCGCCCGCAACTGCCGCTGCGATGGCGCTTTGCTCTGGCTCATGGCTTCATCCTGCCAAACTGTATAGACAACAGGGCATCAGTCCAGCGTGCGCTGGACCTTCTCCACCCGGAAGCATTCGATGACGTCGCCCGCCCGCATGTCCTGATAGTTTTCGAAGGCCATGCCGCATTCCTGACCCACCTGCACTTCCTTCACCTCGTCCTTGAAGCGCTTGAGGGTGGAGAGCGTGCCTTCGTGGATCACCACATGGTCGCGGATGAGGCGCACCTTGGCGCCCCGCTGCACCGAGCCTTCGGTGACCTGACAGCCCGCCACCTTGCCGACCTTGGTGATGTTGAAGATCTCCAGGATCTTGGCATTGCCCAGGAAGGTTTCGCGCAGTTCCGGCGCCAGCTGGCCCGACATGGCGGATTTGATGTCGTCCACCAGATCATAGATGATGTTGTAATAGCGGATTTCGATGCCCGCCCGCTCGGCCGCATCGCGCGCCTGACCCGAGGCACGGACGTTGAAGCCGAGAATGACCGCCCCCGACGCCGTGGCCAGGCCCACATCGCTCTCGTTGATGCCGCCCACCGCGTAATGCACCACGCGCGAGCGGATTTCCTCGTTGCCGATCTTTTCCAGCGCCTGCACGATGGCTTCCGCCGAACCCTGCACGTCGGCCTTGACCAGAATGGGGAATTCCTTGCGCCCCGCCTCCGACAGCTGGCTCATCATCTGTTCCAGCGACGAGCGCACCGTGCCGGTGCCGCGGCTGTCGCGCCGCTTGCGCTCGCGGTAGTCGGTGATCTCGCGGGCGCGGGCTTCATTCTCGACCACGTCGAACTGGTCGCCCGCCTCCGGCGCCGAGTTGAGGCCCAGCACCTCCACCGGCACCGAGGGACCGGCTTCCTTGATCTGCTCGCCCTTGTCATTGATGAGGGCGCGCACCCGGCCCCAGGCGGAACCGGCCACGAAAATATCACCCAGTTTCAGCGTGCCGCGCTGCACCAGCACCGTGGCCACCGGGCCCCGGCCCTTGTCAAGCTGGGCTTCCACCACCAGGCCCGAGGCCTCGCGGTCCGGATTGGCCTTGAGGTCCAGCACTTCGGCCTGCAGCAGGATGGTTTCAAGCAGCCGGTCGAGGTTGGTGCCCTTGATGGCCGAAACCTCCACATCCAGCGTGTCGCCACCCATGGCTTCCACCACAATGTCGTGCTGCAGAAGGTCGGTGCGCACCCGCGTCGGATTGGCCGAGGGCTTGTCGATCTTGTTGATGGCCACGATGATGGGCACCCCGGCGGCGCGGGCGTGGCTGATGGATTCCACCGTCTGCGGCATGACGCCGTCATCGGCGGCCACCACCAGAATGGCAATGTCGGTCGCCTTGGCGCCGCGGGCGCGCATGGAGGTGAAGGCCTCGTGGCCCGGCGTGTCGATGAAGGTGACAAGCCCATTGGGCGTGGCCACCTGATAGGCGCCGATATGCTGGGTGATGCCGCCCGCTTCACCCGCCACCACATTGGTCTTGCGGATGGCGTCCAGAAGCGAGGTCTTGCCGTGATCGACATGGCCCATGATGGTGACCACCGGCGGCCGCGGCCTGAGCTGTTCGGGGCTGTCGGTATCGGCAGAAAGCCCCTCCACCACATCCGACTCCGACACGCGCCGGACCTTGTGGCCCAATTCCTCGGCAATGAGCTGGGCGGTGTCGGCGTCGATGGTGTCGTTGATCTTGTACATCTCGCCCTGTTTCATCAGGATCTTGATGATATCAACGGCCCGTTCAGCCATGCGGTTGGCCAGTTCCTGAATGGTGATGGCCTCGGGGATGACCACATCCCGCGCCACCTTCTCGGTCGGCATCTGGAAGCCCTGCGCCTGCTTCTTCAGGCGTTCAGTGCGGCGGCGGAAGGCGGCAACCGAGCGTGAGCGCTCGTCGTCGTCAGCCATGGCGTTGGACAGGGTCAGGCGGCCACGGCGCTTGTCCATGTCGGCCTTGGTGCGGGTGGGGGCAGGCACCTTGACCTCGCGCTTGACGGCCCCGGCCGGCGCAGCGCGCAGCGTGCCCTTGGGCCGCTCGTCCTCATCCTCGTCGCGGCCTGTGGTGCCCTTGGGGGTCAGCTTCTTGGCGGCCTCCTCGGCCTTGCGCTTGCCTTCCTCCTCCACCCGGTGGCGGGCGTCATCATCGGCCTTGCGCCGGGCGGCGGCTTCGCGGTCCTTGCGGTCGCGCTCCTCCTGCTCGCGGCGGCGCGCCAAATCCTCTTCCTGGCGCTTGCGCTCCTCGGCCTCGCGCACCCGCGCGTCGGCCAGCGCCCGCTCCCGGGCATCCTTTTCGTCAGCCGTCAGGGTGCGCAGCACCACACCGGGGGTGCGCGGCTGGGCGGGCTTGGCCTCGGCGGGCTTGGGCGCTGACGGCGTCAGCGTCGGCGCCACCTTGGGCTTGATCTCCACGGCCGGACGGTGATCTTCGCCAAAGCGCTTACGCTTGGTCTCCACCACCACAGTCTTGGACCGGCCATGACCAATATTCTGCTTCACCCGCGCCTGATCCAGCGCCGGGCGCTTGATGGTCAGCGTGCCGCCGGAGCGGCCCTGGGCCGACTTGTCATGGCTGTCGTTGCTATCGCTCATTCTTCCTACAATCCAAAATCCGCTTCACCGGCCATAGGCCTGAAGTTTTCGGGCTTGTTCCAGCAATTTTCCGGCCAATCCGCCCTTGGTGAGGGCAGCATGTATCACATTTGCCCGCCCAAAAGCCAAATCCAATTCCGGCCCGGAAAAAAGATTCAATACTGTGGTTTCCGGCCCGGCCAGCCGGTCCAGCTTGCGCTTGCCGTCATCCGAGGCCTCCGCGGCATGGAGCAGCACCTGAACCGACCCGCGTTTCAGGGCGTCCTCCACCTTCATGAAGCCGGTGACCGCCTCGCCCGCCTTGCGTGCCAGTGAACAGAGGCCCAGCGCCTGGCGGCGCAGAAGATCCGCCACCTGACCGGCCAGATCGCCGTCAATCTTCGCCTCGGCCCCGAAACCCCGGTTGAACAGGCGCTTCCTGACCGCTTCGGCCACGGCCCCGGCCTGGGCCGAAACCCACACCCCCCGGCCCGGCAGCCTGCGCGCCACATCCGGCACCACCGCACCCGCCGGCGACAGCACGAAGCGGATCAGTTCCCCCTCGTCCTTCACCTGCCGGGTGACAATGCACATGCGGTCGGTCAGCGCGCCGTCCTCCATGCCGTTATCCGGTTCAGGCCTCGGCCTCGGGGGCCGCCTCGGCCGGGGCCGGGGCTTCAATCCAGCCCAGCGCCACACGCGCCTTCATGATCAGCGCCTCGGCTTCCGCCGCCGCCACATCAAGATCCGAGAACGCACCCCTGTGCTTGGTCACCTCACCGGCCTTGCGCTCGGTCCAGCCGGTCAGATCATCGGTGGCGGCATCCGCCAGGTCTTCCACCGTCTTGATGCCGGCCTCGCCCAGCGCCACCGCCATGGCGGGCGTCAGCCCCTCCATGCCGGCCAGATCATCGGCAACCCCCAGTTCCTTGCGGCGGGCTTCCTGCTCCTCGGCCTGACGGTCAAGGAAGGCCTTGGCGCGGTTCTGCAACTCCTCAGCCGTGGCCTCATCAAGGCCCTCAATGGAGGAAATCTCGTGCGGCTCCACATAGGCCACTTCCTCCACCCGGTCGAAACCTTCCGAAGCCAGAAGCTGGGCCAGCGTCTCGTCCACGTCGAGGGCCTGCATGAAGTGGGCCGTGCGGGTGGCAAATTCCTTCTGGCGGCGCTCCGATTCCTCGGCCTCGGTCAGAATGTCGATGTCCCAGCCGGTGAGCTGCGAGGCCAGCCGCACATTCTGGCCGCGCCGGCCGATGGCCAGCGACAGCTGCTCATCCGGCACCACCACCTCGATGCGGCCGGCATCTTCATCCAGCACCACCTTGGTCACTTCCGCCGGAGCCAGCGCGTTGACCACAAAGCTCGCCACATCCGGCGTATACTGGATGATGTCGATCTTCTCGCCCTGCAATTCATTCACCACCGCCTGCACGCGGCTGCCGCGCATGCCCACGCAGGCCCCCACGGGGTCGATGGAGGAATCCTTGGAGTGAACAGCAATCTTGGCGCGGCTGCCGGGGTCACGCGCCACCGACACCACCTCCACCACGCCGTCATAGATTTCCGGCACTTCCTGGCCGAACAGGCGGGCCATGAATTCCGGGTGCGTGCGCGACAGGAAGATCTGCGGACCCCGCTGCTCGCGGCGCACGTCAAACACATAGGCGCGAATGCGGTCGCCGGGCCGGAAGGTTTCGCGCGGCAGCGTCTCGTCGCGCCGGACAATGGCTTCGCCACGGCCCAGATCGACAATGACATTGCCGTATTCCACGCGCTTCACCGCACCGTTGACGATTTCGCCAATGCGGTCCTTGTATTCGTCATACATGCGGTCGCGCTCGGCATCGCGCACCTTCTGCACAATCACCTGCTTGGCGTTCTGCGCGGCAATGCGGCCGAAGTCGATGGGCGGCAGCGGCTCGGCGATATAATCGCCCACCGTGGCGGCGGGGTTCTTGCGGTTGGCTTCAGCCAGCGAAATTTCCGTGGCCTCGTTCTCCACCTTTTCCACCACCTGCAACAGCCGGTTCAGGCGGATTTCGCCGGAGCGCGCGTCAATCTCGGCGCGGATTTCATTTTCCGCGCCATAGCGGGCCTTGGCAGCGCGGGTAATCGCCTCCTCCATGGCCTGCAGCACGATGGACTTGTCGATCACCTTTTCACGCGCCACCGCGTCGGCAATCTGCAACAGCTCCAGCCGGTTGGCGCTCACTGCGGGTTCAGCCATGGGTCTTGTCTCCGGTTTCAGGATCAGGTGTTTCGTCGTTCCAGTCGCTGCCATCGGCAGCGGCAGATTCGCTCTTGGGCAACAGCGCCCGTGCTGCGGCTATCAGCTCATCGGTGAGGACAAGCCGCGCCTCGGCAATGTCGGCAAAGGGCACACCAATGAGGATCGGCTCCTTGGCGCTCTTGTCGGGATTGTCGATGAACACCCGGACCTCGCCCGCGTGAAAGCCCTCAAGCCTGCCCCTGAAGCGCTTGCGGCCGGCCTGGGCCACCGCCATTTCCACCTTGACCTCATGGCCCGCCCAGCGCTCGAAATCCTCAGGCCGCACCAGCGGCCGGTCAATGCCGGGCGAAGAAACCTCAAGGTGATAGCGGCTCTTGATGATGTCGGCCACGTCCAGCAGGGGCGACAGGGCCCGCGACACCGCCTCGCAATCATCAATGGAAAAGCTGCCGTTCGGCCTCTCACCCATGATCTGCACGGTGGAACCGGTCACCTTCACCCGCACCAGCCGATAGCCCATATCGGCCATCACAGGCTCGACCAGCGCCACCACGCGCGCGGCCGGGCCCTGTTCACGGGCCAGTCTGGTTTCGGGCAATGTGTTGTCTTCTGTCATGTCGTTTCAGGTAATAAAAAAAGCGGGCCCCGGTCGGGACCCACTCTCATTTTCCCTTGTGGGGCTATGTGAGTGAATTCGTAAGGCCCATATAGTCCGCCCACGGCCCTTTGGCAAGGGTCAGGGCCGGTGAAAGCGCAAATACCGGCTTGAGCGCCCCTCGCGCCTTGCCTTGGCTTCATAGCGGGTCTGCAGCCAGTTTTCGAAGGGTTCAGCACTGTTGGACAGAAGCCGGAACGGGGGGGCTTCCGCCACATGGGCAAGAGTCCAGTCCACATAGTCGGCAATGTCGCTGGCAAACAGGAAATGCCCGCCCGGTTTCAGCACCCTGGCCATCTGGGCCAGATTGTCGGCGCTGACAAAACGGCGCTTGTTGTGGCGGGCCTTGGGCCAGGGATCGGGGTAAAGCAGATAGATGCGCTCCAGCGCGTGGTCCGGCAGGGCCGCGAGCAGGTGGCGGGCATCACCGTCATGGATGCGCACATTGGCAAGTGCACGCGCCTCCACCTCGGCCAAAAGCTTGGCCACGCCGTTGACAAAGGCCTCCGCCCCCAGAAGCGTCACATCGGGGTGAAGGGCTGCCTGATGGGCCAGATGCTCGCCACCGCCGAAACCGATCTCCAGCCAGCGCGGCTCGGCCGTCCCGGCCAGCGGATCGGCCAGATCGACGCGCAGGCCGGGCAGCAGCGTTTCGGTCAGCGCCAAATGATGACGGCGCAGGGTTTTGCCCCTGCGCCGCCCGTAAAACTGGAAGCGTGGCGCTTCGCCCGTCACTTCACCGCCGCCTTGAGCGCCTTCACAAGATCGGTCTTTTCCCAGGAAAAGCCGCCGTCCTTCTCGGGTTTGCGGCCGAAGTGGCCGTAGGACGAGGTGCGCGCATAGATCGGCCGGTTGAGATTGAGGTGCGTGCGGATGCCGCGCGGCGTCAGGTCCATGAGCTTGGCCACGGCCTTTTCCAGCTTGGCCTCGGCCACCTTGCCGGTGCCGTGGGTGTTCACATAGATGGACAGCGGCCGGGCCACGCCGATGGCATAGGACAATTGGATGGTGCAGCGCTTTGCCAGGCCTGCCGCCACAATGTTCTTGGCAAGATAGCGCGCCGCATAGGCAGCCGACCGGTCCACCTTGGTCGGGTCCTTGCCGGAAAATGCCCCGCCGCCATGGGGTGCGGCCCCGCCATAGGTGTCCACAATGATCTTGCGCCCGGTGAGGCCGCAGTCGCCATCCGGCCCGCCGATGAAGAACTTGCCGGTGGGGTTGACGTGCCACACCGTGTCCTTGCTGATCCAGCCCTTGGGCAGGGCTTTCTTCACATAGGGCATGACCAGTTTCTTCATGTCGTCCGAGGTCAGCGTCTCATCAAGGTGCTGGTGCGACACCACGATCTCGGCGGCCGCCACCGGCTTGCCGTTCTTGTAACGCACCGTCACCTGGGCCTTGGCGTCCGGCCCCAGCACCTTGTCCGTGCCGGAATGGCGCGCTTCCGACAGCAGTTGCAGAATGCGGTGGGCGTAATAGATGGGCGCCGGCATCAGTTCCGGCGTCTCATCGCAGGCATAACCGAACATGATGCCCTGGTCGCCCGCCCCTTCGTCCTTCTTGTCGGAAGAGTCCACCCCCTGGGCGATATCCACCGACTGCGAGTGCAGCAGGTTCTGAACCTCCACCGTGCGCCAGTCAAAGCCCGACTGCTCATAGCCGATGTCCTTGATGGCGGCGCGCGCGGCGTCAACAATGTCGGCATCGGTGATGGACGCGGGGCCGCGCTTTTCACCAGCAATGATCACCCGGTTGGTGGTGGCCAGAGTTTCGCAGGCCACCCGCACCAGCGCGGGGTTCATGCCTTCCTCCGCCGCCCGGCGGTAGAACAGATCCACCACCTCGTCGGAGATGCGGTCACACACCTTGTCGGGGTGGCCTTCGGAAACGGACTCACTGGTGAAAAGATAGCTGCCGCGCACGGTTCTGGTCCTGTCTGCAAGATTGGCTCGGAGGCACCGTATAAAGAATTCCTTATGCGAATGGAAGCGGTGCTTTGCCGCTGCGGATAACGCCACCGGCCCCCTCGGCCAAGCAAAAGGCCGCCCGAAGGCGGCCTTGGATAACCGGGCTGAAAAATGTTCAGTCCTTCATGTCCACGATGATGCGTGCCAGCGAGGCAATGAGCTTGCGCTTGGTGGTGTTGTCGGCATCCCGGAAGGCCTTGGCCAGCTGAATGCCTTCAGGGGTCATCAGGGATGACATGAAATTGTCCTGATCGCCACCCTCGCGCAGGCCACCCATATCCTCACCACCGGGCAGATCCTCGAAGAAGAACTGCACCGGCACCCCGAGAATTTTCGCGGTGAAGTAGAGGCGGCTGGCGCTGATGCGGTTGGAGCCCTTTTCGTACTTCTGCACCTGCTGGAATGTGATGCCCAAAAGCTCACCCAGCCGTTCCTGGCTCATGTTGATGATTTGCCGGCGCATGCGAATGCGTGAGCCGACATGGACGTCAATATAATTAGGGTCTCTCTTAGTCATCTTTCTCAGACCGTCTGCCCCCGATCTGATTGCTATTCATATTGCGCCCAACCCTGCTCAAACCGGCAGCCCTTCAGCGCCACCGGCGAGGAATAGAGCGTTTTACCTGGCCGCGCAACGGCAATCCGCGCAAAAGGGTAAATGTCACAGTGATTTACGCACAAACCAGCCGGCCGCGGCCACGGCCAGAACAAGTGCCGTCAGCAGCCCGTCTCCAAAGCGTGCATAGGGTGTGGGGGACAGCGCCTCGGGCAATGCCACATCAAGATAGGTCTGCTGCTCAAGGGCTGACTGCACCACAATCCGGCCCACCGGATCGATCACCCCGGAAATGCCGGTGTTGGCGGCGCGCACCAGCGGCAGGCCCTGTTCCACCGCCCGCAGCCGCGCCTGGGCAAAGTGTTGCCAGGGACCGGTGGACCGGCCAAACCAGCCGTCATTGGTGATGTTGACAAGCCATTGCGGCCTGTCCCCGGCATCCACCAGCCGGTCGGGGAAAATGACCTCGTAGCAGATGAACGGTGCGGCCTTGCCCGCGCCGGGTATGGCGAGGCTCACCGGCCCAGGCCCGGCATCAAAACTTTCCGGCACGGTCACCAGCCGCCGGAAACCGAGCGGCCTCAGCACGGCTTCAAAGGGCAGGAACTCGCCACCCGGCACCAGCCGCCATTTGTCATAATGCGAGACCGGGTGGCCTCTGTCATCGAACACGATGAGGCTGGTGAACACCCTCTCGCCGCCATCGGGCCGCAGCTCGCGCCGCAGGGCACCGGCGAGCAGCCACTTTCCGCCCGCCAGCACGCCGGCCAGCTCGGCCTGCGCCTGCTCGCTTTCATCAATGAAAAAGGACACCGCCGATTCCGGCCAGATGATGTGAGTGACAGCAGAACCATGCGGCGGCGCCGTGCTCAGCATCTTCAGCCGGTCGAAGATGACGCGGGTGTTTTCCGCCCGCCACTTGTCATCCTGCGCCACATTGGGCTGCACCAGCCGCAAGGTGACAGCGGGGCGATTGACCGTGGGATGGGCCGCCACGCGCTGTTCGCCCCACATCTCGGCTGCCAGCAGCAGAGCCAGCAAAGCCCCGCCTGCAAACCGTGCTGCCCCGCCACGCCCCACCAGCAGGGGGCCAAGCGCCCACAGAAGCACCATGAGGGTGAGCCCGGTCATGCCCATGACAGCGGCAAGCTGCACCACCCCAGCCATGCCGTTTGCGGCAAGCCCTGGTGCGGCCCAGGGAAAGCCCGTGAGAAGATGGCCGCGCAGCCACTCCGTGACCGCCAGGCTGACCGGCAAGGCCACCACCAGCGGCAGGCCACCGCGCGCCAGCAGCCGCGCCGCCACCGCCCCAAGCCCCCAGTAGAGCGCCAGAAAACCGGCAAGCCCCGCCACCGCAAAGGGCATCATCCACAGATAGGTTTTGGCATCCACCAGAAAGGCAAAGCCGATCCAGTGCAGCGCCACCATGAGATAGCCGAAGCCGAACCACCAGCCGCCCCTGAAACTGGCCCGAAGACCCGCCTGCCCCTCAAGCCAGATGAGCAGCACGGGAAAGGCCAGCGCCCACAGAAACCAGCCATTGACCGGCGGCAGGGAAAGACCCGCCAGCGCCCCCGCCGCCAGCAGCGCGGCCCAGGCCCTGACGCCGCGAAGCGCCCTCATCCGATTCTGCCACTGAATGAACACGCCGCACTCCTCCCCCATCCGCCGCCCAAGATCAAGCCTGCTGCAGAGCCCGCCCGCGCAACCACAAGCCGCAGCGCCATACACGTCAGTGCTACCTTGAATTTCATCCCAAATCACGCCATGGTCCGTCTCCCTCACCGACCTGCTGGAGATGTTACCGTGCCTGACAATAAGATGGATGATCAGCAAGCTGCCATCTTTGAAGGCCAGATCGAGGCGCTGATCTCCCGCGCCCTGACGCCCGGCGGTTTTGCCACCCTGTCGGTGGAACAGCGCAAATATCTCTTTGCCATGATCCTTGCTGCGGTGGTGCCGGCCGACGGCCTGGTGCGCGATGTCGAGATGAAACATCTGCTCGCCCACCTGGCGGGACGCTATCAGATGCAGGCCAGGGCGCTGGAGCGCGCCGCCCATCTGGTGACGAGCCGTCTTGCCTCGTCCGAAACCGCCCACAAGCTGGCCAGCCGCATGCCCGACCTCCTGTCCATTGACGACCGCTCCAGCATGATTGGCATGCTCTGGGACCTGGCCCTGTGCGACAAGGAATTGCACGCCCAGGAGGAGGAACTGATCTACCGCATCGCCGATCAGGCCGGCGTGCCGCGCAAGAAGGTGGCCGAGCTGCAGGCCCGCGCCGCCGCCCGCCTGCGCGCCTGAAGGTCTTTGCTGCACTGCGGAATCGGGAAGTTTTGCCCCGCCTGTGAAACCATGCTTAAGTGCCCGGCCAAGCGGCCCTAAGGCCTGCTTGGTATTAAAACACAGGGAGACTTCCATGAAATTCGTCAAGCTGCTGGGTGCCAGCCTGCTCGTGTCCACGATGCTGGCCGCCGGCGCAGCCAATGCCAAGACCCTCGTTTATTGCTCGGAAGGGTCGCCGGAAAACTTCACCCCCGCCATGAACACCACCGGCACCAGCCTTGATGCCGCCCGCCCCGTCTACAACAAGCTCGTGCAGTTCGAGCCGGGCACCACCACGGTGAAGCCCGCCCTGGCCGAGAGCTATGAAATCTCCGCCGACGGCCTCACCATCACCTTCCACCTGCGCAAGGGTGTGAAGTTCCATTCCGGCGTCAACGGCTTCACGCCGACCCGCGACCTCACCGCTGAAGACGTGATCTGGTCCTTCAATCGTCAGTGGAAGCCCGATCATCCCTACGCCAAGGTGTCCGGCGGCGCCTACGACTACTTCAACGACATGGGCATGCCCGACTCGCTCGTCTCCCTTGAAAAGGGCGCGGACGATCTCACCGTCATCATGAAGCTGAAGGAACCCAATGCGCCGATCCTGGCCAATCTGGCCATGGACTTCGCCACCATCCACTCGGCTGAATATGCCGACTTTCTGACCAAGAAGGGCACGCCCGAACAGTTCGACCAGATTCCGGTCGGCACCGGCTCCTTCCAGTTCGTCGACTATCAGAAGGACGCCGTCATCCGCTTCAAGGCCTTTGACGGCTGGGCCGGCAAGCCCAAGGTGGACGATCTGGTGTTCGCCATCACCCCGGATCCGACCGCGCGCTATGCCAAGATGAAGGCCAATGAATGCCAGGTGATGATCGCGCCGAACCCGGCCGACCTCGACGCCATGAGCAAGGATGCCGACATCAACCTCATGTCGCAGGCGGGCCTGAACATCGGCTATCTGTCGATGAACACCACCAAGCCGCCCTTCGACAAGGTGGAAGTGCGCGAGGCCATTGCCATGGCCATCGACCGCGATGCCATCCTGAAGGAGGTCTATCAGGGCGCCGGCCAGAAGGCCAAGAACCCGATCCCGCCGACCATCTGGTCCTATGACGACACGACGGTGGACTGGGAATACAACCCCGAGAAGGCCAAGGAACTGCTGAAGAAGAACGGTGTCGAAACCCTTGAAACCGATCTGTGGTGGATGCCCGTGCAGCGCCCCTACAACCCCAATGCCAAGCGCATGGCGGAAATGATGCAGGCCGATCTGGCCAAGGTCGGCATCAACGCCAAGCTCGTGTCCTACGAGTGGGGGGAATACCGCAAGCGCCTGCAGGCGGGTGAGCATCAGCTCGGCCTGCTCGGCTGGACGGGTGACAACGGCGACCCGGACAACTTCTTCTTCCTGGCCGGCTGCGACAAGGACGGCAAGCCCGCTGGCCAGAACCTGTCCAAGTGGTGCGACGCCACCTTCAACGCCGACATGATGAAGGCCCGCTCGCTGACCAACCAGGATGAGCGCGCCGCCATCTACAAGGAGATGCAGAAGATTCACCACGACCAGTTGCCGTGGCTGAACATTGCCCACTCCACCGTCTTCGAACCGGTGCGCAAGGAAGTCACGGGCTACAAGATCAGCCCGCTTGGCGCCCATGAGTTCCAGGACGTGGACATCAAGGAATAATCATGCAAATGAACGGGGCGCAGACCTTCGGGCTGCGCCCCGTTTCACGTCTGTTGTAACCCCGTAACCCGCGACGGCCATGACCCTTCACCCTCGCTGCAGCCCGCCCGCGGGCAATGGCCGCCCGCTTCCCTTCATGCCGGGTGCGGCATGATCAGGTTTTTCCTCAAGCGCCTGGCGCTCACTCTCCCCACCTTCTTCGCCCTCATGCTGGTCACCTTCATGATGATCCGCCTGGTGCCGGGCGACCCCATTGAGGTGCGCCGCGGCGAGCGCGGCATTTCGCCGGAACGGCTGGCCCAGCTCCGCCATGAAATGGGCCTCGACCAGCCGGTGCTGAAACAGTTCTGGGACTATGCCTGGGGCATTCTGCACGGCGACTTCGGCACCTCCATCATTTCGCGCACGCCCGTGCTCCATGAGTTCTTCACCCTCTTTCCCGCCACGCTGGAACTCACCCTCTGCGCCATGGTGATGGCCACCCTGGTGGGGGTTCCCGCCGGTGTTTTCGCCGCCGTGCGCCGCGGCAAGATATATGATCAGGCCCTCATGGGTGCGGCCCTCACCGGCTATTCCATGCCCATCTTCTGGTGGGGCCTCATTCTCATTCTGGTCATGTCCAATACGCTTCACCTCACGCCCGTTTCGGGCCGGGTGGACCTGATCAAATATTACTACCAGCCGGTCACCGGCTTTGCCCTCATTGACTCGCTTCTCTCCGGCCAGAAGGGCGCCTTCATGGATGCGGTGCGCCACCTCATCCTGCCCACCATTGTGCTGGGCACCGTGCCGCTGGCCGTCATTGCCCGCATGACGCGCTCATCCATGCTGGAGGTGCTGGAGGAGGACTATGTCCGCACCGCCCGCGCCAAGGGCCTGGCCAACTGGCGCGTCATCGGCGTGCACGCGCTGCGCAACGCACTCATTCCGGTCATCACCTCCATCGGTCTTCAGGTTGGCACCTTGCTGGCCGGTGCGGTGCTCACAGAAACCATCTTCTCCTGGCCCGGCGTGGGCAAATGGCTGATCGAATCCATTTCGCGCCGCGACTACCCGGCCCTGCAGGGTGGCATCATGCTGATTTCGGCAGCCGTCATCGTCGTCAATCTGCTGGTGGACCTGACCTATGGCCTGATCAATCCGAGGATCCGCCATGGCCACTGACACCGCCCTTGCCACAAAGCCCATGGCCCCGCCCGGACCGTTCCTGTCCTTCTGGCGCAGCTTCCGCGAAAACCGCGGCGCCGTGGTGGGCCTTGCCGTGGTCGTGTCCATCATTCTCATCGCCATTCTGGCGCCGGTGCTGGCCCCGCATAATCCGCTCGAACAGTTCAAGGGCGCCACCAAGCTGCCGCCCTTCTGGGCCGAGGGGGCCGACCCGCGCTTCTGGCTGGGCACCGACGCGGTGGGCCGCGACATGGTTTCGCGCCTCATGTATGGGGCGCGCATCTCGCTGTTCATCGGTCTGTCCGTCATGTCGGTTTCCATGGTGACGGGCATCACCATGGGGCTGGCCGCTGCCTGGTTCGGCGGTCTTGTGGATGTCGTCATCATCCGCATCATGGATCTCATCATGGCCATTCCCTCGCTGGTGCTGGCCATCCTCATCATCGCCATGATCGGTCCCTCGCTCACCAACACCATCATTGCCGTCACCATCGTCTATCTGCCGCGCTATGTGCGCCTGGTGCGCGCCTCGGCCCTGGCCGAACTCACCAAGGACTATGTCACCGCCGCCAAGGTGGCGGGGGTGAGGCCCTTCCGCCTCATGGCGGCAACCGTTCTGCCCAACTGTCTGGCCCCCCTCATCGTGCAGGCCGCTCTGGGCGTGTCGGATGCCATTCTCGAAGCGGCGGGCCTGGGCTTTCTCGGTCTTGGCGCCCAGCCGCCCACGCCGGAATGGGGCGCCATGCTGGCCGACACGCGCGACCTCATGCAATCCCATCCCTGGGTCATGGCCTTCCCCGGCCTGGCCATTCTCATCACTGTGCTGGCCATCAATCTGATGGGCGACGGCCTGCGCGACGCGCTTGACCCGCGCCTGAAGCGGAGCTGAGCCATGGCGCTGCTCGACATCCACAATCTCACGGTCGAATTTTCCACCGGCTCCGGCGCCTTCCGTGCCGTCGACGGCGTCTCCTTCACCGTTGACCACCATGAAGTGCTGGCCATCGTGGGCGAGTCGGGTTCCGGCAAATCGGTGTCCATGCTGGCTCTCATGGGGCTGTTGCCGTGGACGGCCAAGATCACCGCCGACAGGCTGGAGTTTGACGGCAAGAACCTGCTGACCATGGGGCCGAAGGAGCGCCGCCGGATTGTCGGCAAGGATCTGGCCATGATCTTTCAGGAACCCATGTCGTCGCTCAATCCCTGCTTCACCGTGGGCTATCAGCTCACCGAGGCTCTGAAGACCCACATGGACATGAGCAAGGCCCAGCGCCGGGCGCGGGCCATCGAGCTTTTGGAACAGGTGGGCATTCCCGGTGCCGAAAGCCGTCTCACCTCCTTCCCGCACCAGCTGTCGGGCGGCATGAACCAGCGCGTCATGATCGCCATGGCCATTGCCTGCCATCCCAAGCTGCTCATTGCCGACGAACCCACCACCGCCCTTGATGTCACCATTCAGGCCCAGATCCTGGAACTGCTGCTGAAAATCCAGAAGGACACCGGCATGGGCCTGGTGCTCATCACCCATTCCATGGGCGTGGTGGCCGAAACCGCCGAGCGCGTATCGGTGCAATATGCCGGCCAGAAAGTGGAGGAGCAGAAGGTGGGCCCGCTCTTTGCCGCGCCGCGCCATCCCTATACCGCCGCACTTCTTTCAGCCCTGCCGGAACGCGCCACCATGAAGAAGCTGCCCTCCATTCCGGGCGTTGTGCCGGGCCAGTTTGACCGGCCACAGGGCTGCCTGTTCTCGCCGCGCTGCGTCTTCGCCACCGATCTGTGCCGCACCACGCCGCCACCCCTTAAGGAAGGCGCGCTCTGCCACTATCCGCTGCTGAACGGCCGGCCCCAGGGGCATCCCGGCAAGGAGGCGGCGGCATGAGCCAGGTTCTCTCCGCCCATGACCTTGCCCGCCACTATCAGGTGAGCCGCGGCCCCTTTGCCGACCCGGCCACGGTGAAGGCGCTGGATGGCGTCAGCTTCACACTGGAAACCGGCAGGACACTGGCCGTTGTCGGTGAATCGGGCTGCGGCAAGTCCACCCTGGCCCGTCTCGTCACCATGATCGAGCCGCCCACCGCAGGCTCACTTGCCATTGCCGGTGAGGAAATTGTCGGCGCCAGCGCCGCCACCATGCGGGCGCTCAGGCCGCGCGTGCAGATCGTCTTCCAGAACCCCTATAATTCGCTCAATCCGCGCCAGAAGATTGGCAAGGCGCTGGAGGAGCCGCTGCTGGTCAACACCACACTGCCCGCCGCCGCGCGCACCGAAAAGGCCCGCGCCATGATGGCCGCGGTGGGCCTGCGCCCCGAGCATTACGACCGCTACCCGCACATGTTTTCCGGCGGCCAGCGCCAGCGCATCGCCATTGCCCGTGCCCTCATGCTCGACCCGCAGATTCTGGTGCTGGATGAACCGGTCTCGGCGCTTGATATTTCCATTCAGGCCCAGGTTCTGAACCTGCTTGCCGATCTTCAGCATCAGCACAATCTCGCCTATCTGTTCATCAGCCACGATCTGTCGGTGGTGCGCCATATCGCCGATGAGGTGATGGTCATGTATCTGGGCCGCACGGTGGAGAAGGCACCGCGCGATGTGCTGTTCAATGCCCCCCAGCACCCCTATACCCAGGCGCTGCTGTCGGCCACGCCGCGCCCCGACCCGGAGAAAAAGCGCCAGCGCATCGTCCTGAAGGGCGAACTGCCCTCGCCGCTCAACCCGCCGTCCGGCTGCACCTTTCATCCGCGCTGCCCCCTCGCCTTTGACACCTGCCGGGTGCTGAGTCCCTCCCTGCTGTCCCATGCCGGGGCGCAGGTTTCCTGCCATGCGGTGAACCCGCCTGACGTGGCCGGTTCAGCGGCCTGAGGCCATGGCGCGGGCCGTCATCTTCGATTGTGACGGCGTGCTGCTGGAACTGACCCGGCCCGAGGAGGAGGTGTTCTTCCAGGCCTTTGCGCCGCTCCTTGATGCCACCGGCCTGTCGCGCGACTGGAACAGCTACCGCATCCGCAATGACGAGGACATTGTGGCGGAAATCCTCGCCCGCCATGGCCTTCCGGCCTCTGACGCCCCGGCCTTCAAGGCCCGCTATCTGGCACTGCTGAACCAGGCTTTGGCCACAGGCCGGGTGAAAAGCCTGATTGTGCCCCATGTCCGCAGCCTGCTGACGGCTTTGACGCCCCGCGCCCGGCTGGGCCTTGCCACCGCCAATTTTCTCCCCGCCGCCCGCCTCAGGCTGGAGCGGGCAAGGCTGTGGCAGGCCGTTTCCTCCCTGGCCTTCGGAGCCGAGGGCGGCGGCAGCAAAACCGTCATACTCGCCCGCGCTTTGGCTGCTTCCGGCCTTGACCCGGCCCAGGTCGTTTATGTCGGCGACAATGTGACAGATGTCATGGCCGCCCGGTGCCTCGGCATCCCCTTCCTTGGCTTCAGCCGCAGCGCCCTACGCCGCCGGACCCTGCTGGCGGCGGGAGCAGCCTCCATCACCAACAATCACCTTGAAACCCTGCGGCTCATCACCGCCCATTTGGCTGGGGAAGCGCCCTTGCGTCCCCCAAGCCGCCTCTGACATACTCCTGCGAAATTCAAAGAATATTGCGGGAGAACGCCATGTCCGGGCCAAACCAGTTTGCCTTGCTGAAGACGGAGCGTTTTCTGCCGCTCTTCATCAGCCAGGCCATCGGCGCCTTTAATGACAATGCCTTTCGCTTTGCCCTGGCCCTGCTGCTGATTTCCGGCGCCACCGGCACCACCACCCAAACCGCAGGTCTTGCCAACACCATCGCCGGCGGCCTGTTGATGCTGCCCTTCTTTCTGTTCTCGGCGCTGGCGGGCCAGCTCTCCGACAAATATGACAAGGCGCTCATTGCCCGCCGCACCCGCTTCTTTGAAATCTTCGCCGTCGCCATTGCCGCCTTCTCGCTGTTCACCAACCAGCTCTGGCTCCAGTTGCTCTCGGTCTTTCTCATGGGCACGGTGTCGGCCTTCTTCGGCCCCATCAAATATTCCATCCTGCCGCAGCATCTGGAAAAGCAGGAACTGCTCGGCGGCAACGGCATGATCGAAATGGCCACCTTCGTGGCCATTCTCCTCGGCACGCTGTTCGGCTCCATGGCCATTCTGCATGCCCAGGGCCGCTGGGGCGTCACCATTGTCATGGTGGGTCTGGCCATCATCGGCTGGCTGGCCGCCCGGCAAATTCCAGCCGCCCCCCCGGCCCAGCCCGATCTGGTGGTGAACCGCAATTTCCTGTCCGAAACCGGCCGCGTCATTTCCCAGGTGAGAAAAAGCCGCGACGTGTTTCAATCCATTCTCGGCATCTCCGGCTTCTGGGTCATCGGTTCCATCTTCCTCACCCAGATGCCGCTGTTCACCAAGGCCGACCTGCACGCCGTGGAAAGCGTCACCACCCTGGGCTTCATCACCTTCACCGTCGGCATTGCCGTGGGCTCGCTCATCTGCAACTGGCTGCTCAACGGTGAGGTGTCGGTCAAATATGCGCCACCCTCGGCGGTGCTCACCACGCTCTTCATCATCGATCTGTTTTTCACCGCGGGCCGCGCCGGCAGGCTCGGCACAGCGGAGGCACCAACCACCCTTGCCAGTTTCCTGTCCAGCTTCTCCGGCTGGCATGTGCTGGTTGATCTTTTCCTCATTGCGGTGTTCGGCGGCATTTTCGTGGTGCCGCTGTTTGCCCTGATTCAAAGCCGCACCCCGCAATCGCGCCGGGCCCGCGTCATCGGTGTCAACAACATCATCAACGCTGCCGCCATGACCGCCGCTGCCTTGCTCAGCGCGCTGCTTCTGAAAATGGGGCTGTCGGCGCGCGGTCTGTTTCTCATCACCGGTCTCGCCTCGGCCATCGGCGCGGTCTACATCATCCGGCTGCTGCCCCATGAATCCATCGCTGCCGTCACCCGCAACATTCTGAGCTTCCTCTATGATGTGGAGGTGAAGGGGCTGGAGAACTATGAAGCCGCCGGCCGCCGCGCCGTCATCATCGCCAATCATACGGCGCTGGTGGATGGTCCGCTGCTCTCGGCTTTTCTGCCGGAACGCGCCACCTTTGCCATCAACACACTGATGGCAGACAAGTGGTGGGCCAAGCCTGCCTTTGCCCTCTATGACATCGCCCCCATTGACCCCGGCAACCCGCTGGCTCTGCGCGGGCTGGTGGACGCCCTCAAGGCCAACAAGAAGGTGGTGATCTTTCCCGAGGGCCGCCTCACCGTCACCGGCGCCCTGATGAAGGTTTATGAAGGCCCGGCGGCCGTGGCCCAGATGGCCAATGCCAAGATCCTTCCCGTCCGCATCGACGGTGCCCAATATTCACAAACCTCGCGCCTGCGCGGCAAATTGCGCCTGCGCTGGTTCCCCAAGATCACCCTCACCTTCCTGCCGCCCATCAAGTTTGCAGCCCCGCCCGAACTCAAGGGCTCTGCCCTGCGCGAATACCAGGCCAACAAGCTCTATGACGTCATGGCCGACATGGTGTTCCGCACCTCCAAGATCGATCAGACCCTGTTCGACAGTCTCATCGACGCCGCCCATGTCCATGGCCGCCGCCGCAAGATCGCCGAGGACATTCAGCGCAAGCCCGTTTCCTACAACCGCCTCATCATGGGCAGCTTCATTCTGGGCCGCCGCATTGCCCAGCTTACCCCCGGCCAGAAAACCGTGGGCGTGCTGCTGCCCAACTCGCTGGGTGCGCTGCTCACCTTCTTCGGCCTGCACGCCATGGGCCGCATTCCCGCCATGCTCAACTATTCCACCGGGGCGGTGAACATGTCGGTGGCCTGCACCACCGCCGAAGTGTCCAGCATTGTCACCTCGCGCCGCTTCATAGAACTCGGTGAACTGCAGGAGACCCTGGCGCTCCTCGAAAAGACCAACCGCATCATCTATCTCGAGGATGTACGCGATGGCCTGAAGCTGGGCGACAAGCTGTTCGGCCTGTGGGCCAAGAGCTTCCCGCACTGGGCGTTGCGCCACTCCGGCGCCAGCCAGGACCCCAACGCGCCCGCCGCCATTCTCTTCACCTCAGGCTCGGAAGGCCTGCCCAAGGGCGTGGCCCTGTCGCACCGCAACTTCCAGGCCAACCGGCTTCAGGCCACGGCCCGGGTGGCTGTGAGCGAAGAGGACGTGATGTTCAACTGTCTGCCCATGTTCCACGCCTTCGGGCTGCTGGGCGGAACGCTGCTGCCGATCCTGTCCGGCATCTACACCTTCTTCTATCCCTCGCCGCTGCATTACAAGATCGTGCCCGAGCTGTGTTACGACATCAACGCCACGCTGCTGTTCGGCACCGATACCTTCCTCAACGGCTATGCCAAGAATGCCCACCCCTATGATTTCTTCAACATGCGCATTGTGCTGGCCGGGGCCGAACGCCTGAAGGCCGAGACGCGCAATCTGTGGATGGAAAAATTTGGCGTGCGCATTCTCGAAGCCTATGGCGTCACCGAATGTTCACCGGCTCTGTCCACCAACACGCCCATGCATTATCGCAGCGGCACGGTGGGCCGCTTCCTCGATCAGGTGGAATACCGGCTGGAACCGGTGGAAGGCATCGCCGAGGGCGGCCGGCTCTTTGTGCGCGGTCCCACGGTCATGCTGGGCTATATCCGCGCCGACAATCCCGGTGCCATCGAGCCGCCCCAGGACGGCTGGCACGACACCGGTGACGTGGTGAAGGTGGACGACCAGGGCTTCATCACCATTCTGGGCCGCGTCAAGCGCTTCGCCAAAGTGGCGGGCGAGATGATTTCGCTCACAGCGGTGGAAACCGCCATGGGCAAGCTTCTCCCCGATTTTTCCCATGCCGTGGTGTCTGTGCCCGACCCCAAGAAGGGTGAACAGCTTGTGCTCTTCACCACCATGGAGAAACTTGAGCGCAAGGCCCTGCTCGAAGGGCTGCGTGGCGAGGGCCTGTCGGAACTTGCCATTCCGCGCACCATCAAGTGGCTGCAGGACATTCCGCTGCTCGGTTCTGGCAAGACCAATTATGTGGAACTGGGGCGGCTGGCCCGGGAATTGGTGGAAAGCTGACCCCTCGACGGCGCATCAGCGCTTTGGCAATCTGAACGAAACTGACAGCGGGGCGGGAAGCCCCGCTCTGATTTTGGAGCAAACCATGCGTATGGCGCGGATCGCCGACCGGCTGGCCAGCCTCGGTGCTGAAAAATGGCAGGTTCACTTTGAGGGCCGCCGCCGGGCTGCCGCCGGCGAAAAGGTGATTTTTCTGTCGATCGGCGAACCCGATGCGCCGCCGCCCGCCGCCATCCTCGATGTCGCCGAAAAGGCCATGCGGAGCGGACGTTACCGCTATGCCCCCGGCCAGGGCGAGGCCAATGTGCTGGAGGCGCTGGCCCGCCGCTACAGCAAGGACACCGGCCGCAGCCTCTCTCCCGCCCAGTTTCTCTACCTGCCCGGCACCCAGACGGCGCTTTATGTCGCCGCCACCACCCTGCTTGATGAGGGCGACGAGATTCTCCTGCCCGATCCCTATTACGCCACCTATGAGGGCGTGGTGGCGGCACCAGGTGCCGTGGCCGTGCCGGTGCCGCTTGACCCCGATCGTGGCTTTCACCCCCATGTGGCCGACTTTGAGCGCGCCATCACACCGCGCACCCGGGCCATCCTCATCAACTCGCCCGGCAACCCCACGGGGGCCGTCTATACGGCAGCCGAAGTGGCCGCCATTGGCGCCATGGCCCGCAAGCACGACCTGTGGATCATTTCGGATGAGGTCTATGCCACGCTGACCCATGGCAACCGGCCCTTTGTCTCGCCCTTCCACGACCCCGCCCTGGAAGAGCGCACCGTGGTGGTGTCCTCGCTCTCCAAGTCCCACAATATGCCCGGTTTCCGCTGCGGCTGGATTGCCGCCAGCGCCGCATTTGTCAGCCGCGCCGTGGCCATCACTGAAACCATGCTGTTCGGCTCGCAGGCCTTTCTGGAGGATGCCGCAGCCTTCGCCCTCGACCATCACTTCCCCGAACTGGATGCGGTCAAGGAAACCTATCAGCGCCGGGCCCGCACCCTGGTGGAAGGGCTTTCCGCCTCCCCCCGGGTTTCTGCCCATCTGCCGGAGGGCGGCATGTTCGTCATGGTGGATGTGCGCAAAACCGGCCTGACGGGCCAGAACTTTGCGGCGGGTCTTCTGGCCACCGAAGGCGTGGTGACCATGCCGGGCGAAAGCTTCGGTGCCGGGGGTGCGGGCCACCTGCGCGTGGCGCTGACCGTGGGTGAAGACCAGATGGGCGAGGCCGCCCGGCGCATCTGCCGCTACGCCAACAGCCTCGCCTGACCTTGCGGCGCATGGCACCACTGCCTATCCTGTATAGACAGGAGTGCGCCATGGCCGAACCCCACTATGCCCGTCTGAAAACCCATATCCGTGACCGCATTGCCGAAGGCGCCCTGAAGCCTGGTGACCGGGTGCCCTCGGAACATGAGCTGGTGGCGCTATTCTCTGTTTCGCGCATGACCGCCAACCGGGCGCTGAAGGAATTGGCCGCGGAAGGGCTGGTGGTGCGGCGTTCCGGCTCCGGCAGCTTCGTCGCCGAGGCCGCCCTCTCCCCCGCGCCACCCGCCCCACCCATTGATCTCATCGACATGGAGGCGGTGGTGCGCGGCCACGGCCACCGCTACAGCCGCAGGATAGAGCACAGCCGCAGCCTCATGGCCTCGCCGGTGCTGATGGATGCCTTCGGGCTGGGGGCCTCCCAACCGCTCAACCATCTCGTCCTGCTGCATGAGGAACAGGGCCAGCCCGTGCAACTGGAAAGCCGCTACCTGAACCCCGCCCTGCTCACCGGCCAGACGGCGGCTGAGCCTCCCTCTCTCCGTCAGCTTTCGGATGGGGCCGATGCGGTGGAGAATACGCTGGAGGCCTGCCACCCCGATGATCTGGCACGGCGGCTGTTGCGGGTGGGGCCGCATGAACCGTGCCTACGGCTGGAACGCCGCCTGCTGCGGGGGGGCGAGGTTTTCGCCATTGTCACCCTGACCACGCCCGCCGCCCGCCACGCCCTGTTCTGGCGCAGCAAAAAATAACCCCGGCAGCAAATGCCGCCGGGGCCATGACAGTGAGGCAAGCCTTACTTCATCAGCTCGGTCCAGATCTTGGTGTAGATCTCCACCGCTTCCGGCGGGCAGGCGGTGGCAAACTCGCCATGCGGCTGCGACTCGGCCGGCACATTGAGCTCCGGCGCGTCCTTCATGTCGGCCGGCATGAACTTGTCCGATCCGGCAATGCCGTTGGCATAGCGGGCAAAGGCCGAAAGCCCCGCCGCATTTTCCGGGTCCATGACAAAGTTCATGAACAGCTTGGCGTTCTCCGCATTCTTGGCGTCCTTCAGGATGGACAGGTTATCCATCCAGTAGGTGAAGCCCTCCTTGGGGTAGCCATATTTGATATCCGGATTCTGCAGGCGCTGGCGCAGCGCCGAGCCGTTCCAGTCGGAGGTGGCGAGATAGTCACCCTTCACCATCTTCTCGATGGTGGAATATTCCATGGCCACCCAGTTGGGCTTGGCGGCCACCAGCGTGTCGCGCGCCTTCTTCAGGATTTCCTTGTCCATGGAACAATGCTTGCCGCCATTGTATTTGATGGCCGCGTCGATCACGTCGTTCATCTCCGGCACGACATTGACCTTGCCCTTCAGCTCATCCGGCGTGTTGAAGATGATGCCCCAGGTGTTGATGTCGCCCTTGTATTTGTCGGTGCGCACCGAAACGCCCACCGTGCCCCACTGCCACGGCACCGAATAGTGGCGGCCCGGGTCATAATCAACATTGACCCACTGCGGATCGACATTCTTGAAATTCTCCATCTGGTCGGGGCGCGCCTCCAGCAGCAGGCCTTCCTTGATCCAGATGGGCATGAAATTGCCCGACGGCACCACCATGTCGAAACCATGGCCGCCAGCGCGCACCTTGGCCAGCGCCGTGTCGTTCGAGTCATAGTCGGTGACGGTGACCTTGACCTTGTACTTCTCCTCGAACTTCTTCACCACATCCGGGCTGGTGTAATTGCCCCAGTTGTAGATGTTCAGCTCACCTTCGGCATGGGCCACGCCCGCCAGCATGGTGCAGCCCGCCGCCGCCAACAGAAACCGTTTCATCATGTCTTCCTCCTTGCTTCCTCTTGGTTCAGGTCTTCTTCCGGTTGATGAAGAAGAACACCGTCACGATAACCACGGAGAGAAGCAGAAACACCGTGGAAATCGCATTCATCTCGGGCGTCACCGCCCGCTTCAATTGTCCCAGCATATAGGTGGGCAGCGTTTCCTGGCCCGCCGATTTGACGAATTCGGTGATCACCACGTCATCGAGTGAAATGACGAAGGCCAGCATCATTCCCGCCAGAATGCCGGGCCACAGCAGCGGCAGGGTGACGCGCCGGAAGGTGGCCCAGGGCGTGGCGTAGAGATCGGCCGCCGCCCGCTCCAGCGTCAGGTCCATGTTTTCAAGCCGCGCCCGAATGGGCAGATAGGCAAAGGGAATGCAGAAGCCCGTGTGCGCTGCCATGAGATAGCCAAGCCCGGTATAGCCCGTCCACATTTTCACCCGCGAAAACACAATGAGCAGCGCCACCGCGGTGACAATTTCCGGCACCATCAGCGGCTGGTTGATGAAGGCATATTTGAAGGTGAGGCCGGGATAGGGGTCGGTGCGCGTGGTGGCCAGTGCCGCCATGGTGGCAACAATGGTCGAGACAAGGGCCGCCACCGTGGCAATGATGAAGGAATGCCAGGCCGCCTCCTGCACCCGCTCATTGGCCATGGCCTCCTGAAACCAGCGCAGCGAAAAGCCTTCCCACACCGCCACCGAAATGCCGGCGTTGAAGGCATAGAACACCAGCGTGGCGATGGGCAGATAGAGCAGCGCGAAACACAGGATCGCGATGGTGGTGAAGCCGGGCTGACGCCGGATGGAGAAGGGCTCAGCCATGGCGCCCACCGCTGTCCGAGGCGTTGCGCACATAGACAAGAAGGGCCGCCATGACGATGATCATGAGGAAGATGGAAAGCGCCGAGCCCAGGGGCCAGTTGCGGCCCTGGCCGAACTGCAATTCAATGAGATTGCCCAGCATCATGTTCTTGCCGCCACCCAGAAGCTTGGGCGTGACATAGGCCCCAAGCGATGGAATGAAGACGAGGATTGACCCCGCCACAATGCCGGGTTTGACCAGCGGAATGATGATCCGCCGCAACACCGCAAACCGCGTGGCATAGAGATCATAGCCCGCCTCCACCAGGCGGAAGTCGATCTTTTCCATGGAGGCATAGAGCGGCAGCACCATGAGCGGCAGATAGACATAAACCATGCCGAGCAGAATTGCCGTGTCGGTGAACATGATCTGGATCGGCTCATGGATCAGGCCAAGGCCGATCAGCGCCGAGTTCACAATGCCTTCATTGCGCACCACCTCCTGAATGGCGAAGGTGCGGATCAGGAGATTGGTCCAGAACGGAATGGTGATGAGAAAGAGCCACAGATCGCGGCGGTGTTCGGGCCTGGTGGAAATGAAATAGGCGGTGGGAAAGCCGAGCAGCAGTGTGACCACCGTGGTGATGACCGAAAGCTTCACCGAGCGCCAGAAGATCACCAGATTGGCCCAGGCCAGCCCCAGCGTGTCGTCAAACAGGTCACGCTCGAACAGCACATTGAACCAGCCGTCGGTGGAGAAGGTCCAGGGCTTCACATCGCCATAGTCGCCCTTCTGCATGAAGGAATAGATCAGCACCACAAACAGCGGGCCGATGGCGGCGAAGAAGATGATGGCAAGCGCCGGTGCCGACAGCAGCCAGCGGCTGCGCACGTCGCGGGCTCTGGCCTCGTCAATGACACGCTGGGCCGATGGGGCGGAGGGATCGGTCATGGCATCAGTCCCGCACAACCTGGGCCGTGCCCGGCGCCACCCGGATCATCACCGCTTCACCCCGGGTGAGCGGCAATTCATCGGTGGTGTCGTTCTGCAGGCGCAGAATGAAGGGCGCACCATCAGCAAGGGTGATGTGATAATGCGTGTCAGTGCCGAAGAACACGGCATGGTCAAAGCGCCCGCGCAGGGCCGCCTCCTTTGCCGTGGTGGTGAAGTCGGCATGTTCCGGCCGCACCACCACCGTCACCGTGCCGGCAGGCCTGTGCCCCTCCGGCACCGAGGCCGAAATCACCGCCCCGCCCGGCAGCGCCACCTCGGCCCTGCCCTTGGCGAAGCCCTTGACGGTGCCGGTGATGAAATTGGTCTCGCCGATGAAGTCGGCGACAAAGCGTTCCGATGGCCGGTCATAGATGTCGCGCGGGCTGCCCACCTGCAGAATGCGCCCCGCCGACATGACCGCAATGCGGTCCGACATGGTGAGGGCTTCTTCCTGATCGTGGGTGACAAAAACAAAGGTGATGCCGGTTTCCAGCTGCAGCCGCTTCAGCTCCACCTGCATTTCCTTGCGCAGCTTGTAATCCAGCGCCGACAGCGGCTCGTCGAGCAGCAGCACCTTGGGCCGGGGCGCCAGCGCCCGGGCCAGCGCCACGCGCTGCTGCTGGCCGCCGGAAATCTGGCTGGTGCGCCGGTCGCGCATTGCCTCCATGCGCACGAGCTTCAGCATCTCGTCGACGCGGGCTGCCGTTTCCTCCCTGCCCTTGCCCAGCATTTCCAGACCGAAGGCAATGTTCTGCGCCACCGTCATGTGCGGAAACAGCGCATAGTTCTGGAACACCGTGTTGACCGGGCGCTTGTAGGGCGGCAGCGGTGCGATGTCCTTGCCATAGAGCAGGATCTCGCCTTCGCTGGGAAAGTCGAACCCGGCGATGAGCCGCAGCAGCGTGGTCTTGCCGCAGCCCGACGGCCCGAGCAGGGTGAAGAACTCATTCTCCCGGATGGTCACATCAACCCGGTCAAGCGCCCGGAAACTGTCCTGCCTGAAGCCGGTGAATACCTTGGAGACAGATCGCGCTTCAATTGCCGCCAGCCGGACGGCGGCCTCTCTATCAGTCAATGCGGTCCTCCCGAAACCGGCCCGCCGCCAAGAATTCTCGGCACTGGGCAAAACAGACGTTCCTGCCGGCTTCTGACGAGCCGTTAGGGAAAGACTACCACAAACAGGGCTCTTGCCAATGCGGGGTGACTGGCCAATCGGCTCCCTCTATTGGTGCCACCTCAGCGCGGCGTTACGGTGATCTTGCCGCTGGCACGCTGGAAGGTGATGGCCACCCGCGCCACGCCGCGCCGGGCCAGATAGCGGTAGGCTGTGCCCTTGCAATCCACAGGCCGCACCTGCGCATAGCCGAACTGTTCCAGGCCGCGCTTCACCGCCTGGCACGACCCCGGCTGCAATTTGCGCGGGGCGGGCGCATAGCGCTGCACCGCCGGGTGGCCCAGATCATAGCTGCCATAGGCCGGTCCCAGGCTGGGCGGCGGCGGCGCCGCATAGGGCGGTGCGGCGGGCGGTTCCATGGGCGTGGTGATCACCGGCGGTGTGGGCAGGCCGGAACGCCACTGCAGATAGACCGGGCCATGGCCAAGGGGCGGCGGGAAATGCCCAGGCGGCGGCGGATACCAGCCGCCCGGCACCAAATGAACCGGCGGCAGGAAGCCTCCCGGCGGCGGTGGCGGCGGGCCACCCGGTCCCGGTGGCGGTGGCGGCGCCATGCAGCCCGGCGGCGGACATTGCGCCTGCGCCGGCGCGGTCAAACCCACAGCCAGAACCATTGCGGCAAACCACAGCTCACGCATGACGCTCTCCGCTCCACTGTCTCCCCGACGGGATTGTGACGGCTGACACTATCCTCCCCAGTCTACACCCCCGCAAGGCCCCGGGGCCTGACTGGTAAACAAAACCGCGGGATGAAGGTTCATCCCGCGGTGCAAAATCGTCACTTTATCAGAGGCTCAGAGGCCGATGGCGTAATAGATCCGGCCGTTCTCGCGGTTCACCTTGATGAGGAACCGCTGACCACCGCGCCAGGCGCGATACTTGTAGTTCTGCCCGCTGCAATCCACCGCACGGATATTGTGATAGCCATAGCGGCGCAGCTCCATGCCGACATACTGGCACGAACCCATGCGCCGCATGTAGCGCGGCGGGCGGCCATAGCCGTCATTATAGCGGCCGTTGTCATAGCCGGGCTCATAGCCCATGTCCGGCGGCGGCGGGCGCTTGTGCGGACGCGGCGGATAGGGACTGCCATCCGGCGGCGGCGGCTGATAACCACCATCCGGCGGCGGCGGCGGGCGGTAGCCACCATCCGGCGGCGGCGGCGGGCGGTAGCCACCATCCGGCGGCGGCGGCGGCGTATAGCCGTCTCCCGCCGCACAGGCCGGGTCATCGGGATAGCGCTGGCAATAGCGCACGGACTGGGCATCGGCACTGGCGGCCAGCATCACCATGGCGGTCACCGCCAGGAGACCCCCGGTCAAAACTTTCTTCATGATCAACATCCCCCTTGAAGGTGGCCCCTTCTGCACCGCGATTGCGGCGCCGCCAAGGCACCCTCAACCTGCCGCCTGCAAAAATCCGTCCAGCACATTGACCGTGTTGACGCCGATGGCCGCCACCGCATAGCCCCCCTCCATGACGAACAGGGTGGGTTTCCTGAGCCGCGCGATGCGCGCGCCAAGCCGCAGATAATCCTCGCTCTGCAGTTTGAAAAACGAGATGGGGTCATCCTTGAAGGTATCGACCCCCAGCGACACCACGATCACCTCAGCCCCGAACCGGGCAATCCTGCGGCAGGCATCATCCAGCGCCCGGCCCCAGCGGTCATAGGCCGTGCCCGGCGGCAGCGGATAATTGTGGTTGCAGCCCTCACCCGGCCCCGCCCCCGTCTCGTCGCGATAGCCGAGGAAATAGGGATAGGCGTTTTCCGGCTCGCCATGCAGTGAACAGAACAGCACATCGGCGCGCTCATAGAAAATGTCCTGGGTGCCGTTGCCGTGATGAAAATCCACATCAAGAATGGCAACCCGGGCCGCCCCCGCAGCGCGGAAAGCCTCGGCGGCAATGGCCGCATTGTTGAGAAAGCAATAGCCGCCATAGAGATCATCATGGGCATGATGGCCGGGTGGACGGCACAGGGCAAAGGCGTGGGGCGCACCCTCGCTCATCAAGGCCTGGGCGGTCAGCGCCACCGCCGCCGATGATTGCGCGGCCTGCCAGGTGCCCGCCGTGATGCAGGTTTCCAGCGAATGGATGTAATAGCCCACCCGCCCGTCAATGTGTTTGGGTTCCTTC
Organism: uncultured Alphaproteobacteria bacterium; assembly: GCA_937873445.1. Classification (GTDB taxonomy): domain Bacteria; phylum Pseudomonadota; class Alphaproteobacteria; order Rhizobiales; family Aestuariivirgaceae; genus Aestuariivirga. The sequence goes on from CALMWF010000017.1 coordinate 68,401, forward strand.
TGGCGCAGGGAGCGGTTGGGAATGGAGGTCGGCATGACCTCACCGCGGAAACCCGCCTTCTGCCATTCATCCCAGGCGGAGGCGAGAAAGCGCAGATAGCCCCGGTCATGCACGGCACGCACCTTGCGCATGTCGAGCTTCCGGGGGGCGATGATGTCGGTCATCTTGCGGTCCTGCAAGGCGCGCAGGATATATTCCATGCGCGACGGCCGCTCGAAGGGCGTCACCAGCTCGCCGCCATAGAGTTCCCCCTGCGGAAAATGCAGCCGGTGATCTTCGCTAAAGACAATCTTCATCACCATCCTCCGTGCCGAAGCACGCAGGCTGTCAGATCATCGGCAGCAAGGCAAGACGATGGGCCTATTTCATGACCGTGAAGGCAATGCGGGTGACACCGGTGGCGGTGAGACCCACCTGCTGGGCCGCCCCCAGGGAAAGATCCATGACCCGGCCACGGATGAAGGGGCCGCGGTCATTGATGCGCACGATGACACTGCGGCCATTGCGCAGATTGGTGACCTTCACCCTGGTGCCGAAGGGCAGCGTGCGGTGGGCGGCCGTCAGGCCATGCGGATTGAAGCGTTCGCCATTGGCGGTGAGTTTGCCGGACTTGTAATAGGAGGCCATGCCGGTGGTGGTGCCGGCCTGCGCCGAGGCCGCCATGAGGGTTGCGGCCGCCACGGCCAAGATCATGCGTTTCATCATCGATTCCCGTTTTGTTGCGGCGCAACATAAGCCGCAACAGGGCAAGAATAAGGCGGTGGTGCCATTGAATTTTCCCCGCGTTTCAGGCTCCATGGGCCATGCCCTCCACCACCCATGCCGACGCCTTTCACTTTTCCCACCCCGTGGCCAGCTATTGGGAGGCTACTGCCCCGCCACTTGACCTGCCGCTTCTGCCGCTGGCCGGTGATGTCCGCTGTGACGTGGCCATCATTGGCGGTGGTTACGCCGGCCTGTCGGCGGCCCTGGAACTGGCCGCCCATGGCATTGCCGTGCGGGTTCTGGAGGCGGCAGAACCGGGCTGGGGGGCGTCGGGCCGCAATGGCGGCTTTGCCTGTGTCGGCTCGCACAAACTGTCCTATGCCCGCATGATCCAGAAATATGGCCAGGACGAAAGCCGCCGCTATTACCGCAACATGAAGGAGGCCGTGGAACTGGTTTCCGCCCTGTGCCGCCACCACGACATTGACGTGGATGCGTGCGAAACCGGCGACGTGACGCTGGCCCATCTGCCATCACGCCTGCACGACTTTGCCGCCGATGTCACCTTCATGAAACAGGCCTTCGGCGAGGACATGACCGTGCTGACGCCTGAGGCGTTGAAGGAGCAGGGCCTCAATGGCGCCTTCTTCGGCGGCCTGAAAATGAACCACGGCTTTGGCCTGCACCCGCTGAAATATGTGCGCGGCCTTGCCCGGGCCGCCCACCGCGCGGGTGCTGTCATTCATCCTCACTCCCGCCTTCTGCGCTGGCAGGAACAGGATGGTCTTCACCATCTCCACACCGGGCAGGGCAGACTCATCGCCAACAGGGTGCTCATCGCCACCAATGGCTACACGCCGGAGGATGTGATGGCCCGCATGCGGGGTCGCCTGATGCCCGCCCTGTCCAACATCATCACGACGAGGCCCCTGAGCCGCAGCGAGCAGGAGGCCCAGGGCTGGACCTCAACCCTTCTTGCCTTCGACAGCCGCAAGCTGCTCCATTATTTCCGGCTGCTGCCCGATGGCCGCTTCCTGTTCGGCGGCCGCGGCGGCACCGATGCCTCTGCACCATCCGCCGCCGTCTACCGGGAAAAACTGGTGGCCGAGTTCCACGCGCTCTTTCCCCACTGGCGTGATGTGGAGATCAGCCACTTCTGGCGCGGCTTCGTCTGCCTCGCCCATGATCTGGTGCCCTATGTCGGCCCTCTGGACGACAGGGCTTCCGTTTTTGCCGCCGTGGCCTGGCACGGCAATGGCGTGGCCATGGCAACGCTGGCCGGCCGTGAAGCCGCCCGCCGCATGGTGGGGCTGGAACCGGTCGAGCCGCTCTCCGCCATCGTCACAAGGCGGCTGGCCCGCTTTCCGCTTGCCGCCTTCCGGCCCCTCTATCTCAAGGGCGCCTACCTCTGGTTCAACTGGCAGGACAGCCGGTAAACGGCACTCAGACCGCCGCTTCCACCATGATCTCCACCGCCCAGTCCGGCGAGGCAAGCTTCGCCTCCACCGTGGCGCGGGCCGGTGTCTGACCCGCCACAATCCATTCATCCCAGGCCGCATTCATCTGGGCAAAGGTGGTGATGTCCGACAGGAAGATGTTGACCTTCAGCATCCTGGTCTTGTCCGAGCCCGCCTTGGCCAGGGTGGCGTCGATCTGTTCCAGAATGTCGCGGGTCTGCTCGGTCACCGACTGGCCCGCCGCCTTGTCCGCCACCACCCCGGCCAGATAGACCTTGCCGCCATACACCACCGCCTCGCTCATGCGCTTGCCGGCACCAATCCGCTTGATCGTCATTGTGTTCTCCTCTGCTCCCGCCTGTTTGCAAAACACGGGGCCGCCTGTCCAGAGCCATCTCCCCCGTCTTAAGGACATGCTGCCTTCGCGCTTGCGAAGTGCCTCTGTTTTGAGCAATCTGTTGCGGTTGTGAAGGCGATGCCGCCTGCCTGCGGCCAGTTGAGTGTGGTGCATGACCTCCGGTTCCGTCATTCCCCTGATTTTGAGCGGCGGCACAGGCACGCGCCTGTGGCCCCTGTCGCGCCAGACCAAGCCCAAGCAGTTTCTGGCCCTGGGCAGCGACTATTCCCTGTTTCAGGACACGCTGCGCCGCGCCTCCGGCAAACTGTTTGACCACCGCGCCATCATTGTCTGCGCCGCCAGCCACCGCTTTCTCGTGGCCAAGGATCTGGAGGCGCTCAACGTCAGTGCCGACATTCTGCTTGAACCGGTGGCGCGCGAAAGCTGTGCCGCCATGGTGGCGGGCGCCATGCGCGCCGTGGCCCGCAACCCCGATGCGCTGGTTCTGGCACTGGCCGCCGATCACCGCATTCCCGACCATGCCGCCTTCCAGGCCGCCGTGGCCGCAAGCCTGGCCGACGCCAGGTCCGGCTACATCGTCAGCTTCGGCGTGGAGCCGCGCCACCCGGCCACGGTCTATGGCTATATCCTGCCGGGGGAACCCCTGCGCGACGGCGGTTGCCGCGCGGTCCTGCGCTTTGCCGAAAAACCCGACCAGTCCACGGCCCGCGCCTTCATCCGCGAAGGCTATCTGTGGAACAGCGGCAATTACCTGTTCCATGCCCGGACCTTCCTTGATGAGGTGAAGGCGCTGGCCCCCGCCATTTTCGAGGCGGTGCAGGAGGCAACGGAAAATGCCCTCAAGGACCAGGGCTTCATCCGGCTGGAGGCGGGCGCCTTTGGCCGCGCCCCCAAAACCTCGGTGGATTATGCCATCATGGAAAAGACCGCGCGCCTTGCGGTCTCACCCGTCACCTATGAATGGAATGACATCGGCTCGTGGGAGGCGGTGTGGAGTGTTCTGCCCCAGGACGATCAGGGCAATGCCACCGCAGGCCGCGTGGTGGCGGTGGAGGGCCAGAACAATCTCATCCATTCCGAGGATGCCCTGACCGCCGTGGTCGGCGTCGATGACCTCATCGTTGTCACCACCCGCGATGCCGTCCTGGTGGCGCGCAAGGGCCAGGCGGAAAAAGTGAAGCCGCTGGTCCAGACCCTCAAGGACCGCGGCTTCCCCGAAGCCGACGCCGATATTGAATATTACCGGCCCTGGGGCCATTCCGATCTCATCGACCAGGGCGACGGCTACAAGGCGCGCCGCGTCATCGTTGCACCGGGCGGTGTCATTGCCCTGCAAAAGCACCAGCACCGGGCCGAACACTGGGTGGTGGTGGCGGGTGAGGCCGAGGTGACCATCAACGGCCTGTCGCGTCATGTCGTGGCCAACCAGTCGCTTTATGTGCCCGCCGGTGCCTGGCACGAACTGGCCAACCGCGGCCCCACCCCCCTTGTCCTCATTGAAATTCAGACCGGCGAAGAACTGTCGCTGGACGATGTCATCCGCCATCCCTGAACCGGAATTTTCATCATGCCCCTGTCACGTCCGATCAAGAAGGCTGTCTTTCCGGTTGCGGGTCTGGGCACCCGGTTTCTGCCAGCCACCAAGGCCATGCCGAAAGAGATGCTGACGGTGGTGGACCGGCCGCTCATCCAGCTGGCCGTGGACGAGGCGCGCGAGGCGGGGATCGAACACTTCATCTTCGTCACCGGCCGCAACAAGGGCGTCATCGAAGACCATTTCGACAAGCAGTATGAGCTGGAATCAACCCTGCGCAGGCGCGGCAAGTCAGCCGAGCTCGACCTCTTGGAGGAAGACCTTCCCGCCGCGGGCCAGACCAGCTTCACCCGCCAGCAGGAGCCGCTGGGGCTGGGCCACGCCATCTGGTGTGCCCGCGAACTGGTGGGCCATGAACCCTTCGCCGTGCTGCTGCCCGACATGGTGATGCACGCCAAACCCTCCTGCATGGCCCAGATGGTGGAAACCTATCACCAGCGCGGCGGCGGCAATGTGGTGGCGGTGGAGGAGGTGCCCTGGGAGCAGGTGTCGCGCTATGGCGTGGTCTCGGCCCATGACTGGGAGAACAACCACTTCATGATCGACCGCATGGTGGAGAAGCCGAAGCGCGAGGAGGCGCCCTCCAACCTCATCATTTCCGGGCGCTACATTCTCCAGCCCGAGATCTTCGACCTGTTGTCCACCGCCACGCCGGGGGCGGGCGGCGAAATCCAGATCACCGACGCCATGATCCGGCTGATGGCCAGCCAGCCCTTCCTTGGCCTTGCCTACAAGGGCACCAGCTATGACTGCGGTGACAAGGTCGGCTTCCTCGCCGCCAACATCGCCTTCGGCCTCGAACGCGACGACATCGGACCCGCCTTCCGCGAGGCGATGAGTGATGTGCTCGACCGCTATGGCCTCAAGCTCTGCCGCCGCTGACCATCAGTTTTATTTTCAGATACCCTGACCGTCGCGCTCGATGGCATGCAGAATGTCGCTCAGCCGCGATGATGATACATGCTTGGTATAGGGGAAGAATACGATCTTCACGCCCACGGCGCTGAACCTTTCTTCCAGCGCTGTGAACAGCGGATCGCCCTTCCAGTCATCGCCAACAAACATCACGTCGAAACGCAATTCCTCCCACGCCCTGAACTTGTCGCGGTGGGTCTGGGGGATGACCTCATCGACATGGCGGATGGCGCGCACGATCTCCATGCGGTCGGCCTGGGGGATGATGGGCCGCTTGTTCTTGTAGCTCTGCACCAGCTCATCGGTGGAGACGCCCACGATCAACCGGTCGCAGTGCGCCTTGGCCCGCTCCAGAATGCGCAGGTGCCCGACATGAAACATGTCAAAAACGCCGGTGGTGTAACCTGTAATCATGGGGCCTCGGAAGGTGGATCTGGCGCCTCTTTAATCCCTCCGTCCGGCGCCAGCAATAACCCCTTGACTGAGGCGATGCCGCCAGCGGCCGCCGCACCCGCTTGACCCACAAGGGCAGCCCTTAACATCTGTGCAACCCCACCCCCATCTTCGCCTGGCCAGGGGGCTGGGAATCCGTGGCCGCAGCACCCCCTCCATGAGCCATGAATTGTGTCACGGCCCCGCATTATTGACTGCCTTTCGTGTGACTGGCCCCTGTGAAGCGCATGGGCTGAAGGGGCTACAAATTCCTGGCCTGGCTGGTTCGGATTGACCGCCCCTGACGCAATAGCACCAACAAAATACCATTGCGCTTGTCATAAACTTGTTTCACAGATGCCGAGGGTCCAACGGCCAGTGACGATGCCTCCATCGCCCGTCCACCTGGGGCAACCGCGGCCAAATGAAAGGACAACCCCATGCTCACAAATGCCCTGCGCAAGCTGAAACGCCAAACTGCACGAAGCAGCCTTGTCGTAGCCTCTGTCAGTTGGCTTCGCAATCGTAAGCGCCGGTCATTTGCCGAAGTTGAGAGCAGGATTGCCGGTGCGCACGGACTTGAGATTGGCGGGCCGAGCAAGATTTTCAGTCAGCGCGGACCCTTTCCCGTCTATTCGGTTGTTGCATCACTCGACAACGTCAATTTCAGTGACGCCAATTTCTGGTCGACCATACCGGCAGGCATGAACTTCCAGTTTGATGAAAAAAAGCAGCCCGGCCAGCAGATCATTGCTGATGCGGTTGACCTTTCCGTGATCGCCGATGAAACCTACGACCTCGTCATCTCGTCGCATGTAATAGAGCATTTGGCCAATCCGATCCGAGGTCTCAAGGAATGGCAGAGAATTCTTAAGCCAGGCGGTATGATGATTGTAGTGGCCCCAGACAAACGCTTCACTTACGACAGAAACCGGCCTGTCACACCCCTGTCGCATATTCTGGAAGACTTTGCTTTCAATACCCCCGAAGACGACGACACTCATCTTGAAGAGGTCATCCGTCTCCACGATCTGACCAATGACGGCACCGTCTCTTCATTTGATGAGCATCGCGCCCGCACTTTGAATAACGCCGTGACCCGCATCACCCATCACCACGTCTTCGATATAGACCTACTACTGGGACTGCTAGTGGCCGCAGACTTCACAATCCTCGCACAGGATGTATTCAGGCCCTATCACCTGCTCGCCGTTGCACAAAAGGCCAAACTCGCCGCCGAATAGGTGGCGGCGAACGAACGCCCCTTACGCCTTCACCACCACGGCCTGGGCTTCTTCCTGGGCCATGCGGTTCCGGCAATCCACCACCAGCCGCGCCGCCCGGCCAATCAGCCCATAGTCCACGGCATCATGGTCAGTTGCGATGAGCACCACATCATGGGCGGCCAATGTTTCGGTGCTGAGCGCCACGGATTCCCGTCCGGTGAAATCGGCGTGTTCGCGGGTCGGCGGAATTGCCGCCACATGCGGATCATGAAAGGCGCATGACCCGCCACGCTCCTCGATCAGTTCGATCAGCTTGAACGACGGGCTTTCGCGAATGTCGGCCACATTCTTTTTGTAGGCCATGCCAATGACCAGCACCCGCGCCCGGCTCAGGGACAGGCCGAGATGGCGATCCAGCGCCTCCTCCAGCCGGTTCACCACATAGCGCGGCATGGCCGTATTGATCTGACCGGCCAGTTCAATGAACCGTGTGTGGATGTCAAACTCGCGCGCCTTCCAGGTGAGATAGAAGGGGTCGATGGGAATGCAGTGCCCTCCCAGACCCGGACCCGGATAAAACGCCTGATAGCCGAAGGGCTTGGTCTTGGCGGCGTTGATCACCTCCCAGACATCAATGCCCATGGCATCAAAAATGACCTTCAGCTCGTTGACCAGCGCAATGTTGACGGCGCGATAGATATTCTCGGTGATCTTCACCGCCTCTGCGGTGGCGGGGGTGGAAACGGCAACCGTTCGGGCCACCACGGCGCCATAGAAGGCCTGCATCAGGCCTGACGCCTCCGCCCCCTCGCCGGCCACCACCTTGGGAATGGTCACCGTGTTGAAATCGCGGTTGCCGGGATCTTCGCGCTCCGGTGAAAAACCGACAAAGAAATCCTTGCCGCACACCAGGCCCGATTTTTCCAGAAGCGGCACCATGACTTCGCTGGTGGTGCCGGGATAGGTGGTGGACTCTAGCGACACCAGCGTGCCGGGCTTGAGATGCCGGGCGATGGTGCGGGCCGTGTCCTCGATGTAGCTCAGGTCCGGCTCGCGGTGGCGGGTGAGGGGCGTGGGCACACACACGATGATCACCTGGCACTTGGCCAGTCCGGCAAAATCCGTGGTGGCAGATAGTTTGCCCTGCGCCACCAGCCCGGCCAGAACCGGGGTGGGCACCGCTTCAATATAAGAGGTCTGGGCAGTAATGGCGGCGGGCTTCGCCGGGTCGATGTCAAAGCCCACCGTGGGAAAGCCGGCCCGGGCCGCCGCCGCCGCCAGCGGCAGGCCGACATAGCCAAGACCAATGACACCCACCGTCGCCTTGCGGTTGTTGATGCGGTCAAGCAGGGAAGACGTCGTCACAGCAAACCATCCTGAAACACCATATTTTCCGCGTCTTATCCAATTATCCCACAGGCGACAACCGCAATCGGCAGCATCCGGATGAGGGATGCCGAACAGGGCTCCGGACGGCAAAAGGGGGCGGCGAAAGTGAGAAGGCTGCGCGCCAACCATCCGTCAAAGCCGGCCTTTGGTCCATCAGCGCATGCCGCTTTACGGCGCCGCCCACACACCGTCAATGAAGGCGGCAATCTTCCGGCTCGCCGTGCCATCGCCATAGGGGTTATGGGCCTGGGCCATGCGCTGATAGAGAAGCGGGTCATCAAGCAGGGCCGATATGCCGTCAATGATCCGCCCCGCATCGGCCCCCACCAGCTTCACCGTTCCGGCCGCCACCGCCTCTGGCCTCTCGGTCACCTCGCGCATGACCAGCACCGGCTTGCCCAGTCCCGGCGCTTCCTCCTGCAGGCCGCCGCTGTCGGTCAGCACAATGCGGCAATGCTGCAGCAGGCACACGAAGGGCAGATAGTCCTGCGGGCTGATGAGATGGATGCGCCGGGTCTGCCCCAGCGCGGCGCTGACCGGTCCCAGAACATTGGGATTGAGGTGCACCGGGTAGACAAAGTGCAAGGCAGGGTAACGTTCGGTCAGGGCGCTGAGAGCAGCACAGATCTCCTGCATGCCCTGGCCGAAATTTTCCCGCCGATGGCCCGTCACCAGCACAAAGGGCTCCTCCCGCCAGGCAAAGGGAAGCACCGCATCAAGACCGGCATGAACGGTGCGCCGCAATGCCTCGTCTTCACTCAGACGATTCAGCACCCAGTGCAACGCATCAATCACCGTGTTGCCGGTGACGGTGATGCGCCCGGCCGAAACCCCCTCGGCCAGCAGATTTTGCCGCGCTGTGGCGGTGGGGGCAAAGTGCCACTGCGCCAACCGGCCCACCACCTGCCGGTTCATTTCTTCCGGATAGGGCGCGGCAAGATCATGGGTGCGCAAACCGGCCTCCACATGGCCCACCGGTATGCCCGCATAAAAACCGGCCATGGCGGCCATCAGCGTGGTGGTGGTGTCGCCATGCACCAGAATGAGGTCGGGCTTTTCCTGTTTCAGGGATGCCGTCATGCCGGTCATCACGGCGGCCGATAATTCCGCCAGCCCCTGGCCTGCCTTCATCAGGTTAAGGTCAATGTCCGGCACAATGCCGAACAGGGCCAGCACCTGATCCAGCATCTGCCGGTGCTGGGCCGTGGCACAAACGGAAATACGCTGGCCGGGATGATGCGCCCGCAGCCCATAATAAAGCGGAGCCATCTTGATGGCCTCGGGCCGGGTTCCCATCACCAGCATGATATGGCGGCTCATGCTAAATCCTCATACTGGATGGCCGGACAGCAGGCTGCCATGGGCCGCTTCAAAGGCCCTGAGCGCCTGAAGCTGCGCGCCAATATCGGAAGCCACGACCTGCCCCACGAGGCAGCGGTTGACGGTGTTGGGCGCGGTGAAGCGTTCAATGCGGTAATCAGTGCCGTAGATGCGCTGGAACAGCACCAGCAGATCATGCTTGCTGATCATCTGTTCCGTGCCCAGTTGCAACACCCGTCCCGCCCAGCGCCGCGCCGGATCGGCCATGATGTTGCTCTCCACCAGCCGGCACCATTCCAGCGTGGTGATGCCATTCCACAGATGGTTGACATAACCCTGCAGCACGGCACCCGCCGGCTGCGACAAAAACCAGCCCAACAGGCCGCGCGGCTCTTCTGCCACACGGTCAGGGCCAATGATCGACACCCGCACCACCGTGGCCTGCGCCCGGCCCAGCAGCGCCACCTCGCCCAGGCGCTTGCTCCAGCCATAGTCATCCTGGGCATCGCAGGGATCATCCCACCGGTAGGGCACGGAGGCCTGGCCACTGAACACACAATCCGTGGACGGATGAATAAGGAATTGCTCCGGCGCCATGCGCTCGGCCAGCATCAGCGGCACAATGGCGTTGCCATCAAACAGGTCCTGGCGGCTCGCGGTCTTCTGCTTGATGCGGCCGACGCAATTGAACACAAAGCCGGGTCCGGCCTCAGCCAGGCGGGCAAGTGCGGGGCAATGGGCGGTGAAGTCCAGCCGCTCGTCAATGACCTCAACCTCATGGGCTTGGGAAAAATAGGCCTTCACCATCTGGCCCAGCATGCCGCGGTGGCCAAGAATGATGACCTTCATGGGGGCACTGTTCACTGATAGGTGTCCGTTGGCCCCATGGCATCCAGAAGGGCGCCAATGTCGCCAGCGTCCGTCAACTGCCGGGTGTTGGCCGAGGTGTATTCATAGCCGAAGGGATGGTTGCCGGTGCCCCGCTGCGCTGCATATTCCGCCGGCACGGCATAGAACTCATCGGACTCCATCGCCCGCTGGATTTCATATTCGTTGACCAGCACTTCATCCATTTTTTCGCCTGGCCGCACCCCCATGACCTTGATCCGGGAGATATCGCCATCGCCATATTTCACCAGCATGGCCTTGGCCAGGTCCAGCACCGTGCAGGCGGGCGCCTTGCGCACGAAGATTTCTCCGCCCCGCGCCTGGGTGAAGGCATGCAGCACCAGACTGACCGACTGGTCGAGGGTCATCAGAAAGCGCGTCATGTTGGGGTCCGTGAGCGTCAGGCTTTCCTTCTTGGCGATCTGGCGCAGGAAAAGCGGAATGACCGATCCGCGCGAGCCCATCACATTGCCATAGCGCACGCAACTGTAGACCGGGCCGCCGCCCAGCAGGTTTTGCGACACCACGATTTTTTCCATCATCGCCTTGGAAATGCCCATGGCATTGATGGGTTTCACCGCCTTGTCGGTGCTCAGCGCCACCATGGCCTCAATGCCGTTGTCGCGCGCCGAGGCGCAGACATTCTGTGAACCGAGCACGTTGGTCTTCACCGCTTCAAGCGGAAAGGACTCGCACGACGGCACCTGCTTCAGCGCAGCAGCATGAAACACGATGTCAATGCCCTTCATGGCAAAGTCCACCTGCGCCCGGTCACGCACATCGCCAATGACGTAACGATAGTTGGGCCGCACCCGCTGCATTTCGTATTGCTTTTACTCATCGCGGCTGAAAATCACGATTTCCCTGGGGTTATGGCTCTCAAGGAAAGCCGCCACCTTGTTGCCGAACGAGCCGGTGCCACCGGTGATCAGGATTTTCTTGGTCTGCAATTTCATTCCACGCCCCCTGCGCCCCGCCCCATCGGCACTCACGTCCGTTCCGAACCGGATCGTGTCAAATTAATATAGCTTGCCGCCAAAGCCAATGCGCCAGCCACCCCCGCCAGGGCAAGACTTGCAATGGCGCCAAGGCCAAGCCCATTTGCCGCAGCCCTGGCCAGCGCCATGGCCGCAGCCCCCAGGCTGAGCGGCCCCAGAACGGCACCCCACAGCCACTGCCCCGTCCGGCCCCGATGGAACCGGCGGTGGCTGGAGGTGGAGAGCGCGATGAAGTTGATCCCATTGACCAGAAGCCACGGAATGGCCGCGCCGAACAATCCGTAGTGACCAATGAGAATAAAGGTGAGCGGCACGCTGATCAGCAGCGCCAGACCCGCCAGCACGGCAATGAACCGGTTTTCGCCATGCGCCAGGCTGAGGTAATAGGGGCCAAGCTGCAACGACCGAAACAATCCGCCCAGGGCCAGAATGCGCGTCACCGGCACCATGAAATCCGGCATGGCATGACCGGGAAACCACACCTGAAGCAATTCCGGCGTGAAGGCCACAATGCCGAAGGCCGCCAGCCCCCCCAGCAGCGTGATGATGGCTGACTGCCTCTGATAATCAGCCGACAGCCGGGTGCTGTCACCCGCCGCCACATAGGTGGTGAGCCGCGGAAACAGGGCCATGGCAACGGGCTGTGACAGGGCCAGCGGGATCTGGGCCAGGCTGGAGGCCAGGCTGTAATATGAAAAAGACGCGATGGCGAAGTGCGAGCTGACCACCAGCTTGTCCAATTGGGTGTTGATGGTGGCAATGACCGTCATGGCCAGCATGCCGGCTGAATAGCCCATCAGGGGTTTGATTTTCTCGAATACGAAGCGACCGCTGTGGGCCATACCATGGCCCATGGCCGACAGCAGAAAGCGGCGGGATAGCAGCGCAAAGATCAGCGCCACCGCCGCCTGCCAGAGAAAGAACACCCGCAAATCCGGCCAGATCAGAAGCGGCAGAATGACCAGGCCCGACCGGCTCAGGCTGAAGCAGGCCTGAATGACATTGGCTTGCACCTGGCGCTGCAACCCCATGAGGCCGCCGGTGTAAAAGCTCATCATCAGTTGCGGCACCAGAACCACTGTCATCAGCCGCACACTGGTGACGGCCATGTCCGCGTCCACAGCGTCGCCCAGTTTCAGCCAATGGCGTGTGATGGGCAATGCCAGCACCATCACCGCACCGGCAACCACCACCTGACTGATCAGCAGAACGCGACCAAAGGTGGTGAATATGTCAAGCAGTTCGGCGCGATCCGTCTGAAATGCCGCCTGCCGCGAGAACGTCGCCGAAATGCCGACATCAAACAGCGAGGCAAAGGACAGCAGGATGGTGTAGAACGAAATGATGCCGAAGGCTTCCACCCCCAGCAGCGAGACATAGAACAGAACGAAGACGTATACCGACGCCATGGAGGTGGCGCGGCCGAGATAATTCGCAACCACATTGGAGCGGAAACTGGCCATGGCCCCCGTTCTACCTCACCCCGGACACATCAGCGGGTCGCGGACGCGCTGTCCCCGAACGCTTTTTCGGTCCAGCCTTCCTGTTTCAGGCGCATCTCCAGATAGTCAATCACAGCCGCCATGTCAGCGCACTCCTTGCCCTCAATGCCATAGACGAATTTGGACAGGAGGATTTTGGCTCGCAGCACCATGATGCCGATGAAATACGCCGCCACCGCCGGACACATGGCAAAGGCTGCAAACCTGCCATGAACCCGCATGGCCGCCCAAACCCGCGGCCAGTAGCGGCGCTCGTTGAAGGCAAGACACGCCGCATAGAGAGCCGCGAAATTGAATGTCGCCACCACGTCCGAGCGGCCGGTGGCCTCCGCACCCTTGATGGCCGCTTCGGCCCAGATGGTGGGGCCCGACCAGTAGCGCGGCACGCGCGCATCCCAATGCCGCGCGGCATCTGCGGGCAGTGACGGTTCCTTTTCGATTTCACCCTGATGAGCGCGCACCGAATTCTTGCCCGACATGCTCTTGCGTGATTGCCCCGAGATGACCAGCGGCATATCGACATAGGCATAGCGCGTGACGATGGAACAAAGCGCCACGGCATTGGCCATATCCGGCACCGGGCCCGGAAAACAGCTGCCGGTTGCGGCGCGAAGCCGGTCGAGAGCGTCTTTGCTGACGAGGGAATGGTAAAGGCGCGGCATGTCGAACATATGGCGCGCTCCATGTCTGAAAACCCGTTCCAGTTCGCGCTGGGCGTTGGGCTTGCTGACTGAGGCAGCGTAGGCGCCGAAAATGAGACGGCCATTGAGAATGCGGTTGACCGCCACTGAATGGGCCATGTCTGGCCAGGTGTAGGAGGCGACATTGCAGATCAGCGCCTCCAGACCCTGCCGTTCCATCCACAGGGCGGCCGCCACCGCCTGCATCAGTATGCCGTCATCATCCCCGATGAAGGAGATAAATTGTCCCTGCGCCCGGGCAACCGCCGCATCGCAGTTGGCAATCGCCGAAACCGGCTCGGGCTGGAAGAGATAGCGCAGGCGCGAGTCCTCGCCATAGCGCGCCAACCGAGACTGGAAGGGGCCGTTGTCGCTGCTGTTGTCCTGGATCACCAGTTCAAACCGCTGCTCCGGCCAGCTCATCACCTTGTCCACCAGAACGGCAAGGGTTTCATAGCGGTCCTTGGTGGGAACGACGATGCTGAGCAGGGGGCCGGTCATGGGAGCCGTCTTTGCAATAGCGACACGATTTCAATGAGCATGCGGCACCCTGTAGCCGGAATATTCAGGCAGCGATTCTCTCTGTTACTGGTTTGCGTCGCCCCTGCCGGAAAGGCAACAATTTCTCAACACCGGTGGCGGAAGGGAGACGGCAGCCGGGGCGCCCGCACCCGTCTGAAGTCTCGGGGCCCCCGGGGGAGGCCGGCAAATCATGAAAAATCGGAGCCCCCGTCCGCGGCAATCAGCGCAGGGGGGGTGCTGCGGGCCTGGGCATCCTGCCCCTGACAGATGCCGCCTGCCGGGCCCCCAAGACGGTGACCAGCATGTAGAGAGCCCAGAAATCCGGCGCACCATGAACCGATCCCGACGTAAGGCTCAGAAGAAAGACCGGCAGCGCCGCCATGGCTATATAGAGCTCCGAGGCCCCCACCCGGCCTCGCAGAATGCGGCCCAGCGCGATGAGCATGAAGATCAGCGACAGGAAGAAGAACGTGGCGCCGATCACTCCCGTCGCCATCAGAACTTCAAGGATGATATTGTGCGGCGACTGGTCACCGGACGTCACGAAGCTGCGGCCGATGATGGGCGAAGACAGAAAGTCGTCCCAGGCAATCCGGTAGATTTCATCGCGCGCCTCAGTAGCGCCGCCGGCACGTTCCTCGATGAAGCTCATGAAGCGATCGAACAGATAGATCGAGCCGTTGCTGACCTGAAGCATCATATAGGCAATGAACAGCGGCAGGCCGAGGTAGACAGCGGAAACCCAACGGCCCCGCGCCACAGTGCCCTGTTTGGGCATGAGCGCCAGAATAACCGTTATCAGAAACGACACCATAAATCCCAGAAACGGGCCGCGTGACCCAGAGAATAGAATGTTGACAATGCCAATCCCCAACAGCGCCACCAGCAGCAGCTGCTTGATCATGGGGAGTCTACGATCAAAGGCCAGCCGCGCAAGAGCGAGACTGGAAAGACTGGCCCCCATAAGGCCAATCACGAGAGGGCTGAGCAGTGCCGTCCCCTCGATATCGCCTTCGATCTGCACGCGGCCGGCAAAAACTTCGGCCCGGTCGATGGTGCCACCCATGAACACGTAATAGATCTGGACCAGATTGGCGATGGTCAGCGCCACCAGAATGTAGCGCTCCAGAAGCGGCATGTCCTCGCGGCGCAGGGATACGGCAATCACCACGACCGGCAAAAGGGTGAGAAAGAAATAGTAGCTCAGCACGTAGAACATCGGATAGGTGGAAAACCGGATGTCCAGGAGCACCATGTCGACATAGATGCGGACACTGTAGATGACAAAGAAGATCAGCAGCGGCACAGCCGCACGGTTTATCTGGCGGAAATCGCGCAGATGAAACAGTGCCGCGGCAATGAACACCGCCGCCGTTGCAGCCTTGATCCAGACATTGAAATTGCTGACGGCCAGACCCAGCAGGCGCAATATGATCGTGGTGGTGGAATAGCTGAAACAGGTCAGAACAATGCCGATCAGCAGAAGGTAGTTGGGCCTTCGTGGCCGCGTCAGGGGTTGGAGCGGTCGATAAATTGTCTGAACCATAATTCTACATTCAGCAGCCGAAACAGAAAATAGCCATGGTCACGCTTGCCCTGTTGATGGTCAGCAATCACATTCATCAGAGCCTGGCGGTAAACAGGCCGCGTGCCAGGCACTTTTCTGACAACAACACTTCAACCGGCGATTCCACCACAGCCGCGCTCTTCGTGGCCGTGAACTGCCTGCCGATGGGGGTTGCGTAGCCGATTTTCACCTGCGTGAGAAGAGACTCCGGCAACACCCCCCGCATGGCCATTTTATGAATGACCTTGCCTTCCGCACCGGAAACCTTGTAGCGCGACGGCAGCCGCCACACGAATTCCACCAGGTCCGGATCAAGAAAGGGGTTGCGCGTCTCGACACTGGCCGCCATGGAAATGGCATCGCCATAGTGCAGCAGATTGACCAGGCCGCCGCTGTGCTGCCGGCGCAACAGACCGTTCAGAAGCCCATCACCGCCCTCGTTTTCGAGGCCGGGGTCATCGGCAAGCGGCTTCACACCGTCGGCAAACAGCGGTGCCAGAACCGAACCCACACCAAGCATGCGTTTGTAAGCATGTGACAGCACCTGCAGACTGCCGCTCATCTGGCGGATGGCCAGCATCACGGCCGGCCGCAGGGCATATTTGGTCTTGAAGGCCGCCACGGCGCGGCGCGCTTCAGCCCACTTCCCGGCCACCAGCAGTTCGGCAACGGCGGTTGCAAAGCAGCTGACAATATAGCCGCCCATCAGCTCATCAGCCCCCTGCCCCTCCAGAATAACCGTCACATCGCGCCGGGCCCGGCGCATCACCTGCAGCATGGGCACAACCGCGGGCGAACTGTTGCCACTCTCAAGATGGGTGATGGCCTCGGTCATGGACGCCACCAGATCGCTGTAGTCCACGTCAATGAAATTGGCGCTGAGGCCGATGCGTTCCGCCTCGCGCCTGACCGTCGCCGCTTCGTCAATTCCGTCAAGCGACGTGAAAAAGGCCAGATCGGCCGCGCCATAGTCCTGCTTGTTGAAGCGCGCGGTATAGCAATTGAGGGTTTTGCCGGAGTGTGCGGCCACCTCATGGGCAATGGCCATGGAATCAACGCCGGATGACAGGGTGAGACCGAAGGGGACATCGCTGCGCATGCGCAACGCCACAGCCCGGGTGAACAGCCTGCGGTACTCGGCCGTGGCGTCCTCCGGCGAGATCCGGTCATTGCTGTCTTGCGGATAGTGCCAATACCTCTCGGTGCGCACCATGCCGTTTTCCACATAGAGATTGTGGCCGGGCTGCAGGCGCATGACACCGCTGAACCAGCTCTTCGGGTGCTGCGCGCCGACACTGTCCAGACAATAACTGCCAATGGCCTGCACATTGGGCCGGGCGAGAGCGGGCATCAGCGCCAGAAGTGATTTGATCTCGGAAGAAAAGGCAAAACGCCCCTTGTCATGGTGATAGACAAAGGGCTTCTCGCCATAACGGTCGCGGGAACAGAACAGCGACCGCCGCTCCGCATCGTAGATTGCAAACGCCCACATGCCGTTGAAGCGCTGAACACAGGAGGCGCCCCACAACGCATAGGCCTGCACCAGCACTTCCGTATCGCTGTGGGTGCGGAAGCGCGCACCCTGGGCTTCAAGCTCCTGGCGCAACTCGATGAAGTTGAAGATTTCGCCGTTGAACACCACCCAATAGCGATCGGCAAAGCAGAAAGGCTGGTGGCTGTCCGGTGACAGATCAATGATCGACAGGCGGACATGGCCGAGCAGGGCCGTATCATGGAAGCGCTGCACGCGGCGCGCATCCGGGCCGCGATGAACCATCAGATCAAGGGCCCGGCCAAACTCCTTGTCATCAAAGAGCGCAACGGATTGATCAAAACGCAGAACCCCGAGAATGCCACACATGATTGGCTGCCACTATTCAAACTGTCCAGGCGAGCCCATTGCCAAACGTCCTGCCCCCCGGCCGGGCGCGATCCTTTTCTATTGGCGGATCAAAGGCAAGCCATATTCCTCAGCGTGAGACAATCTTTCAACGGGAAATACATACCCCCGCATATTCAACAAACAAAATATCTCAGAGTGAAGACAAGGCCACCCAGGGAACACATGACTGCCTCTGACCCATAGACAGGCACCCCGCCTGCACTGGCAGATCCGGGATCAAGATGGCGCCGGCGGACACCGTCCCTCAAGGGCGGCGCAAAAGCCCGCCACCATGTGGGCCATCAGGCGTTCCTGCGCATAAAGCCGATAGCCGTTGCTGCCCAATTCCCGGGCAAACCCCGGCTCACAAACCATCCGCACCATGCCATCGGCTATTTCGGCGTCAGAGTTGCAAATCACGGCGTTTTCCCCATGCCGGAGATTCTGAAACTCCGGCCCGTGGCGGAAATTGGTGCGTCCCGGCCCGCGTGAGGCCAGTGTGATGAGAGGCACCCCATAGGCAAAACTGTGCAGCACAGCCAGGCCCACATTGTCTGAAACATAGGCATAGGCCCGGCTGAAAATCGTCGCCAGCCTGTCCTCATCCAGCACCTTGCCGTGAAACACCACGCGCTCGGCAATGCCAAGCCTGTTGGCGGCCGCCTCCAGTGGCGCGCGCGCTTCCCCGTCGCCCACAATGTCAAAGCGGCAATCCGGTGGCAGCTTGTCCCGAATGCCCGCAAAGGCCGCCAGAAACCGGTCCAGTGCCTTGCGCTCCTGCAAACGGCCGACATAGAGAAAGCTCGACTTTGCCTCGCCGCTCGTATCGCGGTGATTGCCGATGGCCATGGTGTTATTCGCAAAGAAAATACGCTCGGCCGGATAGCCGCG
The DNA here is from genome assembly GCA_937873445.1 of uncultured Alphaproteobacteria bacterium. Taxonomy (GTDB): domain Bacteria; phylum Pseudomonadota; class Alphaproteobacteria; order Rhizobiales; family Aestuariivirgaceae; genus Aestuariivirga. Next base: position 86,727 of record CALMWF010000017.1, read on the forward strand.
GGCCTTCAGCGCCGCCAGATCTTCAGTGCCGTAGAGGATAATGCCGTCGGCCCATGCCATGATCCGGTCACGCAGCCAATTGGCAGCCCGTCGGCCGGAATAGCGGTGGCCCCACAGCAGAAAGCGCCGCACCTTCGGCACAGTCCAGCGTGTCAGATACTGCGGCCAGCGCAGGTCAAACATGCCCACCACCGCCACCGGCTGGATGCCGGAAACCGCCTGCGGAAAACCGCGCAGCAGGCGGAAGGGTCCAACCTGCCGGAGCGGCAGAATAACCTCCTCATAGCGATCACCGGCGGCCAGCGACGGCTTGCCCACATGCACCACCACCACCCGGAAAAATTCCGCAAGCCCGTTATAAAGGGGCTTGCGATAGGCCATGATGTCATTTTGCAGAATAAGAACGGCAGGCTTCATCACGACCGACCCTCATTCCAGGCCTGTTCCAGAACCGACACCCAGCGGTTGGCAAGGGCATCGCGGCTGAATTCGGCCTCGGCCAGACGGCGCGCCGCCTGCCCCCTTTGCCGGCTGTCGGCGCGGTCATCGGCGGCGCTGATGAGGGCCGTTGCAAAGCCTGCCGCATCGCCGGGCGGCACGGCAAAGCCAAGCCGCCGCTCGGTCACGAAGGTGGCCAGCCAGCCTGGATAGTTGATCAGCACAGGCAGGCCGCAGGCCAGATAATCGAAAAACTTGTTGGGCGAAGTGCCGTCATAAAAGGCGGGCACATTGGCCAGAATCTGCAAGCCCAGATCAGCCGCCTTGAGCAGTCCCGCCAGTCTGGTCTTGGCCACGGGGGCAAGAAGCACCACATTGTCGAGCTGCTGGCGCGCCACCTCCGCTGCCAGCGCCGCCCGGCGCATGCCATCGCCGATCAGCACCAGCTTGATGTCGGGCCGCTGGCGGCGCTTCAGTTCGGCCGCCGCCGCCAGAACCGCCTCCAGCCCATTGGCCAGGCCAAAGGTGCCGCTGTAGACCGCCATGAATTCTTCCGCTGCCACACCCTCTGGCCGCCAGCGCTCCTCAACGGCGTCAAACAGCGCCGTATCGCACCCGTTGGACACGGTGGTGATGCGGTCAGGGGCAATGCCCCGGCGCGCCACCCCTGCGGCCATGCCGGGCGACAGGGCAATGACATGCCGGGCCGCATGATAGGACAGCCATTCCAGCCCCGACATGAGTGTGAGCACCACGGGATTGGTGATGACCCCCATGGCCCTGGGCAGTTCCGGCCACAGATCACGCACCTCGAACACCATGGGCTTGGCCCGCAGGGCGCGCGCCAGAATGCCCGGAATGCCCGCCGTCAGCGGTGTTGATGTGGCAAACACCAGATCATAGGGTTCGCGCAGGGCAATCGCGGCACCGCGCGCCGCAAAGCGCAGGAAGGTGGCCAGGCGCCGGGTGAAGCTGTGGGCATTGGCATAGTCGAGGGCAAGCTCAATGACCTCGATGCCGTCCACCTGGCCGCGCCGCATGCCCTTGGCAAAGGGGCCGGACAGTCCGGTCCGCCCGCCCTTGTAGCTGCCGCACACCATGGTGACCTGATGTCCCCTGGCCAGAAGCCGCCGGCTCATCTCATAGGAGCGCGTTCCCGTGGAACCCTCGGGCGTGGAAAAATGCTGATGATAATAGAGAACCCTCATGCCGCCCATTCCACCACGGTTTCGATCCGGCCCGGCCTGTGCATGCTTGCCGTCAGAACCGGAAGGTCCGTCTTTTCCGCATAGTGCCGCGACTCCAGCCCCTGCTCCAAGCTCACCGCGGAAAATCCATCGGCTGCCGTCAGAGAGAGCCGCACAGCAAGGCCTGCGACATTTCCCTTTACCATCGCCCGGCCATGCTCCTGTTCCAGTTGCCACTCACCCGGTGCCAGCCGCCAGCGCAGCACGGCCACCTGCGCAAAGCCCGCCACATCATCGGTGACGCCAAGCCGACCCGCCTGCAGAACCAGCGCGCGGCAATGGCGGCAGCCGCCCGCATCCTCATAGGCCACGGCAAAGCGCAGCTGCCCTTCCGTCTCCGTCAGCGCCTGCACCACCTCGGCCCTGGGCCAGCCGCCAAACAGGAAGCGGCCAAGCCGGGGCATGGGCTCGCGCCCGTCAAACTGCACCGTGTTGTGGCTCTGCACGCCGCTGAAATAGTCATAGGTCGCGGCATCGGTGTTGTAGCTGTAGCTGCCGCCATCACGCAGCAGGTTCAAGCCACCGATCCAGAAGTCGAGGTGCAGAAGATCAGCCTGGCCAGGACGGAAGCAAAACCGCGGGTAATGCAGAAAGGCCATGGCCTCGCCCCGGCGCAAAACCACAGTTCCCCCCTGTTCGTCATGGCTGGAAACCGGTGCCGGTATTTGCTTCTGGGGGGCGGAAAGACCAAGCCAGTCAAGAACCGCCGTGCCGCCGTCCGTCCCCGTCCCCTGCCACAGCGCCAGGGCAAGGTTCAGGCTGGGGCGGAAGTCGCGAAAGGCCGCGCCGAGAAAGCCCAGCAGGGCTGCCCCGTCATTGGCCCCGAAATTGGGCGCATCGCCCGCTGCCGTCATGCGCCCGTGAAGCCACTGGGCCGCCGCCGCCATGCGCCCCTGCAGGGCCGCCGAAAAGGCCGGTGCGCCATGGGCCCGGCGCGCCACTTCGGCCAGTGACAGCGTGTCCAGCGCCAGCCGGTGATAAACCATGGAATATTGGGAGAAACCGCCCCGCTCATTGAACAGATGGGCCACCCGTTCCTCAAGCGCCCGTCTGCCCTGATCCGCAAAGGCCAGACCGTCCTTGCCCAGCATCAACCCGCCCATGAACAGGGCCGCCGCTTCCGACGTGCCGTGATTGTTATCCTGCGCCCTGGCATAGGCCATGGTGGGGGCAATGCGTCGCAGATGAAGCGCCACCAGCGCGCCCAGCGCCGCTGCCTGCCCGCCCCCCAGCAGGAAGCTGGCAAGCCACAGATTGATAACCCGGAAGGATGCCTCCTGGCCGCATTTCCACTGCCGCCCCCGATAGGGTGGATTGACCCTGAGCCAGTCTGCGAGCCAGGCATTGAGTGTGCTCAGGGCAGCGCCATCCCCCTGCCGCGCCGCCTGGGCCAGGGCGGGCGCCCAGCCGAAGCGCGACAGCTCCCAGATGAGCTTGATATCGCCCAGGGCCGGGTCAAAATCGCCAAGCCGGTACCAGGGCTGGTCATTGCCAGCCGCTTCCACGCCGCTGATGAGATGGGCGTTCCAGGCGGGTGGCGGGCCGGAGAGGGCCACGTTGCGCCAACCGAACAGCGCCAGTTGCCGGGGCACATCAACCCTCTGCACGGGGGGCGCGGCCGAGCCCAGAAAGAACGGACCGGCCGGAGCGCGCGCGGCAATGCGCTGCACCGGGTGCAGCCCCAGCCTGAGCGCCAGCCGATAGCGCGCCACCGCCGCCACATTGCCGGGGCCGAGAGCCGCCAGAGTGCGCAGCTTGACGGCGAAACCCATCACGCGTCCTGCAACAGATCGGCCACCTTGAGCGTGACCTCGGCCACTTCCATGATTTCGCCCGGCGGAATGGCGGCCACACCGTTTTCCACCGCCGCCAGGAAGGCCGCCGCACAGGCGTTCTGCCCCTTGTCCTGCTGCCACAGCGTCATCCTGGCAAAGCCCGGCCAGCCAAAGCCGCGCAGAGTGCGGAAATTGTCGAGTTGCAGAATGCGTCCCGCCGCGAAGGCTTCAATGCGCTCCTTGGGAAATTGCGCCGCACCATTGGCGAAGTAGTGAATGGTGGCCAGCGAGCCATCGGCAAAGCCGAGGGTGATGGTGGCGGTATCATCCTGGGCCTGATCGGCATTGCCCGACTTGAGGCTTTGTGCCGTCACGCGCACGATGGGCGAGCCTGCCAGAAACCGGGCCAGATCGATGTGGTGGCAGGCTTCGCCGACAATGCGGCCGCCACCCTGAGCGGCATCCTGGGTCCAGTGGGCGGAAGGAATAGCCCCGGCATTCATGGTGAGAATGAAGGACTTGGGACCCGCCACCCTGTCGAGCAGCGTCTTCATTTTCACCACATGCGGGGCAAAGCGCCGGTTGAAGCCCACCATGAGCTGAAGGCTGTTTCCCGGCGGACCGGCCAGAGCGGCCTTGACCGCATCCAGCCCGGCCCAGCTGATGGCCAGGGGTTTTTCGACAAAGACATGCTTGCCCGCCGCCAGGGCGCGCGCCACCAGACCGGCGTGGGAATCATGCCGGGTGGCAATGGCCACGGCGGTGATGGCCGCATCGGCCAGCACGCGGTCAATGTCGGTGGTGGCCTCCGCAAAACCGGCCTTGGTGCCGTGCACGACAGGATTGAGACCGCTGGTGGCGGCCAGCGCACCGAACTGGGCCTGCGCCGCCTTGAAGGCCGGCACCAGCATGCGCGTGGCATAGTTGCCCGCCCCGATCACCCCCAGCACCGGCCTGCCGGTCTGGCGCGGTGCCTGCGGCGGCAATGTCACCGTGCGCGCCAGGCGCTCCTCCACCGGCGCAGCATAGGTCAGCAGAATGCCAAGGGTGGCCTTGCCAGCGGCCAGATCATCATAGGCCTGGGGGGCCTCGCCAATATCCATCCGGCGGGAAATGAGCGGGTTCACATCAATCCGCCCGGCCGCCATCAGATCCAGCACCGCCTCGAAATTGCGTTGTTCGGTCCAGCGCACGAAACCATAGGGATAATCCTGGCCCTGGGCCTCGTAGCGCGGGTCATAGCGTCCCGGCCCATAGGAGCAGGACACCTGAAAGGTCAGCTCCTTCTCGTAGAAGTCGGCCCGGCTCAATTCCATTCCCGTCACCCCCACCATGATGATGCGGCCGCGCTTGCGGCTCATCTGGGCGGCCTGGGTGATGGGATCAGACGAGCTGGTGGAGGCGGTGATGATGACGCCATCAACCCCGTGCTGCCGGCTGAAGGTCATTGCGGCGGCCACCGCATCGGCCCCGGCGGCGGGGTTGCAGGTTTCGGCGCCATAGGCCTTGGCCAGCGCCAGCTTGGCCTCGTCAAAATCAATGGCCATGACCCGGCAGCCATTGGCCAGCAGCATCTGGATGGTGAGAAGCCCGATCAGCCCGGCCCCGATCACCACCACGGTTTCGCCAATGCGCGGCTCGAGCAGCCGGATGCCCTGCAGCCCGATGGCGGCCAGCACCGTGAAGGCCGCCGCTTCATCGCTCACCCCCTCCGGCACCCGCGCACACAGCGTATGCGGCACCCGTACCACCTCGGCGTGGGAACCGTTGGACACCACCCGCTCACCGGGCTTGAAATCCCCGGCGTTGTCGCCCGCCGCCACCACCCGGCCGACATTGCAATAACCGAGGGCAATGGGCTGGGCGAGCTTGGAGCGGACCGCGCCGATGGTCTGCATGAGGCCGTCGGTGCGCACCTTGTTCAAAACCGCCTTCACCTTGTCGGGCTGCTTGCGCACCTTGTTGATGAGCGAGGCCCGGCCGAAATCCACCAGCATGCGCTCGGTGCCGGGCGAAATCAGACTGAGCGCGGTGGCAATGATGAGGCTGTTGCGCTCGGCGGCGGGGGCCGGCACCTCGGCCAGAAGGGTCTGGCCCGTTTCAAAATTCTGCACCACCTGTTTCATCGGGCCCGATCCCTCAGCTCAGCCGCGCCGGCCGGTCATAGTTGATGAGCACGGCGCGATACTCTCCCTTGAACACAAACAGGCTGCCAGCCGCCGCGCCCACAACACCCACCGCATCAATCAGTTCCTGCATATGGCCGACTGAACCCGCACCACCGCTCAGCGTGATGGGGCATGACACCGCCGCCCGAAGGCGCCGCGCCAGATCGAGGTCATAGCCCTGCATCATGCCGTCCCGGTCAATGTGATTGATGACAATCTCCCCCGCCCCCAGCGCTTCCACCTGCTGGCAGAAGTCCATGAGACCGGGCTTGTGCTTGCGCGTGCCGTTATGGCTGTAAATCGTCTCACCCGCAAACACCCGGTTCCTGCGCACATCCAGCGTCACCACCACGCTCTGGGCGCCCACCGCATCCGACAATTCATGCACCAGCGCGGGCCGCTCCAGGGCTGCCGCACTCACCGAAATCTTCTCAAACCCCAGCCCCACAATGCGCGCCGCGGTGGCCGCATCGCGAATGCCGCCGCCATAGCACAGCGGCATGCGTGACTGCACCGCAAGGTGGCGCAGCAGTTCAAGATCGGGCGCCTTGCCCTTCACCGTGGCGTCAATGTCGAGGAAGCACAGTTCGTCCACTTCCTTTTCGTTGAAGATCTTCACGGCATTGAGCGGATCGCCAACATAGCGCGGATCACCAAACTGCCGGGTTTTCACCAGGCCGCCATCCTGCATGAGCAGACAGGGAATGATGCGTGAGCGCAGCATGGTCAGATCAGTGCAAAATTGCGGAACAGGGCAACGCCGTTGGCATGGCCCTTTTCCGGGTGAAACTGAAAGCCGTAGACATTGTCATGGGCCACGCCACAGGCCATTTCCCCGCCATAGGTCACGGTGGCGGTGACATCTTCGGGGCGGTCCGCGTCAAAATAATAGCTGTGCAGAAAATAGAAGCCGCGCTTCATGTCCACATCCCGCATGAGCCCCGTTGTCCGCACCTCGCGGATATCGTTCCAGCCCATGTGCGGCAGCTTCGGCTTGTGCGCCAGGCGCGCGCCATCAATGCGCCGCACCCGGCCCGGAATCCAGCCAAGGCCCGGCAGCACGCCTTCCTCGCTGGACTGGGCCAGAAGCTGCATGCCCACGCAAATGCCCAGCACCTTTTTCTTCCGGACCAGCACCTGATGGTTCAGCATGTCCACCATGCCGCTGGCGCGCACATGCTCCATGGTGGTGTCAAAATCGCCCACCCCTGGCAGAATGTAGCGCTCGGCCTGTTCCAGGGCCGTGAGATCGCCGGTGATGAGATGCGGAATTTTCAGCTGCTTGTAGATGTTGGCGATGGCGCCGACATTTCCAGAACCGTAATCAATGATGCCGATCATCGCTTGATTGCCCGCTCCAGCCCCAGGAATTTCATGGTCTTGGCGCCAAGGTCAAACAGCCACTCCTGATTGGCATAGTCGCGATAGGTCTTGCGCGGCATTTCGTGATAGCGGCGCAGCTCTTCAACGCTGATCCCGAGCTTTGAGGCAATATACTCGAATTCCTCGTCAATGGTGGCCGGGTCATAGGCCGGCTGTTCCAGCTTCTTCAGCGCCTCGGCGCGGCTCATCTGGCCGGTGAGGATGAGGCTGGAGAACTGCACCCGGCGCGTGTCATAGCCAAAGCGCGTGGGCAGCCAGTAGCCCTCGTAGAATTTGGTGAAGCGTGATTCAAAGTGCTTCTGCGGATAGGGCCGGTAGCCATAGGCCTCCGACAGTTCCCGGAACGCCTGTTCCTTGGTGTAGGGCATGTAGTTCAAGGGCTTCACCACCTGCACGCCCTTGATGTAGCGCAGATAGACCTTGTGATAGAGAATGCTGGAGAAGGGATAGGTTTTGAGTTCCCGGTTGCCGAAGCGCCGCTGAATGTCGCGGAGCTGGCGCATGTCGGTGCCGTAATATAGCCACTCCTTGGGATTGCGCACACATTCGGTGGCGATGTTGCCGCCGTTCAGAATGTATTTGATGCCGTGTTTGTGGGCGAAATGATAAAGCGTGGCGATGAAGGCATGGTCCTGCGGAATGTCGATGTGCGGCACCCCCGACTTGAAGAAGGCCAGCTGAAAGTCGCGCATCTCCTGCCAGTTGATGACCTCGGTATAGAGGTCAAGGCCAAGCTTCTCGATCATGGCCTGGATGTTGCTTACCGCAATGTCGGAATTCCAGCCGCCATCGACATGAAACACCAGCGGCTTGAGGTCGAACTGGGTGACGGCAAGGTGCAGGAGATAGGAACTGTCAATGCCCCCGCTCATGCCGATGATGCAGTCGAAGGGGCTGTTGCCGCGCGACTGCCGGATCTTGTCGGCGATTTGCCGGAACTGCGCCTTGCCCTGCTCGTTGGGATGCCAGTTGGGCTCCACATTGTCGTGGAAATCCCGGCAGTGATCGCACACCCCCTGCGCATCGAAGGTGATCTTGCTGTCCGACGTATCCATCACGCAGGAGGTGCATATCTGATAGGATCGCATATACAGCCCTTTGATCACCAAACTGCGGCCATGCGCCCCGCCGGACACCGCCTTTGCACTTTGCCAGGGAAATCCTTTCCGCCGCGCGGGAAACGAACGCAGTCCCCCCTGCTTCGCCCTGCCGCTTATATCGCTTCGTTTTGCCCCAAGGCAAGCCATTGCGCGTTCTGCGACACTCTTCGCGCCGTCCTGTATGGGGTGGAATTCATGAATGATTTCAGCTATTTTCAGCGCCTCACAAGGCATTGGCCGCAAGGCCGGAAGGGGCTGGGGTGAAACGGTTTCTGGATCTGCTCACGGGGCTTGTCCTGCTGGTGCTGCTGGCGCCGGTGATGGCTTTGGTCGCCCTGCTGATCCGGGTGAAGATGGGCCGCCCCGTTTTCTTCCGGCAGCAGCGCCCGGGGCTGAACGGCCAGCCCTTCACCATGATCAAATTCCGCACCATGACCGTTCCCGCCCAAGGTGCCGATGCCTCGGACGCCAGCCGCCTCACCCCCCTGGGCCATGTCCTGCGCCAAACCAGCCTGGATGAACTGCCGGAACTGATCAATGTGGTGAAGGGCGAGATGAGCCTGGTGGGCCCCCGGCCGCTGCTCATGCACTATCTGCCGCTTTACTCGGCCCATCAGGCCCGCCGCCACGAGGTGCGCCCCGGCATCACCGGCTGGGCCCAGATCAACGGCCGCAACGCCTTGAGCTGGGAGGCGAAGTTTGACCTTGATGTGTGGTATGTGGATCATCAGTCGCTGCGGCTGGACCTGAAGATTCTGGCCCTGACCATCTTGAAAGTGCTGCGCCGCGATGGCATTGCCAGCGACGGCCATGCCACCATGCCGCCATTTAAGGGAACTGCTGACAGATGAAGCGCACACCGGCACACGCAAGGCGGATTGCCGTGATCGGGGCCGGCGGCCACGGGCGCGTGGTGGCCGACATTGCTGCGGCATTGGGCTATGCCGAGATTGTTTTCATTGACCGCCGCTGGCCAGAGCAGACGAGCAATCACATCTGGCCGGTCATCAGCCAGGACGTGGCCCAGGCTCTGGCGCCGGAAACCGATACCGTTGTCGCCATTGGCCAGTGCCGCACGCGGCTGGCGCTCCTCCGCGATCTGCAGGCGCGCCGGGCCTCCATCGCCACGCTCATTCACCCCGCCGCCGTGGTCTCGCCCCATGCCATCATCGGACTGGGCAGCGTCGTCATGCCGGAGGCGGTCATTAACGTGGGGGCGCGCCTCGGGGCAGGCTGCATCGCCAACACCGCCTGCTCCATTGACCACGACTGCCAGATTGCCGATGGCGTCCATGTGTCGCCCGGCGCCCACCTTGCCGGCGGCGTGACCGTTGGCGAGGCCAGCTGGGTCGGCATCGGCAGCGCCGTCATTGAAGGCATGACCCTTGGCCGGGATGTCATGGTGGCAGCCGGTGCAGTGGTCACCACCGCGCTGGCCGACGGCGTTACAGTCTACGGCGTGCCGGCGCGCCCGATGGCCGAGAAGGGTCAGTGATGCTGAACACCCCCTTTCCCGACTGGCCGGAGTTCACGCCGGAAGAAATGGCGGCGGTGGCACGCGTGCTGTCCTCCAACCGGGTGAACTACTGGACCGGCGAGGAATGCCGCCACTTTGAACGCGAATTTGCCGCCTGGTGTGGCACCACCCACGCCGTGGCCCTGATGAATGGCACGGTGGCGCTCGACCTGTGCTGGAAGGTTCTGGACATCGGCCCCGGTGATGAGGTGATCGTCACGCCGCGCACCTTTCTTGCCTCCGCCTCCTCCATCATTAATGCCGGGGCCGTTCCGGTCTTTGCCGATGTTGACCTCGACAGTCAGAACATCACGCCGGAGACCGCCGCCCGCGTCCTCACGTCAAGGACCAGGGCCATATTGTGTGTTCATCTGGCGGGCTGGCCCTGCGACATGACAGGCTTTGCCGACCTGGCCCAAGCCCATGGCCTGAAGCTGGTGGAAGACTGCGCCCAGGCCCATGGCGCTGCCTGGCGCGGCACGCCGGTGGGCAGCTTCGGCCACATCAACGCCTGGTCCTTCTGCCAGGACAAGATCATGACCACCGGCGGCGAAGGCGGCATGGTGACCACCAACGACCACGATTTGTGGAGCCGGGCCTGGTCCTACAAGGACCACGGCAAATCCTGGGAGGCCGTTTACCAGCGCGCGCACCCGCCGGGTTTCCGCTGGCTGCATGACAGCATCGGCACCAACTGGCGCATGCTGGAGATGCAGGCGACGATCGGCCGGGTTCAGCTGCAACGCATGGCGAACTGGCAGGCGGCCCGCACCGCCCATGCCGCCATGATCTTCGCCGAAGCGCGGAAATGGCCCGCCCTGCGCGTGCCGGTCATTCCGCCTGACGCAACCCACGCCCATTACAAGGCCTATGTGTTTGTCCGCCCCGAACAGCTCAAGCCCGGCTGGAGCCGCGACCGCATCATTGCTGCCATCACCGCTGCTGGCGTGCCCTGCTATCAGGGCTCCTGTTCCGAGGTCTACCGGGAGAAGGCCTTCGACCACGCGCCGGGCCGCCCCGCCCAGCGCCTGCCCAATGCCGTGGCCCTGGGCGATACCAGCCTGATGTTTCTTGTCCACCCCACGCTGACAGCCGCGAACATGGAAAAAACCGTGGCCGTGCTGGGCCGGGTGATGGCCGAGGCCAGCCGCTGAAAATCATCGCATTCCGCGGAGCCGCTCACACTATACATCTGTCAATCGTCCGCAGGACTCAGGCCAATCGACATTCTGGCAATCGCTGAATAGGAAAAATGCATTGGTCCCAGCGCACGCGCTCGGTCACGAACATCCTCAAGCCAAGCCGGTTCATTCGCTGCCCTGAGCAGAATCTTCGCAATTTGGTCTGTTGTCCCCTCATCAAGAAGGATACAATTTCCACCGACGTCTAAGTGGTCTATGCCGCACCAACGCTTGAACACACATGGAATACCAAGACCTACAGCCTCCTCCCACAACACCGAGTGAGTACCAGGAAAGAAGCCTAAGTCAGCTGCCCATAGGTATTGATAAATCTCGTTAGCAGGCGTCCATCCCATCCAGTGGATACCTTTTTTTCCTTCGAACTCTCTCAAGGGCTCGATCATGTCCGGTGTCGGTGATCCAAAAATCACAAGATGTGCGTTGGAAAGCTTCCCCTCCTCTACGAGATAACAAAATGCCCGCATGAGGGTGTGAATATCCTTGCGCCGATCGATTTTGCCACCACTGACAAATACCAAGTCGCTTTCACCTATCTTCAAGCGAAGACGAACTTCTCTCCTTACCAGATCGATATTTTTGCCCGATATACGAGCATCATCAGCGCCGAAAGGAAGCAATCTGATCTTATCAGACGGAATATCATAAACTGTTTTAAGAAACTCAGCCCTAAGCGGCAGAGTCGCCCAAAAGCAACGCGCGACCTCGGCTAGTTTTTGTGTGCTCCAGCGATAGAAAATCCCATGAAGGATGTGGCGTGAGATAAAACCCCGTGCGCTGTTAACAAAATCTGTGTGGGTATCGACGTAGACAGCTCGATTTCTGCGTTTGGCAAAACGCACCACCGTCGGCGCGCTTAGAAATTGGCTGTCGTGAATGAAGAGGATGTCTGGATCAAAATCCTCCAGCACACGTTTAAGGCCCACATATAGGCGCAATTTGCGGGCAATTTTTTGGGGAAGATAGCGCACATAGGGCAAACGCGTGATTTTGATGCCGTCGTCACTAAAATAGCTAGAAGGCCTCACATACCCAAGCGTTGCATTTTCCTTGTAAGTCTCCGTAGAGGCAACGATCTGAACTTCATACCCCATTGCCAAGTGGTAACGCGGAAGGATGTTTTCCTGATACGACCAGCCATCTATATAAAATGAAGCGAGGCAACAATGCAGGATCTTCACGACCGTAGCTCTTCGAGAAAGCGGGCGGGGTTTTGTATCGAGCGGGCTGCACGAGCGAGAGATTCATCATCGCGAGTCCACCACTGACTATTGAGCAGCGCCTCCACAGTCTCTGGCTCAAAGCGAAATCTCACATGCCGCGCTGGAACTCCGGCTACTATGCTGTAAGCCGCGACGTCATGGGTGACCACACTTCCCATACCGACAACGGCACCAACCCCAATTTTCACGCCCTGCCGAACAAGTGCCCGGGAACCTATCCACACATCATGTCCGATCGAGGTGCGAGCCGGTTCCGGTCGACGATGTGTTGAATATTTTTTTACGACGCTATCGCGACCTTCATAAAATACCGGTGAGGTTGACACCCAGTCCAAAGGATGAGCTCCACCACCAATTATGACATCGTTTGCTATGGAGCAAAAAGAGCCTATGTCGGCATTGTTTATTTCACAGCGATAGCCACAAAAACTATGCCGACCAAAAGAAGAATTTACAACTTCACTGCCAGGTTCGATCTTGGATGTGAAATGAATTTCTGAATTGCGAATGGCGCGGCCCCGCATTTTTTTCAGAGCTTTGGCAAAATAGTATTCAAGGGCCATCAGCGTAACTCCGATCAATAGCAGCTTCTCTTCAGTCCTCATTTCAGGGGGGTGGAGCGAGTCCTCCCCCTGGTGAGGCGAATAGGCCACAGAAATCCATGGCCCCCGCCTCGCGCAAGCGCTTCTTCACGGCCGCTTCGGCAAACGGGCGATGCTTCACCAGAATGAGGTGAAGGTCGCCCTGCTGCAATGCCTCATCCACGCCCAGCAGGCGAAAATCCCCGTGGCTCGTGATATTGGGTTCAACCGCCAGAACCTCATAACCCCGCCGGGCCAGATCACCGGCAATTTCCAGCGCGGGTGATTCCCGCAGGTCATCAATGTCGGGCTTGAAGGCAAGCCCGTAACAGGAAAGCCGCGGCGGCCGCCCCAGCTCCCGGGCCAAGGCCTCGGCCCTGGCCACAATTTTTTCCACCACCCAGTGGGCCTTGCGGTTATTGACCTCGCGTCCGGTGCGAATGAGCGGCGACAGGTCAGGCGCACTGGCCACGATGAACCACGGATCCACCGCGATGCAGTGGCCGCCAACGCCGGGGCCGGGCTGCAGGATGTTGACGCGCGGATGCTTGTTGGCCAGCGCAATGAGGTTCCACACATCAATGCCCTGACGGTCGCAGATCATCGACAGTTCATTGGCATAGGCGATGTTGAGATCGCGGAAGCTGTTTTCCGCCAGCTTGCACATCTCGGCCGTGCGGGCGTCGGTCTCCACCACCTCACCGGTAACGAAGATGCGGTAGAAATCGGCCGCAGCCCTGGCCGCCGCCTTGTTCAGCCCGCCGACGATGCGGTTGTTGCCGGTCAGTTCTTCAATGATGCGTCCGGGCAGAACCCGTTCGGGACAATAGGCAATGTGGAGCGCCGCCACCTCGGCACCGGCCTCGGCCAGAACCTCGGCCACCCTTTCCGTGGTGCCCACCGGCGAGGTCGATTCAAGAATGATGACATCGCCTGCCTTGACCAGTGGGGCAATGCTGCGTGCCGCCGCCAGCACATAGTCAATATTGGCCTGCGGAATGACCGTGCCGGCGTGGAAGGGTGTGGGCACACAGATCAGATATGTGTCGGCGGTCTGCGGCTTTTCATAGGCCCGCAGCCGGCCCGATGACACCGCCGTGCGCACCATCTCCTCAAGGCCCGGCTCATAGATGTGAATCCGCCCCTGATTGATGGTCTGAACCGCCTGCTGATTGATATCGACCCCGATGATCTGCAGGTCGTGGCGCGCCAGAACCGCCGCAAGCGGCAGGCCGATATAGCCCAGACCGAGGATGCAAATTCTCTGCGCCATGATGTGACTTACTGACCCCCAAATCGCCGCCGCCAGAATTCTGTGGCGGGGAAAATCCCCTTTATTTTTCAGGACCTGACGGTCCGTCGCAGGGCCCAAGCGAAGCTTGGCGCCTGCCTTTCGCCTCCTTCTAGGCCGGTTGCCGACGGCATTGCAATATCAATGGAAATGCCGCCCTGCCCCCCCTTTCAGGATCATGCGCCTGCCCTGACCGGGTCTGGTGCAGACGCATCCGCCCGCGCCAGCGGCTGCTCTTCCGAAGCCTGCGCCAGCCGGAAAATCAGGCCGACATCAACCTCACCCGTTTCCGGTTTCATCGAGTCCCTGATGGCCTCGATCTCGCGGCTGAGCTGCGGCCACGGCAGATGGAATTCCCGGCTCTTCAGAATGCGCTGATGCGGGGTGATGGACACGTCGCGGCCAATCTGGAGCTCCTCATAGAGTTTCTCGCCCTCGCGCAGGCCGATGAACTTGATTTCAATGTCGCCGGCCTGATTTTCCGGCGTGCGCCGGGTCAGGCCAGCCAGTTCGATCATGGTTTCGGCCAGCTGCACGATCTTCACCGACTCGCCCATGTCGAGCACGAAAACCTCGCCGCCCTCGGCCATGGCACCGGCCTGAATGACCAGCTGGGCAGCCTCTGGAATGAGCATGAAATAGCGTGTGACCTCGGGATCGGTGACCAGCACCGGCCCCCCCTTGGCAATCTGTTCCTGAAACAGCGGCACCACCGAACCGGTGGATCCCAGCACATTGCCGAAACGGACCATGGCGAAGACGGGCTTTCGGCCCTTGTCGGCGGCCAGCGCCTGAATGACCATTTCCGCCACCCGCTTGGACGCCCCCATGATGGAGGTGGGACGCACCGCCTTGTCCGTCGAAATCATGACAAACAGCTTGACCTTCTGGGCCACCGCCGCCCGGGCCACCGCCAGTGTGCCAAACACATTGTTGCGGATGCCCGCCATGGCGTTTTCCTGCACCATGCGCACATGCTTGTAGGCTGCGGCATGGAACACCACCTCGACCTGGTGTTCCGCCATGATGGCTTCCATGCGGCGCTGGTCGAGAATGTCAGCCAGCAAAGGTGTCAGGATGGGGCCCTTGTCGCGCTGTGCAACGCGCGCCTCCATATCGCGGTTGATCTCGAACAGGGCAAATTCATTGGTATCAACCATGACGATCTTGGCCGGATTGAAGGGACAGGCCTGCCGCACCAGTTCCGAACCGATGGACCCCCCGGCCCCCGTGACCATCACCACCCGGCCGGTCACTGCCTTCTCCATCAGGCGGCGGTCCGGCGGCACCGGATCACGGCCCAGCAGATACTCGAGATGGATGGGGCGCAGCGCCGTTACGTCAACCCGGCCATCAATGATCTCATCAAGGCCGGGCATGATTTTGACGCTGAGGCCACGGTCGAGAAACATGTCCACCAGCGCCCGCCGGGTGGCGCGGCTCTGTTGCGGCTTGGCAATCACCGCCTCGCGCACCTGGCCGCGCGCCACCACCTCGTCCAGTTGCTCGGTGGAATAGACCTTGAGCCCGGCCACCAGCCGGTCAACCAGCGTGTAGTCGGTATCGACAAAGGCCATGGGCCGGTAGCGGCCCTGCTGGCGCAGGGCGTCAACCAGAGCCTGGCCCTCGCGCCCCGCACCATAGATGATGACCGGCACCTGTTCCTTGCGCGGCACGCCGTGGGCCTGGGGCTTTGACAGGGCCCAGGCGGCAACGCGGCGCAGGGCAACCATGGCGAGGATGGAGAGCGCGCCATAGATCAGCACCGTGGACCGGGCAAAGCCTGTAGCGCCCAGGAACAGCAGCGTAAAGGCCCACACCAGCGGCACCACCAGCTGCGAAATCACCAGGCGCTTTTCCAGGCTCATGGAATAGCTGCGTGACGACGACCGATAGATGCCGAACAGCAGGGCCGACATGATCGACAGCACCGGGGCCATCAGATAGAGATGCACCCGGTTCTCGGAGGGCAGCTCCAGGGCCGACAGGCGCAGGGCATAGGCCGCCAGAACCGCCAGTGACAGGACCGCGAAGTCCGCCACCGCCACAATGATCATCTTGGTAAAATGATCCCGGCTCTGCAGCCAGTCCGATACATGCTCCCACTGTCTCACGGTACGCTCTCCGCCCCCAAAACTTCAGTCCCGGCCTGCCCGCTGCCGGACCCTTTCAGCATTCCGCGTCCGGCGCCTAGGGCGGCGGTGCTGCCGCTTCACGCCGGTTGATCGCCAGATTATCGTAGAAGACCCGGCCCGAAATATCCTGATCCAGAACGGCCTTGGCATTGAGTTCCAGCCGCAGCAACTGGGTGTCGCAGCCCGTTTCCGGCACTGTCAGGGCAGCCTCGAACGGCGCCCAGGCCATGGACCCGCGCAGGGCCGGTGTTTCGGCAAGGGGCGGGCCATCCTGACCGGCGCAGCGAATGCGCCACACCAGCCCGCCGGCATTTTCCAGGTTCTCGGACTTGCCCTCGCCGGTCAGCACATAGTTGCCGGGAGACAGGCGGATAAACTGAAACAGATGATTGAAGGCCGTCCGGCCCGGCGCAAAATCCAGGCGCGCCACCCGGTCGACGCTGCCCGCCGCCCGCGGTGTCAGCCGAAATTCAACATTCTTCACCGGCCGGAAGGTCCAGTCAAAAATCCGGTTGCTCAGTTCGGCGTTGAACTCGCCGTCGAACACGCTTCCGGCCCGGCGCAATTCAGCCTCGCTCAAAGAATTGAGCCAGATGAAATAGGCCTTGTCGTAGTCCTTGCGGTCCACCAGCCGGTCAACCAGCAGGCCAAGCTCCTGATTGGTAACCGGTGAACCGGCTTGCCGCAGGGCGGCAATCAGCTGATAGGCGGTGGCCACGTCAAACTGACCATTGGTGACATAGGCAATGAACACGCTGCGCCAGGGCGGATCGGTCTTGAGCATCTCCACCAGCGCCTCGCGCTGGTCCTTGTCACTGGCAAAGGCCGCCAGACTGGGCAGCATCTTGTCGGCCTCGCGTTCACGGGCCCGGGTCAGCCCGTCAAGGCGGTAAAGGGCGCCGCGATAGTCCTTGTCGGCCATCATCATCTGGACCAGGGCAGACTGGGTGCCGAGATCGCGCAGATTGCGGTCGCCGGCCAGGCGGGTAAGCGCCTTGGCCCTGTCCGTCTGGCCCGATGCTTCGGCCAATACGGCCAGATTCTTCACGGCGCGCGCATCCATGGGATTGGCACTCAATGCCCTTTCTTCGCGTGCCTGCAAGGCCAGGCGTTCCGCATCGGGCATGATCCTGAGGGTGTCCAGCGCCTCGTTGAGCGGCGTGCCCTCGGGCAGCAGCGCCCGTGGCGCATCGGCTGAAGGGCCAAGCAGCAGCGCCGAGAGTGCTGCCGCCATGATCAGCGGCGTAACCACCGCCACCGGCCACAGCTTGCCGGCATAACTTTCGCCGCGCACCGGGCTTTGCACTGTGCTCGGCTCCGGTATGTGCGATGTAACATTGACCATGCTGCGCCCCGTTACTGCAATGCTGCCTGCAACCAGGCGGCTGGCCGCTGGGCCAGATCCTGAATCAGAACCATCAGGGGCCGGCCATCAACAAAACTCCAGCCCATCAGACCCAGACCGGCAATCCCTGCCGCCAGGGCCGTGCCGCGCAGCCATTGTCTGGACGTGCGCGCCCGCTCCAGCGGTATGCGCGCGCTGGTCACCGACACCAGACCCTTTGACCGGCGGCGCACCCCATCGCGCGCCACAGCGATTGGGGCCCCCTTGTCCGACCGGACCGGAGCAGCTGGCGCTGCGGGCCGTTTTTCGGATGTCGCTTCCACACCCGCCTCCGCCGCCGCCTTTTCCAGCCGCTCCGCCGCCGTCGACACCTTGAGGAAAAGCTGACTTTCCCACTTGCTCGGATTGCGGTCGGGATGAAGCCACTTCAAGAGCCAGCGCTTGTGCTCGCGGATCTGTTCGCGGCTGGCCCCCGGCGAAAGCCCCAGCAGCCGCCAGTCGTCACTGCGTGTCTGAAACAGGGCCTGCTGCAGAAAGAAGGCCGCTGCCTGCTGGCGCTGCTCCGGCACCAAGGCTGCAGATAGCAGCCTGCCGTCGCGGCCTGGCGTTTCGCCTGCCGCAATCTTGATCACATCAAGCATGCCGGGCGGCAGCGTCTGGCCGCGCACCTCACGCGCCATCAGCGGGCGGTGATAGAGATCACAGGCTATATCGATGGCCTGCCGGTCGGGCATGGCTCATTCCTGTCCATGCGTCAGCTGTTTGACGCCATAGGAATGATACTCATAGTCACCATAGCCATAGCCATAGCCATAGCCGGTTGCGGCCGCATCAAACTTGGACAGCAGCACCCCGATAATGTTGGCGCGGGCATATTGCAGGCGGCGCAGGGCCACCTTCACGGCAGTGCGCCGGGTTTCATTGGCCGCCACCACCAGAAGCGTGGCCTGCACCACACTCGACAACAGCGGTGAATCGGCAAGACCCATCACCGGCGGCCCGTCAATCAGCACGATGTCAAAGGATTCCGCCCCCAGCGCCATGAGCGACATCATGCGCGGCCCCGACAGAAGCTCGGCCGGATTGGGCGGCAGCGGCCCCGCCGTGATCACCACCAGACCCTCGGTGGCGGTGGTCTGCACCACTTCTTCCGGAATCTTCTGGCCGGTGAGGAAATTGGACAGGCCAACCTCATTGCTGATCAGCATGCGTCGGTGCAGCGAGGCGGTGCGCAGGTCGCCATCCACCAGCAGCACGTTAAGGCCGATGTGGGCCAGCGACTTGGCCAGGGCAATGATGGTTGTGGTCTTGCCCTCGGACGGCTTGCTGGACGTGACCAGCAAGGTCTTGGGCAGGCCCGAGGAGGTGGCAAACTGCAGGCCCGTGCGCAGCGACCGGATCGCTTCGCCCACCGGCGAGCGCGGATCATCCACGGCCTGCTCCATGTTAAGGCCCAGCTTGGGCTTGGGAATGACCCCCACAACCGGCAGGCCGATTTCGCGCTCCACATCCTCCGGTGCCTTGAAGGAGTCATCGAGATAGTCGATGGCCAGCGCCAGAAGAATGCCAGCCAGCAGCCCGGCCAGCACACCCAGCACCACATTGAGAATGAGCTTGGGTGAGCTTGGGCTTCCCGGAACGATGGCGCGGTCCACCACCGAGACATTGTTGGCGCCCACCGCCCCCGAAACGCCAATTTCCTTGTAGCGCTGCAACAGCCCGTCATAAAGCGTGCGGTTGGTGTCCACCTCGCGCTGCAGAATGTTGTACTGAATGGAGCGGTTGCGCTGATCGACCACCTGGTCTTTGGTGGCATCAAGCTGCGAGCGCAATTCCTCCTCGGTGCGCCGGGCGGCATTGTAACGCGCCTCAATGGCGTCCTTGATCGCCTGAATTTCTGTCTGGGCCTGGCGGTCCAGTTCCTTGATCTGGTTGCGCAGCTGCACCATGACCGGGAAGGCCGGCTTGTAGATGCCAAGCTTCTGCTGATATTCAGCCGCCAGCTGGGTGCGCAGCGTGCGGTTTTCCTGAACCGTCTTGCTGTCGAGAATTTCCTGCAGGCCAAACCCGTCGGTGCGCTTGGCCTCCTCCCACAACAACTCCTGCTTCACGCGCTCGTTGCGCGCATCGGTAAGCTTGGCGTTGATGGCCTCAAGGTCCGACCCCGAAAGGGTGCGCTTGTCATCAAGGTTGATGATGCCCTGCTGCTCGGCATATTGCACCAGCTGCTTTTCCGAATCCTCAAGCTTCACCTTCAGTTGCTGAAGGCGTTCTTCAAGAAATTTGCGGGCATAGGAGGATGCGTCATAGCGCCGGTCAAGATTGTCGGCGATGAACGCCTCGGCATATCCGTTGGCCAGCTTGGCGGCCATCTGCGGATCGGTATGGCTGATGCTGATCTTCACCACCCGCGAACCGCGCACCGGCGATACCGACAGAATGGTCTTGAGCGAATCCACGGCCTTGGTGGTGCGCGCCTCAAGATCCTTGGGCTCCACCGTGGGCGCTTCGCCAAACACCAGGTTTTTCATCATGGTCAGCGGCGACACCGCACCGCGGCTTTTTTCAAAGTCCTTGTCATCCACCAGGCCGAGCGTTGACACCACCCGTTCAGCCAGCGACCGGCTGCTCAGCAATTCATACTGGGTCTGATAGAATTCCGTGCTGGGGCCGGTATCGTCCTGCTGCACGGTGCCCACATTCACCACATTCATGGCCTCACGATCAATCTGGATTGATGCCGTGGCGCGATAGACCGGCGTCATCAGGAAGGTGATGACCAGGGCGAGAATGAGGGTGGCAAGCGTCGAACCCAGCACCAGCCAGCGGTATTTGGACAGAATGCGCAGGTATTTGTAAACGTCGAACCCCTGGGGTTCGGCCGCCTCCGTCTCCATCGGAAACTGCGGATAGACGTGGCCCTCATAGCGATAGTCCTGCGGCAGGTGCCCGGCAGCACCCGGAACAATGGCGCGGTCGTTGCGGTCAGGCATGCGTCCTTCCGGAAGAAACTGATCCATAACGGCCCCTAAAGCAGCAGACTGAAGAGGCCGGTAAGCGGCAGGAAATTCTTGACGTCGCGCAGCGTGGTGCGGCCCGAAGACTCATCCACCATGACAATGTCGCCAGCCTGAAGGACCGGGTCGTTGATCTGGCCGCTGCGCACCTTGCGGACGTCAAAACGGGCCGCCATGCGCTTGCCGTTGGCGCTGCGGAACACGATGACGCCGGAGGGGTCGGCCACCTCATTGAGGCCCTGCGCCAGGGCAATGGCCTGCAACAGGCTGGTCTTGCCGGTAATGGGATAGATGCCGGGCTTCTGCACGGCCCCATCCACGGTGATGCGCTGGCTGTTGTATTCCTTGACGAACACCGAAACCTGAGGCGATTGCAGATAGTTCGCCTGCAGCTTGCTGGCAATGTCGCGTTCAAGCTGGGCTGTGGTCTTGCCGCCGGCCTTGACCTGATGAATGAGCGGCAGGGTGATGTTGCCGGACGAGCTGACCTGCACCGACCGGCTGAGATCCGGAACCCCCAGAACCGAGACATCGATCACGTCCAGCCCGGCAATCCGGTAATCCTCGCTGGACGTGTCATTGACACCCTTGGCGGCAAAGATCTGGTTGGCTGCTGCGGCCGCCGAACCGCGCGCCGCCGGAGCCCCCCCGGTCTGGGAAAATTCGCCGTTGGGCTGCAGGTTGCCGCCCCCCAGAGAACTGTTTCCCGTGCAGCCGGCCAGCGCCAGACCGGCCACCGCCACCAGCACCACGACCAGCCGTCGCATCACATCCACAAGCCGCATATTGGTCATTCATTCGCCCCCGAACAAACGTCGCCAAAAGGAATGGGGGGTGTGGGCCGACCCCGAAGCCACAATGACCGGCGGCGATTTCTCTGCCGGTTCATCGTCCAGAATATTCACAGGCCTCACTATCACAAGATTGCGCGCCTCGTCCATTCCGACGGCAGCCTCGGCAAGCCGCACCGCTTCCGACAAAAGCGGTGGCCGGGATGACAGATTGTGGGCATCACTGGCCAGAATGTGAATCCGGCCCTCATTGAGCATGCGCTCGGCCCAGTATTTCGGCCGGCGGCCGAAGCGGCCGGTCAGCGAACCGGCCGTGATCTGCATCCAGATGCCGGTGTCGGAAAGGCGCTGCACCGTGTCATAGTGCTGCTCGATCCACTTCAGCCGCTCCGGATGGGTGAGAACGGGCACATAGCCCGCCATCAGGATGTTGAAGAGGCTGTCCTCCATGCGCTGCGGCATGATGTTGTGCGGCGGCTCGAACAGCACGTAGCGGCTGTCGTTCACCGTCAGAATGGTGCCATCGCGCAGGCAGTTGAGAAAATCCGGCCTGATATGGGCGTCAGCCCCGGTGACAACGCTGAGCGGAATGCCCGCCTCGGCCAGGTGATTGTTGAACCGCTCCACCCGCTGCCGGATGTCATGAGCCTCATTGTCATACATGCCAGGCATGAAATGCGGCGTGGCCGCCATCACCTGAATGCCATCGGCCACCGCCATGCGCGCCATCGCCAGCGAGGTCTCGATGTCAGGCGAGCCGTCGTCAACGCCCGGCAGAATATGGCTGTGCAAGTCAATCAACGCTGCTCACCTGCCCATGGCTCCGGCCGGTCCCGGCCCGCAACCACCAAACCCTCGTCAAACCACACAACTGTGGGCAAATCTTGATCTTGGCCATGGCTATGGGATGCGGTCATGCCGGCCCCTCCTCCGCCGGATTGCGGCGGGCCGGCGCTTCGGACGCCGCGCCGGGGCCGGGCGGCGGCGCCGCGGTTTTGAAGAACGGGCCCTGGCGGGGCGGGCGGGCGGGGGCAATTTCAGGCCGCGCCGCTGCCGCAGGGGCGCCAGCGGGGCTGCGGGCCGCCCGGGCATGATGCCGGGAATGCAGTTTGGGACCGGCCGCCACAAGACCCAGACACAGGCCGAACAATCCCATCAGGAAGGGCATGCGCAATCCGAAATCCATCAGCGCATGGAGCAGAAACAGAACCAGTGCAAGGCTCGCCGCCCGGCCGACCAGGGTTTGCGCATCGCTTCCGGCCTGACGCCACAGGTGCCAGGCACCCACAGCAACCCAGACCATGAACAGCGCCAGCACCACCACGGTAACGGCCCCTCCCTCCAGCAGCAGCTGGAGGTAGTCATTGTGGGCGGCATTGACATAGGACGAGACCATCGTCGCCGGGGGTTCGTGGAGGGCATAGACCGGAATGAAGGTGCCATAGCCCGAACCCCAGGGAAAATACGTCTTCATCGCACTCCATGACACTGCGCCGATGACCGTGCGGTAATCACTGACAACATCGGTCTGGGCCAGGCGCAGCAGACCGATCATGCCGAACTGCACAACGACGAGGGCCGCGAAGAAGACCGCGATGAGGATGAAGCGGCGGACATTCGGGGCCGTATCATCCGCGCCCCGGTTGACCAGCAGAAAAAGGGAGAGGAACAGCGCCAGCATGGCGAAGATGATGCCGGCCCGCGATCCGCTCAGCGCCAGACCCACCATCACCACGAACAGACCCACCAATCCGGCCCCGGCCACCACCACCGGCATGCGGCGCTTGTGCAATTCGCCAAAAACCAGCGCGAACAGAAAGGGGATGGCGATGAACAGCTGTTCGGCCAGGAAATTGCGGTTGCTGAAGGTGCCCTGGGCCAGGCCGCTGGCTGAGTCGGGATAGAAATAGAGCACACTCGTTTTGCCCTGAAACCGTTGTGCGAGGCCAAGCAGTGTGGCCGCCACCGCCAGGGCCACAATGGCCCGCGTCACGGCTGGCCACCGGCGATGCGACAGGCCCGCCCCCGCCGCAAACATGGCAAAACCGGGCAGCAAGGCCAGCAGGGCCGCCCGCGTGGCCGGCGGTGACAGGCTGATGGGCTGCCAGGGCAAGGGCAGACCGGCAGCGGCAAAGGCCTCAACCACCGTTGTCCGGCCAGGCAAGCGCGTCCACAGCTCAGGCGGCAGGGGAAGAAGCTGCGCGGCAATCACCAGCGTCACCAGCGCCATCAGGAGAAAGCCCTGTTTGACCAGACGCGGAACAGCCCCGGGCCGCGCCAGCAGGCGCCAGACGGAAAGCGCCAGAACGGCGAGAGCCCCGAACACCACGGCAAGCCCCACCACTGGCGCGGGATGGGTCGTGCCACCCGCCAGCCACAGGAACACCAGAAAAATCAGAACGAGCCACTGCCAGACTTGGCCATTGCGCATCATGGCTTGGGTATCTACCACATAAATGAAAAGGGCTGCACTTTCGTTGTGCAGCCCTTGAGAATTCCGGTGTCCCGCCTCAGTTGGGGGAGACGGCCGTGCCGTTTTCGTTGTCGTCAGACACCAGCACCAGCGTGGTAATGCCGATCACGGCAGCGCCACCGAGCAGAAGCGGCAGAGCCATGGGGAAGGCAGCCGCAGCCGGGGGATCCATGTCCGCGGCCGGAACCGCAAACACCGAGTCAACCGCGCCAATCACTTCACCCTTTTTGCAGGGCGCCTTGGCCGACACAGTCACCAGGGAGGAGGCTTCAGCCGAAACCGAGCACTGGGCGGCGAGATAGCTGATCACCGCCGACGACTTGTCGCCGACCATGACCTTGTCACCAGCATTCAGCAGCGTGCCGCTGGCGACCGCTTCATAACCTGCACCGCGGTTGACCAGCACCTTGCCGTCCACCGCATCAATCGTGGCAATGCCAGCCGCCATGGCCGACGTTGCAAAACCCATCATGACCGCCGCAGTCACCGCGCCCCGGATAAAATTCATCGTCATCGCCCCTCTTCAAGGTAAGTCGTCCGGCTGCAACCCCTAATCCGCATGAATGATCAGGTCAAGTCACAATTTCCGAATCCCTCAGATTCTGTCCGCTGCACATTGGCGCAGGTATGGTTAACAAACCCTAAATTATCCGAGGACGATTATCATCACATTGATAATATAGCGAATTCCATACGATTCTCTGGCCCCCGGCGCTGCCGGAAAGCCCCCCATGCAAAGCCGATTTGCCCGCTTTGAAAAGATCTTGCCAGCCGTGCCGCGGCGGCCGAAACACACTGTCGCACCGCGCATAAAATGCAACCTGAGTGAGAAAAATCCATGTCCATTACCGTCGTCGGAAGTATTAACCTGGACTTTTCCACAAGCATAGACCGGCTGCCCCATCGGGGCGAAACCCGGCATGCCCATGCTTATACTTTGGGATTGGGCGGCAAAGGCGCCAATCAGGCGGCGGCGGCGGCCCGGCTGGGCCACCGCGTGAGCCTGGTGGCGCGCCTCGGCCGCGATGATTTTGGCCGCCGAGCCGAGGCCGAGCTTCAGGCCTATGCCATTGATTTATCTCATGTCTTCAGAGACGACCAGCACCCTACCGGAATTGCCGCCATCACCGTTGCCGAAACCGGGGAAAACACCATCGCCATTGTTGCCGGGGCCAATGGTGCGTTGACTGAGGCCGATATCAGCCTGTGCCAGCCTAATCTCTCCGCCAGCCGTGTTCTGCTGCTCCAGCTTGAAACTCCCATGGCCGCCAGTCTCGCCGCGGCCAGAATTGTCAAGGCGGCTGGTGGCCTGGTCATTCTCGATCCCGCCCCGGCGCCGGCGGCCGGGTTGCCGCCAGACCTTATCCCCGCCCTCGATATTCTCACCCCAAATGAGACTGAAACCGCAGCCCTTCTGGGCCATACCCCGGTCAATCTCGCCGAGGCCCGCGAATCAGCCAGGGCCCTGGTGGCGCATGGCATCGGCACCGCCGTTGTAAAGATGGGTGCCAGGGGATTGGGCTGGGCCACCGCCACCAGTTCCGGCGTCATGCCTGCCTTCGCCGTAAAGGCCATCGACACGGTGGCGGCGGGCGACTGTTTCAACGGCGGGCTGGCCCACGCCCTGGTTGATGGCATGGCCCTTGAAGACGCCCTGCGCTTTGCTGCCGCCACCGCCGCCCTCTCCACCACCAGGCGCGGTGCTGCCGCTGCCGCCCCCACCCTTGCCGAGGTGGAGGCCTTCCTCAGGACGGCAAAGACAGTCTGACCCCCCTCACCGTCAGGTGATCTTGATGGTGGCCGGGTCCCAGCCCTTGGCTTGCGGCAGTTCGGGGTTCATCTCCTCCAGCGTCTGCCGGACAATGCGGGCAATGATGCCATTGCGCACCCAGTTGCGGTCGGCGGGAATGACATGCCAGGGCGCCTGCGGGGTGGAGCAGCGGATCAGCGCCTCCTCATAGGCCTTCATGTAATCATCCCACAGCGCCCGGTCGTCCAGATCGCCGGGATTGAACTTCCAGCGCTTGGCCGGATCATCAACCCGCTCCTGCAGGCGCACCGCCTGTTCCTCCTTCGAGATGTGCAGCATGAATTTCAGAATGCGGGTGCCGTTCTGGGCAAGCATCTTCTCGAACTGGTTGATTTCGTCGTAGCGCCGTTCAATGGCGGCGGGGTCGGCGAATTTTCGCACCTTCACCACCAGCACATCTTCATAATGCGAGCGGTTGAAGATGCCGATCATGCCGCGGGCGGGTGTGACCCTGTGCACCCGCCACAGATAGTCATGGGCCAGTTCGTCCGGGGTCGGCGCCTTGAAGGACGACACCGTGACCCCGATGGGGCCTGAGGTGTTGAACACCGCCCGCACCGTGCCGTCCTTGCCGGAGGAATCCATGCCCTGCAGAATGACCAGAAGCGACCGCTTGCCCTCGGCATAAAGCCGGTTCTGCCATTCATCGATGGCGATGGCGTCCTTCTCCACCTGCTTCTTGGTGTCGTCCTTGTCCTTGAACACCTTGTCGCCGCGGGGATCGACCTTGGCGAGCGAGAAGCTCTTGCCCTTCACCTGAAAGGCGGCGGCGAAAAACTGGCTGTCTGCATCATTGTCAGTCTTGCCCATGGCGCTCACCTCTTCGCAAATGTGTGCCGCAAGCGTGATCCAAGCCGGTCTTGATTGCAAGGGCCAGTGGGTTAAAGCTGCCCGGATCATATGGTTTCAGGATTCGCCACAGATCATGACCGACGCGCCCGACAATCGCGCCCAGCTTGCCAGTCCCTCCTATCGTCTGCCGGTTCTCGATCAGGAATTCCTGCTCGGTGATTCCATGCGTGGGCTGCGCTTCCAGATCGAATACCAGAAGGCCGAGGAAGCGCTGCGCCGCTGGGGGGTGGAATCCACCGTGGTGGTGTTTGGCTC
Source organism: uncultured Alphaproteobacteria bacterium (assembly GCA_937873445.1). Lineage (GTDB taxonomy): Bacteria > Pseudomonadota > Alphaproteobacteria > Rhizobiales > Aestuariivirgaceae > Aestuariivirga. The sequence continues at coordinate 113,326 of CALMWF010000017.1, forward strand.
AGCCCGCGTCCGCCCCGATGACGGTTCCGGCTGGTATGAGGCGGCCCGCCGCTTTGCCCGGCTCTGTTCCGATGAAGGCGGCGCCAGGATCAACCATGTCCATGGCCGCATCAATGTCATTGCCACCGGCGGCGGCCCCGGCATCATGGAGGCGGCCAACCGCGGCGCCCATGACGCCGGAGCCCCCTCGGTGGGCTATAACATCACGCTCCCCCTTGAGCAGGAGCCCAACGCCTACTCGACGCCCGACCTCACCTTCCGCTTTCACTACTTCGCCATGCGCAAGATGCACTTTGCCATGCGCGCCGCGGCCCTGGTGGTGTTTCCCGGCGGTTTCGGCACCCTTGATGAAATGTTCGAACTGCTGACGCTGCGCCAGACCGGCAAGATCGAAACCCCCCTGCCCATTGTTCTCTATGACAAGGCCTTCTGGACCCGCACCATCAATTTCCAGTCCTTTGTCGATGCCGGGCTGATCGCACCCCGCGATCTCAATCTCTTCGCCTTCGCCTCAACCCCCGAGGAAACCTGGCAGCAGCTTCTGGCCCAGGGCCTCAAAACCAGCCGGGAATGACCATGCCCATCACCCTTGCCTTTCATGGTGCGGCCCGCACCGTCACCGGCTCCTGCTACGTCCTCGACACGGGGGCCGCCCGCGTGCTCATTGACTGCGGCATGTTTCAGGGTTCCAAGACCGAGACGGAACTGAACTTCCGCCCCTTTCCCTTCCGTGCCGCCGATATCGGCGCCATGCTTTTGACCCACGCCCACATTGACCACACCGGCCTCATTCCCAAGCTGGTGAAGGCAGGCTTCGGCGGCCGGATTCACGCCACCCCTCCCACTATTGATCTGTGCGCCATCATGCTGCCGGACTCGGGCCACATCCAGGAACAGGAAGTGAGAATCCTGAACGAGCGCAACCGCCGGCGTGGTCTGCCCGAGGTCGAACCCATCTACACCCTGATTGATGCCACCCAGGCGCTGGAACGCTTTTCGCCCGTGGCCTACAAGCAGTGGTTCAGCCCCGCCGAGGGCATTCGCGCCCGCTACTGGAATGCCGGCCACCTGCTGGGCTCTGCCTCCATGGAGGTGGAGGTGGCGCGCCCCAATGCCAAACCGCTGCGCCTGCTGTTCTCCGGTGACATCGGCACCGACCACAAGCTCCTGGAGCATGACCCCGAGGCACCCACCGATCTTGACATCATCGTCTGTGAATCAACCTATGGCGGCCGCGACCGCTTTGAACGCGCCGAAGCGGCCCGCCGCGACCTGCTGGCCGACGAAATCAAGGCCGCGGCGGCGCGTGGCGGTGCCCTGCTCATTCCCTCCTTTGCGGTGGAGCGCACCCAGGAGGTGGTCACCGATCTGGTCTGGCTCATGGACCATGGCCGGGCGCCCAAGGCCCCCATCTTCATTGACTCGCCTTTGGCCTCCAAGGCCACCCAGGTGTTCCGCAAATATGCCAGGGACATGGAGAACGGCGACCTGCTGGCCCGCGCCTTCTCGTCCGACTATGTCCACACCACCGAAAGCGTTGACGATTCCAAGGCGCTGGCCCGCTTCCAGGGCTTTCACATCGTCATTTCCGCCTCGGGCATGGCAGAGGCCGGCCGCATCCGCCACCACCTGAAAAACCACCTCTGGCAGAAATCCACCACCGTGCTGCTGGTTGGCTTCCAGGCGGTGGGCACGCTGGGCCAGATTCTCGAGTCCGGTGCCGAACACGTCACCATCATGGGCGAGGACATTCGCGTCGCCGCCACCATTCGCAGTTTCGAGGATTATTCCGGCCATGCCGACGGGCCGGAACTGGTGGCCTGGCTGAAGGAGCGCCTGCCGGTCCACAAGAACCTGTTCCTCACCCATGGCGAGGAGGAAGCGCAACTGGCGCTCGCCGATGCGCTGAAGGACGGCATTGTGCCGCCCGACTGCATCATCCGCCCGCGCCTTGACGAGGTCTATACGCTCGATGGTGCGGCCTGTGCGCTGTTGGCCGAACAGCCCCGGCCGCGCATCGACCCGCTGCAGCTGGCCCGGCTCGACTGGCACAATGACCTGCAGGATCTGATCCTCGACATTGCCGACGAGGTGAAGACGGCGGGCGACGACAAGGCCAGGGGCGTCCTTATCCGCAAATTGCGGCGCGCCCTGGCAGGCAGCGATCAGATGCCCCCTTCCGACCGGCGGCGCGGCCCCATCTCCGGCCCCTCCCGCCGCCAGCAGGGTTTTGACGAATAGGCTTCAGCCCCCGTCCTTGAGGAAGCGCTCAGCCGCCCGCGCCGCAAGCCCGCCCGCCCCCATGGCGCCCGAAAAACCGCCGAAGCCGCCGAAGGCCGAGGCCAGATAAAGGCCGGGCACGGCAGTACTGACCGACCGCGGTGAGCCCGCCAGGAAGGAATGTTCCGGCACCTCCGGGGCAAAGCCATAGACGGCCCCGTCGGGGGTTTCGAGGTAGCTTCGCATGGAGCGGGCCGAGACAAAGACCTTCTCCTTCACCGCCCCGGCAAAACCGGGATAGCGCCGCTCCAGTTCACCCTCGATGGCAGAAAGCCAGGCAGCCCGCTTGGCCTGCTCGTCCTCCCGGGCCATACCCTGCCAGTTGGCCACCCGGTCCAGCCCTACCACCGTCACCAGCGTCAGGTCGCCGTTGTCGAGGCCGGAGTCAATGGCCCCGTAATTCACCACCGTGAGCGGCGGCAGGCTGTCGCCGGGCAGCCCTGCCGCTGCCGCCCCGGCCTGCGCGAAGTCGTCCAGTGCGGTCATGCTGCCGGGCAGTATGACCGTGGAGTAGGACTGAAGACCAAAGCGCTGCGGCGCCACGGCGAGGCCGAAATGGGCTGAAAACAGCGACACCGACAAGGGCTTTTCACGGTAGGGCTCGGCAAAACCGGCGCGCACCCCCTCCGGCAGCATCTCCGCCAGCAGCTGCGGCGCGCAATTGGCCAGAACGGTGCGGGTGGCAAAGCGCGTCTCCACCCCGTCCTTGCCAAGGTGGCGCACCGCCACCGGCGCCCCGTCAGCACCGGTTTCCACCGCCACTGCCTTGCGCCCCATCAGCACATCGCCGCCCTTGCGCTTGACCAGCCGGGCCATGGCCCGGCTCAGCGCCGCCGAACCGCCGCGCACATAAACCCCGCCCGAGCCGATATAGCCGCCCTGGGCCGCGGCAAAGAACAGCCACCACAGGCGGGCCGGATCATCGCCGTAATAGAGCAGGTTTCCGGCCAGCGCGCATTTGGCCGCCTCATTGCCCTTCAGCTCCTGTTCCAGCACCTCGCCCAGCGACTGCCGCCACTGGCCGAGCAGATGAACCAGGGCCGGGGCGGCGGCCGCCATGCCCATGAGAGACGGCGCATCGGCTGCCCCCTGCAACTGGCCGAGGGTGTCATAGGCCTCGCGCATGCGCGCCATAAGGCGGGCAATGCCGGCCGCCTCGGCCGGGAAGCGCGCCGCCAGCGCGGCCTGGGCCGCCCCGAAGTCATGGGGCAGCACAAACGGTGTGTCACCCAAAGGCCCGCCCACGATGGTCTGCAGGGCGGGCACCTTCACCCAATCCAGTTCATCGAGCAGGCCGAGTTTCTTCAAAATGGCATGTTTGGGGTCGCGCGGGTCATGCGGATCGGCGGTCTCATGCAGCGACGCTTCGATGGTGAGGGACCCGACCCGGTAGCAGGAGGCGGCTCCGCCCATGCTGGTATGGCCTTCCAGCACACAGACCCTGCGGCCCTCGTGAGCCAGCAGGGCCGCCGCCGTAAGCCCGCCCAGGCCGGAGCCGATCACCACCGCATCATAGCTCTTTTCTGCTTGCCCGCTCATGCCTGTCCCCGTCTTCCCAGCCCCGTTCCCGCCGGTCATACCCATTCTGACCGCCCGCCACCAGAGCCGCAAGACGGGTAGGGCCGCGCCACCGTAATTTGACGCATCGCCTTCACCTTCTGGCAAGGCCATTGCGCTAGTGTCGGGGTTTTCTGCCGAGACCCCGGAGCCCGAATCATGGCCGACGCCACCGCCCAGGAACAACTGATCCTTGAACTCATCAATCGGGACCGGATGGACCCTGCGGCCGCCGCCATCCGCTGGGGCACCGGACTGAATGACGGCCTGGCCCCCGGCACCATCACCACCGACCCCAAGGCGGTTCTGGCGTTCAACCCGCTGCTCAACACTTCGGCTGACGGCCACAGCCAGTGGATGCTCGACACCGATACATTTTCCCACACCGGTGCTGGCGGCTCCACGGCCAAGCAGCGCATGGAAGCGGCGGGCTATGTGTTTACCGGCTCATGGGCATCGGGTGAAAATATCGCCTTCATCGGCACGCCCACCGCCTATTCCAACGCCACCGCCGGGGCGCTTGCCATCCATGAGGGGTGGTTTGACAGTGCCGGCCACCGGCAAAATCTGCTCAGCACCAATTTCCGGGAGATCGGCATTGGCGCCATCACCGGCAACTATGCGGGCGTCAACGGCCTGATGGGCACCGAGAACTTTGCCAAGTCGGGAACCGCCCTGTTTCTCACCGGCGTCACCTATAACGACACCGACAACGATGATTTCTATTCGATTGGCGAAGGCATTGGCGGCCGCACCGTCAGCCTCTGGCAGAACGGCAGCCAGATCGGCACCACCACCTCGGGTGCAGCCGGCGGCTATTCACTCGCCACCACCGCCACCGGTGCCCTCGAACTGCGCTTCACGGGCGCAGGCCTTGCCGCCACCATGGGCGTTGCCATCACCATGGGTGCCGAAAACCTGAAGCTCGATCTGGTGGACGGCAACACCATTCTCGCCAACACCACGGCCACGCTCACCCAGTCCTCACTCAATCTGACGCTTCTGGGCATTCAGGGCATCGACGGCACTGGCAACGCCCTCGACAACATCATCACCGGCAATGACGCCACCAACTTCCTGGTCGGCGGCGACGGCAATGACACCCTCTATGGCCGCGGCGGCAACGACAATCTGCAGGGCGGCAACGGCAATGACACGCTGGACGGCGGTGACGGCAACGACACGCTGATCGGCGGCCCCGGCACCGATACGCTGCTGGGCGGGGCGGGCAATGACACCCTCTCCAACAACAACTCCGGCCCCGACATCATGAATGGCGGCGACGGCGACGACACCATCTACTTCTACAATTACTCCGCGGTTTCAGGTGGCGGCAGCATTGACGGCGGAACCGGCACCGATGTGCTCTATGCCGACGCCGACCTGAGCACCACCACCATCAGCAACGTCGAAACCCTCTACACCAGTGGCGCCACCATTTCGGCAACGGCAGCCCAGCTTCAGGCCTTCACCACCATCGCCTACACTGCCGCTGATCTCGCCCATGATGTCGCCCTCACCATGACCACGGCGGGCACCCTCAATCTGGCCGGCAAGCTCGGCTCGCGCGCGGTCACCATCACCGGCTCCGCCGGCAACGACGTCATCACCACCTCCACCGGCAATGACACGCTGGACGGGGGCGCAGGTGCCGACTCTCTTGCCGGTGGCGCAGGCAATGACACCTATGTCGTCGATAATGCCAGCGATCAGATTATTGAAGCGGTGGGTGCGGGCACAGATCAGCTCCAGGCCAGTGTGAGTTATGTGCTGCAGGCAGGCCAGGAGGTGGAGGCTCTGTCCACCACCCTGCTGACGGGAACAGCGGCCATCAACCTGACGGGCAACGAGTTTGCCCAGGAGATCTATGGCAATGAGGGTGTCAACACGCTGCTCGGCGGCGGCGGCAATGATACCCTCGCCGGTTTTTCCGGCAATGACACGCTGGATGGCGGCACCGGTACCGACAATATGTATGGTGGCCAGGGCGACGACACCTACTATGTCGATAACGCGGGCGACATTAGCTATGACGCAACAGGCGGCGGTTCTGACCGGGTGCTGGCCAGTGTCAGCTATGCGCTGCTGGCCGGACAGGAGATCGAGTTTCTGGCCACTACCCAGAACACCGGCACGGCGGCCATCAATCTCACCGGCAACGAACTGTCTCGGACCCTCACCGGCAATTCTGGTGTGAACCGTCTTGAGGGTGGTGGTGGTGATGACACACTGAACGGCGGGGCGGGTGCCGATACCATGCTGGGCGGCACCGGCAATGATACCTACTTTGTCGACAATGCCGCCGACCAGGTCATTGAGGCTGCGGGCGAAGGCACCGACCAGATCTGGGCCAGCGTGTCCTATGTCCTGGCGGCGGGCCAGGCGGTGGAGACACTGTCGACCGACAGTTTCGGTGGCACGGCGGCCATCAACCTCACCGGCAATGAACTGGGCCAGACCGTCTATGGCAACAGCGGCGTGAACACGCTGGACGGCGGCGGCGGCAATGACCTGCTCTACGGGCTTGCCGGCAATGACACGCTCATCGGCGGGGCTGGCAATGACACGCTTTATGGCGGGGCGGGTGCCGACGCCATGCTGGGCGGCAGCGGCGATGACACCTACTTTGTCGATGACGCCGCCGACCAGGTCATTGAGGCGGCGGGCGAAGGTAACGACCAGATCTGGTCCAGCGTGTCCTTTGCTCTGGCGGCCGGTCAGGCGGTGGAAGCGCTGTCGACTGAAAGTTTCGGCGGCACGACGGCCATCAACCTCACCGGCAATGAACTGGATCAGGTTCTTTATGGCAACAACGGCGTGAACACACTGGACGGCGGCGGCGGCAATGACCGCCTCTATGGACTGGTCGGCAATGACACGCTCATTGGCGGTGCGGGCAACGACACACTCTATGGCGGCACGGGTTCCAACCGTGTGTATGGCGGGTCAGGCAACGATACCTTCTTTGTCGATGACGCGGCCGACCTCGTCTATGAGGCGGCGGGCGAGGGGTCC
>CALMWF010000018.1 GCA_937873445.1 uncultured Alphaproteobacteria bacterium
TCACCTCCTCGGCGAAATAGCGCCACAACATGCGGGTGGCGGGCAGCAGCGGCCGGTCGGCGCGCCGCACCACATACCACATGCGCACCACCGGCAGGCCTTCGGAATGAATGATGTCCAGCCGACCCTCATTCACCTCCTGGGCCACCGTATGGGCCGAGATCAGCGCCACCCCCAGCCCCGCCATCACCGCCTGCTTGATGGTTTCATTGGAGGAAATCTCCATGGCAATGGGCGGTGTGTGGCCCATGCGGGCAATGAGCTGGTCGGTCAGGCTGCGCGTGCCGGAACCGGCCTCGCGGGTGAGAAAGGTTTCCCCCGCCAGCATGTCCAGCGTCACATCGCCCCGCCGCGCCAGCCGGTGGCCGGGCTGGGCAATGACGATATGCGGATGCGGCCCCACCCGTTCCTGCTCCACCGCGAAGTCACGCGGCGGCCTTCCCATCACCGCAAAGTCCAGATCATAGTTGCGCAGGGCGGCGGCGGTTTCATCACGGTTGCCCACCGACAGCTTAAGCTCGATTTCCGGGTGCAGCGCCCGGAAGGCCGCCAGCGCATGGGGGGCGAAATATTTGGCCGTGGAAACCACCCCTACATGCACCGTGCCATGGGCGCCGCCGCGCAGCGCGCGCAGCGCCTCGCCGCCGTCGCGCAGCACCGCCTCCACCCGCTGAGCCGTGTCCACCACCACCTGCCCGGCATCGGTGGGGCGAAAGCCGCGCTCGTCACGAATCAGCAGCGGCAGCCCGGCCATCTCCTCGAGCAGTTTCAGTTGCAGCGAAACGGCGGGAGGGGTGACATTGAGGATATGGGCGGCCCCGGTCACCGACCCCTGACGGACGGTTTCGGCAAAGGCCCGCAACTGCTTAAGGGTGAAATGGCGCATGAGATTAAGTTTTTCTGAATGATATGCCAAGAATATGCAAATTTACTTTGCCTGACAAGAGCGCCAGTCTGCCCCCATAAGCCCCGGCAAGAGGGCATAACGGAGGTGACGATGAGCCAGACCGCTGAGGAACTGGGGGCCTTTCTGAAGACCCCGTGCAAGACCCTGAAACACGGGGCCGAGGTGCGCCGCGTGCTGCTCGCCGTGTGTGGTGCCGCCGTCACCCTGTCCAACACCATTTCCATGGGTTCGCTGGCGGGCGACATGGCCCGCGCCACCGCGCAGGAGGGTGGCGGTGATGTTCAGAAATTCCTCGATCTCCATTCCAATCAGGTGCTGCACAACTGCCTGACGGGCCAGCCCGTGGCCTGGTTTGCCTCCGAGGAGGATCCCGAACCCGTGGCCATCACCGAGGGTGCGCCGCTGGCGCTGGCCGTCGATCCGCTTGATGGTTCCTCCAACATCGATACCAATGCCGCCATCGGCACCATCTTCTCCATCCGCGAGGCCAGCCATGGCGCCGCCTCCTTCCTGCAGCCGGGCACCGGCCAGCTGGCGGCGGGCTTTGTGGTCTATGGGCCCCAGACGGTTCTGGTCTTCACCCTGGGCTGCGGCACCCACATGGCCACCCTCAACCGTTCCACCGGCACGTTTCACATCACCGCGCGCAATGTGAAGGTGGACAGTGCCTGCCGGGAATACGCCATCAACATGTCGAACAAGCGTCACTGGTCCGATGGCATCCGCACCTATGTGCAGGATTGTCAGCGCGGCATCATGGGTCCGCGCGGGGTTGACTTCAACATGCGCTGGATTGCCTCGCTGGTGGCCGATGCCTATCGCATTCTGGTGCGCGGCGGCATCTATCTCTACCCCGCCGACACCCGCAAAGGTTATGAGCATGGTCGCCTGCGCCTGGTCTATGAGGCCTTTCCCATCGCCATGGTGATGGAGCAGGCGGGCGCCAAGGCCACCGACGGCCACGTCCGCATTCTCGAAAAGCAGGCCGACCAGATACATGCCCGCACGCCGCTGGTCTTTGGTTCGGCCGATGAGGTGATGCGGCTGACTGCCTATCTCGAAAACACCGAGTCACTTCCCGAAAATGCGCCGCTCTTTGCCGAGCGCGGCCTGTTCAGAAACTGAGGGTGCTCCCATGTCCGTCAAACATCCCATCATCTCCGTCACTGGTTCATCGGGGGCTGGCACCTCCACCGTCAAGCACACCTTCGAGCAGATTTTCCGGCGCGAGAACATCGACGCTGCCTATATCGAAGGGGATGCCTTCCACCGCTTTGACCGCGCCGGCATGAAAAAGGCCATGGCCGATGCGGCCGCCTCGGGCAATCATCACTTCAGCCACTTCGGCCCGGAAGCCAATATTCTCGACACACTGGAAGAGACCTTCCGTTCCTATGGCGCCACCGGTTCGGGCAAGACCCGCACCTATGTCCATGACGCCAAGGAGGCCGAGCAGTATGGCTCGCCCCCCGGCACCTTCACCGACTGGCGCGACCTGCCCAAGTCCGACATTCTGCTATACGAGGGTCTGCATGGCGCTGTGGTGACGCCGGAGGTCAATGTCGCCCAGCATGCCGACCTGAAGATCGGCGTGGTGCCGGTCATCAATCTCGAATGGATCCAGAAGATCCACCGTGACCGCGCCCACCGCGGCTATACCACCGAGGCGGTGACTGACACCATTCTGCGCCGCATGCCGGACTACATCCGCTACATCTGCCCGCAGTTCACCGAAACCGACATCAACTTCCAGCGCGTGCCGGTGGTGGACACCTCAAATCCCTTCATCACCCGCTGGATTCCCACCGCGGATGAAAGCATGGTGGTGATACGTTTCAAGAACCCGCGCGGCATCGACTTCTCCTATCTCACCGCCATGCTCAACGGCTCCTTCATGTCGCGCGCCAACTCCATCGTCATTCCCGGCGGCAAGCTTGACCTTGCCATGCAGCTCATCATCACGCCCATGATCTATCGCCTCATCGAGCGCAAGCGGAAGGCCTGACCCCATGACCGCCAAAACTGAAGCCAAAGCCCCCTTCAAGGACTGCGCCAACGCCATCCGCGCGCTTGCCATGGACGCGGTGGACGCCGCCAAGTCCGGCCATCCCGGCATGCCCATGGGCATGGCCGATGTGGCCACCGTGCTGTTCACCCGCTATGCCAAGATTGATCCGGGCAAACCCGACTGGCCGGACCGCGACCGCTTTGTGCTGTCGGCGGGCCATGGCTCCATGCTGCACTATGCCGTGCAGCACCTCCTCGGTTTCCCCGGCCTGCCCATGGACGAGCTGAAGCGCTTCCGCCAGCTCAATTCCCACACCGCGGGCCACCCGGAATATGGCCACACACCGGGCGTTGAAACCACCACCGGCCCGCTCGGCCAGGGCATCACCACGGCGGTCGGCATGGCCATTGCCGAGCGCATGATGAATGCCCGCTTCGGTGATGATCTGGTGGCCCACCGCACCTGGGTCATTGCCGGTGACGGCTGCCTCATGGAGGGCATCAGCCACGAGGCCATTGACCTTGCCGGCCATCTGAAGCTCGACCGTCTCACCGTGCTGTGGGACGACAATGGCATTTCCATCGACGGCTCCACCGCCATTGCCACCTCCACCGACCAGCTGGCGCGCTTCCGGGCGGCAGGCTGGAACACGCTGGCCTGTGACGGCCATAATGAAGCCTCCATCGATGCGGCCCTGAAACAGGCGCTCGCCGCCGACCGGCCCACCCTCATTGCCTGCAAGACGGTCATCGGTTTCGGCGCCCCCACCAAGCAGGGCACCGAGGGCGTGCATGGTGCGCCGCTGGGCGCGGAGGAAAACGCCGCCGCCCGCAAGGCGCTGGGCTGGGATCATCCGCCCTTCACCGTGCCGCAGGCGGTCTATGACGTGTGGCACGCCGCCGCCCACCGCAGCGCCGAGGCGCGCAAGGCCTGGGATAAGCGTCTGGCGGCCTCGCCGCAGGCCCAGTCCTTCGCCACCTTCATGACGCCGGAGCTTCCCGCCACCGTGGCCAGGGCCATGGCCGACTACCGCACCAAGCTGGCCACCGAGAAGCCCACCGTCGCCACCCGCAAGGCTTCGGAAATGGCGCTTGCCGTCATCAACGCCGCCACCGACCGCACCATCGGCGGCTCGGCCGATCTCACCCACTCCAACCTCACCATCACCAAGGGAATGGAGTCGGTTCAGGCCGGCAGCTTCGCCGGGCGCTATGTGCGCTATGGCGTGCGTGAACACGCCATGGCGGCGGTGATGAACGGCATTGCCCTGCATGGCGGCTTCGTGCCCTATGGCGGCACCTTCCTGGTGTTCTCCGATTATGCCCGCGGCGGCATCCGCCTGTCTGCCCTCATGGGCCTGCGCGTCGTCTATGTCCTCACCCATGATTCCATCGGCCTGGGCGAGGACGGCCCCACCCATCAGCCCGTCGAGCATCTGGCCATGCTGCGCGCCACGCCCAATCTGCTGGTGTTCCGCCCGGCCTGTGCGCTGGAAACGGCGGAATGCTGGGAACTGGCGCTGGCCCAGAAATCCACGCCCTCGGTGCTTGCCCTGTCGCGCCAGAATCTTCCCGTTCTGCGCAGTGACGATGGCGGGACCAACCTTTCGGCCCGCGGCGCCTATGTGCTGCGCGAGGCCGATGGCACGCGCGATGTAACGCTGCTGGCCACCGGCTCTGAAGTGGAAGTGGCGGTGAAGGCCGCCGACCTGCTCCAGGCCGCCGGCCTGAAGGCGGCGGTTGTTTCCATGCCATCATGGGAACTGTTCGAGCAGCAGGACGATGCCTATCGCGCCAGGGTTCTGGGCAAGACACCGCGCGTTGGCGTTGAGGCGCTCGCCCGCCTGGGCTGGGACCGCTGGCTGGGTGAGCGTTCGCGCTTCATCGGCATGGCAGGCTTCGGGGCCTCGGCCCCGGCTTCAGCCCTCTACAAGCATTTCAACATCACGCCCGAAGCGGTGGCAGATGCCGCCCGCTCTCTCATCCACAACTGAAAAACAGGAACAGCATCATGGCCCGCATCACCCTTCGCCAGCTCTTGGATCACGCCGCCGAACACGGCTATGGCGTGCCCGCCTTCAACATCAACAACATGGAACAGGGTCTGGCCATCATGGAGGCCGCCAAGGCCACCGACAGCCCGGTCATCATCCAGGCCTCGCGCGGCGCCCGCTCCTACGCCAATGACATCATGCTGGCCAAGATGATGGAGGCGCTGGTCGAAATCTATCCGTCGATTCCGCTGTGCATCCATCAGGATCATGGCAACAATGTCGCCACCTGCCTCTCTGCCATTCAGCACGGCTTCACGTCGGTGATGATGGACGGATCCCTGAAGGAGGACGGCAAGACCCCGGCCGATTACGCCTATAACATGGGCATCACCGCCGAAGTGTCACGCCTGGCCCACATGGTGGGTGCCTCGGTGGAGGGCGAAATCGGCGTGCTCGGTTCGCTTGAAACCGGCATGGGCGACAAGGAAGACGGCCACGGTGCCGAGGGCAAGCTCGACCATTCGCAGCTGCTGACCGACCCGGACGAGGCCAGGAAGTTCGTGGCTGACACCAAGGTGGATGCGCTGGCGGTGGCCATCGGCACCAGCCATGGTGCCTACAAATTCACCAAGAAGCCCACCGGCGACATTCTCGCCATGAAGGTCATCGGCGAAATCCACAAGCGCCTGCCGAACACCCACATCGTCATGCACGGCTCATCCTCCGTGCCGGAGGAGTTGCAGGCCGAGTTCAACAAATACGGCGGCGCCATGAAGGAAACCTATGGCGTGCCGGTGGAGGAGATCGTCAAAGGCATCAAGATGGGAGTGCGCAAGGTCAACATCGACACCGACCTGCGCATTGCCGCCGCCGCCGCCTTTCGCAAGGTGGCCACGCTGAACAAGTCGGAGTTTGATCCGCGCAAGTTCCTCAAGCCCGCCATGGATGGCATGACCCAGGTGTGCAAGGACCGCTTCGAGGCCTTTGGCACGGCCGGCAACGCCTCGAAAATCAAGGTCATCCCGATGAGTGAAATGGCCAAGCTCTACGCCAAGGGCGCGCTTGACCCGAAGATTTCCGCCTGACCCACCTAAGGAGGAGAACAGTCATGGACCAGTCATCCCGCTACGCCAATCTGAAGCTGAAGGAAGCCGACCTCATCAAGGGCGGCCGCCACGTTCTGTGCGCCTACATCATGAAGCAGAAGCCCGGCCAGTCCTATCTTTCGGCGGCCGCCCACTTCGCCGCTGAAAGTTCCACCGGCACCAATGTTGACGTGTCCACCACCGACGACTTCACCAAGGGAGTGGACGCCCTCGTCTATGAAATCGACGAGGCCAACCAGCTGATGAAGATCGCCTATCCCATCGAATTGTTTGACCGCAATGTCATCGATGGCCGGGCCATGATTGCATCGTTCCTGACGCTCACCATCGGCAACAATCAGGGCATGGGTGACATCGAATACGGCAAGATGCATGACTTCTACATGCCGCCCGCGCTGCTGAAGCTGTTTGACGGCCCCGCCACCACCATCCGCGATCTGTGGCGCGTGCTGGGCCGCCCGGTGGTGGACGGCGGCTTCATCGTCGGCACCATCATCAAGCCGAAGCTCGGTCTGCGCCCCAAGCCCTTTGCCGATGCCTGCTATGACTTCTGGCTGGGCGGCGACTTCATCAAGAACGACGAGCCCCAGGGCAACCAGGTGTTTGCGCCCTTCAAGGAGACGGTGCGTCTGGTCCGCGATGCCATGGTGAAGGCCCAGGACAAGACCGGCGAGGCCAAGCTGTTCTCCTTCAACATCACCGCCGACGACCACTATGAAATGCTGGCGCGCGGCGAATACATTCTCGAAACCTTCGGTGAAAATGCCGACCATGTGGCCTTTCTGGTGGACGGCTATGTGGCAGGCCCCGCCGCCATCACCACGGCGCGCCGCCGCTTCCCCAAGCAGTATCTGCATTATCACCGCGCTGGCCACGGTGCCGTCACCTCGCCGCAGTCGAAGCGCGGCTACACCGCCTTCGTGCTGTCCAAGATGGCCCGCCTGCAGGGCGCTTCCGGCATTCACACCGGCACCATGGGCTTCGGCAAGATGGAGGGCGAGGCCGCCGACAAGGCCATGGCCTATATGATCACCGACGACAGCGCCGACGGACCCTATTTCCATCAGGAATGGCTGGGCATGAACCCGACGACGCCCATCATTTCCGGTGGCATGAATGCGCTCCGCATGCCCGGCTTCTTCACCAATCTCGGCCACTCCAACCTCATCATGACGGCGGGCGGCGGTGCCTTCGGCCATGTCGATGGTGGTGCGGCGGGCGCCAAGTCGCTGCGTCAGGCCGAACAGTGCTGGCGGGCCAAGGCCGATCCCCTTGAGTTTGCCAAGGACCACAAGGAGTTCGCCCGCGCCTTCCAGAGCTTCCCCGGCGACGCCGACAAGCTCTTCCCCGGCTGGCGCGAGAAGCTCCGCATCAACGCCAAGTCCTGAACCCCTGCCGCCGCCAGCAAGGAGAAAAGCCCATGACCACCATCATTGCGCCTTCCATGCTGTCGGCGGATTTTTCCCGCCTGGGCGATGAGGTTGAAGCCATTGACCGCGCCGGGGCAGACTGGATCCATCTCGATGTGATGGACGGGCATTTCGTGCCCAACATCACCTTCGGCCCGCCCATCATCAAGGCCATCCGTGGACGGACGAAAAAGGTCTTTGACTGCCACCTGATGATAGCACCCGCCGATCCCTATCTCGCCGCCTTTGCCGATGCCGGGGCTGACATCATCACCGTTCACGCCGAAGCCGGTCCTCACCTCGATCGTTCGCTTCAGGCCATCCGCGCACTGGGCAAGAAGGCAGGCGTGTCGCTCAATCCGCACACCCCGGAAAGTGTCATTGAATATGTGCTCGACCGGCTTGACCTCATCCTGCTGATGACGGTGAACCCCGGCTTTGGCGGCCAGGCCTTCATTCCCGCCGTGCTGGAAAAGATCAAGCGGGTGAAATCCATGATCGGCCGCCGCCCCATCGATATCGAAATTGACGGCGGCGCCACACCGGAAACCGCACCGCTGGTGGCTGCGGCGGGGGCCAATGTTCTGGTCGCCGGATCGGCGGTATTCAAGGGGGGCAGTGAATCGGCCTATGCCGCCAACATCACCGCCATCCGCGCCGCAGCGGACAAGGCCCGTGCAGGGTCACATGCCGCTTAAGGCCATCATCTTCGACGTCGATGGCACCTTGGCGGAAACCGAGGAGGTGCACCGCCGCGCCTTCAACGACACCTTCATTGACATGGGCATGGGCTGGAACTGGGACGACACGCTCTACACCCAGTTGCTGAAGACCACCGGCGGCAAGGAGCGCATGAAGGCCTATGCTGAGAGCATTGGTCAATATGTGGCACCGAAAATGCTGGCCGAACTGCACCAGCGCAAGACCAGGGCCTACACCGCCATGGTGGCGCACCGCGACATCACGCTGCGGCCCGGCATCCGGCAGCTCATCACCGACGCCAGGGACAGGGGCCTGAAACTCGCCATTGCCACCACCACCAACCGGCCCAATGTTGATGCCCTGATCGAGGCGACATTCGACTGTCCGGCAGCGGAGCTGTTCGCCGTCATCGTGGCGGGTGACGAAGTGCCGAAGAAAAAACCGGCTCCCGATGTCTATCTCAAGGCTCTGGATGCACTCGGCCTGCCGGCGGCGCGCTGCGTGGCGCTGGAGGATTCACGCAACGGCCTGCACGCCGCCACGGCAGCGGGCATCCGCACCATCGTCTCGCCCAGCCGCTACACGCTGGGTGAGGATTTCACCGGCGCGGCGGCGGTGATCCAGAGCTTCACCGAGATTGACAGCGTCAGCGCGCTGCAGCGCAGGCTCAGCTCTGCGGCAGCAAAAGCAGCGCCCGGAAATCATTGACATTGGTGCCCGTGGCACCGGTCACCAGCACATCGCCGATGCTGTTGAAGGCCGTCCACGCATCATGCGCCTGAAGCAGGCTTGCCGCATCGCCCCCCGCCGCTGTGATGCGCGCCACCGTGCCGCCATCGGCGAAGGCCCCGGCGTTGTCTTCTGAACCGTCAATGCCGTCGGTGTCTGCTGCCAGCGCGTGAACCCCCGGCAGGCCCTGAATGCCCAATGCCAGCGCCAGCAGATATTCCGTGTTGCGCCCGCCCTTGCCGGGCCTTTCCGCCCCCAGTGTCACCGTGGTTTCACCACCGGATAACACCAGCGCGGGCCGTTCGCCCCGCCAGTTGCGCAGCAGCGCGGCATGGTCCGCACCAACCTTCCGCGCCTCGCCCTCCAGCGCGTCGGAAAGAATGGTGGTGCGGATGCCCAAACTCTCCGCGACCTCAGCCGCCGCCGCCAGCGCCCGCCGGGCCGAAGCGATGACGCGCACCTCGTTCTGCGCAAAAGCGGGATGCGACGGGGCGGGCGCTGCCGCTGCTGCGCTCGTCAGGTGCCGCATGACCGCTGCGGGCATGGCCATGCCATGGGAGGCGATGATGGCCAGCGCCTGTTGCGCTGTGGACTGCATGGCCACGGTCGGGCCGGCGGCAACTAGGGCCGGATCATCACCCGGAATGTCGGAGACGATGAGGCTCACCACCCGCGCCGGGGCCGCCGCCAGCGCCAGCCTGCCGCCCTTGATGCCGGAGACATGGCGGCGCACCACATTCATTTCCGCAATGGCTGCACCCGATGCCAGCAGAACCCGGTTCACCGCCCTCTCATCATCCAGCGTGACGCCCGCAGGCGGGCAGGGCAGCAGTGATGATCCGCCGCCGGAGATAAGCGCAATCACCAGATCATCGGCACCAAGCCCCGACACGGCGGCCAGCAGCGCCTGTGAGGCCGCAACCCCCGCCTCATCCGGCACGGGGTGCGCCGCCGTCATCAGTCTGATGCGCGTGAGCCGTGCGGTGGTGCCATGCCGGTCCACCACCACACCGGAAAGAGGCCCCGGCCATGCCGCCTCCAGCGCCTCGGCCATGCGCGCGGCCGCCTTGCCCGCCCCCACCACCACGGTGCGGCCCCTGGGCGGGGTGGGCAGATGGGCCTTCAGGGTGATTGACGGATCAGCCGCCGCCACCGCCGCCCTGAAGAGCTGACGCAGAAGAGCGCGCGGCCTGCCGGCGCCGGACATGTTCTGTCAGGGCACCACGCGCACCGCGCCCCTGGCGGCACTGGTGGCAAAGGCGGCATAGGCCCGAAGCGCCGTGGAGACCTGGCGCTTGCGCGGCTCGGCGGGCTTCCAGGCGTCGGGCCCCTTCGCCTGCATGGCCGCACGGCGCGTCTTCAGCGTGGCCTCCGCCACCGCCAGGTGAATGCGGCGCCGGGGAATGTCGATCTCGATCATGTCGCCCGCCTCCACCAGACCGATCAACCCGCCTTCCTCGGCCTCCGGTGAAACATGGCCAATGGAAAGCCCCGAGGTGCCGCCCGAAAAACGGCCATCGGTGATGAGGGCGCAGGCCTTGCCCAGACCCTTGGATTTAAGATAGCTGGTGGGATAGAGCATCTCCTGCATGCCGGGGCCGCCGCGCGGTCCCTCATAGCGGATCACCACCACATCGCCCGCCTTGACGCCGCCGTTCAGAATGCCGGACACCGCCGCATCCTGGCTTTCAAACACCACCGCCGGTCCCTTGAAGGTGAGGATCGATTCATCCACGCCCGCGGTTTTGACAATGCAGCCCTCTAGCGCCAGATTGCCCGTCAGCACCGCAAGCCCGCCATCCTTGGAGAAGGGATGTTCGGCATCGCGGATGACACCCCGGGCCCGGTCAAGGTCGAGCGCGTCATAGCGCCGGTTCTGCGAGAAGGCCTCCTGGGTGGGCACGCCGCCCGGTGCGGCGAGGAAGAATTTCCGCACCGCCTCGTCATTGGCGCGTGAAATGTCCCAGCGGTCAATGGCGTCGCCCAGCGTGGCGGAATGCACCGTGGGCAGCGCGCGGTTCAAAAGTCCGGCCCGGTCCAGCTGGCCTAGAATGGCCATGATGCCGCCCGCCCGGTGCACGTCTTCCATATGCACATCCGACTTGGCGGGCGCCACCTTGCACAGGCAGGGGACCCGGCGCGACAGCCGGTCAATGTCATCCATGGTGAAGGCAACACCGGCCTCATGGGCGGCGGCCAGAATATGCAGCACCGTGTTGGTGGAGCCGCCCATGGCAATGTCCAATGTCATGGCATTTTCAAAGGCGCCGAAGGACGCCACCGCGCGCGGCAGCACGCTGGCATCATTGTTTTCATAATAGCGCCGCGTGATGTCGACGATCAGCCGCCCCGCCTCCAGAAACAGCGCCTTGCGGTCGGCGTGGGTGGCCAGCATGGAGCCATTGCCGGGAAGAGACAGGCCCAGTGCCTCAGTCAGGCAGTTCATCGAATTGGCGGTGAACATGCCGGAACACGAGCCGCAGGTGGGGCAGGCCGAGCGTTCGATCTTCGCCACATCGGCATCCGACACCTTGTCGTCGGCGGCGGCCACCATGGCATCCACAAGGTCCAGCGCATGGGTCTTGCCGTCGGCCAGCACCACCTTGCCCGCCTCCATGGGCCCGCCGGACACAAACACCGAAGGAATGTTGAGGCGCAGTGCCGCCATCACCATGCCGGGGGTGATCTTGTCGCAGTTGGAGATGCACACCATGGCGTCGGCGCAGTGGCCGTTGACCATGTATTCCACACTGTCGGCAATGACCTCGCGCGACGGCAGCGAATAGAGCATGCCGTCATGGCCCATGGCGATGCCGTCATCAATGGCGATGGTGTTGAACTCCTTGGCGATGCCGCCTGCCTTCTCGATCTCGCGCGCCACCATCTGGCCCAGATCCTTCAGGTGCACATGGCCGGGCACAAACTGGGTGAAGGAATTGACCACCGCAATGATGGGCTTGCCGAAGTCGCTGTCCTTCATGCCGGTGGCCCGCCACAGGCCCCGGGCGCCCGCCATGTTGCGGCCGTGGGTGGAGGTGCGGGAACGGTAGGCGGGCATGGCAAAGTCCTGTCAAATGTGGGAACTGAACGGAAAGTATAACAAGGCCGGGGCCAAGGCCACAACGCAGCGGCCGCAGCGCAAGGCAGCACTAGTCGGCATAGCGCGCCCCGTTCCGGGTTTTGAGGAAGCGGGCCAGTGGAATGTCCTCCTGCTTCAGGAAGCCGCGCTTGGGCAGGGCGCCGTCGCGCACCATTTCCATGACCGCCGCCACCGATGACGCCGTGGTCCAGGCAATGGCGGTGCGCTGCTGGCCGCCGATGTCGATGGGTTTCAGCGCCCGCACGAACTCCAGCCGCCCCAGCCTGCCTTCACGCCGCCCTTCAGCGGCAACGTGAATGTAAACGATGTCGTCATTCACCGGCGGCTTGGCATGGACCAGAATGTCGCCCGCCTCCTTGCGCCGCTCACGCATCAACAGTTCGTGGAAGAAGAAGTTCATGAGCTTCACATGGCCGGGATAGCGCATGGTCTTGTAGTCCATGTTGGGCACCCGGTCCTTGTAGGTTTCGCACATGGTGCCGAGGCCGCCGGAGGTGGTGAAAGCCTCCAGTTCAATGCCGCCGATGAAGATCTTTTCCACCCATTCCATGGGCGACACCCATTTGATGTGCCCGTCCTCCAGCACTTCACAATCGTTCAGATATTCGTTGACCACCCCCTCCGGCGACCAGTTGAAGGAATAGCCCATGAGACCCGAGGGATGTTGCGGCAGGGCGCCCACTCGCATGCGGCATGACCGGCATTCGTCAAACTGGGCAATGAGGTCGGCCCCGACAATGCCGACAAAGCCGGGCGCCAGCCCGCATTGCGGCGCCATCAGCCCCTTGGCGGTCTTCGACAGGTTGACAATGGCCTTGGTGGTGGGGACATCCTCGGTCAGGTCGAAATAATGCATGCCCCGGCCATGGGCCACCTTGGCCACCCCGATGTTGAAGGAATAGGGCAGGCAGGACAGCACGGCATCAAAGCCGGAGATGGCCCTGTCCAGTTCGGCAAGATCGCTGACATCAAGCCGCGTCACCGGATAGGGATGATCCTTGGCAGCGGGGTGGGCATCAAAGCCCGTCACATCAAAGCCGCTGTCATGCAGCAGCGTGCACGCCAGTGCCCCCACCTTGCCCAGTCCCAGTACTGCAACCTTGTGCATGATAAATCCATCCGTTGATCGAAAGTGCGCAGCATATGGTCTTCGGCCCGTCAGGGAAACCCCATGTGATGGCTTTTGACTTCGCGGTGAAGACGCCCCCTTGCCGCATGCCTCATCACCTCGTCCGCCTACCCCCGATGCTGTTGGGCCCACGTAGGATATGGAAATAAATACAAGAAAAACAGATGCTTAAAAGATGTTTAGGGTGCGGCACTTGCACTGAGTCAGTGGCATATTCGTGGATCACAGCGCAGTCTCAGTACCCACATGGTGCTGCTTTAGCATCGATCTGATCCGGACTTGTATGAAGCTGCCTCCCCGATCTCTTCAAACCCATTGCCGGACCGGGCGGCGCGTCGCCCTGCAAGGCAGAGATTGCCTGCGTGCAGGCAGGCTAGCGTGGCTCGAAGGTGGCAGTCACCTGATGGCGGTCACCGGGGTAGCACAGCCTGGCGAAGGTGACTGAGCGCCCGCCGGACTGGGTGAGGCGCTCAATCTCGAGACAGGCAGCACCGGCGTGCATTTTCAGAAGCCTGGCATCGCGCGGGCTTGCCAGCCTCGGGTTTGGCTCGGCCGGTTCATCCCCGCGTGTGCGGGGAACAGCTTCGCACCGTGCGCGCCGCTGGCAATGCAATCGGTTCATCCCCGCGTGTGCGAGGAACAGGTTGGCCGTGCGGAGGCCGCATGAGTCTCCACCGGTTCATCCCCGCGTGTGCGGGGAACAGCTTGCGCGGATCATTCAGGATTTTGGAAAGCTCGGTTCATCCCCGCGTGTGCGGGGAACAGGCGTAAGTATCCGTTCCAACGGTGCGCTCAACCGGTTCATCCCCGCGTGTGCGGGGAACAGGACGGCAGCCAGAATTTCGGAACCACATGCCACGGTTCATCCCCGCGTGTGCGGGGAACAGGTGCCGAGGGTGACAGGAGGAAAGCCCCCCGGCGGTTCATCCCCGCGTGTGCGGGGAACAGAGCAGGATGAGGCCACCCGCGCCTGGATTGCTCGGTTCATCCCCGCGTGTGCGGGGAACAGTCATATATCTCTCTTGGTTTTATTTCAGCCCGCGGTTCATCCCCGCGTGTGCGGGGAACAGCCAACATCAGCCAGACGTGCGGCGTATTCTAGCGGTTCATCCCCGCGTGTGCGGGGAACAGACCCGGACGAAAAGATGCCCGGCGTTACGCACCGGTTCATCCCCGCGTGTGCGGGGAACAGGGCCACCAAAAAGACTGACATCCAAACGGATGCGGTTCATCCCCGCGTGTGCGGGGAACAGGAAGACTAGGGCGGTTGAAATCATTTCACGTCCGGTTCATCCCCGCGTGTGCGGGGAACAGTAGTGGTAACGCACTGAACGCCGTGCCACACGCGGTTCATCCCCGCGTGTGCGGGGAACAGGGTTGATTGCGAATTGCTTGCCCGTTGGAATACGGTTCATCCCCGCGTGTGCGGGGAACAGCTCACCACGGACACAAAATCAAGCCGGACCAGCGGTTCATCCCCGCGTGTGCGGGGAACAGTCCCACATGAGCGAACCCGTCCCGGCAGTCATCGGTTCATCCCCGCGTGTGCGGGGAACAGATTTCCGTCCTTCCCGTAATACGTCTTTACGCCGGTTCATCCCCGCGTGTGCGGGGAACAGAAGCCGTCTATAACGGCATTGATGTTATCCTCCGGTTCATCCCCGCGTGTGCGGGGAACAGTGTTTGACTACTATGAGGCTGTGGGCCAGCCGCGGTTCATCCCCGCGTGTGCGGGGAACAGTATCGCCTGTGGTATGTCCAAGTCTGAATTGGCGGTTCATCCCCGCGTGTGCGGGGAACAGTATCGCAATGACCCGAGAGCCGAACGCATAACCGGTTCATCCCCGCGTGTGCGGGGAACAGAAAATCACCAAGCATTTTTGTGATCTCTGGTTCGGTTCATCCCCGCGTGTGCGGGGAACAGATTATGCCGCTTCCCGTGGCGTCGGCGGGAGGCGGTTCATCCCCGCGTGTGCGGGGAACAGCCGCCGAAGGTTTGCCGCATGTCGTCCATGCGCGGTTCATCCCCGCGTGTGCGGGGAACAGAAGAGGTATCTGTCAGCGGCTATGATCGACAGCGGTTCATCCCCGCGTGTGCGGGGAACAGGAAACCCGGCCCTCAAGCGCGGGCACCCGTTCCGGTTCATCCCCGCGTGTGCGGGGAACAGGCGGGTCACTTAGGATTATTCCCGCCGATCCTCGGTTCATCCCCGCGTGTGCGGGGAACAGGACTTGTGTGAAAAGTGAAGGGTCCGGTTCTTCGGTTCATCCCCGCGTGTGCGGGGAACAGGGTGACGCATCGACAAGACGGTCTATCGCCGCCGGTTCATCCCCGCGTGTGCGGGGAACAGGCATCTGAGTGAGCGACAACGTCCTCCCATTCCGGTTCATCCCCGCGTGTGCGGGGAACAGGTAACATCCTCGCCGCCCGTCGAAGCCTGTCCCGGTTCATCCCCGCGTGTGCGGGGAACAGTGACAAACCCCGGATCGCTCCCGCGCCGAAATCGGTTCATCCCCGCGTGTGCGGGGAACAGTGGCCACTGCCGTGATCCAGAACCTTTCGCACCGGTTCATCCCCGCGTGTGCGGGGAACAGATTTGTGCCGATCCAGCCATCGCTAATTCCTGCGGTTCATCCCCGCGTGTGCGGGGAACAG
>CALMWF010000019.1 GCA_937873445.1 uncultured Alphaproteobacteria bacterium
TTGCGGCGGCTTTCTTTGCGGTGGCGGGCCTGGCCTTCTTGGCCGGGGCCTTCTTCTTGGCGGGCTTTTTCAGGGGCGTCGTCCTTCTGCTGACGGATCACGGTGTCCGACAGATAGGCCGTGCGATGATTCCCATCAAGATCACGCTTTGGCGCGGTCGGCGCGAATGGCGGTGGAGCTTTCCGAGCGCAGCGGCATGGTGAGGAAACACCAGGCGGGAGGCAGCATATCGGGCAGAAGCCGGGCTTCCCGCGCCGACAGGCGGGAGGCCGCATAGCGCCGGGCGGTGGGCGAATGGAGCGCCCGCAGCGAATGGCCGGGCCGGGCCACGACGCCCAGCGGAAGGCGAGCGGCAATGTCATCGGCGCGGTGCCAGCGGTGGAAGCTCGCCAGACTGTCGGCCCCCATGACATAGATGAAGCGGCCGCGCCGCAGGGCCTCGGCCATGCCCTGAAGGGTGGTGAGGGTGTTGGGCGAGGCGAGCTGGCGCTCGATGTCGGTGACGATGAAGCGCGGGTGGCGGGCCAGCGTTTTCGTCTGGGCCAGACGGGTGTCATAGTCGCCGGTGATGGCGCGGTCCTTGAGGGGGTTCTGCGGTGACACCAGCCACCACAGCCAGTCGAGGCCGAAATGCTTCAGCGCATAAAGTGCTACGGCATAATGGCCGGCATGGGCGGGGTTGAAGGAGCCGCCAAACAGGCCGATGCGCTGGCCGTCAGCAAAAGGCGGCAATGTCAGCATATCAGACCGGGCGCTCGTGGCCCGCCCCCCGCACCTGATATTTGAAGGTGGTGAGCTGTTCCACCCCCACCGGCCCCCGGGCATGGAGCTTGCCGGTGGCAATGCCGATTTCGGCGCCGAAGCCGAACTCGCCGCCATCGGCAAACTGGGTTGAGGCATTATGCAGCACAATGGCGGAATCCACCTCGCGCAGGAAGCGCTCGGCCTCGGCCCTGTTGTCGGTCACAATGGCGTCGGTGTGCTGCGAGCCATGGCGGGCGATGTGGGCCATGGCCTCATCGACGCCGCGCACCACCTTCATGGACACGATGGCGTCGAGATATTCGGTGGACCAGTCTTCATCGCTGGCCGGTTTGACGCGGGCATCCGTTTCCTGCACGCCCGCGTCCCCCCTCACCTCGCAGCCCGCCTCCAGCAGGGTCTTCACCAGCGACTGCAACAGGCCGAGGCGGCAGGCCTTGTCCACCAGAATGGTTTCCGCCGCGCCGCAAATGCCGGTGCGCCGCATCTTGGCGTTGAGAACGATGCGCCGGGCCATGTCGGGTTCGGCATCCTTGCCGACATAGACATGGCAGATGCCTTCGAGATGGCTGAAGACGGGAATGCGCGCCTCCTCCTGCACCCGGGCGACGAGGCTTTTGCCGCCGCGCGGCACAATGAGGTCCAGCGTGCCGCCCAGCCCCGCCAGCATGGCGCCGACATGGGCGCGGTCGGCCGTGGGCACCATCTGGATGGCGGCGGGGTCAAGGCCCGCTTCCGCCAGGCCCTGTTGCAGGGCGGCGACAATGGCCGCCGATGAGCGCAGGCCGTCGGAGCCGCCGCGCAGCACGGCGGCATTGCCGGACTTGAGGCACAGGCCACCGGCATCGGCGGTCACATTGGGGCGGCTTTCATAAATAATGCCGATGACGCCGATGGGTACGGCCACCCGCTGGAATTTGAGGCCGTTGGGCCGGTCCCATTCGGCCAGAACGCGGCCCACCGGATCGGGCAGGCGGGCAATGTCCTCAAGCCCCGTGGCCATGGCCTCGATGCGGGCGGGGGTCAGCGTCAGCCGGTCGATGAAGGAGGCCTTGAGCTGGCGCGCGCTGGCCTCTTTCACATCCTCGGCATTGGCGGCGAGAATGGCCCTGGCGGCAATACGGATCGACCGCGCCATGGCCATGAGGGCCTGGTTCTTCTGGTCCGTGGGCGCCAGCGCCAGCGCCCGGGCGGCGCGGCGGGCGGCATGGCCGATATCGAGAAGTGTGATACTCATGACTTCACATCCTTCAGCACCATGTTATCACGGTGAATGATCTCGTCACGTCCCCGGAAGCCCAGCACCTTTTCAATCTCGCTCGACTTCTTGCCCATGATGGCGCGGGCGTCGGTGGCATCATAGGCGACAAGGCCGCGGGCCATCTCGCGGCCATCCAGGGTCACGATGCCAATGGTGTCGCCGCGGGCGAAGGTGCCGTGCACCTCGCGCACGCCGGCGGGCAGCAGGCTCTTGCCCTTGAGGAGGGCGGCCTTGGCGCCGTCATCAATGACCAGTCTTCCACCGCGCTGCAGGGTGCCGGCAATCCAGCGCTTCTTCGCCTGCAGCGCTGAATCACGGGCGACAAACCAGGTGCAGCGTTCGCCATCCAGGATGCGGCCCAGGGGGCGCAGTTCATGGCCTGAGGCAATGACCATGTTGCAGCCCGCGGCTTCGGCAATCCTGCCGGCCTCGATCTTGGTGATCATGCCGCCAGAGCCCACGCCCGAGACGGGCTTGCCCGCCATGGCCTCTATTTCCGGGGTGATGCCGCGCACTTCGGCAATGAAGGTGGAACCCTTCTTGCCGGGTGGTGCGGAATAGAGCCCGTCAATATCGGAGAGCAGCACCAGACAGTCGGCCTCCATCATGGAGGCGACGCGGGCCGCCAGCCGGTCATTGTCGCCATAGCGGATTTCCGAGGTGGCCACCGTGTCATTCTCGTTGATGACGGGAATGGCACCCTGCTCCAGCAGGGTGGACAGGGTGGCGCGGCCATTGAGATAGCGGCGGCGCTCCTCGGTGTCCTGAAGCGTCACCAGCACCTGGGCGGCAACGATGTTCTGGATGCGCAGCGCCTCCTCCCAGGCGCGGGCCAGGGCAATCTGGCCCACGGCGGCGGCGGCCTGGCTTTCCTCCAGCTTCAGCTTGCCCCTGGGCAGGCCCAGGGTGCGGCGGCCCAGGGCAATGGCGCCGGAGGAGACGATGATGATCTCGGCGCCGCCCGCCCGCAGCCCGGCCACGTCCTTGACCAGCGAGGCCAGCCAGGGCGCCTTGATGGCCCCGGACTTCTGGTCCACCAGCAGGGCTGATCCCACCTTCACGACCATGCGGCGGGCCTTGGCAAGCCGGTTCATCTAGGGCCTCCAGCCTTCGGTGGCCATGCCCGCATCATCCGCGGTTTCCGCACCCTTGCGGGCCCTGGCAATGACGGTGAGCAGTTTCTTCATGGCGGTATCGACATTGTGGCCGGTGGCGCCGGAGATGACCAGGGGCGACAGTTTCAGGCGGCGCTTGAAGTCAGCCGCCAGCTTGGTCATGGCGTCCTCGGTCAGAAGGTCGGCCTTGTTCAGGGCGACGATTTCCGGCTTGTCGGCCAGAACCGGGCTATAGGCCTTCAGCTCCTTGCGGATGATGCGGTAGTCCTTGACCGGGTCTTCGGCGCTGGCATCCACCAGATGGAGCAGCACGGCGCAGCGTTCCACATGGCCGAGAAATTTGGTGCCGAGACCATGGCCAAGGTGGGCGCCCTCAATGAGGCCTGGAATGTCAGCCAGCACGAAGCTTGATCCTGCCGCCCGCACCACGCCCAGCTGCGGGATGAGGGTGGTGAAGGGATAATCGGCAATCTTCGGCTTGGCGGCAGAGACGGCAGACAGCAGGGTGGACTTGCCGGCATTGGGCAGGCCGACAAGGCCCGCATCGGCAATGAGCTTGAGGCGGAGCCACAGCCAGCGCTCCTCGCCCTCCTGCCCGGGGTTGGCATGGCGCGGGGCACGGTTGGTGGCGGATTTGAAATAGGCATTGCCGAAGCCGCCATTGCCGCCGCGCGCCAGGCGCACCCGCGCCCCGGCGTGGTCAAGGTCGGCAATGAGGGTTTCATTGTCCTCCTCGAAGATCTGAGTGCCCACCGGCACCTTCAGCGTGATGTCGGGCGAATTGGCCCCGGCGCGCAGGCGGCCCATGCCGTGGCCCGCGGTCTTCACCTTGAAGTGCTGCTGGTAGCGGTAGTCGATGAGGGTGTTGAGGCCATCAACGGCTTCAGCCCAGACATCGCCGCCCTTGCCACCGTCGCCGCCGTCGGGGCCGCCCATTTCAATGAACTTCTCGCGCCGGAACGACACGGAACCCGCCCCGCCATCGCCCGAGCGCACATAGATCTTGGCTTCATCAAGGAACTTCATGGCCCCTCATAGAGCAAAGTGAATCCGGCGGGAAAGATCCGTTTGCGCGATTTCATGTCCTGCCCGGACAGGGGTTCGGCCAAGCCAGACCGGCGAAAAAAGCACCAGTTTTTCAAGTTTACCAATTAACCATATGAATTTATTCGGTATTTTATCAAATTCTGAGGTTTTATGATAAAATCACAATATGGTCACAATTGCCCAGTTTATCCAGGCTTTCCACACGACAACGGTGGTCTAGCGATCTCGGTGTCCATTGATTTGAATCGTGGTCAGGGAGGAATGCCCTGAATACTGAAAGGAAAAAAATGAAGAAAAGAATCGCTGCTACACTTGGGGCCCTCGTTGTTTCTTCGGCTCTATTCACTATTCCCGCCTATGCTTCTTGCGAAGCGACCGGTCTTTGTCCGAAGACTCACGGGCAGTTTGCGCCTTCCCGCGCGAAGGCCGCCGCCGCATCCCTGACCAAGCATGGCAGCACGGCGGGCAATCATCGGGTCCGCAAAACCGCGCAGCGTCGTCATGGTGCGCGCTCGCGCGATGTTGCGCTGTCGGGCAACCGGGGCGTGGTGGTGTCGCTGATCAAGTCCATGGCCCCGCGCTATGGTGTGCCCACCTGGTTTGCCCTGCGCATCGCCAAGATTGAATCCGGTTACAATCCGCGGGTGCGCGGGGCTGCCGGTGAATACGGGGTGTTTCAGCTGAAATGCGCCACGGCGCGCGGCATCGGCTTCCGTGGCAATTGCGGCAGCCTGCTCAATGCCTCCACCAATGTGCAGTATGGCCTGAAGCATCTGTCACTGGCGGTGCGCTCCTCGCGCGGCAATCTGCGTCTGGCGGCCTCCAAGCACAATGGCGGGTTGGGCCGCCGCTCGCTGGTGCCGGCCTATGTGCGCCGGGTGTTCTGATCGGTTGTGCACGGGATGATAAGAGCCGCCGGGGAACATCACCCCGGCGGTTTTGTTTTGCCCTCAGGGGGCAGGCGGGATCAAAGTCCGGTGATCCGGTTTTGTCGCCAGCGGCGGCGCTCCAATTCCATGAATTCCACCGGCACATCCTCGCCCCTGGCCTGGGAAAACGACGTTCCCTCACCGAGCGGGGCAAAGCCAAGGCGCAGGAGAATACGGCGCGAGGCTTCATTGCCGATGTGCACGGAGGCCAGCAGCGTGGCGAAGCCGCAATGGCCAAAGGCGTGATCGGTGAAGGCGCGGGCGGCCTCGGTGATGAGGCCCCGGCCCCATAGCGGCTCAGTGAGCCAATAGCCCAGTTCGGCCCGGCGCGGGGTGTCGGTGACCAGGCCGATGCCACCAATGAGCCGCTCCGGGGCAGACCTGAGAGCAATGGCGCGGTGAACGGAGGGGGTATCGTCTTCGGCCACCCGTTTCAGAAAGGCTCGCGCCTCGTCCTCGCCATAGGGAAAGGGCACCCGGCCGGTGTTCCGCGCCACGGCGAAATTGTCGAGACCCGCAACCATGGCAGGCACGTCATCGGCGGTGAAGGGACGAAGGACGAGGCGGGCCGTTTCAATCATCACCGGCAGAATAGCCGAAGAACAGGCGCAAAACCATCGCCTTCCGGTGTCACCGGCTGGCCGGCACTGATGTCAGAGCGGGGGAAACGGTCTGGCCGCGCTCTGCCGGGATCATGAAAAAGGGGGGATGAAGCCATCCCCCCTCATCAATCAGAAAGTCCGGTGTCTTACTCAGCCGCCTGCGCCGGCATGACCGACACCACGGTCTTGTTGTCCTTGGAGGCGCGGAAGGCCACCGTCCCCGCCACGATGGCGAAAATGGTGTGGTCCTTGCCCATGCCGACGCCGGTGCCAGGGTGCCACTTGGTGCCACGCTGGCGGACAATGATGTTGCCGGGGATCACGGCTTCGCCGCCGAAGCACTTGATGCCGAGACGGCGGCCAGCGGTGTCGCGGCCGTTGCGGGATGAACCGCCTGCTTTTTTATGAGCCATGGGGTGTTCTCCTGTTCCTTAGCTGCGGGCGCGGTCAGACTTGGCGCGCGGCGGCTTGCCCGCCAGCAGTTCCTTGGCCTGCTCCACCCATTCCTCACGGGTGATGCGGCCCTTCTGCTTCAGGTGTTCTTCGGCCTTTTCAACATCGGCCTCGGTCATGGCGGCAATCTGGGCAAAGGTGTTGTAGCCCAGTTCGCGCATGCCCTGTTCCATCTTGGGGCCAATGCCGCCAATGAGCGAAATGTCATCGGACTTGGCTTCGGCCTTCTTTTCCGCCTTGGCGGGCTTGGCCTTTTCGGCCACGGGGGCGGCCAGGGTCACGGCCTCGGCGGCCTTCTTTTCGGCCTTGGCCTTGGCGGCGGGCTTGGCGCCGCCGGTCAGAATGTCGGTGATGGTCACCGAGGTCAGGTCCTGACGGTGGCCATTGCGGCGGCGGTAATGCTTGCGGCGGCGCTTCTTGAAGATGATGACGCGGGGGCCGCGCTCCTGGGCGGCAATCTCGCCAACCACGGTGGCGCCGGCCACGAAGGGCGCGCCCACATCAATGGTGCCGCCATTGGCCACCAGCAGGACGTTCTCGAACGTCACCTGGTCGCCGGCATCACCGTCCAGCTTTTCAATGAGGATCTTGTCGTTGGCGGCCACGCGATACTGCTTGCCGCCGGTCTTGATGACTGCGTACATGGTTTCTTCCTGCTCTTGCCGCGCCCTGTGGTGCTGTTTCCAACCCGTTGAAGAAACAGTCTTTTTTGTAGCGAGTGACTCGCCGGGGGTACCTTCAGGCAGCGCCATGAGCGGCGACCCCAAGGGGTTTCCGCTCTGGTTGGGGGGCTTCTAGCGGATGGCATGCGGCGGAGTCAAGCTGGCCCTGTCCCAGACAGAGGCGTTCTTCCGCAGGCGAAGTCAGCCGGGGGCATGTGGAACACCGGGCGGGATTGTGCATTGTCTGGGCAGCCAGTCATGATGCCGGACACCCCCCACATTCTTGTCATCGCCGCCCACCCACGCGGCAGCGCCTCCTTCATCGGGGCGCTGGCCTCGGCCTATGCGCAGGGCGCCCGCCGGGCGGGGTTGGCGGTGGAGGAAGTTGATCTTTCGCGTCTTCGCTTCAACCCTGATGTGGTGGAACCATCGCCGCGGGCCCAGGCGCTGGAACCGGATCTGGAGATGGTGCGGGCCGCCATCACACGGGCCGATCATCTGGTCTTTGTCTATCCCACCTGGTGGGGCACCTTTCCAGCCCTGCTCAAGGGGTTTCTCGACCGGGTGCTTCTGCCCGGCTGGGCCTTTGCCGAAAGCGAGGGCGGCACTGGCTATGAGGGCCTGCTGGCGGGCAAGACGGCAGAACTCATCACCACCATGGACACGCCGGGCTTTGTCTATCGCTTCATCTATGGGGCGCCGGGGCAGCGGGCCATGGCGCGGGCCACCCTCGGCTTCTGCGGCATTGATGTGAGCCGGGTGACGCGCTTCGGCATTGCCAAGACGGCGGATGCGGCGGTGCGGGCGCGCTGGCTTGAGGCGGCGGCGGCGCTGGGCGCTGGCCTTGCGCAGGGCGCCCTGACGCCCGCCCAACGGCTGTGGCGGCGGGTCAAGGTGTGGGCTTCTGCCCTGCGCCTGCAATTCTATCCCATGACGCTCATTTCCTATGGCGTGGGCGCCCTTGCCGCCAGCCAGGGACAGGCGCTTCATCACGGCCTGTTCTGGCTGGGCTTTCTGGTGCTGTTCCTGCTCGAGGCGGCGACAGTGTTCAGCAATGATCTCAATGACTATGACAGCGACCGGCAGAACCGTTTCTGGGGGCCTTTCAACGGCGGGTCACGAGCGCTCGTCTCGGGCGCCATCACACGCGGCGGGCTGGTGCAGGGGGCCTGGGCGGCGGGACTGGGCAGTGTGGCCGCCCTGGCGGGTGTGCTGTGGCTGACGCCCCATGCACCCGGCACGGTGCTGGTGTTTCTGGTGACCGCCGTGCTGGCGCTGGCCTATACGCTGCCGCCGGTGAAGCTGTCGCATCGCGGCCTCGGCGAGGTTGATGTGGCGGTGACCCACAGCATCGCCGTGCTGCTGTTCGGCTATGTGACGCAAGGCGGTGCCATGGGCGATGGCCTGCCCTGGCTTCTCGCCCTGCCGCTGGGGCTTTCGGTGTTTCCGGCCATTCTGCTGTCGGGCATTCCCGACCACGACGCCGACCGGGCGGCGGACAAGAACACGCTGGTGGTGAAACTGGGCATTGGCCGCAGCTTTGGGGTGGCGGCGCTGTTTGTCGGGCTTGCCGTGGTGGCGGCACTGGTGCTGTGGCTGGGCTACGGGGTTGCCGCCCTTGCCGGCCTTGCCCTGCCGGCGGGGGTGCATGGCGTGTTTCTCATGCGCGCCCTGTGGCGCGAGGCGCAGAAGCCGGCCCAGGCCCGCCGCATCGACGGCCTCATGGTCTGGGCCTTGAGCTTTATTCTGTGGTTCGGGCTGGTGCCGCTGGTGAACCTCAGCTGGCTTGCTTCTCCATGAGGGTCACCATGTCGCCCATGATGCGGGTGATCTCGAAGTCCTTGGGGCTGTAGACGGCGGCCACGCCCAACTGCTTCAACACCGGCACATCGCCTTCGGGAATGATGCCGCCCGCCACCACGGGAATATGGTCAAGCCCCGCCGCGCGCAGCCGGTGCATGACATCGCGGATCAGTGGCACATGCGAGCCGGAGAGAATGGAAAGGCCGATGAGCTGGGCCTTCTTTTCCCTGGCCGAAGCGACGATCTGTTCCGGTGTCAGGCGGATGCCGTCATAGGTCACGTCTAGGCCCACCTCGGCGGCGCGGGTGGCAATCTGTTCGGCGCCGTTGGAGTGGCCATCAAGGCCGGGCTTGCCGACGATCATGCGGGGGGTGTGGCCAAGGCGGGTGGCCAGTTTTTCGACGCGGGCCTTCACCTCGGCCATGGAGGTGTCAGCACTTTCGGTTTTCACCAGCATGACGCCGGTGGGGGCGCGGTATTCGCCAAACACCTGACGGAGCGTTGCCCCCCATTCACCGGTGGTGACCCCGGCGCGGGCCGCGGCGATGGAGGGTTCCATGATGTTGCGGCCTTCCTTCGCCGCAGCTTCAAGATCGGCCAGGGCCTGTTTCACGGCCTTGGCGTCACGCCCGGCGCGCCAGGCCTTCAGGCGCTCCACCTGCTCATATTCCACATCGTCCTTGACGGTGAGAATGGCCTCGCCATCACCGCTGGCCAGCGGCGAGGCTTCGCTGTTGGTGAAGGCGTTGACACCGATGATCCTGGTGGCGCCCGATTCAATGGCCTTGAGGCGGGCGGTGTTGGAGGCCACCAGCGCCTTCTTCATGTAGCCGGATTCCACGGCGGCCACGGCGCCGCCCATGGCCAGCACGCGGTCCAGTTCGGCGCGCGCCTCCTCCTTCAGGGCTTCCACCTTGCGCTCGATCTCCTTCGAGCCGTCGAAAATGTCGCCATAGGAAAGAAGATCGGTTTCATAGGCGACGATCTGCTGCATGCGCAGCGACCATTGCTGGTCCCAGGGCCGGGGCAGGCCAAGCGCCTCGTTCCAGGCCGGAAGCTGAACGGCGCGGGCGCGGGCATTCTTCGACAGCACCACGGCCAGCATTTCCAGGAGAATGCGATAGACGTTGTTTTCCGGCTGCTGCTCGGTGAGGCCCAGCGAGTTCACCTGCACGCCATAGCGGAAGCGGCGGTATTTCTCCTCGGCGATGCCATAGCGGTCGCGGGTGATTTCATCCCACAATTCGGTGAAGGCCCGCATCTTGCACAGTTCGGTGACGAATTTGATGCCGGCATTGACGAAGAAGGAAATGCGGCCCACGGCGGCGGGGAAGTCCTTTTCCGGCACCGCCCCGGCTTCCCTGATGGCGTCCAGCACCTGAATGCCGGTGGCCAAGGCAAAGGACAGTTCCTGTTCCGGTGTCGCCCCCGCCTCCTGCAGATGATAGGAGCAGACATTCATGGGATTCCACTTGGGCAGTTCCGTCGCCGAGAAGGCGATGATGTCGGTGGTCAGCCGCATGGAGGGGCGGGGCGGGAAGACATGGGTGCCGCGCGACAGATATTCCTTGATGATGTCGTTCTGGGTGGTGCCCTGCAGCGCCTTGCGGTCAGCACCCTGCGCGTCGGCGGCGGCCACATAGAGCGCCAGAAGCCAGGCGGCGGTGGCGTTGATGGTCATGGAGGTGTTCATCTGGCTGAGGGGAATGCCGTCGAACAGGGCCTTCATGTCACCGAGATGCGAGATGGGCACCCCCACCTTGCCGACCTCGCCGCGCGACAGCACATGGTCACTGTCATAGCCCGTCTGGGTGGGCAGATCGAAGGCCACCGAAAGCCCGGTCTGGCCCTTGGCCAGATTGGTGCGGTAGAGCTTGTTGGATTCCCTTGCGGTGGAATGGCCCGCATAGGTGCGGAAAAGCCAGGGCTGGTCCATGGAAAGGTCCTGAATGTTGCGATGCAACAGGGAAGCATGGGCCGGACCGTCTGGCAACTCCCCTTTGGTCGGGAAAAACCACGGCAACTTACCGCACTGGACTTTTGTTGCAGTGCAAATAAAATTGCCCCCAGTCTAGATTGAACCCCAACAGGGAGTTTCGCCATGAATGACAGTCCGGCTGCCGCGCCCAAGGCGCCCCTCAAGGATCTTTACGAGATCGGTGAAATTCCGCCGCTCGGCCATGTGCCCGCCAACATGTATGCCTGGGCCATCCGCCAGGACCGCCACGGCCCGCCGGAAACCTCCTTCCAGGTCGAGGTGGTGCCCACCTGGCAAATCGGCGAGGACGAGGTGCTCATTCTCGTCATGGCGGCGGGCGTCAACTACAACGGCGTGTGGGCGGGCCTCGGCATTCCCATCTCGCCCATCGACGGCCACAAGAACCCCTATCACATCGCCGGTTCGGATGCCTCGGGCGTGGTCTACAAGATCGGCTCCAAGGTGAAGCGCTGGAAGGTGGGCGACGAGGTGGTCATCCACTGCAACCAGGATGACGGTGACGACGAGGAGTGCAACGGCGGCGATCCGATGTTCTCCAATTCGCAGCGCATCTGGGGCTATGAGACGCCGGACGGGTCCTTCGCCCAGTTCGCCCGCGTGCAGGCGCGCCAGTTGCTGCAGCGGCCGCAGCATCTGTCGTGGGAGGAGTCGGCCTGCTACACGCTGACCCTGGCCACCGCCTACCGCATGCTGTTCGGCCATCGTCCGCATGTGCTGAAGCCGGGGCAGAATGTTCTGGTCTGGGGGGCCTCGGGCGGGCTTGGCTCCATGGCCATCCAGCTTTGCGCCACGGCGGGCGCCAATGCCATCGGCGTCATTTCGGATGACGACAAGGCCGACTTCGTCATGCAGCTTGGCGCCAAGGGCGTCATCAACCGCAAGAACTTCAAGTGCTGGGGCCAGATGCCCAAGGTCAACACGCCCGAATATAACGAGTGGATGAAACAGGCGCGCGAATTCGGCAAGGCCATCTGGAACTATACCGGCAAGGGCAACAACGTCGACATGGTGTTTGAGCATCCGGGCGAGTCCACTTTCCCGGTCTCGGTGCTGGTGCTGAAACGCGGCGGCATGCTGGCCATCTGCGCCGGCACCACGGGCTACAATCTCACCATGGATGCGCGCTATCTGTGGATGCATCAGAAGCGCGTGCAGGGTTCGCACTTCGCCAATCTGTTCCAGGCGTCGGCCGCCAACAAGCTGGTGGTGGCGCAGCGCATCGATCCGTGCATGTCGGAAGTCTATTCGTGGAAGGATATTCCCAAGGCCCACATGAAGATGTGGAAGAACGAACACAAGCCCGGCAACATGGCGGTGCTGGTGTGCGCGCCGACCACGGGTCTGCACACCTTCGAGGACACGATCGAGGCGTCCGACAACGCCTGAGTTTATGACGATCCGGTTTCGGCGGGCGGGGCATCATCCCCGCCCATTTTTTTCTGGCCGCGATGAATGGCCAGCACCCGGTTCAACTCGCCACCGAGGATGAGGGCCAGGGCCGACAGATAGATGAAGAACATGGCGGCGAAGATGCCGGACAGCGAAGCATAGGTGGAGGCGAAGGTGTTGAAGCGCAGGAGCCACTGCGAATAGGCCATGGACATGAGAAGCCAGGCCGCCAGGGTCAGCCCCACACCGGGCAGGATCTGCCGGAACGGCAGCGACCGCGCCGGCAGAATGCGATGCGCAGTGGTGAGGCCCACCAGCAGCAACAGAATGGCCACCGGATAGCGCCAGATGCTCAGGGGGGCGGCGGCCTCGCGAATGCCGGGGGCATAGTGCTCAAGGGCGGCCAGCAGCAGCGGCACGCCGATGATGAGCAGCGCCACCGCCAGAAGGCCGAAGGCCGCAACGATGATGAAGGCGGTATTCTGGCCATAGAGCTTGGCCATGCTGCGCTGTTCCTTCAGGTCATAGGCGCGGTTCAGCGCCACGCGCACGCTGTCCACCCCGGCCATGGCGCTCCAGATGGTGAGCGCCGCCGAGATGGACAGAAGACCGGTGCGCGGCACGGTGAGGATGCGGTGAATTTCCGGCGCCAGCGGATTGACCAGCTGGTCGGGCGCCACCTCCAGCAGAAAATCGACAATGCGCTGGGCCAGGGCTTCATTGCCGAGGAAGCCGCCGAGGGCGGTGAGGAAGATGAGAAACGGAAAGATCGAGAAGATCATGCGGAAGGCGATGTTGCCAGCGAGCGGCATGGCCTCGTCGGCAAAGAGCCGCCACACCGCCTCGCGCAGCAACTGGCTGAGATGGCCGACCGGATTGTCGCTCATGGGCCCAGTTTGCCGTGGGTGGACGGCCAAGTCCATATGATCAGGTGACGTCGATCACATCGGCGTCGGTCGCCTGCATCTTGGCCAGCGTGTGCCGGGCCCGGTCGCGGTGAGCCTGGGTCACATGGGTGCGGACCAGCGCAATGGCGGCGGCAATCACCGCCATGTCATCAGTGAAGCCGAGACCCAGGAGAAAATCGGGCACGGCGTCAAAGGGCAGGATAAAATAGGCCAGGGCGCCAAACAGCGTGGCGCGAACCTTGAGCGGGGTGGCGCTGTCGGTGGCGCAGTAATAGGCGGCCACCAGTTCGTCGGCAAAGGGCAGGCGCGCCAGATTGGCTCTGAGCTTGGGCCAGAACTCGCGTTTCACCTTGTTTTCCTGATCCGGCGGCGGAGCCATGCGACCCTCCTCGATGCAAGACGGCCGGCCCCCCGCGTCGAAGGGAACCGGCCGTCCGCATATGGGAGGTTGGCCCCCCCGGTTCAAGGTTCAATCGTCCTCGTAGTAACCCTTGTCGGCGCCGCGGTGGCAGGCCATGCAATTGGCCTTGGACTTCACCTTGGGATCGGTGAAGCGGGCGGGGTTCACCTCCTCGGCATGGGCGCGAATCCAGGCGGGGGTTTCGGTGATGCGCAGCGGCGTTTCAGTGGCGGCGATGCGGCGCATCCAGCGCGACTTGCCCCTGGCGTCGGCGGCATTGGCAACGAGATAGTCGGTGATGTCCTTCTGCACATCGGGGGCCAGCGTGGCATCCTCGCCGAAGTGGTTGGCCAGATCACCCATGATGGCAGCCCACGACCGCTGGGGCAGCATCTGCGGCTGGAAGGCCATGTGGCAGGCAGCACATTCCTTCAGCGTCGCCTCGTGTTTGATGGGCGGGAAGCGCTCGCCCTCGTCCTCGGCGATGGCGGGCAGCGACGGCACCACCACCAGGCCAAGGGCCACGGCAATGAGACCAAAAACCGAAACGGAACGGATCATCAGGGGACTCCTATTGGCTGACGAGCCAGCTCAGCACGTCGCCCTTTTCGGCGGGCGTGCAGTCGCGGCCCAGAACGGAATTGCAGTTGCGGCCAAACCACTTCTCCACCTTGGCCGGGTCGGAGAAACGGTCCGGGGTTTTTGAAAGGGCCATGGGGTCTATGGCCTTGCCGGCGCGGGTCTGGCCGGCGACGGTGACATTTTTGGTGTGGCAGGAGGTGCAGGACGGCGTGTCCGGCTTGCCGCCGGTGTGATCGGCCATGAAGAAGGCCTTGCCGCGCGCGGCCGAAAATCCGGCAAAACCCGGATCGGCGGCCTTGGCGGCGGTGAGATAGGCGGCGATCTGGGCGTCCTGCGCGGGACCAGCCAGCGCCGGTGCGGCAAGGCCCGCCAGCACCATCAGGGCAGGGATCAGTCTCTTCATGTCAGTCACTCCTTCGGCACGTTGATCATCTGGGGGGCAAAGAGGCCGCTTGCGGCATCGCCATGGCAGGCGGCGCAGTTGGATTTGGTGGCAACCGATGTGCGGGCAAAGACGGCATCGGGAATACCGCCATGCAGGCGCTGCCAGAAGCGCGTGGTGGTGAGGCGCAGGGGCTCGGGCGATGTGTTGGTGGCAAAGGCGTGGGCGGCCAGCGTGTCCCAGTGTTCAGCACTGTTGGCGGCGAGATAGGCGCTGATGCTGGCGGCATCGGCGGCAGAAAGGCTGGCATCCTCACCGAAGTGGTCGGCGAGGGTGGCCATCATCTCCTGCCAGCGGGCGGCGGGCAGAAGGCTCGGCGGATAGGCCATGTGGCAATCGCCACAGGCCTTCACATAGGCGGGGTCAAGGGTGGCGGGCGGCACACCCTGGGGCGGCGCCTTAAGGCCCATGATGGCGGGGATGGCGACAAGCACAGCCAGACCTGCCGACAGGGCAAGGGCGGCGCGGGGCCGCGCGGCACTGGCGGTGATCTGATTATGGCGGGCTGCCAGCGCGGCGGCATCCAGCGTCTTCCGGCCGGTCAGCATGGCGCGGGCGAGATTGTCGCGCGCCCGCCGGCTTTCATAGAAGACGCCGGCCACATGGGCCACCACCATGGCCAGCAGGGTCCAGGCGGCCAGTTCGTGAACCTCACGGAAACTGCGGCCCGCCGCAAAGCTGAGCAGTGATTTGAACGGCCCCTGCTTCAGCATGCCGCCGAGAACGCCAAGACCGGTGACCGCCAGCGCCAGCACCACGGCGAGCAGCGCCAGCACCATGAGCGCGCCCAGGGGATTATGCCCGGCATGGGCGGTGTGGTGGCGGTGGGTAAGCGATTTGAGGTGGGCCACAACGTCGGCGGGGCGGGGGATGAAGCTGGCAAAGCGGCTGTGGGTCGAGCCGGTGAAGCCCCAGATCAGCCGGAACAGCACCAGCGCCAGGGCGGTGAGGCCGCCTGCCACATGCCAGGCCAGCCAGGTGGCGTTGAGGAGAAAGCCGGTGACCGCCGCCAGCGCCATGGCGGCCACCAGCAGCCAGTGAAACTGGCGCAGAGCAGCATCCCAGACCGGAATCGTGCGGGGGGTGTTCATGACGCCGGTGTAATCAAACCCGGCTGACAATGCGGCAATGGGGTCTGTCAGCCGTCTGTCAGGCTGGGCTGCGGCAGAGGGTCACGCCCGGCTGGCGAGGTGCAGAAACCAGTCGAACAGGCGCTGCGGCAGCAGGCGCTTGCCCGCCGCCATGAGGTGGGTGGCCAGCGTCACGTTATAGCGCGGCCGGGGGTGCGGGCTTTCCAGCGCGTGGATCACCTTTTTCACCACCGCCTCGGGCGGCAGGGTGAGGAAGGAGTTGTCGCCGCGCATCAGCGTGTCGCGCTGCCGGGCATAGGTGGCGCGGTGATGGCTGGAACCGGTCTCGTCGATGGTTTCCTCGAAGGCCTTCACGGCATTGTCGCGGAAGGCCGTGGTGATGGGGCCGGGATTGATGAGAATGACGCGCACACCGGTGTCCCACAGTTCCTGCTTCAGGGTTTCGCTCAGCGCCTCGACGGCGAATTTGGAGGCGTTGTAGGGGCCGCGAAACGGCATGGCGACGAGACCCAGCACCGATGAGGTGTTGATGATGCGGGCCTCACCCGCGGCGCGCAGCAGCGGCAGGCAGAGATTGGTCAGCTCATGCCAGCCGAAGACATTGGCCTCGAACTGGCGGCGCATCACGGCGCGGCTCACATCCTCCAGTGCGCCGGTCTGGCCATAGGCACCGTTGTTGTAGAGGGCATAGAGCTTGCCGCCGGTGCGGCGGGACACTTCGTTCACGCAGGCTGCGAGCGAGGCGCTGTCCTCATAATCAAGGGGCAGGGCCTCAAACCCTTCGGCGGCGAGGCGGGCCACATCTTCAGGCTTGCGCGCCGTGGCGAAGACGCGAAAGCCCCGCGCCCGGATCATGTGGGCGGCGGTGTGGCCGATGCCGGTGGAACAGCCGGTGATGAGAACGCTGCGGTCGGTCATGGATTTTCCCCGGGATTTCCCCCGGGATTTTCCCCGGAAGGCGTGGCTTCCGGGGATGTAGGGCTTTGCTGCCGCTTTGCAAAGGTCAGTTGCCGCCATCCATCAGGCGGCGGGCAATGACCTGGGCCTGGATTTCGGCCGCCCCCTCGAAGATGTTGAGGATGCGGGCGTCACAGAGCACGCGGGAAATGGCGAATTCCAGGGCGAAACCATTGCCGCCGTGGATTTGCAGCGCATTGTCGGCGGCCGCCCAGGCAACGCGCGCACCCAGGAGCTTGGCCATGCCGGCCTCAAGGTCGCAGCGCAGGCCCTGATCCTTCTCACGGGCGGCACGATAGGTGAGCTGGCGGGCCGCCATGACTTCGGCGGCCATCAGCGCCAGCTTGTCGGCAATGCGCGGGAAATTGATGATGGGCTTGCCGAACTGGACGCGCTCGGTGGCGTATTTCAAACCGAGATCAAGGGCGTTCTGGGCCACGCCGACGGCGCGGGCCGCCGTCTGGATGCGGGCGGACTCAAAGGTCTGCATGAGCTGCTTGAAGCCCTGGCCCTCAACCCCGCCAAGAAGGTTCTCGGCCTTGACCTCGAAATCCTCGAAGCGGATTTCATATTCCTTCATGCCGCGATAGCCGAGCACCTCGATCTCGCCGCCCGACATGCCCCTGGCGGGGAAGGGATCGGCATCATTCCCGCGCGGCTTTTCGGCAAGCAGCATGGACAGGCCCTTGTAGCCCGGCTCATCGGGGTTGGTGCGAACCAGCAGGGTCATGACATCGGCGCGGACGGGATGGGTGATCCAGGTCTTGTTGCCGGTGACCTTGTAGACATCGCCATCCCTGATGGCGCGGGTGCGCAGCGAGCCCAGGTCCGAGCCGGTGTTGGGTTCGGTGAACACGGCGGTGGGCAGGATCTCACCGCTGGCAATTCTTGGCAGCCATTTCTGCTTCTGCTCCTCGGTGCCGCCATTCATGATGAGTTCGCAGGCAATTTCGGCGCGGGTGCCAAGCGAACCCACGGCAATCCAGCCGCGCGACAGTTCTTCGGAGACAACGCACATGGCCTCCTTGGGCAGGCCAAGGCCGCCGAAGTCCTCCGGCAGGGTGAGGGCGAAAACGCCGAGTTCGGCCAGTTCCTGAATGATCTCCAGCGGCACATAGGCGTTCTTCTGGTGCCAGCCATGGGCGTGGGGGGCCACCTTGTCGGCAATGAAGCGGTTCATGGTCTCGCGCATCTCATCCATGAGACCGTCGAGGCCGCAGGCGCCATGGGTGTGGCCGGCCTGATGTTCGGCGATGAGCCTGGCCAGTTCAGCCCGGTTTTCCGGGGTGTTGCCGGCAAAGCCCGCCACCTGCTGGCGGAGCGCCTTCAGCTCGTCCTCGCCGAGGCCGAGGCTCGACAGGCGGAAGATCTCCTGCTGGTTCATGAGAATGCCGCCCAGGATCTGCTGGGCATATTCGCCCGCCGCCACGGCAATGAGCAGCCGCTCCAGCTCTCCCAGCTGGTCGGCGGCGGCCAGCCTTGCGGCATAGTCGGACAGGGCCCGGAAGGTTTCGACATAGGTGGCAAGCCAGGCCAGCCCATGGGCCTCATGCTGGTGGCGGTCCAGACCACGGCTCAGGCCCTTGCCCTCCGCATCAATTCGCTGGGACAGGGCGGCGCGGGCCTTCAGCAGCAGGGCGTCACCCGCTTCAGCGGCAGCGTGGAGAAAATCCTGAACGGTCATGGCAAGCTCCGGTAGAGACTGTTTTGATCTATATCAGCCGCTTGTGCGCTGCAACATCAGCCTTCCGTTGCATTGCCAAAATTGGGCCGGAATTTCTGCCCATGAGGGGTGGCAGGGGGCGCAAACAGAGGTTAAAAGACTGGCGATGCGTGGATTTTTCTTATGGGGCCTGGGGGCGGCTGTTGGGCTGGCGGTGGCGGGTGCTGCCCAGGCCGCAGAACCGCAGCTGCTGGGCACCTATGACGACTGGGCGGCCTACAGCTATCAGGCCCCGGACACCAAGGTGTGCTATGCGGTCTCCTCGCCCAAGTCGAGCGAATCAAGCCGCAAGGTCAAGCGCGACCCGGTGTTCTTCCTCGTCACCAACATGCCCGGCCGGAAAATCAGGGGCGAGGTTTCCTCCATCATCGGCTACCCCTTCAAGGATTCATCGCTGGTTTCTCTCAAAGTCGATGACCAGGAGTTTGAGCTGTTCACCAATGGCGACGGCGCCTGGGCTGACACCACCGCCAAGGAACGCCAGATCGTTGGCGCCATGAAGAAGGGCCACAAACTGTCCGTCTCCGGCACGTCGGGCCGGGGCACCCAAACCACCGATCACTACTCGCTCGCGGGGTTTTCGGCCGCGGTCGAGAAGATCGACAGCGCCTGCAAGTAAATGCGATTCCTTCTGTGGACGGTTAAACGGCGGACCCTGTTGCTGCTGGCGGCGCTGATGGCCCCGGCGGCCGCCGCCGATGCGGCCTGCCGGCCTCTGGAGGTGAACGGCGCGCGGTACACCGTCTGCGCCTTTGACGCGCGCCAGAGCCGGATCGGGCTTTTCAATCTCAATGCCCAGGGTGAACCGCTGGGTTCCTTCGCCGCGCTGGAGGGCAGCCTTGCCGCCGCCGGGCAGAAGCTGCTGTTTGCCATGAACGGCGGCATGTTTGGCCAGGACCTGAAACCCATCGGCCTTTACGTGCAGGATGGCAAACAGGCGCGGCGGCTTAACCGCCGCAATGGGCCGGGCAATTTTCACCTGAAGCCCAATGGCGTGTTCTACGGGGCGGGCGACACGGTGGGGGTGGCTGACAGCGACAGCTATGCCGCGCTGGGGGCCACACCCGATTTTGCCACCCAGTCCGGCCCCATGCTGGTGATCAACGGCAAGATTCACCCCGCCTTTTCGGCCAGCGGCACCTCGCGCAAGATCAGAAACGGCGTGGGCGTGACGGATGCGCATACGGCCATCTTCGTCATTTCCGAAACCGCGGTGAACTTTCACGAGTTTGCCGTGCTGTTCCGCGATACGCTCGCCTGTTCCAACGCGCTGTTTCTCGATGGCACCATTTCCAGCCTCTATGCGCCGGAGCTTAACCGCAATGACAGTTTCATGGCGCTGGGGCCCATGGTCGGGGTGACGGGCAAGGCGCCATGACCACGCTGATCCGCCCTGCGCCGCCGCCACGTTACATCGCCAATGACCGCCGCACCTCTCTGGTGGGGATGACGCGTGAGGCACTGGCCGAAGCGCTGGCGCTGGCGGGGGTGCCCGAGCGTCAGCGCAAGATGCGCATGCGCCAGATCTGGCATTGGATGTATCATCGCGGCGTAACCTCCTTTGCCGCCATGACGGATGTGTCGAAGGAGCTGCGCGAGGCGCTGGCGGAGGTCTTTGTCATCTCCCGGCCCGAGGTGGTGGTGGAGCAGACATCAAGCGACGGCACGCGCAAGTGGCTGTTGCGGCTCGCCCCTGATGAGCGGGGCGCTGCCCATGAGGTGGAGATGGTCTATATCCCGGAGGAGGACCGGGGCACGCTGTGCATTTCCTCGCAGGTGGGCTGCACGCTCACCTGCACCTTCTGCCACACGGGAACGCAACGGCTGGTGCGCAACCTGACGGCAGAGGAGATCGTGGGCCAGGTGCTTCTGGCGCGCGACAAGCTGGCGGAATGGCCGCATCAGCTGGCGGTCAACCCCGATCCGCCGGAGGCGGGGCGCTATCTCACCAACATCGTGTTCATGGGCATGGGTGAGCCGCTCTATAATTTCGACCATGTGAAGGCGGCGGCCCACATCATTGCCGACAATGAGGGCATTGCGCTGTCGAAGCGGCGGATCACGCTGTCGACCTCGGGCGTGGTGCCGGAGATCATCCGGGCGGGAGCGGAGATCGGCACATCGCTGGCCATTTCGCTCCATGCCACCACCGACGAGGTGCGCAACAGGCTCGTTCCCCTCAACAAGAAATATCCCATTGCCGAATTGCTGGCGGCGGTCAGGGCCTATCCGGGCGCGTCGAATGCGCGCCGCATCACCTTTGAATATGTGATGCTGAAGGGGGTGAATGACACGCCCGCCGATGCGCGGCGGCTGGTCAAGCTGCTGGCCAGGATTCCGGCCAAGGTCAATCTCATTCCCTTCAACCCCTGGCCGGGGGCGCCCTACGAATGTTCCGACTGGGAAACCATCGAGGCCTTTGCCGAGATCCTGAACAAGGCGGGCTATGCCAGCCCGGTGCGCACGCCCCGGGGCCGCGACATCATGGCGGCCTGCGGGCAATTGAAGTCCGAAAGCCAGAAGCTGAAGGCGAAGGAGCGGGTCTGAGGCTTGCAGGGAAAGCCTGCCCCGTGATAGTCCCGCAGCCGATTGATCCCCCTTCTGGAAGCCTTTCCCATGTCCAAGCAAAAAGTGAAGAAAGTGGTGCTCGCCTATTCGGGCGGGCTTGATACCTCCATCATCCTGAAGTGGCTGCAGACCGAATATGGGGCGGAGGTTGTGACCTATACCGCCGATCTGGGCCAGGGGGGCGAGCTGGAACCGGCCCGCCGCAAGGCCGAGCAGCTTGGCATCAAGCAGATCTACATTGAGGACGCGCGCGAGGATTTCGTCGCCAATTACGTCTTCCCCATGTTCCGGGCCAACGCCGTCTATGAGGGCGTCTATCTTTTGGGCACCTCCATTGCCCGGCCGCTCATTGCCAAGCGCCTGATCGAGATTGCCCGGGAGACGGGGGCTGACGCCATTGCCCATGGCGCCACCGGCAAGGGCAATGACCAAGTGCGCTTTGAGCTCACGGCCTATGCGCTGAACCCCGATATCAAGATCATCGCGCCGTGGCGGGAATGGGCCTTCAAGAGCCGCACCGACCTCATCAATTTCGCCGAGGCCCACCAGATTCAGGTGGCCAAGGACAAGCGCGGCGAGGCGCCCTTCTCGGTTGATGCCAATCTTCTGCACTCATCCTCGGAAGGCAAGGTGCTGGAAGACCCGTGGGTGACGCCGCCGGCTTATGTCTATCAGCGCACCATCTCGCCCATGGAGGCCCCGGACAGCCCGACCGACATCGAGATCACCTTCAAGAAGGGTGATCCCATCGCCATCAACGGCACGGAAATGTCGCCCGCCACCATTCTCACCGAGTTGAACCGCCTGGGCCATGACAATGGCATCGGCCGGCTGGACCTCGTTGAAAACCGTTTTGTCGGCATGAAGTCGCGCGGCGTCTATGAAACGCCCGGCGGCACCATTCTTCTGGCTGCCCACCGCGCCATGGAAAGCCTGACGCTCGACCGCGAGGCAGCCCACCTCAAGGACAGTTTCATGCCGCGCTATGCCGAACTCATCTATTACGGCTTCTGGTTCTCGCCGGAGCGCGAGATGCTGCAGGCCATGATCGACAAATCCCAGGAACATGTGGAAGGGGTGGTGCGCCTCACCCTCTACAAGGGCAATGTCATCGTCGCTGGCCGCACATCGCCGAAGTCGCTCTATTCCGATGCGCTGGTGACCTTCGAGGATGACCGCGGCGCCTATGACCAGAAGGATGCGGCGGGCTTCATCCG
Source organism: uncultured Alphaproteobacteria bacterium (assembly GCA_937873445.1). GTDB lineage: Bacteria > Pseudomonadota > Alphaproteobacteria > Rhizobiales > Aestuariivirgaceae > Aestuariivirga. Next base: position 21,911 of record CALMWF010000019.1, read on the forward strand.
TCTCAATGCGCTGAGGCTGCGCACGCTGGCGGCGCGCAAGCGCAAGAAGTGACAGTGCAGCCCTGATCAGACCGACGGGGGGCTTCTGCCGGTCTGATGCCTGCGGCTTCCGGCTCAGGCGATTTTTTGCAGCGCCTTCAGAATGGCCTCGCCCATTTCGCTGGTGGAGGCATTGGCGGGCATGGCGTCAGAGGCGATGTCGCGGGTGCGGATGCCCTGCGCCAGCACGGCGGCAATGGCGCGGTCGAGCTTGTCGGCCCAGTCGCCCAGGTTCAGCGAATAGCGGAGCGCCATGGCGAAGGAGCCGATCATGGCGATGGGATTGGCATAGCCCTTGCCCGCAATGTCGGGGGCTGAACCATGCACCGGCTCATAGAGCGACTTGCGCCGCCCGGTCCTGGCGTCGGGCGCGCCCAGCGAGGCCGAGGGCAACATGCCGAGCGAGCCGGTCAGCATGGCGGCCACATCCGACAGCACGTCACCAAAGAGATTGTCGGTGACAATGACATCAAACTGCTTGGGCCAGCGGACAAGCTGCATGGCGCAATTGTCGGCCAGCACATGGTCCAGCGCGGCGTCCGGATATTCCGTCTGGTGAATGCGGGTAACCACCTCGTTCCACAAAACACCGGTCTTCATCACATTGCGCTTTTCCGCCGAGGACACCTTGTTCTTGCGGGTCTTGGCGAGGTCGAAGGCGACGCGGGCAATGCGCTCGATTTCGTATGTGTCATAAACCTGTGTGTCGATGGCGTATTTCTCACCCTTGTGGGCGCCGTCGTCGCGCGTGCCGATCACCTTGGGTTCGCCGAAATAGACGCCCCCCGTCAGTTCCCGGACGATGAGAATGTCGAGGCCCTCCACCACATCGCGCTTCAGCGACGAGGCGTCGGCCAGCGCCGGATAGCAGATGGCGGGGCGGAGATTGGCAAAGAGGCCGAGATCCTTGCGCAGCCGCAGCAGGCCCGCCTCGGGGCGCACCTCATAGGGCACCTTGTCCCATTTGGGGCCGCCCACCGCGCCGAACAGCACGGCGTCCGCTGCTTGCGCCTTGGCCATGTCGGCCTCGGAAATGGCCGCGCCATGGGCGTCATAGGCCGAGCCGCCCACCAGGCCGCGGTCGGTTTCAAACCGGGCGATACCCTGCTTGGAGAACCAGTGGACCAGCTTTTCCACCTCGGCCATGACTTCGGGGCCGATGCCGTCACCGGGCAGGAGGAAGAGGGAATGGCTGGTCATGGCAGGCTCCTTCACAATGCTGGCGCTGGGGTAGCGGGGGACGGAGCCGCTTTCAAGCCCAAAAGCAAGGGGGCGGCCCGGGCCGCCCCGCGTTCGCATGGAGGACATCTCTAGTCCCGCAAGGGGGCCACGCGCTTCACCTGATAGGTGCGGAGGCCCTCGTCTTCCTTCACCGACACATATTCGCCGGGCGCAAAGGCGTGATTGCCGAAGCGGTAGCCGGCCTCATCGTCCTCCTCGTCGGAGTTGATGTCATAGTGGAAGGCCCAGGAGCCGCCGGGCTTGCGCACCAGATGGCCGATATCGTCGGCCTCGCCGGGGCGGAAGCGCCGGACCCGGCACAGGTCGCGGTTCTTCGTCCATTCATCGGCGAGGATGTGGCCCTGGGGGTCGAGGGGGGCGGTGAACTCATAGCCCTCGACCGGTGAGCCCGCCGGATGGTCATGGTCACGGGCCAGTTCAAGGCGCACGCGCTTCAGCATGGCAGCCTCCGTCAATGCGACATGAGAATGGGCAGGCCATGGCGGGCGAGAACGAATTTGGTGGCGCCGCCGAAAATCATCTCGCTGAGGCGGGAATGGCCATAGGCGCCCATGACCACCAGGCTTGATCCGGCGTCGGCGGCATTGCGCAGCAGCGCCTGGCCGGGGTCCAGCCCCTCGGTGGGATAGCTTTCGGCCGTGGCCTTCACACCCTGGCGGGCCAGCGCCTCGGCAATGTCGGCACCGGGCACGGCATGGCGGTTGGCGGGGTTCTTCTGCGGATCAACCGAGACAATGCGCACCGTGGACGCCTTCCGCAGCAGCGGCAGGGCATCAAAACAGGCGCGCGCCGCCTCGCGGCCGCCGTCCCAGCCCACCACCACATCCTTGATGGCGGAAAGCGCCTCACCCTTGTTGGGCAGAATGAGCACGGGACGGCCCGAACCCATCACCACCTGTTCGACAAAGTCCTGCTCAACGCCGGTGGGGGCGGCGGCATCGGTGGCCGCGATGATCACCAGATCAACAGCACGGGCCTGGTTCACTACCTCGTCGCTGATGACCGGCAGCTTCGACTCAACCAGCCGGAAGTCAAAGGTCAGGCCCTCGCGGCTCATGGTGCCGGTGAAGCTGTCGGCCACCTTCTGCTGGTGTTCGCGGAAGAAGGCCTGGGTGCCGTCAAAGGTTTGCGGAATGGCTTCAAAGCCGATGGAGGGATAGATCTGGGCGGCGGGAATGACATAGAGGCCGGAAACATGGATGGGGGCCTTTTTGTCGGCCTGGGTGCGGGCCACGGTCACGGCGGCTTCTAGGAGCTCTGGCAGACGGGCCACTTCATTGAGGCTCAAAAGGATGGTGCGATAGGTCATGGCAGTCCTCCTCTGTCCTTAAGGTAGTGCATGGCGCGGCAAAGTGAAATGCGGCAAGGTGAAAAAATCGCCACCCGGGTTTCCGGGCGGTGCCGGAACATGCGAAAGATTGAATGAATGACAGGACAGAATGGCCGGTTGCGGCTGGCGCAGGGCAGGCTTGCAGCGCAGTTTGCAGCCGAGGGGGCCCGGCTTGTGGCGCTCACCGTGGATGGCGTGGATGTGGTCATGGGGGCGGGGCGCAATTTCGCCGCAGCCGACATCACCGCCGGGGCCATTTGCGGGCGGATTGCCGGGCGCATTGCCGGGGCGCGCTTCCCCCTGGACGGGCGCGAGGTGAGGCTTGTGGCCAATACGCCGCCTGACCAGCTGCATGGCGGGCCGGAGGGTTTTTGCCACCGGTCATGGGATGCGGAAGCGGTGGATGACGGGGTGTGTTTCCGCCTTGCCTCGCATGATGGCGATCAGGGCTATCCGGGCGCGGTGCAGGCCAGCGCCACCTACCGGCTGACGGCAGATGGGCTCACACTTGACCTTGAGGCCGTCACCACGGCTCCCACGGTCATCAATCTCACCAACCATGGCTACTGGAATCTGGCAGGGGGTGGGTCGGTGCTTGACCATGAGCTGCTGATCGAGGCCGATGACATGCTGCCGCTGACGGCGGCGAAAATTCCAACCGGTGCCGTGGCCCCGGTGCAGGACACGCGCTTTGATTTCCGCACGAGCCGCAGAATAGCCGAGGCCTATGACACGGGTTTTGTGCTGCGGGGGAAAAGGGGCGCACTGAAACGCGCCTGCCGCCTGCGCGACCCCGCCTCGGGCCGGGCCATGGAAATCTGGTGCAGCGAGGCGCTGTTGCAGATCTATACCGCCGATCACTGGGGGCCTTCCATGCCTGGCAAGACGGGGCCGTTGCAGATCCATCAGGGGTTGGCGCTGGAGGCGCAGAATTATCCCGATGCGCCGAACCACCCGGATTTTCCCTCGGCCCGGCTTGATCCGGGCCAGCGCTATCACCAGCACATTGCGTGGCGGTTCTGCTGACGCAATCAGAGAAAGCTGTAGGGGTCCACGTCAATCTGCAGGGCCAGTGAACCCCGCGGTGCAATGCCGCCCAGCCACTGCCGCAGGAAGGCCTGGATATTGGCCTCGCGCGGGGCCTTCACCAGATAGCGCCAGCGCACCCGCCCGCGCACCAGGGCGATGGGGGCCGGGGCGGGGCCGAGCACGCTGAAGCCGGCCGCATCGGGAATGCGGCGGGCCAGATCGCGGGCAAAGCGTTCCGTCTCGCCCGCCTCGGCGCCGGAGATGATGAGGGCCGCCAGTCGGCCATAGGGCGGCAGGCCCGCCGCCTCGCGCACCCGCATTTCCTGGGCCAGAAAGGCGTCGCGGTTGCCATGGGCCAGGGCCTGCATCAGCGGGTGGTGGGGCACATGGGTCTGGATGAGTGCGCGGCCCGGATGGTCGCCGCGTCCCGCCCGGCCCGCCACCTGGGCCAGCAGCGCCCAGGTGCGCTCGGCCCCGCGCGGGTCCGAAGTTTCCAGGGCCAGGTCGGCATCCACCACACCGGCCAGCGTCAGTTTGGGGAAGTGGTGGCCCTTGGCCACCAGCTGGGTGCCAATGACAATGTCCACCGCCCCTTGCTCCACCGCCGCCAGCGTGTCGGCCAGCAGCGTATCGCGCGCCAGATCAGAGGAGAGAATGGCCAGCCGCGCGGCGGGGAAAAATTCGCGCACCTCCTCGGCCAGACGCTCGATGCCTGGTCCCACCGGCACCAGCTTGCCCTCCACCCCGCAGGCCGGGCACTGGCGCGGCACGGGCTCCAGATGGCCGCAGTGGTGGCACTGCAACTGCCGCCGGAAACGGTGCTCCACCAGTGCCGCGGCACAGTTGGGGCACTCCATGCGGTGGCCGCAGGCGCGGCACAGGGTGAGCGGTGCATAGCCGCGCCGGTTGAGGAACAGCAGCGCCTGTTCGCCGCGCGCCAGGGTTTCGGTCACGGCCTCGGCCAGGGGCGGCGACAGCCAGCGTCCCGGCGCCGGCATGTCGCGGCGCAGATCAATGAGAGCAATATCCGGCAGTTCGGCGCGGCCATGGCGGTCAGTGAGCTTGAGCGTGTGGTAGCGGCCGCGCTGGGCATTGACCAGACTTTCCAGCGACGGCGTGGCCGAGGACAGAATGACGGGAAAGCGCCCCAGCGTGCCATAGAGCACGGCCATGTCGCGGGCGTGATAGGTGACGCCATCCTCCTGCTTGTAGGCGCTCTCATGTTCCTCATCGACGACGATGAGACCGAGATTGACCCAGGGCAGAAACAGCGCCGAGCGTGCGCCCACCACGATCTTCGCTTCGCCCAGGGCCACGGCGCGCCAACTTCGTTCGCGCTCGCGCGGCCTGAGGCCGGAATGCCAGGCGGCGGGGGCGGCCCCGAAGCGCGCCTCAACGCGGGCTAGGAAAGAGGCAGTGAGAGCGATTTCCGGCAGCAGCAGCAGCATCTGGCGGCCCTGGCGCAGGGCTTCGGCCATGGCCTCGAAATAAACCTCGGTCTTGCCCGAGCCGGTGACACCATCGAGCAAAGTGACGCTGTGGCCGCCCGCCGCCACGGTCTGGCGCAGGGCTTCGGCCACCCTGGCCTGTTCGGGGGAGAGTTCAAGGCCGCCGCCATCCGGTTCCGGCGCGGCAAAGGACCGGAAGGGCGGCAGTTCCATGGCGGCAAGGGCACCCTCCGCCACCAGCGCCTTGATGACGGCGGTGGAAACGCCCGCCTGTTCGGCCAGTTCCCCGGCGCGCAGGGCAAAGCCCTCGGCCGCCACGGCCAGCACGCGCTGGCGCTGCGGCGTCAGGCGGCGCGGGGTTGTGCCGGTGGCGCGATAGGCCAGTGTGCCCTGACGCTCGGCAAAGAGGCCGGGGCAGCGCAGCACCATGCGCAGCACCATGCCCGGCGGTTCGAGATAATAGCTGGCAAGCCAGTCGATGAAGCGCCGGTGCAGCGCTGACAGGGGGGTAAAATCAAAGCGCGCCGACACGGGCTTGAGCCTGGTGCCTTCGGGGGCTTCCGCCTTCACCGCCCAGACCACGCCAAGGCGCGAACGCGGCCCCAGCGGCACCTCGACATAGTCACCGGGGGCCAGCGTCATGCCATCGGGAATGACATAGGAATAGGCCCCGGCCAGCGCCAGCGGCAGCAGCACCTCGGCGATTCTGGGGGCCTCGCTCATGGCGGCAGGAATAGTCTTGGACGGCCTGCCATGCCAGCCCTATATGCCAAGCCATGTGTGCCGCCCGCCTAGCGCCTGTTCTTGCCCGCGAGATCGTGCCCCACGATCCGGCGGAACTGGCGGCGCGGCTCAGGGGCGAACGCCATCTCCTGTTGCTCGACAGCGCCATGCGCCAGGAACATTTCGGGCGCTATAGTTTTCTGGCCTGCAATCCGGCCCAGACCATCACGGTTCAGGATGGCGCAACCCATCTTGATGGGGAGCGGGTGGACGAGGGCGCGCTTGCCCTGCTCGACCGGCTGCTGGCGGAGGAGCGGTGTGAGCCTCTGCCCGGCCTGCCGCCGTTTCAGGGCGGCTTTGCCGGGTTCATCGGTTATGACTATGGCGCCGTGCTGGAACCCTCGCTCCGCCTGCCGCAGGGGCCGGGGCCGCAGCTCATGCTCAACCGCTATGACACGGTGGTGGCCTTTGACCATCTGCAGGAGCGGGCCTGGATCATCAGCCGCGGCGGCGAAGCAGCGCTTGATGCCATGGCAGCAAAACTGGCGGCAGCGCAGGCGCCGCTGGGCCGCGCCAGTCTGGCGGGTTTCACCTCGAACTTCAGCCGCGCTGGTTATGAGCAGGCCCTTGCCCGCACGGTGGACTATGTGCTGGCGGGCGACATTTTTCAGGCCAATATCGCCCAGCAGTTTTCCGCCCCCGTGGACGCGGGCTTTGATCCCTTCGCCTTCTATCTCGTGCTGCGCCAGCGCAATGCCGCACCCTTTGCCGCCTTTCTCGATTTCGGCACGGTGGTGGTGGCCTCGGCCTCGCCGGAACGGCTGGTGGCGCTGCGCGGCCGCCTGGCGGAGGCGCGGCCCATCAAGGGCACAAGGCGGCGCGATGCCAATCCGGCGCGGGATGCCGCCCTCATTGCCGAACTCATGGCCAGCCGCAAGGACCGGGCCGAGAATGTGATGATCGTTGATCTGCTGCGCAACGATCTGTCGCGCGTGGCGGAACCCGGCACGGTCATGGTGCCGGTGCTGTGCGGGCTTGAGTCCTATGCCGGGGTGCATCACCTGACCTCGGTGGTGACGGCGAAGCTGCAAGAGGGCGTGGCGGCGGGCGGGCTTGTGGCGGCGCTCTTTCCCGGCGGCTCCATCACCGGCGCACCCAAGATCCGCGCCATGGAAGTGATTGCCGAAATGGAAGGAACGCCGCGTTCTCTCTATTGCGGCTCGCTGGGCTATGCCGGTTTTTCGGGGGCGGCGGATTTTTCCATTGCCATCCGCACGGTGGAATTCGCCCGGGACACGGCGCGCTTTTCCGGCGGCGGCGGCATCACCGCACGCTCCCGTCCGGCCGAGGAATATGACGAGACACTGACCAAGGTGGCGCGCATTCAGGGGGCCTTCGCGCCATGATCCTGCTGGTCGACAACTATGACAGCTTTGTTCACAACGTGGCCCGCTATGTGGTGGAACTGGGCCATGCGGTGACGGTCCGGCGCAATGATGCGCTGACGGAGCAGGATGTGGCGGCGGCTTCCGGCCTCATCATCTCGCCCGGCCCCTGCGCACCCGCCCAGGCGGGCCAGTCCAATGAATTGATCCGTAGGCTGACGGGAAAGCTGCCCATTCTCGGCATCTGCCTTGGCCATCAATGCATCGGCGCGGTGTTCGGCGGGCGGGTGGTGCGGGCGCGCGAGCCGCTGCATGGCGAAGCCTCCGACATGTTCCATGACGGCAGCGGCGTCTTTGCCGGTCTGCCCGCGCCCTTTGCCGCCGGGCGCTATCATTCGCTCATTGTAGAACTGGACGAGGAAGCTTCACCGCTGCGGGTGACGGCGCGCAGCGCCAGGGGAGAGATCATGGGCCTTGCCCACCGGCAGCATCCGGTGTTCGGGGTGCAGTTTCATCCCGAGTCCATTCTCACCGCCCATGGCTATCAGCTGATGGACAATTTTCTGGAGAGGTGCCGATGACGGTGCACAGGGCCTGGTGCAACGGCGCGCTGGTGACGGAACTGGCGCTGGCGCCTGACGAGCGCGGTCTGACGCTGGGGGATGGCGTGTTTGACACGCTGGCGGTGGTGCGCGGCAGCCCGCTGTGGCGGGCACCGCATCTGGCCCGGCTGGCGGGCGCAGCCGAGGCCATGGGGATGGCGCTTGATCTTGAGGCGCTGGACCGGGGCATGGCGGCGGTGCTGGCGGGTTCGGCGTCTGACTTTGAAGTGCTGCGCCTGACGCTGACGCGGGGGGCGGGCGGCCGGGGGCTTGCGGGCGATGGCGACAGGCCCACCCTGCTGGTGACGCTGGCGGCCCTGTCGCCCGCGCTGCTGTTTCAGCCGGTGACACTTGCCACCAGCACCCTCAGTCGCAATGCCGCCAGTGTCACGGCGCGGTTCAAGACCACCTCCTATGCCGATGGCATTGCCGCCGCACGGGAAGCGAGGGCGGCAGGGGCGGAGGAGGCGCTGCTTCTCACCACGGCGGGCAGGGTGGCCTGTGCCACCATTGCCAATATTTTTGTGGTGAAGGGTGACAGGCTCATCACCCCCTCCCTCGATCAGGCGATCATTGCCGGCACCATGCGGCAGATGATTTTGAATGTGGCGGGGCTGCTCAACTATCAGGTGGAGGAGCGGGCGGTGGAGCTGTCCGAACTGCATGAGGCCGATCAGGTGTTCCTGACCAACAGCCTGCGCTTCATCCGGCCGGTGACCCATCTGGACGGGCGGTCGCTGGGGCGGGCTGATCTCACCCGGCTGGAGGCAGCGCTGTGCCGCTTTGCCGAACGGCAATGCGGGCTGGACCCGCGCCGTCTGGGGGCGTCATGATCCTCGAGCACGCGGTGTTGCAGGTGAAGCCGGGCGAGGGCCAGCGCTTTGAGCAGGCGCTGAAGGAAGCGCTGCCGCTTATTGCCGCCAGCCCCGGCTTTCTCGGTCTCGAGGTGAGGCCGCAGTGCGATGACCCGCAGCGCTATCTGCTGCTGGTGCGCTGGCAGGCCCGCGCCGATCACACGGAGGGGTTTCGCCGCTCGGAGCGCTATCTGCGCTGGAAGGCGCTGCTGCACCCTTTCTATGAGCCCTTTCCGGTGGTGGAGCACTTCGGCCCGGCCATCGCCAGTGCTTGAGGTTTCGTTCACCATCGCCGCCCTAGACTGGCGGGATGAGCGATTTTGCCAGCCACCTTGCCCCCGATGCGGCGGAAGCGGCCCGCCTGTGGCTTGCGGCCCTCAGGGGTGAGCGGCGGCTTTCGCCCCGGACACTGGAGGCCTATGGCCGCGACCTTGGCCAGTTCGCCGCCTTCATGGCCGATCATCTGGGTGCGCCGGCGGGCCTTGCCGATCTGGCGGGGCTTTCGGCGTCTGACTTTCGGGCCTTCATGGCAAGGCGGCGCAATGACGGGGCGGAGAGCCGGTCGCTGGCCCGCCAGCTGTCGGCGCTGCGTTCCTTCTTCCGCCATGGCGAGCGCACCGGCACCTTCCGCAACGCCGGGCTTTCGGCGGTGAAATCACCCCGGCTGCGGCATGGTGTGCCCAAGCCCCTGACCACGGCGCAGGCCGCTCAGGTGGCCGCGGCGGAGTTGCATCAGGGCGAGGTGCCGCCGTGGATTGCGGCGCGCGACCGGGCGGTGCTGACGCTGCTCTATGCCGGGGGCCTGCGCATTTCCGAAGCCCTTGGCCTGAGCCTGGAACAGGCCGGGGCCGACCCCCTCATCATCACCGGCAAGGGCGGCAAGACGCGCATGGTGCCGCTCATCGACGAGGCGAAGGCAGCACTGGCCGACTATGTGAGGCTCTGCCCCTTTGCCCTGGGCCGGGGGGAGCCGCTGTTTCGCGGGGCCAGGGGCGGGCCCCTGTCGCCGCGCCTTGTGCAGTTGCTGATGGAGCGGATGCGCGGCGCCTTCGGCCTGGCTGACACGGCAACGCCCCATGCGCTCCGCCACTCCTTCGCCACCCATCTGCTTGGCAATGGTGCTGACCTTCGGGTCATTCAGGAACTTTTGGGCCATGCCTCGCTGTCCACCACCCAGGTCTATACCGAGGTGGACCGCGCCCACATCCTCGAACAATACCGCAAGGCCCACGCGACCCGCTGACCCTTGCCACGCGACGCCTTGCTTCCTACCCTCGGGCGGCGAAGCAGGAGTGTAGAGCATGATTGCGGTGGAACGGGTGGAGAGTGACGGTGCCTTGCCCCGGCGCACCGGCGTGGTGGTGATGGGTGGCGGCGTGGCCGGCATCGCCACGGCCATGGAATTGCGCCAGCGCGGCGTTGATGTGGTGGTGGTGGAAAAGGGCGAGATTGCCGCCGAGCAATCGGGCCGCAACTGGGGCTGGGTGAGGCAGCAGGGGCGTGACCCGCGCGAGATTCCGCTGGCCAAACTCGCCATGGAAAAATGGCGGCGGATGAACGCCACGGTGGAAGCCGAGACAGGCTACCGCGAGGCGGGCATTGCCTATCTCTCCTATACGGAAAAGGACCTGGCCTGGAATGCGCGCTGGCATGACCGCAATGCCGCCCGCTTTGACCTGAAGACCAGGCTTCTGTCGGCGGCGGAGGCGGAAGCGCTGGTGCCGGGCGGCACGCGGCGCCCGCTCGGGGCGCTCTATACGGTGGATGACGGCCGGGCCGAACCCTTCATCGCCGTGCCGGCCATGGCGCGGCATCTGCGCCGCGCGGGCGGCAAGATTTTCACCCAATGCGCCGCGCGCGGTATTGAAACGTCGGCAGGCCGCGTTTCGGCCGTGGTGACGGAGAAGGGCACCATTGCCTGTGATGCCGCCGTGCTGGCGGCGGGGGCGTGGTCACGGCGCTTTCTCGGCAATCTCGGTATCAGATTTCCCCAGCTCACCGTGATCAATACGGTGGGGCGGAGCCGCCCCATGGCGGCGGGTCCCGATGTCACTTTCCTTGGCGGGCGCTTTGCGGCGCGCAAGCGGCTCGATGGCGGCTATACCATCGCCCACAATCTCTATTCGGTTGCCTCGCTCATTCCCGACAGCTTCCGGCTGCTGTTCGATTTCCTGCCGCTGATGATCACCGATGTGCGCGGTGTGAAACTGCGTCTGGGCAAGCGCTTCTTCGATGAGGCGCGGCTGGCCCGGCGCTGGCGGCTTGATGAGGTGTCACCCTTTGAAAGAGTGCGCATTCTGGACCCCAAGCCCTATCCGGCGCTCATTCATGATGCCGCCCGGCATCTGGCGGCGCAGTTTCCCGCCTTTGCCGGTGTAGAGATGGCGGAAATCTGGGCCGGCGCCATTGATGTGACGCCGGATGCCGTGCCGGTGTTCGAGGAATTGCCGCAGCAGCGGGGATTGTTCCTCGCCTCCGGCCTTTCCGGCCATGGCTTCGGCATTGGTCCGGCGGTGGGCCAGCTCATGGCTGAACTGGTGACGGGCGAAACGCCTTGTGTGGATGTGAAGCCGTTCCGGCTGGCGCGCTATTTTGAACGGCCCCGGCCGCGGCCGGATGGTGATATCTGAGGCTGGCGCCCGGTCAGGCGGCGCGTTTTCTGGCGTGGAGCAGGGCCAGTTCCACGGTTTCCAGCAGCAGGTCGGGCTGCACGGGTTTGCGCAGATAGTCAAACAGCTTCAGGCTGAGGGCGCGCAGGCGCGTGGCCTGTTCGACATCGGCCGTGACCATGACAAAGGCCGACTGGATGCCAAGGCGGCGCATGACCTCCACCACGTCGAGGCCGTCCTTGCCGGCCCCCAGGCGATAGTCGAAGACGCCGACGAGGAAGCGGTGGGACAGGGCAAATTCCAGGGCGCTGTCGGGATCGGTGAAGCCCTTCACCCGGTAGCCGCAATCGGCCAGCAGTTCGGCCATGGCTGTCAGCAGGTCGTGATCATCATCCAGAAGGAGAATGTCGAGCTGCTTGTCGGAATCTGACACCGGATACACGATACGCATTTCCCTATTCTAGGCTGATACGGGCAGAGGCGTGAACCCCATGCACGCAACCGCCTGGCCGCGGATACAAGTTGCACGTGTAAAGGTTAATCGACCCTTTTTTTGCTGGAAGACTGTGAAAGACGGTTTTCAGATTGATAATTTTACACGCTTGGCGTGTCTTTTTTCCAGCACTCAGCTGTGGATGGCGCGACCTGCCACAGCGAGAGCAGCCTCCTTTACCGCCTCGGACAGGGTGGGGTGGGCGTGGCAGGTGCGGGCCAGATCTTCGGCTGAGCCGGAGAATTCCATCAGCACCGCAATCTCGTGGATCATCTCGCCCGCCATGGGACCGACAATGTGACCGCCGAGGACCCGGTCGGTCCGGGCGTCGGCAAGAATTTTCACAAAGCCGTCGGTGGCCTGATTGGCCTTGGCCCGGCCATTGGCCAGGAACAGGAACTTGCCGACGCGATAGTCCACCCCGGCGGCCTTCAGCTCCTCCTCGGTCTTGCCGACCACGGCCACTTCCGGGTTGGTATAGACCACGCCCGGAATGACATCGTAGTTCACGTGGCCCGCCTGACCGGCGAGGATTTCGGCGACCGCAATGCCCTCATCCTCGGCCTTGTGGGCCAGCATGGGGCCGCGCACGCAATCGCCAATGGCGTAAATGCCGGGCACGCTGGTGCGGAAATGATGATCAATCTCGATACGGCCGCGGCTGTCCCGCTTCACCCCCACCGTGTCGAGGCCCAGACCCTCGGTGAAGGGCAGGCGGCCCACCGCCACCAGCACCACATCGGCCTCCAGCGTCTGGGCGGCACCGCCTGCCGCCGGTTCCATGGTGAGGGAAACACCCTTCTTGCCGGTTCTGGCGCCGGTCACCTTCTGGCCCAGATGGAAGTCAAAGCCCTGCTTCTGCAACAGGCGCTGGGCGGTCTTGGCCACTTCGCCATCCATGCCCGGCAGGATCCGGTCGAGATATTCCACCACCGTCACCCTGGCGCCGAGCCGGCCATAGACCGAGCCCAGTTCCAGGCCGATGACGCCGGCCCCGATGACGATCAGACGCTCCGGCACCCTGGGCAGGGCCAGCGCCCCGGTGGAGGAGACGATTTTGTCCTCGTCAATGTCGATGCCCTTGAGGCGGGCCACGTCAGAGCCGGTGGCAATGATGATGGCCCTGGCGGTGAGGGTTTCACCCCCCACCTGCACGGTGCCGGGCGCGGTGATGGTGCCGGTGCCGCGGTGCACCGCCACCTTGTTCTTCTTGAACAGGAAGTCGATGCCCTTGACGTTGCCGTCAATCACCTGCTGCTTGAAGGCCATCATGCGCGGCAGGTCGAAGGAGGCCTTCACGTCAATGCCCATGCTGGCGAAGCTGTGGGTGGCTTCGTGGTAGGACTCGGAGGCGTGCAGCAGCGCCTTGGACGGAATGCAGCCGACATTGAGGCAGGTGCCGCCGTGGGTGGCGCGCTTTTCAACCACCGCCACCGTGAGGCCAAGCTGGGCCGCCCGAATGGCGGCGACATAGCCGCCGGGGCCGGTGCCGATGACGATGAGATCATAGTTCGCGGACATGGAAACCTCTCAAGGCGCGGAAACGGCGGAGTGGCCGGGGCAGGCCCGGCCATCAGTATCACAGGTCGAGAATGGTGCGCTGCGGATCTTCCAGCGCTTCCTTGACGCGCACCAGGAAGGTCACCGCTTCCTTGCCGTCAACGATGCGGTGGTCATAGGACAGCGCCAGATACATCATCGGGCGAATGACCACCTGGCCATTGACCGCCATGGGACGCTCCTGAATCTTGTGCATGCCGAGAATGCCGGACTGCGGAGCGTTCAGGATGGGCGTGGACATGAGCGAGCCATAGACGCCGCCATTGGAGATGGTGAAGGTGCCGCCCTGCATGTCGGCAATCTGCAACTGGCCGTCACGCGCCTTCTTGCCATAGTCGGCAATGGTCTTTTCAATCTGGGCGAAGGACAACTGGTCGGCATTGCGCACCACCGGCACGACCAGGCCCTTGTCGGTGCCCACCGCCACGCCAACGTGGTAATAGTTCTTGTAGACGATGTCCTCGCCGTCGATCTCGGCGTTGACCGCCGGAATTTCCTTGAGCGCCAGCACGCAGGCCTTCACGAAGAAGGACATGAAGCCCAGCTTCACGCCGTGCTTCTTCTCGAACACGTCCTTGTATTGATTGCGCAGCGCCATGGTGGCGGTCATGTCCACCTCGTTGAAGGTGGTGAGCATGGCGGCGGTGTTTTGCGCGTCCTTGAGGCGGCGCGCAATGGTCTGGCGCAGGCGCGACATCCGCACCCGTTCCTCAGCCCCCTGGGGGGCGGCGGGCGCGGTGGCAGCCACGGGCGCTGCGGCGGGGGCCGGGGCGGCGGCGGGTTTTTCCATGTGGGTGATGACATCACCCTTGGTGATGCGGCCGTCCTTGCCGGTGCCGGGAATGGCGGCAGGGTCAAGCTGGTTTTCGGTCACCGCCTTCTTCACGGCGGGCGACAGTGGAATGTCGGGGCTTGCGGCTTTTGCCGGTGCGGCTGCGGCCTTGGCCGGTGCCGGTGCGGCCTTGGCGGCGGGCTTCGACGCAGCGCCAGCGGCACCTTCGGCAATGGCGCCGAGAAGGGCACCCACCGCCACGGTGGAACCGGCCTTGGCGATGATGCTTTCCAGCTTGCCGGAAGCAGGGCTTGGCACTTCCACCGTCACCTTGTCGGTTTCCAGTTCCACCAGCGGCTCGTCGGCCTTCACCGCCTCACCTTCGGCCTTGAACCACTTTGCAATGGTGGCCTCGGTGACGCTTTCACCCAGAGCCGGAACGCGGATTTCCTTCGCCATCTCTTTGCCTTTCACCAAATCAAGCCAATGCCGCATCGAGGAACGTTTTCAGTTCCGCAATATGGCGGCTCATCAAACCGGTTGCCGTGGAGGCCGAGGCAGGCCGGCCCACATAGCGCGGGCGCGGATGCGCGGCCTTGATGAAGTCGAGCACACGCTCGATGTTGGGGGCCACGAAGAACCACGGTCCCATATTGTAGGGTTCTTCCTGGCACCAGACGATTTCGGCCTGCTTGAAGCGCGACAGGATGTTGATCAGGGCCTTGTGCGGCCAGGGATAGAGCTGTTCGACACGGATGAGATAGACATCATCAATGCCGCGCTTTTCACGCTCCTCATAGAGATCGTAATAGACCTTGCCAGAGCACAGCACGACGCGGCGCATCCTGTCGTCGGCCACCAGCTTGATCTTTTCGCCCGGCAGCATTTCGGCGTCATCCCACAACAGGCGGTGGAAGGTGGTGCCCTCGCCCATGAATTCTATGGGCGAGGTGGCGCGCTTGTGGCGCAGCAGCGACTTGGGCGTAAAGATGATGAGCGGCTTGCGGATGTCGCGCTTCAACTGGCGGCGCAGCACGTGGAAATAATTGGCGGGGGTGGTGCAGTTGGCCACCTGCATGTTGTCTTCGGCGCAGAGTTGCAGGTAGCGCTCGATGCGGGCCGAGGAATGTTCCGGCCCCTGGCCCTCATAGCCATGGGGCAGCAGCACGGTGAGACCGGACATGCGCAGCCATTTGCGCTCGCCCGATGAGATGAACTGGTCGAACACCACCTGGGCGCCATTGGCAAAGTCGCCGAACTGGGCCTCCCACAGGGTGAGCACATTGGGTTCGGCCAGCGAATAGCCGTATTCGTAGCCGAGGACGGCCTCTTCCGAGAGCATGGAGTTGATGGCCTCAAGCTTGGCCGTCTGGTCCTTCTCCATGTGGTTGAGGGGCGTGTAGCGCTTTTCCGTTTCCTGATTGACCAGCACAATGTGGCGCTGCGAGAAGGTGCCGCGCTGCACGTCCTGACCAGACAGGCGGATGGGATGGCCCTCCTTCAGCAGCGTGCCGAAGGCAAGCTGCTCGGCCATGGCCCAGTCAATGCCGGTGCCGTCCTCGATCATCTTGCGGCGGCCGTCGAGCACGCGGGCCAGCGTCTTGTGGACCACCATGGCCTTGGGGATTTTGGTGGCCTTGCGGCCCACATCCTTCAAAAGGTCAACGGCAACGCCGGTGGCGCCCTTGCGCGGATCATCATGGGCACCGGCCCGCTTGATGGCGGCCCAGCGGCCCTCCAGCCAGTCGGCCTTGTTGGCCTTGAAGGTTTCTGCCGCCTGCAGACTGTCATCAAGCCGCTTGCGGTAGTCGGCCTTCATGGCCTCGAATTCTTCGGCCGTGATGACGCCTTCATCGATCAGGCGCTGGCCATAGATTGCCACCACGGTGGGGTGCTGGGCGATGGACTTGTACATGAGCGGCTGGGTGAAGGCCGGCTCATCGGTTTCATTGTGGCCGAAGCGCCGGTAGCAGAACATGTCGATGACCACGGGCTTGCGGAATTTCTGGCGGAATTCGGTGGCGATCTTGGCGGCATAGACCACCGATTCCGGGTCATCGCCGTTGCAGTGGAAGATGGGAGCCTCGATCATCTTCGCCACATCAGAGGGATAGGGCGAAGACCGCGACCAGTGCGGTGCGGTGGTGAAGCCGATCTGATTGTTGATGATGAAATGCAGCGAGCCGCCGACCTTGTGGCCACGCAGGCCGGACATGGCAAAACATTCGGCCACCACACCCTGACCGGCAAAGGCGGCATCACCATGCAGCAGCAGCGGCAGCACCGAGGTGCGGTTCATATCGCCGCGCTGGTCGGTCTTGGCGCGCGCCTTGCCCAGCACCACGGGATCGACGATTTCAAGGTGGGAAGGGTTGGCGGTGAGGGAAAGGTGCACGGTGTTGTCGTCGAAGACGCGGTCCGAGGAGGCACCGAGATGGTATTTCACGTCGCCCGAACCCTCCACCTCGTCCGGGGTGGAGGAGCCGCCCTTGAACTCGTGGAAGATGGCCGAGAACGGCTTTGACATGACATTGGCGAGAATGTTGAGGCGGCCGCGGTGGGCCATGCCGAGGACGATTTCCTTCACCCCCAGATTGCCGCCGCGCTTGATGACCTGCTCCAGGGCGGGCACGATGCTCTCGCCGCCGTCAAGGCCGAAGCGCTTGGTGCCGGTGTATTTGACATTGAGGAAGTTCTCGAAGCCCTCGGCCTCGATGAGCTTGTTGAGGATGGCCTTCTTGCCGTTGGTGGTAAACGAGATGGACTTGCCTTCGCCCTCGATGCGCGCCTGGATCCAGCCCTTCTGCTTGGGATCGGAGATGTGCATGAACTCCACACCCAGCGTGTGGCAGTAGGTGGAGCGCAGGATTTCCAGGATGTGGCGGACGGTGGCCTTTTCCAGCCCCAGCACCTGATCGAGAAAGACCTCGCGGTCCATGTCGGCTTCGGTGAAGCCATAGGTTGCCGGGTCAAGCTCGGCCTCAAGGCCGGTCTTGCGCATGTGCAGGGGATCGAGATCGGCGGCGAGGTGACCGCGCATGCGATAGGCGCGGATCATCATCAGGGCGCGGATGGAATCGAGGGTGGCGCGGCGGACCTCGTCCTCGCTGGCCTCGGCCGGCTTGGCGGGGGCACTGTCGGCCGGTTTGGCCTTGGCGCGCTCGGCAATCTTCGGCGCCAGGTGCTTTTCAAGGGCGGCCCAGTTGCCGTCCAAGGCCGAAGTCATTTCATCGGTGGGCGACAGCGGCCAGTTGGCCTTGCGCCAGGAGGGGCCCTGAACCTGCGCCTTCGCCTCGCTGGCATTGTCGCCCAGACCGGCAAAATACTGCCGCCAGTGGGGGTCCACGGCGGCGGGGTTCTCCAGATATCTGGCGTAGAGGTTTTCGATGAATTGGGCGTTGCCGCCATAGAGGAAGGACGTCTGCTCGAAGGCTGCCGTCAGATCCGTCTTGTTCATCGTGCCTTTCCTTTCAGTGGCCCCGGAGGAAGCAGGGCGGGGGAAACCCGCCGCCCTGCCTAAAGCGTCTAAACCGGCAATTCTGTCAAATCACTTACGCTTCAGTTTCTTGACCAGGGTTTTGCCGAGCAGGGCGGGCGAATCCGAGACGGCAATGCCGGCCCGCATCATGGCCTCGATCTTGGAGCCGGCATCGCCCTTGCCACCGGAGATGATGGCGCCGGCATGGCCCATGCGGCGGCCGGGAGGGGCGGTGCGCCCGGCGATGAAGCCCACCATGGGCTTCTTCACCTTGGACTTGCGGATGAATTCGGCCGCCTCTTCCTCGGCCGAGCCGCCGATCTCGCCGATCATGATGATGGACTGGGTCTTGGGGTCGGCCAGGAACATTTCCAGCATGTCGATGAATTCGGTGCCCTTGACGGGGTCGCCGCCAATGCCCACCGCCGTGGTCTGGCCCAGGCCCTCCTGGGTGGTCTGGAACACCGCTTCATAGGTGAGCGTGCCGGAGCGCGAGACAATGCCCACCGAACCCTTCTTGAAGATGTTGCCCGGCATGATGCCGATCTTGCATTCATTGGGGGTGAGAACGCCGGGACAGTTCGGCCCGATGAGGCGGGTTTTAGAGCCGTCGAGTGCCCGCTTCACCCGGATCATGTCCATGACCGGAATGCCCTCGGTGATGCACACGGCCAGCGGAATTTCCGCGTCAATGGCCTCCAGAATGGCGTCGGCCGCAAAGGGCGGCGGCACATAGATGACGGTGGCGTCGGCACCGGTTTTTTCGCGGGCCTCCTTCACCGTGTCGAACACCGGAATGCCGATGTGCTTGGAGCCGCCCTTGCCGGGGGTGACACCGCCCACCATCTGGGTGCCATAGGCAATGGCCTGTTCGGTGTGGAAGGTGCCCTGCGCGCCGGTGAGGCCCTGGCAGATGACCTTGGTTTTCTTGTTGACGAGAATGGACATCAGGCAGCTTCCTTCACGGCTTTGACGATCTTCTTGGCGGCGTCATCGAGGTCATCGGCGGGGATCACGTTAAGACCGGAGTCCTTGATGATCTTCTTGCCGAGCTCGACATTGGTGCCCTCAAGACGGACAACCAGGGGCACCTGAAGCCCCACGTCGCGCACCGCCGCCAACACGCCCTCGGCGATGATGTCGCATTTCATGATGCCGCCGAAGATGTTGACCAGAATGCCCTTCACCTTGGGATCGGCGGTGATGATCTTGAAGGCCGCCGTCACCTTTTCCTTTGACGCGCCGCCGCCGACATCGAGGAAGTTGGCGGGTTCGGCGCCATAGAGCTTGATGATGTCCATGGTGGCCATGGCCAGGCCCGCCCCGTTCACCATGCAGCCGATGGTGCCGTCGAGGGCCACATAGGAGAGGTCATATTTCGAGGCCTCGATTTCCTTGGGGTCTTCCTCGGTCAGGTCGCGCAGCTCCCTGATCTCGGGGTGACGCTCCAGCGCGTTGCCGTCAAAATTGATCTTGGCGTCGAGGCAGACCAGGTGATTGTCCCTGGTCACCACCAGCGGATTGATTTCAAGCAGGCTCATGTCCTTGTCGGTGAAGGCCTTGTAGAGGCCAGCCACCATCTTGGCGGCCTGCTTGGCCAGGTCGCCCTCCAGCTTCAGGGCCTTGGCGATGGCGCGGCCCACATAGGGCTGGAAGCCCGCGGCGGGGTCGACATGGACCGAGATGATCTTCTCCGGAGTCTTGTGGGCCACTTCTTCAATGTCCATGCCGCCCTCGGTGGAGGCAATGAAGGCAATGCGCGAGGTTTCGCGGTCCACCACCATGGAGAGATAAAGCTCGCGGGCAATGGCGGTGCCTTCCTCGATGTAGAGGCGATGCACCTGCTTGCCCTCCGGCCCGGTCTGGTGGGTCACCAGCGTCATGCCCAGCATGCGCTCGGCCTCGGCGCGCACGTCTTCCACCGACTTCACCACCTTGACGCCGCCGCCCTTGCCGCGCCCGCCGGCGTGGATCTGGGCCTTCACCACCCAGACGGGACCGCCCAGGGTTTCAGCGGCCTTGACCGCCTCGGCCACGGAGAAGGCGGGAATGCCCCGGCCGGTGGCCACGCCATATTGGCGCAGCACTTCCTTGGCCTGATATTCATGAATGTTCATGGGATTGTTTCCGGTTCTTGAAGGTGAATGACGGTGGGGCGCCGCAAAGGGGCGCCCCGCTATGTTCAGGCAAGGTCGGGGGCGATGGTCTTGGCCGCGGCCATCAGACCCTGCACGGCATCAACCGACTTCTGGAACAGGGCCCTGGCGTCCTTGTCGAGCTTGATTTCGACCACGCGCTCAACCCCCTTTTCACCGATCACCACCGGCACACCGACGAAGAGATCGTTGAGGCCATACTGGCCGGAGAGGTGGGCAGCACAGGGCATGACGCGCTTCTGATCCTTGAGATAGCTTTCGGCCATGGCGATGCCGGAAGCGGCGGGCGCGTAATAGGCCGAGCCGGTCTTGAGCAGGGACACAACCTCGGCACCGCCATCGCGGGTGCGCTGGACGATCTTGTCGAGCTTGTCCTGGGTGGTCCAGCCCATTTCCACCAGGTCGGGCAGCGGAATGCCGGCCACGGTGGAATAGCGGATGAGGGGCACCATGGTGTCGCCATGGCCGCCGAGCACGAAGGCCGTCACATCTTCCACCGAGACATTGAACTCCTCGGCGAGGAAGTAGCGGAAACGGGCACTATCCAGCACGCCGGCCATGCCGACGATCTTGTGGGCGGGAACGCCGGAAAACTTCTGCAGGGCCCAGACCATGACGTCGAGCGGGTTGGTGATGCAGATGACGAAGGCATCGGGGGCATATTTGGCAATGCCCGCACCCACCTGCTGCATGACCTTCAGGTTGATGCCGAGAAGGTCATCGCGGCTCATGCCGGGCTTTCTCGGCACACCGGCGGTGACGATCGCCACATCGGCACCGGCAATGGCCTCATAGGCGTTGGTGCCGGTGAGCCTGGCATTGAAGCCTTCAACCGGGCCGGACTGGGAGAGATCGAGGCTCTTGCCCTGCGGCAGGCCCTCGGCGATGTCGA
This sequence comes from uncultured Alphaproteobacteria bacterium, assembly GCA_937873445.1. Classification (GTDB taxonomy): domain Bacteria; phylum Pseudomonadota; class Alphaproteobacteria; order Rhizobiales; family Aestuariivirgaceae; genus Aestuariivirga. Next base: position 42,523 of record CALMWF010000019.1, read on the forward strand.
ACACCACCACATCGCCCAGTTCCTTCAGGGCTGCGAGATGGGCCAAGGTGCCGCCGATCATGCCGCCACCGATCATTGCGATTTTCTTCCGAGCCATGCCTGATTTCCCTGTCAAAACGGAGCCAAAATGGAGCAAGCGGAGGCGGACAGGAAGGCTTCCGTCCCCGGACTTTGCTGCTCTGCAAAAAGCGATTTTCTCTAACCCCGAAAAGCCTGCGACATCAAGTCATATGAGTCATCCATTGGACTCATTCATGCGGTTTTTCTGATGCAGCGAGGTGACCGCCCCACCAGGAGGCGGACTGCATTTCCCTAAGGCGCGAAACAGTGCGGGCGAATTCAAAGCGGTGGTCGCCTGCGGGGTAGATGTCCTCGGGGGCGGTGGCGGCGCTGATCACGAGGCGCGTTCCCGCATCGTAAAGCGTGTCGATGAGCAGGACAAAGCGCTTGGCCTCATTGCGCTGGCTGCGGGCCAGTTGAGGAACGCCCGTCAGGAAGATGGTGCGGTAATGGCGGGCGAGGGCGAGATAGTCAGCCGCCCCCCTTGGCTGTTCGCACAACCCGGCAAAGCTGAAGCGTGCGGTGCCATGGGCGGCTTCGGGCACTTCAAGGCTGCGGCCCAGAACGGTGAGGGTTTCCGGTGTGCCATGGCGCGTGCCGGTCAGTTCCTGCCATAGGGCCTGGATGCCGTCTGCCGCCGCGCGGCCGAGCGGGTGGATATAGGTGTCGCGGGGGGTGAAGCGCCCCAGCCGGTAGTCATGGCCGCCGGCCAGCGACAGGACATCAAGATTTTCCCGCAGGCTGGCAATGAAGGGCAGGAAGAGCTGGCGGTTCAGACCGTCCTTGTAGAGGCCTTCAGGCGGCAGGTTTGACGTGGTGACGAAACACACGCCCCTGGCCAGAAGGGCCTCGAACAGGCGGCCGATCACCATGGCGTCGGCAATGTCGGTCACCTGCATTTCATCGAGGCAGAGAAGCCTTGCCTCACTGGCAATCCCCGTGGCGATGCGGGCTATGACATCGCCGGTTTTGAGGGCTTTGCGGCGGGCGTGGACCTCCTGCATGAAGGCGTGGAAGTGGATGCGGCGTTTGGGAAGACACGTCACGGCGGCAAAGAACAGGTCCATGAGCATGGTCTTGCCGCGCCCCACCTCGCCGTAGAGATAAAGGCCGCGCGGCGGGGTGGCCGGTTTCGGGCCAATGAGCCGGCTCAGCAGGCCGCCGGAGGAACGGGGCCTGCGGTTCAGCTCCAGGGCCAGGCGGTTCAGGGCCGCCACCACCTGCTCCTGCGCCGGGTCGGGGGCAATTTCGCCCGCCGCCACACGTTTCCGGTAAAGCGTCTGAACTCCCATGACCCTTCGCTTACGGCATCCGGGGCAGCCTGCAAATCCCCTGTTCAGTTAAGGGGCGTGGTGGTCATGAACATGTCGAACAGGGTGAGATAGGCGGTGAGCATGGCCATGTAGCCGAAGACGGTGATGGCAATCTGCAGGCGGCTCAGGGGCGCGAGGCCCTGATCGAGGGGGCGCGAGCGCAGGTTCAGAACAATGGCTATGGCGCCAAAGGCCATGATGATGGGTGTATGCAGCAGAAGGCCGGCTGCGGCGATGATGAGGCCCACGGCCATGAGGCCGTATTTGGCGCGCGGCCCCAGAAGCCTGACCAGCACCGAGCGTAGGGCCACCCCCCCGTCCAGCGGCTCCACCGGAATGAGATTGAACAGGTTGAGGCCGACGGTGACAAAGCCAAGCACCAGGAGCGCCAGGGGAAGGGCATAGCCCAGCATGGCCGGTATGGCGATGGCGATGGCGAGCAGGGTGGACAGGCCCGGCCCCATCAGCGCGGCGAAGACCAGTTCACCCTGGCTGCGAAACGGCAGGCGCGGCACGGCAATGGCCCCGAGAAAGGGCAGGAACAGCAATTTGCCCCAGCCCTGGCCCATCAGGCGGTAGGCAAGCAGGTGGCCGAATTCATGCACCAGCAGGGCGCCGACCAGCATGATGGCAATGGCCGGCCGCCACAACAGGGCAAAGCCCGCCAGGGTCAACAGCCCGGTGACCACCGCCACCCCGGCATGGATCAAGGTGTGAACGCGCTCGCTGGGCTTGCCCGTTTCGGCCAGTGTCTTGAGCCGCCAGATGCCGCCCCAAAGGTCGCTGCGGGCCAACAGCTGGGCCAGCAGCGGGCGCGGCCCCCAGTGCTGGGTGATGGCCAGACGGGTGCCGCCGGTTTCGGGGGTCAGGCGGTAGCTGATGCGGAGCAGTTCATTGGCGGGAGAGCGCCCTTCCAGCCCCTCGCGGATCAGTTCCACATGGTCCCTGTCATGCTGGTCGGCCAGCCGGAAATAGGCCTCATGGCGGTGGGGGGTGCCAGACGACTGCAGGTTTTCATAGGTGAGGTGATAGACTTGGCGCAGCGCGTCGTGGAGACGGGTGCTCACCCGGCTGCGGCCCCAGTCCATGAGCTTGCCATCATGGGGGGAGACAAGTTCAAGGACACGGTCGGGGGGTGCGGCAATGTGCAGGCTGGCCCGGGCGGTGACCCGGGCGCGGACCAGAATCAGCGCCAGCAGCAGCAGAATGGGCGACAATTGCAGCAGGAGGGGGAGGGTCAGGGGCAGTCTCTCTTGGGTTGAACAGGGAGTATGGCAGGCTGAAGGGAAAAATTCATCCGGCTGTTGGCAGTAGGCTTACCGATTGGCGAAAGCCCGATTTTGCGCCCTTTGCCAGCCAGAGGGCACCAGCCTGCCCAAGGTCTGGGCAGAGGCTTTCAGGCGCAGGATATGCGTCGGAATTTGTCGTTCCATAACAACCGGATAGCTGATGTGAAATGAGCGCACAGCAAAGCAGTTATGCATTATTTGCATGGCGGTTTTGCCTTGCTTTTGCTGCACTGCAATACGATCTTAAGATTCGTGTTGGAGAGTCGACTGCGGTCGAAACGAATTGGGTTGTGCTGTGATGACTGACCATACCGATACCGGCCCCTATACGGTGCGCAAGCTGTGGCCCGTGGATTTTCCGGCCTATCGCCGCCATCTGCTGCGGCTTGACCCGGAAACCCGGCATTCGCGCTTTGGCGGCACGGTGAGCGACTATTTCCTCAACAATTATCCCGACACCGCCCAGCGCATCGGCACGGTGGTGTTTGGCGGCTTCCGCGATGGCGAGATCTATGCCACCGCCGAACTGCGCCCCATTCATCTGGACGGGTCGATGGTCGATGTGATGGCCGAAGCCGCCTTCGTGGTGGAAAAGGGTCACCAGCATCACGGCCTCGGCTCGGCGCTGATGGACCGCATCATCACCACCGCCCAGAACCAGGGCATTCATCAGCTCCACATGATCTGCATGCGCGACAATGACCGCATGCGCAAGCTGGCCGCCCGTTTCGGCGTCCGCCTCAAGTTTGAGGATGGCGAGGTGCTGGGCGAGATCGAGCCCGCCATGCCCACCCCGGCCTCCATGATGGAAGAGTCGGTGCATGACGCCCAGGGCTATATGACCGCCATGCTGGACTGGCGCGGCTGAGCCGCCCGGCAGCGCTTCTCAATTCAACCCCACGGTCCCACGGGATCGTGGGGTTTTGTTTTGCACGGATGACAGGCTTGCCCGATCCGGGCTATCTCCTGCGCCAGCAACGGGAGAGAGCCGATGATTGCCAATGTGTCGCCGCTGGTGACGGAACTTCGGGCGCGGGCGGAGCGCGGCCAGCCGGTGACGGTGGGCCTGGCGGGGGCGGGGCAAATGGGCACCGATCTCATCGTGCAATTGCGGCGCATGCCGGGCCTCAGGCTGGGCGGCGTGGCCGAGGCGCGGCCGCAACGCGCCATCGACGCCGCCCTGCTGGCCGGTTATGGCCGTGATGACGTGGTGGTGGTGGCTTCGGCGGCCGCCATGGCGGCGGCGGTGGAGGGCGGCAAGCTCGCCATTACCGAAGACCTCAACGCGCTGGCGGCCTGCGGCCCCATTGATGTGCTGATTGATGCCACCGGCAATCCCAACATCGGCACCAGTTTTGCCCTCGCGGCCATTGCCAACGGCAAGCACATTGTCATGCTTAATGTCGAGGCCGACATCACCATCGGGCGCTACCTTGCGGCCGCGGCGCGGCGGGCCGGCGTGGTCTATACGGGGGCGGCGGGCGACGAACCGGCGGCCACACTGGAACTCATCGGCTTTGCCCAGTCCCTGGGTCTTGGCGTGGTCTGCGCCGGCAAGGGCAAGAACAATGCGCTCAATTTTGACGCCGTGCCCGCCGACTATGAGGCCGAAGCAAAAGCCCGCAACATGAATGCCCGCATGCTGGTGGAATTTGTCGACGGCTCCAAGACCATGATCGAAATGGTGGCGGTGGCCAATTGCACCGGGCTGGTGCCCGATGTGCCGGGCATGCACGGGCCCAGCGCCAGCCGTGAGGAACTGGCCCATGTGCTGATCCCCAAGGCCGATGGTGGGGTGCTGTCGAAGAAGGGCTGTGTGGATTATTCCATCGGCAAGGGCGTGGCGCCGGGCGTGTTCGTCATTGTCGAGACCGATCATCCGCGCGTGCTGGAACGCATGGTGGATCTCAAGGTGGGCAAGGGGCCCTATTTCTCCCTGCTCCGGCCCTATCATCTGACCAGCCTTGAGGTGCCCTTGTCGGCGGCGCGGGTGGCGCTTTCGGGCAAGCCCGACATGGTGCCGCTTGACCATGCCGTGGCCGAGGCGGTGACGGTGGCGAAGTGTGATCTGAAGCCGGGCGACATTCTGGGCCGCATTGGCGAGACGCAATACCGCGCCTTTGCCATGACGGCGGCCGACGCGAAAAAAGCGCGGGCTGTGCCGCTGGGGCTGGCCGAGGGGGCCAAGGTGCTGCAGCCCGTGAAAAAGGGCGCGCTGCTGAACTATGACAACTGCGCGCCCGATGAGAGTTTCGTCATCACCAGACTCCGCCATCAGATGGATGGCGCGGTCTAGACGCTACACCAGGAAGTCACCGGCGGTGGTGAGGGTGTCTTCGAGGGTGGCGAGGGTGATGGCCGCACCGGCGCCGGCGCTGCCGTCGGCATCGATGAGGATGCGGGTGTCGAGGATGGCGCCGTCATTGCTGGCGGTGGTGAGGTAGTTCCCGG
>CALMWF010000020.1 GCA_937873445.1 uncultured Alphaproteobacteria bacterium
GAAAAGTGCGCAGCGGTTTTCGGATCAGGTGATGCGCAATAAAGCTCACCCCGAACAGTTGAAGACTCTTCGGATCAGGTGATGCATAAAGGAGCTCACCCCGAATAGTGCGCAGCGGTTTTCGGATCAGGTGATGGGGAAAATGCCCACCCCGATTTTACTTTCCCCGTCCCAGCAGTTTCTCCGGGGTGAAGGCTTCATCAAGCTGGGCTTCGGTTATCAGCTTTTCCGCCAGCACCACGTCGCGGATGGAGCGCCGTGATTTCAGCGCCTCCTTGGCCACCCGGCTGGCCTCGGCATAGCCGATATAGGGATTGAGTGCGGTGACCGACACCAGCGAGTTTTCCAGAAGTTCGCGGCAGCGGTCGCGGTCGGCCTCGATGCCTTCCACGCACTTCTCGCGCAGCACCGTCATGCCGCGTGTCAGCATGCGCATGGATTGCAGGATGTTGAAGACGATGACCGGCTCCATGGCGTTGAGCTGAAGCTGGCCCGCCTCGGCGGCAATGGTGACAGTGAGATCATTGCCGATGACCTGAAAGGCAATCTGGTTCACCACCTCGGGCATGACCGGGTTGATCTTGCCCGGCATGATGGACGAGCCCGCCTGCACGGCGGGCAGGTGGATTTCGCCAAAGCCCGCCCGCGGGCCGGAATTGAGCAGGCGCAAGTCATTGCTGATCTTCGACAGCTTGACGGCAATGCGCTTCAGCACGCCGGAGAAGGTGACGAAGGCCCCCATGTCCGAGGTGGCCTCGATGAGATCGCCCGCCAGCACCATGGGCACGCCGGAAATAGTGGAGAGATGGCGGATGGCGGTGGCGGCATAGTCGGCGGGGGTGTTGATGCCGGTGCCGATGGCGGTGCCGCCGAGATTGACCTCGCACAGCAGGCGGGAGAATTCGCGCAGGCGTTCAATGTCTTCCCCCACCGTCACGGCAAAGGCCCGGAACTCGGACCCGAGCCGCATGGGCACGGCATCCATGAGCTGCGTCCGGCCCACCTTGATGATGTCGTCGAAGGCCGCCGCCTTGGCCATCAGCGCATCCTTGAGGGCGGTCTGCGCGGCAATGAGTTCAGGCACCTGCCGCACCATGGTGAGGCGGACCGCGGTGGGATAGACGTCATTGGTCGATTGCGACAGGTTCACATGGTCATTGGGGTGGAGCGCGGCATAGTCGCCGCGCGCCTTGCCCATGCTGGCCAGCGCCATGTTGGCGATCACCTCATTGGCGTTCATGTTGGTGGAAGTGCCGGCCCCGCCCTGCACCATGTCGACGATGAAGTCGCGGTGGCCCTCGCCCGCCATGATCCGGTCGCAGGCGGCAATGATGGCACGCGCCAGGGGCGGCGTCAGGGCCCCCAGGTCGCGGTTGGCCATGGCGGCGGCCTTCTTGGTCATGGCCAGCGCCTCGATCAGTTCAGGGAAATGCCGGAGCAGGGTGCCGGTGATGGGAAAATTGGCGGCGGCGCGCGCCGTGTGGATGCCATAATCGGCATCAGCCGGAATGGCCATCTCCCCCAGGCTGTCGCGCTCCATTCGAAATTCGGTCATCAGCGCCTTCCTTTCGTCCATTGCCGGGTGCCATCTTTTGCCTATAGTAGCGGACCACGCCACGGTCTGGCTATGCTGGGCTGGCGCACCGAGAAAAAGAACAACCAGTTTTTGCCAACAGGGAGAACCACATGGACCGCCGGAAATTCTTTAGCAAGGCCGGGGTGGCTGCCGCAGGGGCCACCGCTGCCATTGCCTCGCCCGCCATTGCCCAGTCGGCGCCGGAACTGAAGTGGCGCATGACCTCAAGCTTTCCCAAGTCGCTGGACACGATTTTCGGCGGCGGCGAGACTGTTGCCAAATATGTGAGTGAGGCCACCGACGGCAAATTCCAGATTCAGGTGTTTCCGGCGGGCGAGATTGCCCCGGCCTTCGAGGCCGCCAATGAGGTGGGCAAGGGCGCCATCGAGTGCTGCCACACCTGCTCCTATTACTATTGGGGCAAGGACCCGACCTTCGCCTTCGGCACGGCGGTGCCCTTCGGTCTTAATGCCCGCCAGCAGTTTGCCTGGTTCTATCACGGCGGCGGCAATGACCTGCTCAACGAGTTCTACGCCAATCACGGCTACATCGGCTTTCCGGCGGGCAACACCGGCGCCCAGATGGGCGGCTGGTTCCGCAAGGAGATCAAATCGGTCGCCGACATGCAGGGCCTGAAGATGCGCATCGCGGGCTTCGGCGGCAAGGTCATGTCCGGCATCGGCGTGGTGCCGCAGCAGATTCCGGGTGGCGAGATCTATCCGTCGCTGGAAAAGGGCACCATTGATGCCGCCGAATGGGTTGGCCCCTATGACGACCAGAAGCTTGGCTTCTACAAGGTGGCCAAGAACTATTACTACCCCGGCTGGTGGGAGGGCGGCGCCTCGCTCCACACCTTCATCAACCTGCAGAAGTGGAACGAACTGCCCAAGGCCTATCAGGCCATTCTGCGCCAGGCCTGCCAGGCCACCAACCTTGATGTGACCGCGAAGTATGACTCGCTCAACCCCGCCGCCATCAAGAACCTGGTGGCTTCGGGTGCGGTGCTGAAGCCCTATCCGCAGGACGTGATGGAAGCGGCCTTCAACTCGGCCAAGGCCGCCTATGCCGAACTGTCCGGCTCCAATGCCGCCTTCAAGAAGGTTTATGAGTCCATGGCCGCCTTCCGCAATGATGCCTATCTCTGGCAGCAGGTGTCGGAAGCGACCTTCGACGCCTTCATGATGGCCCAGCAGAGGAAGAAGGAACTGTAGGTATGGCGCGCGCCGCCCCCCGGGGCGGCGCGGCCTTCCGGCCTTCTGTGCAAGGTAGAAAAAGGGGCCGCAAGGCCCCTTTTCAGTTGAAGGAGGGGGGTGCGGGGGGCCCTGCGTCGGGCGCGCCGCCAAAGGGAATCTGGATGTCGATGGAATTGGGGTCGACCTTGGGACCCGCCGCCGTGATGGAGAGGTGCGGGAAGGCCACCACGACAATGATCATGATGATCTGGAGCAGGATGAAGGCCACCGCCCCGCGATAGATGTCGGTGGTCTTGATGCCGGCCAGCACCTTGCCCGTCACCTTGTCGGTATAGGGCCGGTCGGGTGCCACCGAGCGCATGTAGAACAGGGCAAAGCCGAAGGGCGGGGTGAGGAAGCTGGTTTGCAGGTTCATGCCCAGAATGATGCCGAACCACACGAGATCGATGCCGAGTTTTTCTGCCACCGGCGCCAGCAGCGGAATGACGATGAAGGCGATCTCGAAGAAGTCGATGAAGCAGCCGAGAATGAACACCAGCACATTGACGGCGATCATGAAACCCATGGTGCCGCCCGGCAGGCCGAGGAACAGATGCTCGACCCAGATGTGGCCGTTGATGCCATAGAAGGTGAGCGAGAAGATGCGGCTGCCGATGAGAATGAACAGCACGAAGGAGGACAGCCGGGTGGTGGCCTCCAGCGCGTCACTGAGCAGGGTGTAGTTCAGGCGGCGCTTGCCCAGCGCCATGAGAAGCGCGCCCGTAGCACCCATGGCGCCGCCTTCGGTGGGTGTGGCAATGCCCAGAAAGATGGTGCCCAGCACCAGAAAGATGAGGGCAAGCGGCGGCACCAGCACAATGACCACCCGCTGGGCCAGGTCGGAAAGGCTGTTGAAGCCGTAATGCTGGTCGGCCAGGGCATAGAGATAAACCGCCACCACCGCCACTGTGGCGGCCCAGATGTCGGCCCCCGTCTCAACCCGGGGGAGGAAGAACTGATAGGCCCCATAGCCGATGGCAAGGCCTGCCAGCGCCAGCGCCAGAAGCGGCCAGGCGCTGCCCCTGAGGGTACGCGCCGCGACGGGGAGGGCCGGAACCTTGGCCGGGGCAACGACGGACATGAACAGCACAAACAGCAAGTAGAGGCCGGTGAGCATCAGGCCGGGAAGCACGGCACCGGAATACATGTCCCCCACCGAGCGGCCGAGCTGGTCGGCCAGCACGATGAGAACCAGCGACGGCGGAATGATCTGGGCCAATGTGCCCGAGGCGGCAATGACGCCGGTGGCCAGCGGCCGGTCATAGCCGTAGCGCAGCATGATCGGCAGCGAGATGAGGCCCATGGCCATGACCGAGGCAGCCACCACGCCGGTGGTGGCCGCAAGCAGCGCCCCCACCAGAATGACGGCATAGGCAAGGCCGCCGCGGATGGGGCCGAACAGCTGCCCGATGGTGTCGAGCAGGTCTTCGGCCATGCCGGTCTTCTCCAGAATGATGCCCATGAAGGTGAAGAACGGAATGGCCAGCAGGGTCTCGTTGCGCATGACATCGAGAATGCGCCCCGAGAGGGTTTCCAACAGCGGCCAGGCCAGCGAAATGTCATTGGAATAGGGCGACAGTTCCACCGCCAGCACGAAGAAGAACAGACCGTTGGCCGCGAGCGAGAACGCCACCGGATAGCCAAGCAGCAGAAACAGGATGAGCGAGCCGAACATGATCGGCGCCAGGTTCTGGGCAATGAACGCAATCATTCGGCGTGCGCTCCCCCGGTGGTCACATCTTCGGGATTATGGCCATGCACCGGCTCAGGCTCGGGATCGGCAATGGCGCCGCGCAGCACGGCAATGCGCTTGATGACCTCGGAGATCATCTGGAAAAACAGCAGCAGAAAACCCGCAAACACCAGGAATTTTGCCGGCCATACGGCCAGGCCACCGGAATTGACCGAGCGTTCGCCAGAGCGGAAGCTTTCCAGAAAGGCGGGTGCCGCCAGCCAGGTCATGACCAGCGTGAGCGGCGCCAGCATGAACAGGTGGCCGAACAGGTCAACCCAGTCTCGGGTGCGCTTCGACCAGCGCGACGACAGCACATCAATGCGGATATGGGCATTGCGCTGCAGGGTGAAGGAGGCGGCCAGCATGAACACCGCGCCAAACAGCAGCCACTGCAATTCCAGCCAGGCATTGGACGACAGATCGAAGAATTTCCGCATGACGGCGTTGATGGCGCTGATCAGCACCGCCGCCAGCACCAGCCAGCGCACATGATGACCGATGAACCGGGTTGTCCCATCGATGAAGCGGCTCAACCGCAGAAGCGCCTGCATGCCCTCTCCCCTGCCGCCTCCATTGACTGAGGCTTGTCAGCCCCGCACAATACCGGGTGAGTCATTCCCGTCAAAGCATTTGTGCCCTCATGACCGAACCTGCCCGCCTGATCAGGCCCGATGGGCGCCAGTCGGAAACCGCCGCCGGGCTGCAGCGCGGTGTTGCCCGCCTGCTGCGCGACCGCGGCCTGGCACCGGTTTACGAGTTGACGCTGGCCTCGGGCCGGCGCGTCGATGTGATGGCCGTTTCGGCGGCGGGTGAAATCACCATCATCGAAATCAAGTCATCGCTGGCCGACTTCCGTGCCGATGACAAATGGCACGATTATCTGGCCTTCTGCGACCGCTTCTATTTTGCCATTCCGGAAAGCCTCGACCCCGGCGTCATGCCGGCCGAGGCGGGCCTCATCATCGCCGACCGCTTCGGTGCCGAGGTCATGCGCGACAGCCTGGCAACGCCGCTCAGTGCCGCCCGCCGCAAGATGCTGCTCATTGATTTTGCCCGCTGTGCCGCCCTCAGGCTGCACACGCTGCACGATCCCGATAGCTGATTACTTCGGCGCCCGCTTGGCCAGAATGCGCTGCAGGGTGCGCCGGTGCATGTTGAGGCGGCGCGCCGTTTCCGAGACATTGCGGTTGCACAGCTCATAGACGCGCTGGATGTGTTCCCAGCGCACCCGGTCGGCCGACATGGGGTTTTCGGGCAGCGCGGTGCGGTCATGCTTCTCCGACAGCAGCGCACCATAGACCGCATCGGCATCGGCGGGCTTGGCCAGATAGTCGATGGCGCCAAGCTTCACGGCCGTCACCGCTGTGGCGATGTTGCCATAGCCCGTCAGCACCACGACCCTGGCCTCCGGCCGCCGGGCGTGCAGCACCTCGATCACATCAAGGCCGTTGCCGTCACTGAGCCTGAGATCGACCACCGCGAAGGCGGGCGCCTGGCGCGTCACCTCGGCCACACCATCGGCCACCGTGTCGGCAATGCGGACGTCGAAACCGCGGGTTTCCATGGCCCGCGCCAGACGGGTCAGGAAGGGTTTGTCGTCATCGACCAGAAGCAGGGTCTTGTCGTCAGGCAGGGTCATGGGCGCCACTTGAAAGAGGACATGGAGGGTCCGATGGGCGCCCTTATAGAGCGACGAGGGGGCTTGATCCAGACTTCTTGTCAGGGGTGGTGGACGATGTCTGAAGCTGGTCCACCATGCGCCTGGGCCAGGTCACCGTCAGGCTGGCGCCGGGGCGCGCCGGGGCGCCGTTGCTGAGTTGGACCGTGGCGCCGGAGCGCTCCAGCAGCGTCTTGGCAATGAACACGCCAAGGCCCATGCCCTCATGTTCACCATCCAGGGGGTCGCGGCCCAGGTCATAGCCGGGCCGTGAGGTGACAAAGGGTTCGCCAATCCGGTCAAGAATGTCCTGGCCGAAGCCGGGACCGTCGTCATTGACGGTGACAGTGACCTGCTGGGCCGACCAGGTGGCCGTGACAACCACCTGTGAGGTGGCGAAGTCCACGGCATTCTCGATCAGGTTGGACAGGCCGTGGGTGATGGCCGGATTGCGCGCGAACACCGGCTCGGCACTGGCCTCGCGCGGGGTCAGGGGGCGGGTGTCGATGACGATGGTGACATCGGAGCCGCGCAGGGGCGCCACCATGTCCTCGATCATCGCCGACAGCTTGACCTGTTCATACATGGCGTCGCGCTGGGCATCACGCCTGGCAAGCCGCGACAGGATCTCGCGGCAGCGCGCCGACTGGCTGACCAGCAGGTCGAGGTCTTCAAGGATGGGCGACTGCGGCTTGGCCTCGCGCCGGAGTTCCTTGGCCACCAGGGCAATGGTGGCAAGCGGCGTGCCCAGTTCGTGGGCGGCGGCGGCGGCAAGCCCGTCCAGGGCCGAGAGCTGCTGTTCGCGTGCCAGCACCATTTCCGTGGCCGCAAGGGCTGCCGACATCTGGCGTGCTTCGGCGGCAATGCGGCGCACATAGAGCGCGGCAAACACCACACCGGAAATGATGGCCGCCCACAAGCCGGCAAGATAGGTGAGCGGCAGGGCGGGCGGCACGCCGCCGGCCCAGGGCAGGGGCAGGTGAAAGAAGGCCAGCAGACTGGCCGCCGCCATGGTGAGGGCCACCAGACCGGCAATCCATTCCAGCGGCAGGGAGGCCGCCGCCACCGTCACCGGCACCAGAAACAGGAAGGTGAAGGGATTGGCAAGTCCGCCCGTCAGATAGAGAAGAAGTGCGAGCTGCAGGACGTCAAAGGCGAGAAGCCAGCCCGCCGAGCCCGCGCCCACCCGCTGGCTGCCGCGCCAGCGCAGCGACAGGAAGATGTTGAGCCAGGCCGAAACCGCAATGGCCGCAAGGCAGGCGGCCAGCGGCACCTGAAAACCCAGCGCGAAATGCACCAGCAGCACCGTGGCAAGCTGCCCCAGCACCGCCACCCAGCGCAGGCGCACCAGGGTTTCGAGACGCAGCCGCGCCGCCTGCCGCATGTCGCGGTTGATGCTGCGGTTGATGCTGAATGTGCTGTCGTCGCTCTGGCTCATGTCCCCTCCGCTCAGGCGTCAACTTAGCCGAAAGCAGAAGGGCAGGGAAAGCCGGGACGCTGGACCGGCCATGCGGCTTTGGTCATGATGAGGCGGCTTGCAGGGCCGGGACTGACCGACTATGCTGCGCTGCAACATAACTCTCCACCGGGATGGAAAGCGCCATGCTCTATCAGATGTATGAGTTCAACCACGCGGTGATCGCCCCCTTGCGGGCGCTGGCCACGGCCGGTCTGGAATTCTGGCAAAGCCCCGGCAACCCGCTGGCGGAAACCTATGTCGGCCGTTCGGCCACTGCCTCGCTCAAGATGTTCGAGCGCGTCACCCGCCGCTATGCCAAGCCCAGCTTCGACATTCACGAGGTCGAGGTTGCGGGCCAGCCCGTCAGGATCACCGAGGAGATCACCCTCACCAAGCCCTTCTGCCATCTTCTGCATTTCGTGAAGCACCTGCCCCAGGGCCAGTCGCCGGGCCGGAAGGTGCTGCTGGTGGCGCCCATGTCCGGTCACTATGCCACGCTGCTGCGCGACACGGTGCAGTCCATGCTGCCCTTCTATGACATTTACATCACCGACTGGCTTGATGCCCGCACGGTGCCGCTGTCGGCGGGGTCCTTCGATCTCGATGACTATGTCGACTACATCATCGACATGCTGCGCCACATGGGCGATACAGCAAGCGTCATGGCGGTGTGTCAGCCCTCGGTGCCGGTGCTGGCGGCGGTCTCGGTGATGAACGAGCATGACGATCCGGCCACACCGCGCTCGCAGATTCTGATTGGCGGCCCCATCGACACCCGGCGCAGCCCCACCGCCGTCAACAAGCTGGCCAAGGAAAAGGGCATCGACTGGTTCCGCCAGAACGTCATCATGCGCGTGCCCTTCCCGCACGCCGGTGTGATGCGCGAGGTCTATCCCGGCTTCCTGCAATTGACCGGCTTCATGACCATGAACATGGACCGCCATGTCGACGCCCACCGCGAACTGTTCTGGCACATGGTGGAAGGCGACGGCGACAGTGCCGAAAAGCACGAGGAATTCTATGACGAATACATGTCGGTGATGGATCTCGCCGCCGAGTTCTATCTCCAGACGGTGGACTACGTGTTCATCAAGCACGCCCTGCCGGCGGGCACCTTCCGCCACCGCGGCGAACTCATCACCCCGCAGCACATCACCAAAACGGCGCTGATGACCATTGAGGGTGAGCGCGACGACATTTCCGGCCAGGGCCAGACCCAGGCCGCCCACGACCTGTGCGTGGCCCTGCCCGAGTCCAAGCGCGTGCACTGGCTCCAGCCCGGTGTTGGCCATTATGGCGTGTTCTCCGGTTCGCGCTTCCGGCGTGAGGTGCTGCCGCGCATCAGGGACTTCATTGACACCCAGTCAGCCTGACCCTACCTCATGGGACATGTTGCGCCTGTTCGGCTTCAGCGCTGAAAAAGCCAAGGACGCCCCCGCCACGCTGACGGTGGGCGGCCGCACCCTGGCCATTACCTTTCGCCGCCACCAGAAGGCGCGCCGCTTCATCCTGCGCCTGGGGCGCGATGGCCAGTCGGCGGTGGTGACCATGCCGACCCGCGCCGCCCGCGCCGAGGCGCTGGCCTTTGCCGAGCGTTCAAGCTTCTGGATTGCCGGACAGCTGGTGAAGCAGAAAACCCCCCATCACATCGCCCATGAGGCCGAAATCCTGTTCCGGGGCGAGCTTCACCGCATCATTGCCAGCGGTGGCAGGCGCGGTCTGGTGGTCCATGATGCCGTGGCCCGAACCCTTGCCGTGCCGGGCGATGAAGCCCACCTTGCCCGCCGCCTCACCGACTGGCTGAAGGCGGAAGCCAAGCGCGACCTGACCCAGGCCTCCGGGCGTTATGCCACGGCCATGGCCACCCGCTACCGCCGCATCAGCCTGCGCGATCAGAAAAGCCGCTGGGGCTCCTGTGCCGCCGATGGCTCACTGTCCTATTCCTGGCGGCTCATCCTCGCGCCCCCCATGGTGCTGGATTATGTGGCCGCCCATGAGGTGGCGCACCTGCGCGAGATGAACCATGGCCCCCGCTTCTGGCGTCTGGTGCTCAGCCACTGTCCTGAGGCCAGGGCCGCCAAGCAATGGCTGAAGCGCCACGGCCATGAATTGCACCGTCTGCAGGTGAAGGCTTCGCCTCAGGGCTGATCCCACAGCCGGGCAGCGCCCATGGCGCCGCTCAGCCCGCCGTGCAGCGCCCGCACCACCGGAACCTGCGCCGTGCCGGAAAAGGAATAGCGGGCAATGAGCGGCGGCAGCTCCTCCACCAGTTCGGGAAGAATGGCCAGGCTTCCCCCCATCACCATCAGATCGGGATCAATGACCGCCACAATATTGGCCGCCACCCTGGCCAGCCGGTCCTGCAGCCGCGCCAGAGCCGCCTGGGCGGCCGCCTCGCCGGCCCGGGCCCCGGCCACAATGGCCGCCCCCGGCAGTGTCTGGCCGTTTGCCCGGGCATAGTCACGCTCCAGCCCGGTGCCGGAGACATATTGTTCGGCACAGCCGGCCTTGCCGCAGAAGCAGGCAAGCAGCGGCAGCTCATCCGGCCGGGGCCAGGGCAGGCCGGTGTGGCCAAACTCGGCGGCCTCGCGGTTGCGCCCGCTGCGCAGGCGCCCGTCGATCACCAGCCCGCCGCCCAGCGCCGTGCCGATGGTCATGAACACCACCGTTCCATAACCCTGCCCCGCCCCGGTGAGAGCCTCCGACAGGGCCAGGCAGTTGCCGTCATTTTCCACCCGCAGGGGCCTGGCCACGGCCCGCGCCAGGTCGGCGGCAAAGGGTCTGCCGTTGCAGAAGGTGAGGTTGGCGTTGCGCCACCGCCCGTCCACCGGGCTTTCCGAGCCGGGGGCGCCAAGGCCGACCGGCCCCTCGCCCGCTGCCTGCACCAGGCCCGCCACCGCGCTGACCAGCCCGTCATAGCTACCGGGTGTGGCCACCCGCGCCTCAAAGATCACCCGGTCACCGGCATCAAGGGCCACGGCGGCAATCTTGGTGCCGCCCACATCAATGCCGATCCGGCGCGGGGGCCTTGCCATGCTGTCCTCAGCCCCGCTGATAGACATCGTGATAGCGGGTGATGTCATCCTCGCCGAGATAGTCGCCAAACTGGATTTCGATCAGTTCCACCGTGTCGCCATGGAAATTCTCCAGCCGGTGGCGGGCGCCCAGCGGAATATCGGTGGACTGGCCGCGCCTCAGTTCGCTCACCTCATCATGCACGGTAACCGTTGCCGTGCCCGCCACCACCGTCCAGTGCTCGGCGCGGTGCTGGTGGCTTTGCAGCGACAGGCGGCCGCCCGGCCTGACCGAAAGACGCTTGACCTTGAAGCCGGGCCGTTCCTCCAGCACGGTAAAGCCGCCCCAGGGCCTGATTTCGCTTGGCTGTTCCATGGCTGGCCTCCGCTTGTGCCTGACCGGCGCCAAGGGGCCCGGCGGGGGTGAAGTGTTGCGCAAGCCGTCACGCTTGGCAATCCGCCCGGCGGGCAGCGGAATCCCGCCCATCGGCAATTGACGGCGGCAGCCCTTTTGCCTATAAGCCCGCCCGACCCGGCCGGAAGCGGCTTTTGGCAAAAGCCGCCAGTCCTTCCGGCCCTTCTGTTTGATCCCAATGTCAGGAACCGTTCATGGCCAACACCAAATCGGCAAAGAAGGCGACCCGCGTTGCCAGCCGCCGCGCCACCGTCAACAAGAACCGTCTGAGCCGCGTGCGCTCCTCCGTCCGCAAGGTTGAGGAAGCGGTGGCTGCGGGCGACCGCAAGGCCGCCGAGGCGGCCCTGGCGGCAGCCCAGCCGGAGCTGATGCGCGGCGCCCAGAAGGGCGTGCTGCACAAGAATGCGGCGGCCCGCAAGGTGTCGCGCCTGACCGCCCGGGTCCGCACCGTCAAGGGCTGATCGGCCGGTTTGCATATGTGACTGATGAAACGCCGCGGGGCTGCTGTCCTGCGGCGTTTGCTTTTGCAGGGCCTCGCCAGATTGTCCGGGGGCTAACAGTCCTGACAAAATTTTTCTTTTTGTTACAAAAGCTTATCACGGCTCCGTGAAGAAGCGGCATCAGCCGCCGCAAAATCGCGGCACGGGCCTTGGGCCGTGCCGCCCCTGCGACGGTTTGCGCGAATTCAGAACGAAATTGACTTCAATTTGATTCCGCAAGTGATTCCAGACGCTTATTAAAATGCGGCGCGGCAGCGTCGCGCCGCGGGCGCGCTTTGTTCTGTTCCGTGTGCGGAGCATTGCCCGAATCCAGTTGCACTGTTTCAGAGCGCTTTTGTAGCGTCCGCCCTCGAGAGCGCGGGGATAGGGCACAATCCTGAAGGGATTTCTGCTGTTGCAGCGCTGTGTGAAATGAACGGCCGCCTCGCTGCGGCCGGCAATCCGTGCCGGGTGGATCAATCCGCCCGCCATGGGAAAGGGGTGGCGTAGGGCGTCAGTGTGTGGTGCCAAGGCAGGCATCGAACGGGGGCGCCCCGGCAACGGGGCAGGGTTTCAGGTGTTCCAGCTCTGGGGGCTGGGGCCAAGCGGCAAAGAGTTTGAAGATGACGGCACAGATAAACACGGCGCAGACCAGCAACGCGCCGGGCACGGAGGCAAAACGTGCAGAGCCGAAGGGGCGGGGCGTGAAGGACGGCGATCTGAAGGCCAGATGGCTCAGGATTGCCCAGCGCCTCAAGGCGGAGCTGGGCGAAGACCTTTACACCAGCTGGTTCGCCCGCATGGAGGCCGAGGATTTTGCGGCGGGCCGTCTGGTGGTCTCGGTGCCCACCCGCTTTCTCAAGAGCTGGATTGAAAACCACTATGCGGCGCGTCTGGCCAAGGTGGCCGAGGGCGAACTGGGCACGCTGGAGGCGGTGGTGGTGCGGGTGCGCATGGCCGGCACACCGGTTGCCCGCAGCCCCGAGGCGGTGGAGCCTGTGGTCCGTCCGGCCCATGGCCATCATGACGGGCTGGCGCCGGTCGGGCCTTCGGTGCTCGGCTTCTTCGCGCCCGAGCGTTCCAACACGCTTGACGACAGCCAGACCTTCGCCACCTTCATGGTCGGCACCTCGAACCAGCTTGCCCATGCGGCGGCAGGCCGGGTGGCCGAGGCCACGGCGGGCCATCCCGTCAGCTTCAACCCGCTGTTCATCCATTCCGCCTCGGGCCTGGGCAAGACCCATCTGCTCAACGCCGTGGCCCACCGCATCCGCGAGGCGAGGCCCGACCGCAAGGTTCTGTTCCTCACCGCCGAGCGCTTCATGTATGGCTTTGTCCATGCCTTGCGGGCCCGTGACACCATCGCCTTCAAGGACCAGTTCCGCGACGTCGATGTGCTGCTCATCGATGATTTCCAGTTCCTGCAGGGCAAGACCATGCAGCAGGAATTCTGCCACACCTTCAATTCGCTGGTGGACGCCAAGCGCCAGGTGGTGGTGGCCGCCGACGTGCCGCCCGCCCAGCTTGACACCATCGACCAGCGCATGCGCTCCAGGCTCATGGGCGGCCTTGTCATCGACATCGAAACGCCGGACCATGATCTGCGCCGCCGCATTCTCGACTCCAGGCTTGAGGCGCTGCAGGCCCGCGACCCGGCAGCGAAGATACCCGCCGAGGTGCTGGACTTCATCGCCGAGCGCATTGCCGGCGGCGGCCGCGAGCTGGAGGGGGCGCTCAACCGCATTGCCGCCTATCAGCAGTTCAACCGCCAGGCCATCACCCTTGATCTCGCCTCCATGGTGCTGCGCGACGTCCAGGCCAACCCGGACCAGGCCCGCATCAAGATCGACGATATCCTGAAGGTGGTGGGCCGCCACTACAATGTCGCCCGGCAGGACATTCTCTCGCCCCGGCGGGCGCGTTCGGTGGTCATCCCCCGCCAGGTCGGCATGTATCTGGCCAAGAAGATGACGGCCCGCTCGCTGCCGGAGATCGGCCGGCGCTTCGGCGGCCGCGATCATTCCACCGTGCTGCACGCCGTGCGCAAGATCGACGAGCAGATCAAGACCGATGAGCGGCTGGCCCGCGAAGTGGCCCTGCTCATCCGCCTGGTGGAGCAGCAATAACCGCAGAAGATCGTGAAAAACCCGGCAAAGCCCTTGCTTTGCCGGGCAGTTCGCGCAACAATTTTTGACCCCCCGCGCGGGGGTCAATCGGTCTTTTCAGGGAATGTTGCCGACATGCGTGTGACCATTGAGCGGACTGCCTTTCTCAAGGCTCTGAACCACGTCCAGTCGGTGGTGGAGCGGCGCAACACCATTCCCATTCTGTCCAATGTGCTGGTGCAGGCCGGCAAGGATGTGGTCCGCCTCATCGCCACCGACCTCGACATCGAGATCGTCGAAACGGTTGCCGCCGAAGTGGCCCGCGAGGGCGCGGCCACCGTGCCCGCCCACATGCTCTATGACATCGTGCGCAAGCTGCCCGAAGGCGCCCAGCTTGAGCTGGACCAGGGCCCCGATCAGGGCCGGGTCAACATCTTCGCCGGCAAGTCGCGCTTTGCCCTGCAGGCCCTGCCGCCGGAGGATTTTCCCGACCTCGCCTCGGGCGACATGGCCAACAGCTTTTCCCTGCCGGTAGCCGACCTGAAGGCGCTCATCGAAAAAACCCGCTTTGCCATCTCCACCGAGGAGACCCGCTATTATCTGAACGGCATCTACCTGCATGAGGTGGACAAGGGCTCCTTCCTGCGCGCCGTGGCAACCGACGGCCACCGTCTGGCCCAGGCCCAGGTGGCACGGCCGGAGGGCGCCAGGGGCATGCCCGGCGTCATCGTTCCGCGCAAAACCGTGCTGGAAATCGTCAAGCTCATGGAAGGCGAGGACGGCGAGGTGGAAATTGCCCTGTCATCCTCCAAGATCCGCTTTGCCGTGGGCCGTCTGGTGCTCACCTCCAAGCTCATTGACGGCACCTTCCCGGATTATGAGCGCGTCATTCCGCGCAACAACGACAAGATCATGACGGTGGATGCCAAGCTCTTCGCCAATGCCGTGGACCGCGTCTCCACCATTTCGCTGGAAAAGAGCCGGGCGGTGAAGATGAACCTTGGCCAGGGCCGCCTGACGCTCACCGTCAACAATCCGGATTCCGGCTCGGCCGAGGAAGAGATCGCCGCCGACTATGACCGCGATCCGCTCGATATCGGCTTCAACTCGCGCTACCTCATGGATGTGGCGGGCCAGATCACCTCGGGTGAGATGACCTTCCGTCTCGCCGATGCCGGCTCGCCCACCATTGTGGCCGATCCCGCCGACGAGGCGGCCCTCTACGTCCTCATGCCCATGCGCGTGTGAGGCAAGCCCGCCGCCGTGAACCCGCCGTCATTGGGCCTCGTCCGACTTACCCTCACCGACTACCGCAACTATGCGGGCCTCAGACTTGACCTGAAGGCACGGCTGATTGCCCTGGTGGGGGCCAACGGCGCCGGCAAAACCAATCTGCTGGAGGCGGTCTCGCTGCTCTCTCCCGGCCGCGGCCTGCGCGGTGCCGCCTTTGAAACGGTGGGCCGTCTGGGCGGCAGCGGCGCCTGGGCCATTGCCGCCGAAGTGGAGGGCACCACCGCCAGCCACGCCATCGGCACCGGCTGGACGCCCTCCACCGAGGATGGCGAGGCCCCGCAGGCCCGCATGGTGCTGATTGACGGCCGCGCCCAGAAGGGGTCGGGCGCGCTGGGCCATGTGCTGCGCATGGTCTGGCTCACCCCCGCCATGG
This sequence comes from uncultured Alphaproteobacteria bacterium, assembly GCA_937873445.1. Lineage (GTDB taxonomy): Bacteria > Pseudomonadota > Alphaproteobacteria > Rhizobiales > Aestuariivirgaceae > Aestuariivirga. The sequence goes on from CALMWF010000020.1 coordinate 15,339, forward strand.
ACCGTCTCTTTGCCGGACCGGCGGGCGACCGGCGGCGCTTTCTCGACCGGCTGGTGGCGGGGTTCGATCCCGACCATGCCAGCCGTGTTTCCGGCTTTGAGCGGGTGATGCGCGAGCGCAACCTGCTTCTGGCCGATGTCACCTCGGACAGCCACTGGCTGTCGAGCCTGGAGGCCAGCATGGCCGAGCAGGCGGTGGCCATTGGCGCTGCCCGCAACGAGGCCGTGGCCACCCTCACGCGGCATATTGACCAGAGCCGCGCCACCACCAGCTTTCCCTGGGCGCAGCTTGCCCTGTCCGGTGATATTGAGGGGCTGGTTTCGGCCATGCCGGCGGTGCGCGCCGAGGACGAATATCGTAGACTGCTGGCCGATTCGCGGAAGGCTGACCGGCAGGCCGGGCGGAGCCTTTCAGGCCCGCACCGGAGCGACCTGCAGGTGTCCCATGGACCGAAAGCCATGGCGGCTGAACTGTGCTCCACCGGCGAGCAGAAGGCGCTGCTCATCGGCCTTGTTCTGGCGCAGGCCGAAGCGCTGCGCGAGGTGACGGGCGAGGCCCCGCTGCTGCTTCTCGATGAGGTGGCAGCCCACCTCGACCGGGCGCGGCGGCAGGCGCTCTATGAGCGGCTCCGGGCGCTGGGCGGCCAGGTCTGGATGACGGGCACCGACCGCGAGGTGTTTGACGGGTTGGGCGAAGGCTCGGCAGTGCTTGATGTGGCCGCAGGCCGGGTTTCGGAAATGGACAGACAATGAACAGTGAAGACATGAAGCGGGGCGCGGAAAACTACGGCGCCGATTCCATCAAGGTGCTGAAGGGCCTTGATGCGGTGCGCAAGCGCCCCGGCATGTATATCGGCGACACCGATGACGGATCGGGCCTGCATCACATGGTCTATGAGGTGGTGGACAACGCCATCGACGAGGCCCTGGCGGGCTATGCCGATCTCGTCACCGTCACCCTCAACGCCGATGGTTCCTGCACGGTCACCGACAATGGCCGCGGCATCCCCACCGATATTCACAGGTCGGAAGGTGTCTCCGCCGCCGAGGTCATCATGACCCAGCTTCATGCCGGCGGAAAATTCGACCAGAATTCCTACAAGGTGTCGGGCGGCCTGCATGGCGTGGGCGTGTCGGTGGTGAATGCGCTGTCCTCCTGGCTCAAGCTCACCATTCACCGCGCCGGCAAGACCCATTTCATGACCTTCACCCACGGCGATGCCGATGCGCCGCTCAAGGTGGTGGGCGAGGCGGGCGATGCGAGCGGCACGGAAGTGACCTTCCTGCCGTCAACCGAAACCTTCACCCATACCGAGTTTGATTTCACCACCCTGGAACACCGCCTGCGTGAGCTGGCCTTTCTCAATTCCGGGGTGCGCATCGTGCTCACTGACAAGCGCGGCGTTGAACCCCATGTGGTGGAGCTGCACTATGAGGGCGGCATTGCCGCCTTCGTGAAATATCTCGACCGCACCAAGCAGGCAGCCCTCCCCCAGCCCATCATGATCCGGGGAGAGAAGGACGGCATCACCACCGAATGTGCCCTGTGGTGGAACGACAGCTACCACGAGAATGTGCTGTGCTTCACCAACAACATTCCCCAGCGCGACGGCGGCACCCATCTCGCCGGTTTTCGCGGTGCGCTGACCCGGGTCATCAACAACTATGCCAATGACAGCGGCCTGGCGAAAAAGGAAAAGGTGGCGCTGACCGGCGATGATGCGCGCGAAGGCCTGACCTGCGTGCTCTCGGTCAAGGTGCCGGACCCCAAGTTTTCCTCGCAGACCAAGGACAAGTTGGTGTCATCGGAGGTCCGCCCGGTGGTGGAAAATCTGGTAAACGAACAGCTGGGCGCCTGGTTTGAGGAACATCCGAGCGAGGCCCGCTCCATCGTTTCCAAGGTGGTGGAGGCGGCCGCGGCCCGCGAAGCCGCGCGCAAGGCCCGTGAACTGACCCGGCGCAAGGGGGCGCTCGACATTTCCTCGCTCCCCGGCAAGCTTGCCGACTGCCAGGAACGTGACCCGGCCCTGTCGGAACTGTTCATCGTCGAGGGCGACTCGGCCGGTGGCTCCGCCAAGCAGGCGCGCAACCGCGAAAATCAGGCGGTGCTGCCCTTGCGCGGCAAGATCCTCAACGTCGAGCGCGCCCGCTTCGACAAGATGCTGTCGTCAGCCGAAATCGGCACCCTCATCACCGCGCTCGGCACCGGCATCGGCCGCGAGGAGTTCAATCCCGGCAAGCTGCGCTATCACAAGATCATCATCATGACCGACGCCGACGTGGACGGCGCCCACATCCGCACCCTGCTGCTCACCTTCTTCTACCGCCAGATGAAGGAGGTGATCGAGCGCGGCCATCTGTTCATCGCCCAGCCGCCGCTTTACAAGGTGAAGCGCGGCAATTCCGAGCAGTATCTCAAGGACAACAAGGCCCTTGAGGATTACCTCATCGATACCGGTCTGGAGGGTTCCACCCTGGCGCTGGCCACCGGCCAGGAGCGTGGCGGCAATGATCTTCGCGCCATTGTTGAGGAAGCCCTGTCGATCCGTGCGGCCCTCGACAGTCTGCATGCCCGCTATCCCCGGCCCGTCATCGAGCAGGTGGCCATAGCCGGGGCCCTGAACCCGGAAGTGCTGTCGCAGAGCGACCAGTCGGTGGCGGCGGCCCGCTACATCGCCAAGCGGCTGGATGTCATTTCCGAGGAGACCGAACGCGGCTGGCAGGGGGCGGTGGCCGCCGATGGCGGGCTTGCCTTCACCCGTGCGGTGCGTGGCGTCAAGGAACACTGGCACATTGATGCCAAGCTCATCGGCTCGGCCGATGCGCTGCGCCTCGATCGCAAGACGCCGCACCTTCAGGAAATCTATGGTGCCCCGGCCCGACTGCGCCGCAAGGATCAGGAAACGGTGATCCACGGTCCCATGGACCTGCTGGAGGCGGTCTTTGCCGTGGGCCGCAAGGGCATATCCATCCAGCGCTACAAGGGCCTGGGTGAAATGAACCCTGAACAGCTGTGGGAAACCACGCTTGACCCCAATGTGCGCTCGCTGCTGCGCGTCAAGCTGAGCGAGGGTGGCGAAGCCGACGACCTGTTCACCAAACTTATGGGCGACACGGTGGAGCCGCGCCGCGATTTCATCCGTGAGAACGCCCTGAATGTGGCCAATCTCGACGTTTGAGCCGCACCGCAATTGACATCAGGCCCGCCTTGACCCCTAACTGGCGTCCTGAATGGGGGGGCGGGCCATGTCGCGCGCGACGGTGCGGCGCATTCTAGGAACGGGCGCCATGTCGGCGCTGGAGGAATCGCGCGTGGCCCTTGGCCTGCTGCTCGCCGCCATGGCCGAGGCCGACGGGCTGGTGAAGCCGGTGGAGCGCGACCGTCTGCTCGCCGAGCTGCAGGGCACCTTCGGACTGGCACCCCATCAGGCCCTGGCCATTGTCGATGGGGCGGGCCAGGGAACGGTGGAGCCAGACCAGCTTGCCGCCCTGGTCGGCCTGGCCCTGGCCAGCGACGGCAATGGCGAAATCAAGGCGCTGGTTCAGGCCCTGTGGCAACTGGCCATTTGCGATGGCGAACTGCACCCGCGAGAGCGCGACCTTGCCCGGCATCTGGTGAGTCTCATCGAAGGCGCCACGTCTGATGGCGTTGTCGCGCCGGGGGCTTGAGCCGAAGGCCCGCTTGGTGTCAAATTCACCCGCCCCCCGCAGGACATCATGACCCACCGTCTTATTGAACAGTTCCGCCGCCGCCATGGCGTGCAGCCCGCCGTAAGCCGCGCCCCCGGCCGGGTCAATCTCATCGGCGAGCACACCGATTACAATGGCGGCTTCGTCATGCCCGCGGCCCTGGAATTTGCCACCTGGGCCGCCGCCGCCCCGCGCCCCAACCGCAGCCTCTGCATCCATTCCACCCTGAATGATGACGAGGTGACGGTTGACCTCGACCATCTTCCGGCCCGGCGCGGCCACTGGAGTGATTACGTCATCGGTGTTGCCGTCATGCTGCAACGGGCGGGGTATAGTCTGTGCGGCACCAACCTGATGATTTCCTCCACCGTGCCGGTGGGATCGGGCCTCAGCTCTTCGGCGGCACTGGAAGTGGCCACCGGCCATGCGCTGGTCCATGCGGCGGGTGGAAAAATCGACCCCGTGGCACTGGCAAAGATCGGCCAGCAGGCTGAAAATGACTTCGTCGGCATGCGCTGTGGCATCATGGATCAGTATATTTCCGCCTGCGGCCGTGAGGGTGCGGCCCTGCTCATCGATTGCCGCAGTCTGGCGGCGCGCCCCGTCACCGTGCCGGACCGTGCCGCCCTCGTGGTCATCGACAGCAAGGTGCGCCACCAACATGCGGGTGGTGAATATAATCTGCGCCGTCAGGCCTGCGAGGAAGGCGTGGCGCGGTTGCTGCCGGTGCTGCCCGGCATCAGCCAGTTGCGGGATGTGTCGGTGACGGATCTTGAGCGCCATGGCGGCCTGCTGCCGGACATGATCTTCCGCCGCTGCCGCCATATCGTGACCGAAAACCAGCGCGTTCTGGATGGCGAAACGGCATTGAACCGGGGCGATGGGGCAGCCTTTGGCCAGTTGATGCGGCAATCACACAGTTCCATGCGTGATGATTTTGAAATCACCTGTGCCGAGGTTGACCTGCTGGCCGATCTTGCCAATGCCGAGGCCTGCTGCCATGGCGCGCGCATGACCGGCGGCGGCTTCGGCGGCTGCGTGGTGGCACTGGTGGCAGCACATGAGGCAGAGGGTTTTATGAACCGTGTGACCACGGCCTATGCGGAAAGAACGGGACTGAAGCCCATGGCCTTTGCCTGCCATCCGGGTCCGGGCGTGGGGCTGGTGTCATGATGCTGGAAAAACTGCAGGCAACCTCGCACCGCCGTTTCAATCCCCTCACCGGTGAATGGGTCATCGTTTCCCCCCACCGCACCCTCAGGCCCTGGCAGGGTCAGGAAGAGGAGGTATCTGCGCCCTCTGCCCTGGCCCATGACCCCAAGTGCTATCTCTGCGCCGGCAACATCCGCGCCAATGGCGCGCGCAATCCGGATTACACGTCAACCTTCGTCTTCGATAATGACTTTGCCGCGCTGAAACCCGATGCCCCGGAGACACGACTTGATGACGGCCTGTTTGTCGCCGAGGGTGAATCCGGCCTGTGCCGCGTCGTCTGTTTTTCACCGCGCCATGACCTGACACTGGCGCGCATGAGCCTGACCGAAATTGCCGCCGTGGTGGACTGCTGGGCGGCGGAAACGAAGGCGCTCGCTGCCCGCCCGGACATTACCTCGGTGCAGATCTTTGAAAACCGCGGCGAGATCATGGGCTGTTCCAACCCGCACCCCCACGGCCAGATCTGGGCAAGCCGCCATCTGCCCAATGAGATGGTGAAGGAAGGGGCCCGGCAGCAGGAGTATTTCACCCGTCATGGCCGTCCGCTGCTGACCGACTATCTGAAGCGGGAGCTGGAGATCAAGACCCGCATCATCTGCGAGAATGACCACTTCGTGGTGCTGGTGCCGTTCTGGGCGGTGTGGCCCTTTGAAACCCTGGTGCTGCCGCGCCGCACCGTCTCATCACTGGATGACCTGTCGGCGGCGGAACGCACCGGCCTTGCCGAGGCGCTCTCGGCCATCACCGTGCGCTATGACAATCTGTTCTCCGTCTCCTTCCCCTATTCCATGGGCTTTCATCAGCGCCCCATGGATGACAAGCCCCATCCCGAATGGACCCTGCACGGCCATTTCTATCCGCCGCTGCTGCGCTCGGCCACGGTGAAGAAATTCATGGTGGGCTTTGAAATGCTGGGCGGCCCGCAGCGCGACATCACGCCCGAAGCCGCCGCCGCGTGCCTGCGCGCCCTGTCCGCCCGGCATTATCTGGAAAGCAGATAATCAGCTCTTGCCCTTCTGGCCGTAATAGGCCCCCGGCCCATGCTTTCGCTTGAAGTGACGGGCCAGCAATTCCGGTTCGATGGTGGCAAGACCGGGGCTGAGCGAAAGCGACATCAGCGCCATGTGGGCCACGCATTCCAGCGCCACCGCCACCTCCACCGCCTTGGCCACACTGGGTCCCCAGCAGAAGGGCGCATGGCGGTTCACCAGCACCGCGGGAAAATCAGCAGGATCGCGGTTGGCCAGACACTCGACGATGACAGTGCCCGTCTCCCACTCATAGGCCCCGGCGATTTCGGCCTCCGTCAGCCTGCGCGTCACCGGCACGTCGCCGTTGAAATAATCGGCATGGGTGGTGCCGAAGATGGGAATGGCGCGCCCCGCCTGGGCAAAGGCCGTGGCGTGCGACGAATGGGTGTGAACCACGCCGCCAATCTCGGGGAAGGCCAGAAACAGGCGGCGGTGGGTCGGCGTGTCGGAGGACGGGTTGAGCTTGCCCTCGACGCGCTTGCCCTCCAGATCCATCACCACCATGTCGCGCGGCTTCAGCGCATCATAATCCACCCCGCTCGGCTTGATGGCAAAGACGCCCTTGCTCCGATCCACGGCACTGGCATTGCCGAAGGTGAGGTTGATCAGGCCATGGCGCGGCAGCGCCACATTGGCCTCATAGGCTTCGCGTTTCAGTTCCTTGAACATCGCTTCTCCCTCAGGCACGGAAGCCATGGGCGAGGTGATAATAGACCTCGTTGTTGCGCAGATCCTGCCTGAAGGCAGAAACTGTCGTGCCCCGGCCAATGCGGGCCATTTCGATGCCCGCCATGCCGGCAAAATCCTCCAGCATTTCCGTGGTCACACTGTAGCTGAAGCCGGAATGATGGGCCCCACCCGCCAGAATCCACGCCGCACAGGCGGTCTTGAAGTCGGGCTCACACTCCCACACCGCCCGCGCCACCGGCAGCTTCGGCAGATCGGCGTGATCCACCACGCGGATTTCATTCACCACCAGGCGGAAGCGGGTGCCCATGTCGATGAGCGAGGCATTGAGGGCCGCCCCCTTCTTGCCGTCGAACACCATGCGCACCGGATCGGACTTGCCGCCGATGCCGAGGGGATGGATCTCGACCCGCGGTTTGGCGGCGGCAATGCTGGGGCAGATTTCCAGCATATGCGCACCCAGAACCTGCCCGCCCGCAGGCGGCAGATGATAGGTATAGTCCTCCATGAAGGAGGTGCCGCCCGCCAGCCCCTCACCCATGACCTTCATGGCGCGCAGCAGGGCGGCAGTCTTCCAGTCGCCCTCGGCGCCGAAACCATAGCCATCGGCCATCAGCCGCTGCACGGCGAGGCCCGGCAACTGCTCCAGCCCGGCCAGATCCTCAAAAGTATCGGTGAAGCCCTTGAAGCCGCCCGCCTCGAGAAAGGCGCGCAGGCCCAGTTCCTGCCGGGCGGCATAGACCAGCGCGGCATGGCGCTTGCCGCCCTTCTTCAATTCGGGCGCCACCGCATAGAGGCTTTCATAGTCGGCGGCCAGCGCCTCGGCCGCAGCGGGTTTCACCGCCTCCACCTGCGCCACCAGCTCGCTCACCCCATAGCCATTGACCGCGAAGCCGAACTTCATTTCGGCCGACACCTTGTCGCCCTCGGTCACGGCCACCTGGCGCATATTGTCGCCGAAGCGGCAGAACCGGGCCCCCTGCCAGTCAGCCCAGGCATGGGCGGCGCGCATCCAGGCGCCGATCCTGTCTTCCACCTCCGGGTCGCTCCAGTGGCCCACCACCACCTTGCGGGCAAGCCCCATGCGGCTGTGCAGAAAACCCGCCTCGCGGTCGCCATGGGCGGCCTGGTTGAGGTTCATGAAATCCATGTCGATGCTGGCCCAGGGCAGGTCGCGGTTGAACTGGGTGTGCAGATGCAGGAACGGCTTGCTGAGAAGCGAAAGACCCCTGATCCACATTTTCGCCGGCGAGAAAGTGTGCATCCACAGAATGAGACCGGCGCATTCGGCATCGGCATTGGCGGCCATGCACATGCGGGTGATTTCATCCGGCGTGGTGACAATGGGCTTCATCACCGTCTTGAGGGGCAGACGCGCACTGGCAGCCAGGGCGCCGGCAATGGTCTGGGCATTGTCGGCCACCTGGGCCAGCGGCCCCGGGCCATAAAGGTGCTGTGAACCGCAGACAAACCAGATGACGGGGCGGGACAGATTTTTCATGGCAAACCTCGAAGGATTAGGCGCGGCGTTGTTCATATTTGAGCGCGATGAGATCCTTCATCACGCCGGAGAGATCGGCAGTTCTGGTGACCCCGCCAAAGGCGTCGTGAAGCTGGCGGTAAAGGCCATAGAGCCGGTCATAGACGGCCTGGGCCTCGGGCTCCGGGTCATAGCGGGTGGGCGACAGCCGCGTCATCGCGGCCTGGGCCGTGGCAAAATCCGGGTGCGCGCCGGCCAGCACGGCCGCCGCCACCGCCGACCCCAGCGCACAGGTCTGGCTCGACCCCGCCACCAGCATGGTGCAGCCCGTCACATCGGCATAGATCTGCATGAGCAGCGGGTTCTTTTCGGCAATGCCCCCGGCGCAGACAACCCGCGTGATGGGCACGCCAAAACCCTGAATGCGCTCGATGATGGCGCGGGCGCCAAAGGCGGTGGCCTCCAGCAGGGCGCGGTAGATTTCGGCCCGCGTGGTGTACAGGTCCTGACCCAGAATGAGGCCGGAGAGAAGCTGGTCCACCAATATGGTGCGGTTGCCGTTGTTCCAGTCAAGGGCGATGAGGCCCGCCGCCCCCGGCCTTTGTGCCGCCGCCTCGGCGGTGAGCGCGGCATGAAGCGCGGCATCACCCTTGCAGACGATCTCCACCCACCATTTGAAAATGTCGCCGACCGCCGATTGCCCGGCCTCGATGCCGTGATAGGCGGGCAGAACCGCGCCCGGCACAATGCCGCAGACGCCGGGAATGTCGGCCACCTTCTTCTCCGCCGGCACCACGCAGATGTCACAGGTGGAAGTGCCGATGACCTTGACCAGCGTGCCCTCGGCAACGCCGCTGCCGATGGCGCCGTAATGCACGTCAAACTCGCCCATGGCCACGGCAATGCCGGGCCTGAGGCCAAGCGTTTCCGCCCATGCGGCCGACAGTGCCCCCGCCGGTTCCAGCGCATCATGGGCCTTGTCATAGAGCCGGTCGCGCAAGGCCGCGAGGTCGGGGTCAAGCCGGGCCAGAAATTCCGTGTCCGGCAGCCCGCCCCACTCATCGGAATAGAGCGCCTTGTGACCCGCCGCGCAGATGCCGCGCTTCACCGCCCGCGGGTCATCAATCCCGGCCAGCACCGAGGGCACCCAGTCCGCCAGTTCCACCCAGGAATGGGCGGCGGCAAACACCTCCGGCGCGCTGGCCCGGCAATGCCAGATCTTCGACCAGAACCATTCCGACGAATAGGTGCCGCCGCATTTGGCCAGATAGTGCGGGCGCATGTCCTGGGCGAGCCTGGTGATGGCCGAAGCCTCGCGCCAGGCGGTGTGGTCCTTCCACAGCCAGCACTGGGCGGCAAGGTTGTCGCGCCAGCGCGGATCAAGCGCCAGCGGCACATTGCGGGCATCAACCGGAATGGGGCTGGACCCCGTGCTGTCCACACCGATGCCGACAATGAGGGCCGCATCAAAGCCCGGCCTTTCCTGTGCTGCGGCCAACGCCCCGCGCACGCTCTCCGTCAGGCCAAACAGATAGTCGGCCGGATTCTGCCGGGCCAGATGACCGTCCGCCGGGTCGAGCAGGATGCCCTGCGCCCCGGACGGGTAGGGCACCACGCAGCTGCCGAACTCCGCCCCGTCCGCGCACCGCACGATGAGGGCGCGCACCGAATTGGTGCCGTAATCAAGGCCGAGTGTGAACATGGCTTTTCTGCCTCATGGTCTTGTCTGCCGGTGCGGCGGCGGCCCTGCGCTGCCGGGTGAAGAAGCGGTGCAGGTCATCCAGCGACTGGTCGAGCAAATCGGTCATGTGCCGTTCGGCAGCCCTGGCCGCACCGCTGCGGATGGCCAGCAACACCGCGCGGTGGCGGTGCAGGCGTTCCACCTTCATGCCCGCCGCCCCCTGCCAGGTGTATTTGAAGGAAAATTCCAGCGAGGTGTGAATGAGACTGCCAAGCGAGGTGAGGAAATGGTTGTCGGTGGCTGCCAGAATGGCAAGGTGGAAATCAAGATCGGCGGCGATGAGGTCATGGCCGCCGCTGCGGTGGCGCTCCATGCGTTCATAGGCCGCGGCAATGCGGGTAAGGGTCTCGGCGCTGCGGCCCTCGGCAGCCAGGCGCGCCGCCATGGGCTCCACCATCCGGCGCAGCACAAACAGGTCGCTGACGAATTTCTCGATGGGCGTGGCTTCAAGGTGCCAGGCCAGCACATCGCGGTCCAGCATGTTCCAGCGGTGGCGTGGCGCCACGGTTGACCCCACCTTGGGCCGGCTGGCGAGCAGGCCCTTGCCGGCCAGTGTCTTGATGGCCTCGCGCACCGCCGTGCGGCTGGCCGAAAAGCTGCGGCCCCATTCCGCTTCTTTGGGCAGAACCTCGCCCGGCGCATAGGTGCCATCGAGAATGCGGCTGCCAATGGCGCGCGCAATGTCAATCCGTGGCCTCTTGCCCTGGGCGGGTGCGGGCTTTGACCGGACAGCAGTGGTGCGCGCCGATTTATGTTGCACTGCGGGAATGCTCCGTGCAGGGGATGTGGTTATTTATCATACAAATAACCATTGCCCGGGTGCAATAACTCTTCTAAGAATTTCTCTCAGCTGAGGGCCCGCACAGCAATGCCGGGCACCCCACGCGTGCACAGAGGAGGACTATACGTGATTAACCGCAGACATTTCCTCGCCACCACCGCTGGCATCGCCATTCTGGCCACCGGCGGCATCGCCCTTGCCGCTGACAAGGGCATGATCGGCATCTCCATGCCGACCAAATCCTCGACCCGCTGGATTTCCGACGGCGAGTCGATGAAGAAGGAGTTCGAAGGCATGGGCTATGCCGTCGACCTTCAGTTTGCCGAAGACGACATTCCCAACCAGCTTGCCCAGATCGAGAACATGGTGACCAAGGGCGCCAAGGTTCTGATCATCGCCGCCATTGACGGCACCACGCTTTCCGACATTCTCAAGAAGGCCCATGAAGCGGGCGTCAAGGTCATTGCCTATGACCGCCTTATCCGCCAGTCGGGTGATGTCGACTACTACTCCACCTTCGACAACTTCAAGGTCGGCGTGCTCCAGGCCGAAAGCCTGGTCAAGGGCCTGAAGGAGCGCTTCCCCGGCGTCAAGCCGTGGAACGTCGAATTGTTCGGCGGCTCGCCGGACGACAACAATGCCTTCTTCTTCTATGACGGCGCCATGAGCGTCCTGCAGCCGATGATCGACGCCGGCGAGGTAAAGATCGTGTCCGGCCAGATGGGCATGGACAAGGTTGGCACGCTGCGCTGGGACGGCGCTGTGGCCCAGGCCCGCATGGATAACCTGCTGTCGGCCAACTACACCGACAAGAAGGTTCATGCCGTGCTCGCGCCCTATGACGGCCTGTCGCGCGGCATCATCTCCTCGCTTAAGGGCGTGGGCTATGCGCCGGGTCCGGAAATGCCCATCGTTTCCGGCCAGGACGCTGAAGTGCCGTCGGTCAAGGGCATGCTCGCCGGTGAGCAGTATTCCACCATCTTCAAGGACACCCGCGAACTCGCCAAGGTGACCGCCCAGATGGTCGATGCGCTCATGCAGGGCAAGGAACCCACGGTCAACGACACCAAGACCTATGACAACGGCGTCAAGGTCGTGCCGTCCAACCTGCTGGTCCCCTATGTCGTCTACAAGGACGACATCCAGAAGCTGCTGGTCGACTCGGGCTACATCAAGGCCGACGACCTGAAGTAAGTCTCCCGCTCTCTCCCTGTGGAGAGGCAAGCATCAGGGGTTGCCCAGTCATCCCGGGCCGGTCCATTCTGCAATGGGCCGGCAGGGGACTGGGCGGCCCTCCCCCGTTCCCGCCCGGCGGGCGGGGCGGCAAGGCTTTGACGGAGGCAGCGGGTGGCCATGCAGCCCATCCTTGAAATGCGCGGCATCACCAAGACGTTTCCCGGCGTGAAGGCGCTGACGGACGTCAATCTCACCATCATGCCGGCCGAAATCCACGGCGTCGTGGGCGAAAACGGTGCCGGCAAATCCACCCTGATGAAAGTTCTGTCTGGGGTCTATCCGCACGGCACCTACACTGGCGACATTGTATTCGAGGGCCAGGCGCGCAGATTCGCCACCATTGGCGACAGCGAAGACACCGGCATCATCATCATTCACCAGGAACTGGCCCTGGTGCCGCTTCTGTCCATCGCCGAAAACATCTTCCTTGGCCATGAAACCGCAAAGCACGGCGTCATCGACTGGTTCGAGGCCTTTGCCCGCACCAAGGAGCTGCTGAAGAAGGTGGGGCTGTCCGAGCATCCCAACACCCTCATCACCAATCTCGGCACCGGCAAGCAGCAGCTTGTCGAAATTGCCAAGGCGCTGAACAAGAAGGTGAAGCTGCTCATTCTCGATGAGCCGACCTCAAGCCTCAATGAAACCGATTCCAACGCCCTGCTGGCCCTGCTCCAGGAATTCCGCGCCCAGGGCATTTCCTCCATTCTCATCACCCACAAGCTCAACGAGGTGCTGAAGGTCGCCGACCGCATCACCGTCATCCGCGACGGCAAGACGGTGGACACGCTCGACACCTCCACCGCCAAGGTCAGCGAAGACCGCATTATCAAGGCCATGGTGGGCCGCGAAATGGTTGACCGCTATCCGGCCCGCACGCCGAAGATCGGCGAAACCATTTTCGAGATCAGGAACTGGAGCGTCTATCACCCGCAGCATGCTGAGCGGAAGGTGATCAAGAACGTGTCCTTGCATGTGAAGCGCGGCGAGGTGGTGGGCATTGCCGGTCTCATGGGTTCGGGCCGCACCGAACTGTCTATGTCCATCTTCGGCCGCGCCTATGGCCAGAAGATTACCGGTGAGGCGCTGATCAGCGGCAAGCCGGCCGATGTCTCCACCATTCCGCGTGCCCTGGAAGCGGGCCTTGCCTATGTCACCGAAGACCGCAAGACCTATGGCCTCGTGCTCATTGACCACATCAAGCACAACATCACCCTGGCCAACCTCACCGGCGTTTCCGAGCGCGGAGTGATTGACGATCTGCGTGAACTGGCGGTGGCCAACAAGTATCGCAAGGAACTGGCCATCCGCTGTTCCGGTGTCTATCAGGCCACCATCAATCTCTCCGGCGGCAACCAGCAGAAGGTAGTGCTGTCCAAATGGCTGTTCTCCGGCCCCGACATTCTCATTCTCGATGAGCCGACCCGCGGCATCGACGTCGGCGCCAAGTACGAAATCTACGGAATCATCAACCAGCTGGTCGATGAGGGCAAGGCGGTCATTGTCATTTCCTCGGAAATGCCGGAACTGCTCGGCATCTCCGACCGCATCTATGTCATGAACGATGGCCGCATGGTGGCCGAAATGCCGGCCCGCGAGGCAACTCAGGAAAAGATCATGCGGGCCATCATGAAATCATGGGAAGACTGAACATGAGCGACGCTGCCGCACCCTCCACGGAAAAATCCGTCATCCTGCAGTTTGTCAAGGCGAACATGCGCGACTATGCGCTGCTCCTGTCGCTGCTCGCCATCATGATCTACTTCCAGTTCACCACCAATGGCACGCTGTTCATGCCGGTGAACATGACCAACATCATTCTGCAGAACAGCTATATCGTCATCATGGCGCTGGGCATGCTGCTCATCATCGTGGCAGGTCACATCGACCTGTCGGTGGGCTCGGTGTCGGGCTTCATCGGCGCGGTCGCCGCCGTGCTCATGGTGAATTACAAGCTCGATCCGTTCTTTGCCGTCATCGTCTGTCTGGCCCTGGGGGCCATCATCGGCGGCGTGCAGGGCTATTTCGTCGCCTATCACAAGATCCCCGCCTTCATTGTGACGCTGGCGGGCATGCTGATCTTCAAGGGCCTGGCACTCACCGTTCTGGGCGGCGCCTCGGTCGGCCCCTTCCCGCGCATCTTCCAGCTGTTGAGCTCCGGCTACATTGCCGACCCGTTCGCGGTCGAAGGCTTCAATGTGCTGGCGCTGCTCATCGGGGCGCTGGTCACCGGCGTCATCATCTTCTTCAATTTCAAGGAGCGCCGCAACCAGCAGGCCCACGGCCTGGCCGAAGAACCGGACATGATTTTCTATGGCCGCAACCTGCTCATCGCCATTGCCTTCCTGGGCTTCTCCTTCCTGATGGCCAAATACAAGGGCCTGCCCAATGTTCTGGTGGTGATGTTCGCCCTTATCGCGCTGTTCGTCTTCATCACCACCCGCACCACCTTCGGCCGGCGCATCTACGCCATGGGCGGCAATGAAAAGGCCGCCCGCCTGTCCGGCATCAACACCGAATGGCTCACCTTCCTCATCTTCACCATCATGGGCGCACTGGCCGCTTTGGCGGGCCTCATCTTTGCCGCGCGGCTCAACGTGGCAACGCCCAAGGCCGGCCTCGGCTTCGAGCTTGACGTCATCGCCGCCTGTTTCATCGGCGGCGCCGCCACCACGGGCGGCGTGGGCAAGGTGGTGGGCGCGGTCATCGGTGCCTTCATCATGGGTGTCATGAACAACGGCATGTCCATCATGGGCATCGGCATTGACTGGCAGCAGATCATCAAGGGCGTGGTGCTGATGCTCGCCGTGTTTCTCGACGTCTATTACAAGAACCGCTCCCACTGAGCGGCTTGCGACAGTGACGCGGAAGGCCGGGCCATGCGCCCGGCCTTTTCTATTGGCGCTGGCGCGCTGTCGAACCCCCGGCGCGGCCTTTGGCATGGTTTGACTATGATGGTTTTTTCGCGCCCCGCGCCCCGCGCGCGGGGCTTCCGTCCCACCCCTTCCACCAGCAAAAAGGGCCCCGTGAAGGGGCCCCTTTGCTGGCGGAGAGAGGGGGATTCGAACCCCCGTTACGCTATTAACGTAAACACGCTTTCCAGGCGTGCGCCTTAAACCACTCGGCCATCTCTCCTGTCGCAAGCGGGGCGCACTATAGCCAGCAAAGCCCATGTGACAAGCCCCCCGGCAAGGTATTTCTATCCGTGCCGAGGGGCCGTGGTGCCCCCTTCCGGGGAAGCGGCGCAGAACGCGCAGAAGGGGGCCGGGGTCGGTCAGTTTGTCATGGCCTGAACGGCCTCCGCCGTGGTCAGCACGCCATTGGCGATCATGCCGTAATTGGTCAGCGCCGCCTGATAGGCCTCCTTGCCGGGGGCGGCCACCGCATCCTTCACCACATAGACCCGGAAGCCGTTCTCCATCAGCGCCCGCATGTGGCTGTCCACGCACAGATTGGCCACCATGCCACCCAGCACCACCGTGTCGATGCCGTGGGCGCGCAGCTGATAGATCAGGTCATTGCTCTCCGGCCCATACATCTTGTGCGGCGCAACCACGATGGATTTGCCATCGAAAATATAGCCCTTGTAGGGTTCATAGAAATCAGCGCCCGAACCCTCGAAACCCTTGGGATCGTCAAGGGCCTGGCGGTGCAGCACCTTGAGGCCCAGAAGCTGTTTCTGCAGGGCGCCGGGGTTCAGCCAGTTGCCGTCTGCCGCCGTATAGACCAGCGGATCCACGGCCAGCGTGACGCCGCTTTTCTTGGCGGTTTTCATCAGCGTCTCGATATTGGCAATGGCCTTGGTTTCCGCCAGATTGTCCTTGAGCAGCGGATAAAGCCCGCCCTTCTCGCTCAGGAAATCATTCTGCGGGTCGGTGATGAGCAGGGCCGTGTGGGCCTTGTCCAGCGCGGGCAGGGTGGTGGTGTCGGCCTGGGCGGCCGGTGCTGCCATCAGGCTGGCGGCAAGGATGGAGAAGAGGAAGGATTTCATGGGAGCAGTCCTTTCTGAAATGCACTGCGACAGGGGCAGTGCTGCCTGCTCTCATAGGTGTGACGGAACCGGATGCCTGTAACCGATGTTACAGGGCTGGCTGATCGCGTGTGCTCAGAAGGAGGCCCCATGATCCAACACCTGAAAACACTTCTGGCTGAAAAGCTGGGCACACTGCCCGGCCGGGCCGAGCCCATCGCCACCGCCGCCTTTCACGCCGTGTCGGGCCGTCCGCTGAAGGGGCCTTACCCCGCCGGTCTGGAGCAGATCATCTTTGCCATGGGCTGTTACTGGGGCGCCGAACGCCAGCTGTGGCGGCAGGACGGCGTGTGGGTGACGGCCGTGGGCAATTGCGGCGGCAAGACCCCGAACCCCAGCTATGAGGAAGTCTGCACCGGCCGCACCGGCCATGCCGAAAGCGTGCTGGTGGTGTTTGATCCGCTGCTGACCAGCCTTGAGGCGCTGCTCAAGACCTTCTGGGAAGGCCATGACCCCACCCAGGGCAACCGCCAGGGCAATGATGTGGGCAGCCAATACCGCTCTGCCGTCTTTTGGATGAACCCGGCCCATGAGAGGGTCATTCTGGCCTCGCGCGCCGCCTATCAGAGGGATCTCACCGCCGCCGGCTATGGCGCCATCACCACCACCATCGAGCGCGCCGGCCCCTTTTATTTTGCCGAGGCCTATCACCAGCAATATCTGGCGAAAAACCCCACCGGCTATTGCGGTCTGGGCGGCACCGGTGTCACCTGTCCCACAGGAATAGCCGGAATGGATGATGACCGACGCAGCGGAACGCGACTTGACAACGGCTGAAAGCCTGGCGCGGCTCGAACGTCTGGCCCGGCTTTTGCGCGGGGCATCCCATGCCCAGGGGCTGAACCCCGCCCAATGGGAGGCGCTGCGCTATCTGGCCCGGGCCAACCGCTTTTCCAACGCCCCCGGCGCCCTCACCAAATATCTCGCCGCCACCAAGGGCACGGTTTCACAAACCGTCATTGCCCTGGTGCGCAAGGGCTTCATCGCCAAGACGGCGCGGCCGGGCGAGGGCCGGTCGGTGACCCTTGCCCTGACGGCAGCGGGTGAGGCGCTGATGCTGCGCGATCCGCTTCATGCCGTGGGCCTGGACATTGACGCCCTTGGCCCCAAGACCCGAAAGCGCTTTGACCGCGCCGTGGGCGAACTGCTGGCGGCGGGGGTGAAGCGCAACCGGGAAACTCTCTTCGGTCCCTGCCCCGGCTGCCGCCATTTCCGCGAGCGCGGCGCCGAGGACCGCACCGGCGGCCCCCATCTCTGCATGCTGTTCAACGAAGCCATGGCCAGGACCGAAACCGCCCGGCTCTGTGTTCATCATCTGGAAAAATAACACCCCGGTGTTGCCACCGGGGTTTCATCTGAAGAGGGTGAACGGACGTTTGATCGATCAGAACGTCCGCTCTCATTGAGGGGTGGCGGGCAGCGTTCTGACTGTTGCCGCACCCGGCAATGGTCAGGCTGCCCTTGCCTCAGCCCTTGGGGGCGGCCTTCTTCACATCATCCGTCACATGGGCCTCAAAGGTCTTGAAGTTGGTGACGAACATGGTGGCCAGCTTCTGGGCCTGCGCATCATAGGCCTTCTTGTCGGCCCAGGTGGAGCGCGGGTTCAGGATCTTCTTGGGCACACCGGCCACCGCCTCCGGCACCATGAAGCCGAAGGTTTCGTCCTTGCGCATCCTGGTCTTTGCCAGTTTGCCCGACAGCGCCGCCGCCAGAAGCGCACGCGTCGCCTTGATGGGCATGCGGTGGCCCGTGCCATAGGCGCCGCCGGTCCAGCCGGTGTTGACCAGGTAGCACTGCACCTTGTGCTTGGCGATGAGGTCCTTCAGCATGTTGCCATAGACCGACGGATGCCGCGGAATGAAGGGGGCGCCAAAGCAGGTGGAGAAGGTGGCCTGCGGCTCCTTCACGCCGCGCTCGGTGCCCGCCACCTTGGCGGTATAGCCCGAGAGGAAGTGATACATGGCCTGCTGCGGCGTCAGCTTGGCAATGGGCGGCATGACGCCGAAGGCATCAGCCGTCAGCATGATGATGGTCTTGGGAATGGGCCCCATGCCGGTTTCGCTGGCATTGGGAATGGCCTCCAGCGGATAGGCGGCGCGGGTGTTCTCGGTGAGCGAGCCGTCATCAAGATTCACCTTGTGGCTGTCCGGGTCCATGACCACGTTTTCCAGAACCGTGCCCCAGCGCTGGGTGGTGGCATGGATTTCCGGTTCCGCCTCCGCCGACAGGCGGATCACCTTGGCATAGCAGCCGCCCTCGAAATTGAACACGCCGGTCTTCGACCAGCCGTGCTCGTCATCGCCGATGAGGGTGCGGTTGGGATCGGCCGACAGGGTGGTCTTGCCGGTGCCGGACAGACCGAAGAACACCGCCGAGTCCTTCTTCGCGCCGAGATTGGCCGAACAGTGCATGGGCATGACGCCCTTGGCCGGCAGCAGATAGTTGAGCACCGTGAACACCGACTTCTTGATCTCGCCGGCATATTGCGAGCCGCCGATGAGCACGAGGCCGTTCTTGAGGTCAAGCGCGATCACCGTTTCCGAGCGCGTGCCATGGCGCGCCGGATCGGCCTTGAAGGACGGCAGGTCGATGATGGTAAGCTTGGGCGAAAAGCCCTTGCGGCTCTTCGGCACGATGAGCAGATGCTGGATGAACAGCGCCTGCCAGGCCAGCTCCGTCACCACCCGGGTGGGCAGCGCATGGGCCGGATCGGCACCGCCGACCAGATCCTGCACATAGAGCGACTTCAGCCGCGCATGGGCCATGAAGTCTTCCTTGAGCGTGTCAAAGTGCTCGCGGCTCATGGCGCGGTTGTTGTCCCACCAGATGGTCTTTTCGGTGGTCTCGTCGCGCACCACGAACTTGTCGTTGGGGCTGCGGCCGGTGTGCTGGCCGGTGGATACCACCAGCGCACCGCCCTCGGCCACCTGGGCCTCGCCATTGGCAATGGCCTGCTGGTAGAGGGCTGCGGCCGTCTGGTTCCACGAAATGCAATTGGCCCAGCCCAGGCCGATCTCGGCCAGCTCAGCGCGGATTTTGGTGTCAGCGGTCTTGTCCATGGCAGCTCCTGAAAACACGGGATGCGGGGTTTGCCTTCCCATAGATTTTAGCCTCCCCCGCCGCAAGAGGAATGATGCTAAATGATAACATTTCGTCAGCAATTTGCGGTAACGAAACGCAATTTCAGAGGTAAAAGCGTCAAAATGGCAGGCCCGCCCCGGCCGTCATTTTTGCACCAACATTCCGGCCCAAGAGCCAGCCCTCGCGGGCTTCACCAAAGCGAAAGCCGTTTCCGTCAGGCTGTGGCTGGGAACAGGAACCGCACCGGGGGGACGTGACGACAGATGGCCAGGCGCCCAAACACACCACCACGCGAGCGCACCGAACCCCAGCTCTTTTCCGCCGGCAAATCCCGGCCTGCCAGCGGCCGCCGCACCATGCCGCGCCGCCGCTCGCTTCTGGGCCGGCTGGTGTCGCTCGCCTTCACCCTCACGGTGTTTTCTGTCCTTGCCTTTGCCCTGGCCTTCGGCTGGACCTGGCACGCGCTCAACGGCAAGGGCCTCCTGCATATTCCGGAACGCGAACCGGGCATCATGATGCTGGCCGCCGATGGCTCGGTGCTGGCCGAGCAGGGCGCCTTTCTGGGTGACGCGGTGAAGGTGTCGGACCTGCCGGATTACGTGCCCAATGCGGTCATCGCCATTGAGGACCGCCGCTTCCGGCAGCATTTCGGCGTCGATCCCATTGGCCTTGCCCGCGCCATGGGGCGCAATGTGCTGTCGGGCCGGCTGGTGCAGGGCGGCTCCACCCTCACCCAGCAATTGGCCAAGAACCTGTTTCTGTCGCCCGAGCGCACCTTCCGCCGCAAGTTTCAGGAAATGGTGCTGGCCATCTGGCTCGAGATGCGCTTCAGCAAGGACGAGATTCTCCAGCTCTATCTCAACCGAGTCTATTTCGCCGGCAATGCCTATGGCATCGAGAAGGCCGCCCGCCTGTTTTACAACAAGGGCGCAAATGAACTGAACATCGCCGAGGCGGCAACCCTGGCCGGCATGCTCAAGGCCCCCACCACCTACAACCCCCTCACCCATCCGCAGGAATCCGCCGCCCGCGCCCGGCTGGTGCTGCAGGCCATGGCGGCCCAGGGCTATATCAGTGATGTCGAGGCGGAGGATGCCGTCACCCAGCCCTCGGCGGTGGCGGCCTCGGACTATGTGCCCGCCAAGCAATATGCCGTGGACTGGATCCTGTCCCAGCTGCCCTTGCTGGTGAAGGACTATGACCAGTCCATCGTGGTCGAGACCACCATCGATCCCGCCCTTCAGGCCAATGCCGAACAGGCGCTGCGCAAGCGGCTGGCCAGCGACGGCCGGAAACTCAAGGTCGGCGAGGGTGCGGTGGTCATCATGGATGGCGAGGGCGCGGTCAAGGCCATGGTGGGCGGGCGCTCCTACAAGAAAAGCCAGTATAACCGGGCGACCCAGGCCCGCCGCCAGCCGGGCTCGGCCTTCAAGCCCTTTGTCTATCTTACCGCCCTGGAGCAGGGCTATGACCCCGCCATGGTGGAAACCGACGAACCGGTGACCATCGGCAACTGGAGCCCCGACAACTACAAGCACAAATATCTGGGTCAGGTGACGCTGGAACAGGCCTATGCCCAGTCGCTCAACACGGTGGCCGCCAAGCTCGGCCAGGCGGTGGGCATTCCGGCCGTCATCCAGACGGCGCGCCGCCTCGGCATCACCTCGCCCCTGTCGGAGGATGCCTCGCTGGCGCTCGGCACTTCGGAGGTGTCGCCGCTGGAAATGGCCACCGCCATAACCCCCTTCGGCAATGGCGGCCATGCGGTGCAGGCCCATGTGGTCAGCCGCATTGTGACCCGCGACGGCAAGGTTTTGTATGAGCGCCGGGGCTCGGGCCTGGGGCAAGTGATTGACCCCGCCGCCCTGGGTGAAATGAACCTGCTGATGCGCGCCGTGGTCCGCGAAGGCACCGGCCGCAAGGCCGCCATTCAGGGCTTTGACATTGGCGGCAAGACCGGCACCAGCCAGGACAGCCGCGATGCCTGGTTCGTGGGCTATTCCACCTATCTCACCGGCGTGGTCTGGCTCGGCAATGACGACAACAGCCCCACCAAGGGGCTAACCGGCGGTGCGCTTCCCGCCGTTATCTGGCACGACATCATGGCCCCGGCCCATCTCGGCCTTGATCCCCGGGTGCTGCCGGGCGAGATCGTGGTGGCGGAGGCGCCCCGCCCCCAGAGCGGCAATCACCCCATCTATGGTGGTGACATGGAGGCCGACAACCCTGTGCCGCCGCGCCGCAGCGGGGGCGGGTTCTTCGGCGGCCTGTTCGG
>CALMWF010000021.1 GCA_937873445.1 uncultured Alphaproteobacteria bacterium
GAGCACCAGATTGTGGATCTGGGGGTCCCCCGTTCGAGCCGGGGAGGCGGTACCATCCCTGAAGCGCCCACCGTGCGCGGCGCCAGCTTAGCGCCGCAATGAGGTCTGGCCGCCATGGCACTCCCCCTCCGCAGTCTTGCCCTCATCCCCGCCCGTGGCGGCTCCAAGGGCATTCCGCGCAAGAACATCGCCGATCTCGGCGGCAAACCGCTCATTGCCCACATCATTGCCGCGGCCCGCGCGGCGGGCTGCTTTGCCGATATTGTGGTGTCCACCGATGATCCCGAAATTGCCGCCGTGGCCAAGGCCCATGGCGCTGCTGTGCCCTTCCTGCGTCCGGCTGAACTGGCCCAGGACGACACGCCGTCGCTGCCTGTGGCCCAGCATGCACTGGCCGAAATGGAGCGCCTGACCGGCCAGCCCTATGACGCGCTGGCCCTGCTTCAGGCCACAAGCCCCTTCACCCGTGCCGAAGACCTGGCCGCCGCCATGGCCAGGCTGGCCGAGCGCCAGTCCGACAGCGTGGTCACCGTGGCCGAGGAGAAGTCCAAGCACCCCTTCCGCATGAAGCGCATCGTCGCCGGCGACCGGCTCATCAATTTCATCGATCAGGGCTTTGAGGACACCCGCCCGCGCCAGTCGCTGCCGCCGGTCTATCGCCGGTCGGGCGGCTGCTATGCCTCGCTCCGCCGGGTGCTGACCGAACAGAATGCCCTGGTGAGTGGCGATTGCCGCGCTGTCATCGTGCCGGACTGGACGGCCCTCGACATCGACAGCCCCCTTGATCTCGATCTTGCCCGGCTGGTGGCCGCCCGGCTGGCGCAGGCAAAGCCGCCGCTCTGACCCCTTCCCATGATCCGGGCAAACTGACATATGACGGTCATGACCCAGCCCCGCCATTGGCTTGCTGATCCCCGCCCCGGGGCGGCCTGCGCCATCATCGCCGAAGTGGCCCAGGCCCATGACGGCTCGCTCGGCATGGCGCATGCCTATATTGATGCCGCCGCCGCTGCCGGCGCCACGGCGGTCAAGTTCCAGACCCATATCGCCGCGGCTGAATCAACCGCCGCCGAACCCTGGCGGGTGCGCTTTTCCAGGCAGGATGAAACCCGCTTTGACTATTGGCGGCGCATGGAATTCACGCCCGAGCAATGGGCGGGGCTGAAGACCCATGCCGAAGACAGGGGCCTTGTCTTCCTGTCCTCGCCCTTTTCATTGCAGGCGGTGGAACTGTTGCAGCGCCTTGGCATGACGGCCTGGAAGGTGGCTTCGGGCGAACTCACCAACCTGCCCATGATCGCCGCCATGGCTGCCACCGGCAAGCCGCTCATGCTCTCCACCGGCATGAGCAATCTGGACGAAATCGCCGCCGCCGTGGCGGTGGCGGGCAAGCTGCCCTTCGCCATTTTCCAGTGCACCACCCAATATCCCTCGCCGCCCGAGGCCATCGGCCTCAATGTGCTCGACACGCTGCGCCAGCGCTTTGCCGCGGCGGTGGGCCTGTCCGACCATTCCGCCACCATCTATCCCGGCCTTGCGGCGGTGGCGGCCCATGGCGCGGAGCTGATTGAGGTTCACCTCACCCTCAGCCGCGCCCAGTTCGGCCCCGATGTGGTGGCCTCGCTGACGCCGGAGGAATTGCAGACTCTGGTGGACGGCGTGCGCTTCATCGAACGCATGAAGGCACACCCCCTCGACAAGACCAGCATTGATCCGCGCGTTGCCCCCTTGCGCGACATTTTCTTCAAGAGCGTGGTGGTGCTGGAGGATCTGCCCGCTGGCACGGTGCTGGCGCGTCATCATCTCGGCCTCAAGAAGCCCGGCACCGGCATTCCGGCGAGTGCCCTTGAGGCCACCATTGGCCGCGTGCTGAAGCGCGCCGTGAAACGCGACGACATTTTGCAGCCGGAGGATGTGCAGTGACGGCCAAACGCAAGATCTGTGTGGTGATCACCGCGCGGCCTTCCTATGCCCGCATCAAGTCGGCGCTGGCCGCCATCCGTGAGCATCCCGCCCTTGAACTGCAATTGGTGGTGGCCGCTTCGGCCCTGCTCGATCGCTATGGCAATGCCGTGAAGGTGATCGAGCAGGAGGGTTTCAAGGTTGACCGTCAGGCCTATCTCATCATCGAGGGCGAAACCCTGCTGACCTCGGCCAAATCCACCGGCCTTGGCATCATCGAACTGGCCAGCATCTTTGCCGATCTCAAGCCCGACATGGTGGTCACCATTGCCGACCGCTATGAGACCATCGCCACCTCCATTGCCGCCGCCTACATGAACATTGCCCTGGTCCATATTCAGGGTGGTGAGGTGACCGGCTCCATTGATGAGAAGACCCGCCACGCCAACACCAAATTCGCCGATTTTCATCTGGTTTCCTGCCAGCCGGCGGCCGAACGCGTGCGCCGCATGGGCGAGAAGCCGGAGAGCGTCTTTGTCACCGGCTGTCCCTCCATTGATCTGGCGCGAGAGGCACTGGCCGCCGAACCGCGTGACATGGCGGCCCTGGCGGCGAAATACTCGGGCGTCGGCCGCAGCGTTGATCTGTCCGAGCCCTATTTGGTGGTCATGCAGCATCCCGTCACCACCCAGGTTGACAAGGCCCGCGTTCAGATCGAACAGACCTTGAAGGCCGTCCATGAATCGGGCCACCCGGCGCTGTGGTTCTGGCCCAATGTTGACGCCGGTTCCGACGCCACCTCCAAGGCCATCCGCACCTTCCGCGAATTCAACCGTGATGCCCGCATTCACTTCTACAAGAACATGACCCCCGGTGATTTCCTCAGTGTGCTGATTAACAGCCGGGGCATTGTCGGCAATTCTTCGGTGGCCATCCGCGAATGTTCCTGGCTGGGGGTGCCCGCCATCAATATCGGTGAACGCCAGAACCGCCGTGACCGCGGCCGCAATGTTGTCGATGTGCCCCATGATGCTGCTGCCATCGCCGCCGCCATTGCCGACATGTGGCAAAGGAAGGAACGCCTGCGCGACGAAGTATACGGTGACGGCCATGCCGGAAAGCGCATTGCCGAGGTGTTGGCAAGCATCACCCCGACCATCGAAAAAGCCCTGACCTACTGACGGGTCGGGCGCTTGCACAAGCCCCGCCCTGCGGGCAAAGCTTGCGTCAAAGGAGTAGCACCGTGCCTCGCGTCGCCCTGTTTCCCACCTGCCTGGTGGATGTCATGCGCCCCAGCGTGGGCTTTGCCGCGGCACGGCTCATTGAGCAGGCAGGCTTTGCCGTGACTGTGCCGGAGGGGCTGACCTGCTGCGGCCAGCCCGCCTTCAATTCCGGCGACAGGAAAACCGCCCGCGCCCTGGCCCGCCGCACCATGACAGCCCTGGCGGGTTTTGACTTCGTCGTTCTGCCCTCCGGCTCCTGCGCCGGCATGATGGTGAAGCACTACCCCGAATTGTTCGAGGCGGGCAGCGCCGATCACACGGCTGCACTGGCCCTGGCCGCCCGCACCCATGAACTCACGGCCTTTCTCGTCCACATCGCCAGGGTCAACAATCTGGCGAGCGAATTTCCCGCCCGCGCCACCTATCACGACTCCTGTGCGGGCCTGCGCGAACTGGGCATCAAGTCCGAACCCCGCCAGCTTCTGAAAAAGGTGGCAGGCGTCACCCTCATGGAAATGGAGGACGCCGAGGTGTGCTGCGGCTTCGGCGGAACCTTCTGTGTGAAATATCCGGAAATCTCCACCCGCATGACCGACAAGAAGGTGGAGAGGATCATCGCCTCCGGGGCCGACACTGTGGTGGCGGGTGATCTCGGCTGCCTCATGACCATGGCGGGACGATTGAAGCGGCTGGGCTCCGACATCAGGGTCCGTCATGTGGCCGAAGTGCTGGCGGGTGATTACGCCACGCCACCCCTGGCGGAGGATGATGGCGATGCAGCCTGAAACAGCCCGCTTCAAGGAGCTTTCCCGCGCCGCCCTGGCCAATGACCAGTTGCAGCGCTCCATGGTGGCCACCGGCCCGCAGTTTGTGCTGAAGCGCGCCAAGGCCCGCGCCGCCCTGCCGGAGTTTGATGATCTGCGCAACGCCGCCCGCGACATCAAGAACCATGTGCTGGCCCATCTCGATGTCTATCTGGAAAAATTTGAAGCGCGGGTGCAGGCGGCGGGCGGCCATGTCCATTGGGCCGAAACGGCGGAAGAGGCCCGCGCCATCATTCTGAACATCTGCGCCGCGAAGAAGGCCCGCCTCATCACCAAGGGCAAATCCATGGTGTCGGAGGAAGTGGGGCTGAACGAGGCGCTGGAAGGGGCGGGCCACACGCCGGTTGAAACCGACCTTGGCGAATATCTGATCCAGATCCGGAACGAGCGCCCGAGCCACATCATCGCCCCTGCCGTTCATCTCCGCCGTGAGCAGATCGAGGCCGACTTCCGCCGCGTCCACACCGATCTCGATCCGGCCCGCGATCTTTCGCACATTCCGGCCCTGGTGGAGGAGGCGCGCCGGGTGCTGCGCCAGAACTATCTTGACGCCGATGTCGGCATCACCGGCGCCAATTTTCTGGTGGCGGGAACCGGCAGCGCCATCATCGTCACCAATGAGGGCAATGGCGACCTGACCCGCCTCATGCCCGAAACCCACATCGTCATCACATCCATAGAAAAGATCGTGCCGACGCTGGAAGACGCCTCAACGCTGCTGCGCGTCCTGGCGCGCTCGGCCACCGGCCAGGACATTTCCACCTACACCACGCTGATGACCGGCCCCCGCCGCGCTGCCGATCCCGATGGGCCGGAGGAATTCCACATCGTGCTGCTCGACAATGGCCGCTCGCAGGTTCTGGGCACCGAGTTTCAGGACATGCTGCGCTGCATCCGCTGCGGCGCCTGCCTCAACCACTGCCCGGTCTATCAGGCAGTCGGCGGCCATGCCTATGGCTGGGTCTATCCCGGCCCCATCGGCTCGGTGGTGACACCGGCCCTCATCGGCATCGAGAATGCTGCCAACCTGCCCAATGCCTCCACCTTCTGCGGCCGCTGCGAGGATGTGTGCCCGGTGCGCATTCCGCTGCCGCGCCTGCTGCGCCACTGGCGCGAACGGGAATTTGAACAGCACCTCACGCCGCGCACGGTGCGCAGCGGCCTCGGCGCCTGGGCCTTCCTGGCCAAACGGCCGAAACTCTATGGTCTGGCCATGCGTCTGGCGGCGCGGTTTTTGAACTGGCGGGGCAGGGCGGGCCGCATCGCCTCCCTGCCGCTGGCCCGGGGCTGGACCCGAACCCGCGACCTGCCCGCCGCCCAGGGCAAAACCTTCACCGAACTGTGGCGGGAGCGCCAGAAATGAGCGCCCGCGAAACCATTCTGGCCCGTATCAGATCGCGCCTGCCCGGCACGGAGGCCGCCCGCCGCGACGCGGTGGAGCTGCACCTTGCCGCCCATGGCGCCAATCTGGTGCCGCTGCGTGGCCTGGGTGATGGTGACCACCGCCTCAGCCTGTTCACCCGCCTCATGACCGGGGTGGGTGGCAGCGTGGAAACCGTGGAAACCCTTGCCGATGTGGTGCAGGCGGTGGCGGCCCACATGGCGGCGGCGGGCCTGCCGCCCAGCCTGCGCAAGGGGGCCGACACCACGCTTGCCCATCTGCCCTGGCACCGCGCCCCCGGCCTCACCCTTCTGTCGGGCCCGGCTGACCCCGCCGATCACACCACCCTGTCGCTCGCCTTCGCCGGTGTGGCCGAAAGCGGCACGGTGCTGCTGCTGTCGGGGCCGGACAATCCGGCTACGCTGAATTTCCTGCCGGAACTGCACATGGTGGTGCTGCCCGCCTCGCGCCTTGTCAGCTGCTATGAGGATGTCTGGCCGCTGCTGCGCGCCAGCCAGGGCGACGGCCTCATGCCCTCCACCCTGAACATGATTTCCGGCCCCTCGCGCACCGCCGACATTGAACAGACCATTGTGCGCCCCGCCCATGGGCCGCGCGATCTCCATGTCATCATCGTTGTCGGAGCCTGAGTCATGAAACTGCTGCGCTATGGACCGAAGGGCCGCGAACGGCCGGGTCTGCTTGATGCCCGCGGCCGCATCCGCGATCTCTCGACCATCATCAGGGACATTGACGGCGCGGTGCTGTCACCGCGCGGTCTGGCGCGGCTTGCCAAGGTGAAGCCGGAAAGCCTGCCGCTGGTGAAGGGCGCGCCCCGTCTTGGCCCGCCGGTGGCGGCCCCGCAGAAGTTCCTCGCCATCGGCCTCAACTATTCCGACCACGCGGCGGAAACCGGGGCCGCCATTCCTAAGGAGCCCATCATCTTCACCAAGGCGGTGTCGTGCCTTTCCGGCCCCCATGACGACCTCACCCTGCCGCCCAAGTCGAAAAAGACCGACTGGGAGGTGGAACTGGGTCTGGTCATCGGCACCAGGGCCAAGAATGTTGCGAAGAAGGACGCGCTCTCCCATGTGGCGGGCTATGTGCTGGTCAATGACGTGTCGGAGCGCGAATTCCAGATCGAGCGCGGCGGCCAGTGGACCAAGGGCAAGTCCTATGACAGTTTCGGCCCGGTGGGGCCGTGGCTGGCCACGGCTGATGAAATTCCCGACCCCCAGGCGGTGACCCTGTGGCTGGAGGTGAACGGCAGACGCATGCAGCAGGGCTCCACCGCCACCATGATCTTCAGCGTGGCCGAGATCGTGGCCTATGTGTCGCGCTTCATGACGCTCCACCCCGGCGACATCATCACCACCGGCACGCCCCCCGGCGTGGGGATGGCGCGAAAGCCGCCGCGCTTCCTGAAACCGGGCGATGAGGTGACGCTGGGCGGCGACGGGCTGGGCGAACAGGCCCAGCGCGTGGTGCGCGACCGGGAATAGGCCGGCTTCGGCCCAACGCAAAAGCGGTTTCCCTTTGCCGCGACCTGCATTACAAGCCGTGGCAAACAGGCTTGAGCATCCAATGGCTGAAAATTCCAAGAAAAACCGCCCCAGAGCACGCCTTGCCAAGGGCTTCCGCGACGTCGAGGCCCAGGAAATCCGGGGCCTCCGCGCCATGCTGGCAACCATCCAGCAGGTCTATGAATCCTATGGCTTCGAGCCGGTGGAACAGCCCTTCATTGAATACACCGAGGCGCTGGGCAAGTTTCTGCCCGATCAGGACCGGCCCAATGCCGGGGTGTTTTCCTTTCAGGACGAGGATGAGCAGTGGCTGTCGCTGCGCTATGATCTCACCGCGCCGCTGGCCCGCTATGTGGCCGAAAACCAGCAGTTCCTGCCCACGCCCTACCGCAGCTATCGCCAGGGCTATGTCTTCCGCAATGAAAAGCCGGGGCCGGGGCGCTTCCGCCAGTTCATGCAGTTTGACGCCGATACGGTAGGCTCGGCCTCTCCCGCCGCCGATGCCGAAGTGTGCATGATGGCGGCTGACACCATGGAGGCGCTGGGCCTCAAGCGCGGCCAATATGTGGTGAAGGTGAACAGCCGCCGCACCATGGATGCGCTGCTGGCCAATGTCGGCATTGATCCCGCCGGTGATGGCGAGCGCCGCCTCACCGTACTGCGCGCCATGGACAAGCTCGACCGTCTTGGCATTGACGGTGTGAAGCTGCTGCTCGGCAAGGGCCGCAAGGATGAAAGCGGCGATTTCACCAAGGGCGCGGAACTTTCCGACAGCGCCATTGCCACCATTGCCGCCTATCTCATGGCGCGCTCCGACCGGGGCAATGACGACACCATTAACGCCGTTGAAAAGACCATTCTCCGTGACACGGCCAATGATGGTCTGGCCGAACTGTCCGCCATCGCCAGGATCGTAGGCGAGGCGGGCTATGGTCCGGACCGCATCATCATTGACCCCTCCGTGGTCCGTGGTCTGGAATATTACACCGGCCCCGTCTTTGAATGCGAACTGCTGCTGGAGACGAAGGACGAAGACGGCCGCCCGGTGCGCTTTGGCTCGGTGGGCGGCGGTGGCCGCTATGACGATCTGGTGGCCCGCTTCACCGGCCAGACCGTTCCCGCCACCGGCTTTTCCATCGGCGTGTCGCGGCTTTATTCCGCCCTGAAACTGGCCAGGCCCGGCAGCGTGGCCGAAGCCGAAGGCCCGGTGGTGGTGCTGGTCATGGACCGCGACCGCCAGGGTGACTACTGGCGCATGGTGCAGACCCTGCGCGCCGCCGGGGTGCGGGCCGAAATGTATGTCGGCACGGCAGGCATGAAGGCGCAGATGAAATATGCCGACAAGCGCAAGGCCCCCCTGGTGGTCATTCAGGGCGGCGATGAAAAGGCGCAGGGTCTGGTGCAGGTCAAGGATCTCCGCCTTGGTGCCGCCCTGGCCGCCGGCATTGAAAGCCGCGAGGAATATCAAAGCCAGCGTCTGGCGCAGGTTTCGGCACCCGAGGCCGATCTGGTGAACACCGTGCAGGAGATGCTTCGCCGTGGCCGGTAAGTCCTCCAGCGAACGTCAGGCCCTGGCCCGCCAGAACGCCGCCCTCATGGCGGTGTTCGAGCGTGCGGGCTTTGACCACATCGCCCCGGACATCATTCAGCCCGCCGATATTTTTCTCGAACGCTCCGGCGAGGACATCCGCGCCCGCACCTTCGTGTTCAGCGACCCGCAGGGCAATGAACTGTGCCTGCGCCCCGACCTCACCGTGCCCGCCTGCCGCTATCACCTGTCGCATGGCGAAGCCGCCCGTGAGGCGCGCTATTGCTATCTCGGCCCCGCTTTCCGCTTTCCCGATGAGGCGCTGTCGCCGCAGGAATTCACCCAGGCCGGCATTGAATGGTTCGGTGACACCGAAGGCCCCGCCGCCGAAGCCCGCATTCTGAAACTGGCGGTCAGCGCGCTTGAGGCCGCAGGTCTGACGAAACTCACCGTCACCCTGGGTGACCTCGGCCTGTTTGCCGCCCTGCTGGAGGATGTGGACATGCCCCAGCGCTGGCGGCGGCGCTTGCGCCACCAGTTCTGGCGGCCCCAGGCCTTCCGCGATCTGCTCGACAGCTACACCATGGGCGGCCGGGGCAAGCGCACGTCCATTTCCGACATGGTGGACGCCCTCGAACAGGAAGATGCGCTGGCGCTGGTGAAGCGGGTGATCACCGCCCGCGCCCTGCCGCTGGTGGGCGGGCGCAGCCTTGAGGCAATTGCCCAGCGCCTGTCCGGCAAATTTGCCGACCGTTCCGAACATCCCTTGCCCCACACCATCAGCGACACCATCACCCGCTATCTGGCGCTGAAGGGTACGGCCACCGAGGTGCTGAAGGAACTGGCCGCCATCGCTTCCGGCCCGCGCTTTGCCGCCGCCGTGACGCGCTATCAGCAGCGCCTCGATGCCATGGAGGATCAGGGGCTGAACCCGCGCCGCTTCCGTTTTGAGGCCACCTTCGGGCGCGAGCTGGAATATTACACGGGCTTCGTCTTTCAGGTGGAAGCACCCCACGGCAAGGGCGCCATCGCCGTGGCCGGTGGCGGGCGGTATGATGATCTGCTGGAAGACATGGGGGCGGCAGGAAAGGTTCCCGCCGTGGGCTGCGCCATTCACACCAACCGGCTCATGGCGGTGCTGTCATGACCGCGCTCACCCTGGCCATTCCCTCCAAGGGCCGGCTGATGGAGGCCACCCAGGCGCTGCTGCGCAAGGCCGGACTGGACATTGACCGGCTGGGCGACGAGCGCGGCTATCGCGGCCGCCTCATCGGCATTGACGGCATTGATGTCGCCTTTTTGTCGGCTTCCGAAATCGCCAGAAACCTGCGCGACGGAAAGGTGGACATGGGCATCACCGGCGAGGATCTGCTGCGCGAGACCATAGCGCCTGACGATCCCGCCGTCGCTGTGGCGCTGCGGCTGGGCTTCGGTCCGGCCCGCGTTGTGGTGGCGGTGCCGGAATGCTGGCTCGACGTGGCCGCCATGAGCGATCTGGAGGATGTGAGCGAAGGTTTCTACCTCACCCATGGCCGCAGGCTCCGGGTGGCCACCAAATACCAGAACCTCACCCGGCGCTTCTTTGCCCAGAAGGGCGTGACCGGCTACCGCACGGTGGAAAGCCTGGGCGCCACCGAAGGCGCCCCTGCGGCGGGAACAGCCGAACTCATCGTCGACATCACCACGACCGGATCAACTCTTGCCGCCAACCATTTGAAAATTCTCGATGACGGGCTGATTCTGGATTCCAGCGCCGTCCTGGCCATCCGCCACAGCGCCCGCTCTGCCGCCGCAACGGAACCGCTGCTGCGCGCGCTTGGCGCGTGTTTGGCGGCCAATTAACGCAAACTTTACTGTTTTTTCACAGCGCCACATCGATGACGCTAGATTTTGCGTCACCTCTGTGCTAAGGTTGTGCGAAGAGGCGCGTTAAGGCGCGCCACCGTGCTTTGCCTTGATGGCAGCGGGGCATCGTGATTGGGCTAAGGTCGGAACACGCCCCTAGAGGGTCCGCGCGAGCGGAAGGGTACGGCATCGCCCCCGGTCCGCACCATCCGCCGGATAGTGGGGACCCACGGCTGTTCAGACCTGAGCGAGGGGTCACGCGCAAACGTGGCCCCTCGCGATTTTTGGGGCTGTCCCGGTCACGAATTTGCCGCCATGCCCCGGTGAATGTATCTCCCGCACAAAGGGAGATTTCCGCATGATTCGTCTGTTCCTGGCCCTGGGCCTTCTTGCCGCCTCCAGCCTTGCCGCTGCTGCCCAGTCCTGCGGCACCTCCGCTTCCGGCTTTGACGGGTTCAAGCGTCAGGTGGCCGCCGAGGCCAAGGGCCTTGGCTACTCGGCCAGAGCCATCGAAGCCCTCATGGCGGTGAACTATGATCCGCAGGTGATCAAGCGCGACCGGGCGCAAAATGTCTTCTCCCAGTCCTTTATGCAATTCTCCGACCGCATGGTGAGCGCCTACCGCATCAAGGAAGGCCAGAACCGGTTGGCGCAATATGCCGATGTGTTTGCCGCAGTGGAGAAGAAATACGGTGTGCCCGGCCCCGTGCTGGTGGCCTTCTGGGGGCTGGAGACCGATTTCGGCGCCAACACCGGCGATTTCAGCACCGTGCAGTCGCTGGCGACACTCTCCTGGGATTGCCGCCGCCCGGAGAAGTTCCGCCCCCAGCTCATGGCGGCGCTCGATCTCATCAACAAGGGCGACCTTGCGCCGGAGGACATGCGCGGCGCCTGGGCAGGCGAGATCGGCCAGGCCCAGTTCCTGCCGGTGGAATATGACGAGACGGCGGTGGACTTCGACGGCGATGGCCGCCGCGATCTCCGGCACTCGGTGCCCGACATCATGGCCTCGTCGGCACGCCTTCTCATCAAGCATGGCTGGAAGGCCAACCAGCCCTGGCTGCAGGAAGTGAGGGTGCCCGCTGACCTGCCCTGGGATCAGGCCGACATCGCCATTCAGCATCCGCGCAGCCAATGGGCCAGATGGGGGGTTGTGGCCGCCAGCGGCAAGCCCATCAAGGCCGACGGTTTTCCGGCCTCGCTGCTGTTGCCCATGGGCAAGGACGGTCCGGCCTTCCTCGCCTATGACAATTTCACCACCGCCTATCTGAAATGGAACGAAAGCCTGGTCTATTCCACCACCGCCGCCTATTTCGCCACCCGGCTTGGCGGCGCGGGCAAGGTCAGCCCCGGCCGCGGGGCCGAGGTTCTGCCGCCAGAGGATATCGTGGCGCTGCAGAAAACTCTCGCCGCCAAAGGCTATGACGTGGGCAAGATTGACGGCAAGCTGGGCAAGGGCACCCGCGCGGCCATCAAGGACCAGCAGATGAAGCTTGGCCTGGCCGCCGATTCATGGCCCACCAGCGCGCTTCTCGCCAAACTGCGCTGAGTGGTTTCGGGCTGTTCGTCTCTGAGTGTCCGCTCCGCTGCGCGCCATTAAAGACACGGCCTGGCCTCTCTACTCGTGGGGTAAGGCTTCGATGGGATCTAGCCGACAAACGCAGCCGGAAAAGTGCGAAGCGGTTTTCCGACCCGCTGCGCGCCATTAAAGACCCGGCCCGGCCTCTCTACTCGTGGCGTAAGGCTTCGATGGGATCAAGCCGGGCCGCCTTGCGGGCCGGGAAGAAGCCGAAGATCACGCCGATGAGGCCGGAGAAGAAGAAGGCGAGCGCCACCACACCGGGCTGAACCGCAAAGGGCACCCCCATGGCCGTGGTCGCGCCAAAGGCAATGCCAAGCCCCAGCGCAATGCCGATGAGGCCGCCGAGCACGGCAAGCACCACCGCCTCCACCAGGAACTGGGTCAGCACCTGGGCCTCGAGCGCGCCGATGGCAAGGCGGATGCCGATCTCGCGGGTGCGCTCGGTCACCGACACCAGCATGATGTTCATGACGCCGATGCCACCCACCAGCAGCGACACCGCCGCCACCGCCCCCAGCAGCATGGTCATCATGGTGGAGGTGGCGGTCAGCATATTGGCCATCTGGGTCATGTCGCGCACCGAGAAGTCATCCTCCTGGCCGGGCTGCACGCGGCGCTCCTCGCGCAGAATGTCCATGGCCTGGGCCTGTACCTGGGAAATGGCCTCGGCCGACTGCGCGGCAATGGCAATGGTGGCGATGCGCGTGTTGCCGGCAATGCGGCGCTGGAAGGTGCGCAGCGGCATGACCACAATGGCATCCTGATCGGAGCCGAAGGCCGACTGGCCCTTGCTTTCGAGAATGCCGATCACCGTGCACGACATCTTGTCAACCCGGAAGGACTGGCCCAGCGGGTCCACCGCGCCGAACAATTCCTTCTGGATCGTGGTGCCGATGATGCAGGCCGCACTGCCGGAGCGCACCTCGCTGTCGGAGAAGATGCGGCCCTGGGCCACGGGCCAGTCCTGGGCCACGAAATAGCTGTTGTCGGTGCCGGTCACCGTGCCGGTGTAGTTGGCGGTGCCATAGATGGTGCGTGCCTGACTGCTGGCCGAGGGCGCGATGGCCCTGACCTGCGTCACTTGCTGGCGCAGCGCCTCCACCTGCCGATCGTTGAAGCTGCGCGCCTCCGATGACGGTGCGCCAGGCCCGAAGGTGGACTGGCCGGGCCGGGCAATGAGCATGTTGGAACCGAGCTTGGCGAGATCCGACGTCACCTTCTGGGTGGAGCCGTTGCCAATGGTCACCATGGCGATGACGGCGGCCACGCCGATGACGATGCCGAGCAGGGTAAGCGACGACCGCAGCACATTGCGGCGCACCGATTGCAGGGCCAGTTTCAGGGCTTCCCACAGCATCAGGCAGCCCTCCGGTGGGCATGGTCACGCTCAATGAGGCCGTCGCGGAAATGAATCTGCCGCGTGGCATAATCGGCCATATCCGGCTCATGGGTCACCATGATGACGGTAAGGCCGCGCGTCCGGTTCAGTTCGGTCATCAGCGCCATGATTTCGTGGCTGCGCTGGCTGTCCAGATTGCCGGTGGGTTCATCCGCCAAAAGCACCAGCGGGTCGGTGACAATGGCACGCGCAATGGCCACGCGCTGCTGCTGGCCGCCGGACAATTCGGCGGGGGTATGATGCTCCCGGCCCTCCAGCCCGACCAGGCGCAGCGCCTCGGCGGCGCGGGTGTGGCGTTCCCCCCGGCCCATGCCGCGATAGATGAGCGGCAGTTCAACATTTTCCAGGGCCGTGGTGCGGGCCAGAAGATTATAGCCCTGGAACACAAAGCCCAGATAGTTGCGGCGCAGAAGTGCGCGGGCGTCGCGGTTCAGCGCCGTCACATCCACGCCATTGAAAAGAAACTGGCCGTGTGTCGGCTGGTCAAGACAGCCCATGATGTTCATGGAAGTGGACTTGCCAGAACCGGACGGCCCCATCACCGCCACGAACTCGCCGGGATAGATATCGACATCAACACCAGCGAGCGCCCGCACCAGGCCGCCGCCCTGGCCATAGAGCTTCTGCACGCGCCGGAAGGCAATGACCGGCGTTGTCATTTGCCGGTGGTGGAGGAGAGAATGACCTCATCCCCCTCCTTCAGGTCTCCGCCGGTGACCGCTGTCACCTTGCCGTCGGTTGCCCCGCTCTTCACCTTCACCGCCACCGGCGCGCCCTGGCGCAGCACATAAACGGTTCCGGTGCCGGCCTCGGGCGCGGTCTGCCGGTCGAAGAAACCGCGCGGCGGCCTGGGCATGAACATGCGCGACAGCGAGAAGCCGGGGCTCCGGTCAGTGCGCGGCGGGCTGTAGCGCAGCGCGCCATTGGGAACCGCCAGCGTGTCCTTGACCTCCTCCACCGTGATGAGGGCGGTGGCCGTCATGCCGGGGCGCAGCAGCAGATTGGAATTGTCCACCTCGAGAATGGCGGTATAGGTCACCACGCCTTCGGTGGTCTGCGGCGAAAACTCCACCTTGGTGATGCGGGCCGGAAAACTCTGGCCGCGATAGGCATCAACCGTGAAGGTGGCAGTCTGGCCCTCATGCACCATGCCGATGTCGGCTTCATCCACATTGGCTTCCACCTGCATGTGCTTCAGGTCTTCGGCGAGGGTGAACAGCACCGGCGCCTGCAATGATGAAGCCACCGTCTGGCCCGGCTCCACGCTGCGCGCCAGCACCACGCCATCCACTGGCGAGGCAATCACCGATTTCACCACATCGGTCTGCTTCAGCACCAGATCGGCCTTGGCCACGTCAATATCAGCCTGGGCGGCGGCAATGCCGGCTTCCGCCCGGTCGCGGGCGGCACGCGCCGCATCCAGATCCTGATTGGCGTTGATGCCGCGCGCCCGCAGCGTCTGCTGGCGGGTCAGGGCCGTTTCCTTTTCCTTCAGCGTGGCCTGGGCATCGGTCAGTCTGGCCTGCGCGGCGGCAAGCGTCGCCCTGGCCCGGTCCAGCTGGGCGGAAAGCCGCTCGGTATCAAGCTCGGCCAGGGCTTCGCCCTTCTTCACCAGCGAATTGGCATCCACATTGACCTTGCGCACCACGCCGGAAAGTTCCGATGACACCTCCACCTTGGTGGTGGGCTGCACCGTGCCGGTGGCCGTCACCTGCACGGTGATGTCGGCCTTTTTGGCGGGTTCCGTCTGATAGGTGGTTTTCTGGGCCGCACCGCCCCACAGCCACCAGCCCAGCGCCAGCGCCGCCAGTGCCAGGAGCGCCACCACAAGCCAGCGCCGCCAGCGCCGGGGGCCGCGCCCGCCGCTGGTCACACCAAGGGCGGCCTGAACCTCGTCAGGGGTGGGCAGGCGGTTCTGGGTCATTGTGCTCTTGTCCATGATGTTGAGACGAATTTAGGCGCTTCATCCGTCGCTTGCACCCCCGGCGGTGATGAAATTACCGTAACAGGCGGGGGATGAATTGCCGCATCTTCCGCCTTGCCATGGCCATCAAGCCCGGCCAGAAGATGGCCATGACCATTGCCTCCCTCACCCGCCGCGGCCTTGTGGCTCTTTTCCTTGCCGGCCTTGCTGCCTCCGCCCAGGCTGCGCCGCGCCAACTCATCATCGCCACCGAGGGTGCCTATCCGCCCTATAATTTCGTCGCCCCCGACGGCACGCTGCAGGGCTTTGATGTGGACTTTGCCAAGGCCCTGTGTGTGAAGCTTCAGGCCGAATGCCAGATCATCCAGCAGAACTGGGACGGCATGATCCCCGCCCTGCTGGCCAGGAAATATGATCTCATGGTCGCCTCCATGGCCATCTTGCCGGAGCGTGAAAAGCAGATTGCCTTCTCCATTCCCTATTATCAGGGCCCCACCGCCCTCATCATGGCCAGGGCCGATGCGGTGCGAACGGGCGCCGACGGCTATGCCGAGCCGCAGGCCATGGCGGGCAAGCGGGTGGGTGTGCAGATTGGCACCGTCTATGAAAAATTCGTCCGCCGCGAATGGCCCGGTGCTGAGGTTCTGACCTATGACACGGCGGACAACGCCGACTCTGACCTGCGGGCCGGCCGCATTGATGCCCGGCTTGATGACTACATTGTGCTGCGCCAGAGCCTGCTGGGGGCGGATCAGAACGGCGCCTTTGCGCGCGTGGGCAAGATCTGGGGCGGGGGCCCCTTTGGCTCACGCGGCCAGGGCGTGGGCCTGCGCCCGGAGGATGCGGCCCTCAAGGCTGAGGTCGACCGCGCCATTCTCAGCATGCGTGACGATGGCACCTACAAGGCCATCAATGACAAGTATTTCGATTTCGACATCTATCAGCCGTGACAGCGGCCCGCCTCACCTGAAGAACACAGCCATGTGACCGGCCCGCGGCAGTGCCGCAGGAACCACAGCCATCTGCCGGGCATTGTCCCCTCGGTGGGTGCATATCCGCCATTTCTGCGCAATGATAATGATGATGCGGACGGCATGAACCGGAGGTGTGTCATGAGCTTCTTCGATTTCTTTGTTGCCGCTGTGCCCACGGAAAAGCGCAAGGATTATGAAAAATTTGCCGCCGTCATGGACCGCAGGATCAAGGACCGTGGCGCGCTCCGGGTTGTCGAAAGCTGGGAAGGCGATGTGCCGGACGGCAAGCTCACCTCATTCCCCTTGGCGGTCAAGCGCGCCGCCGGTGAATCGGTGGTGGTGGGCTTTGTCGAGTGGCCGTCGCGCAAGCTGCGTGATGAGGTGTGGGGCGAACTGCGGAATGACCCCCTCATGCAGCCCGACAAGAATCCCATGCCCTTTGACGGCAAGCGCATGATCTATGGCGGCTTTGATTCAATTCTGGATCTGTGACAGGCCCGGATTGGGCCGTGGTCAATGACCGCCAACAGAAGGGGGAGACAGAAATGTCCAGCACCGTAACCCTGCACCGCGTGGTGAAGGCACCGCCGGAGCGCGTCTTTCGTGCCTTCACCGATGCCGCCGCCCAGGCAAAATGGCTTGCCCCGCGCGCCTTCACCTTCACCGTGCATGAAATGGATGTCAGGAAGGTTGGCAGCTACCGCATGAGCTTCACCAATTTCGCCAGCGGCCAGACCCATGGCTTCAGCGGAAAATACATCGTGATCATTCCCGACCAGAAACTTCAGTACACGGATGTGTTTGATGACCCGAATTTGCCGGGCACCCTGACCACCACGGTGGAACTGGCGGAAGTGTCCTGCGGCACGGAACTGCGCATCACCCAGGACAACATCCCCGCGGCCATTCCGCCGGAAATGTGCTATCTCGGCTGGCAGGACTCGCTTGACCAGTTGCTGGCCCTGGTGGAAACCGCCCCGCCGGCGGGCTAGAAGCCTGCGCATCCACAGAACCCGCCCGAATGCGGATGGGGAGAAGAGTGTGCCGATGACAGAAGCAGTTCGAAAACCGGTTCCCGGTGATCTGAAGGGTCTGCGCAATGTCGGCCCCGCCACGCTCAGGGATTTTGCGCTCCTCGGCATAGAAAAGCGCGCGCAACTGGCTCAGGCCAACGCCGATGAACTCTATGCGCGCCTGCAACGCCTCACTAACAGCCGCCATGATCCCTGTGTGTGGGATGTCTTTGCCGCCGCCATCCATCAGGCCAGAACCGGCGAGGCGAAGAACTGGTGGGAATTCACCACCGTCCGCAAGGCGCGCAAAGCTCGGCAGCCAGAGCAGCCTGAATTTTGACGGTTGCGGCAAAAGAAAACCCGGCATCTCTGCCGGGTTTTCGCATTCGTCAGGGTGTCGGACTTCTTAGAAGTCCATGCCGCCAGTTTGATGGGCCTTGGCCCATCAAACCATTGTTGATGATGGGCGGCATAAGAAAACCCGGCATCTCTGCCGGGTTTTCGCATTCGTCAGGGTGTAGGACTTCTTAGAAGTCCATGCCGCCAGTTTGATGGGCCTTGGCCCATCAAACCATTGTTGATGATGGGCGGCATAAGAAAACCCGGCATCTCTGCCGGGTTTTCGCATTGGTCAGGGTGTCGGACTTCTTAGAAGTCCATGCCGCCAGTGTGATGGGCCTTGGCCCATCAAACCATTGTTGATGATGGGCGGCAAAAGAAAACCCGGCATCTCTGCCGGGTTTTCGCATTGGTCAGGGTGTCGGACTTCT
>CALMWF010000022.1 GCA_937873445.1 uncultured Alphaproteobacteria bacterium
CCAGACCCGCAACCGGAAAGACAGCCTTCTTGATCGGACGTGACAGGGGCATGATCTCACTTCACAGATATTTAACCAGCAAACCCGGGCGCGGAACGCGCTTAGGTTCCTCCTAAGGATTGCTGATTATAGCGGGGCTGTTTATTTCACGTTAAACTTGGGGGCGGTCATGAGCATTCTGGTCACAGGCGGAGCGGGTTACATTGGCAGCCACATGGTGCTGGCGCTGGCCGATGCCGGTGAGGATGTGGTGGTCATTGACAATCTCTCCACCGGTTTTGCCTGGGCGGTGGATCCGCGGGCAAAACTGATCACCGGCGACATTGCCGATCAGGCGCTGATCGGCGCGATCATCAAGTCGCATGGCGTTGAGGCCATTGTGCACTTCGCCGGGTCCATTGTGGTGCCCGACTCCATTACCGATCCGCTCGGCTACTATCTCAACAACACGGTGAAGTCGCGGGCGCTGGTGGAAAGCGCGGTCACGGGCGGGGTCAGGAATTTCATCTTCTCGTCCACCGCCGCCGTCTATGGCAATCCCGAAACCCAGCCGGTGTTCGAGACGGCGCGGCCACAGCCCATTTCACCCTATGGCACATCCAAGCTGATGACCGAATGGATGCTGCGCGACAGCCATCTGGCCTATGGTCTCAATTATGTTGCGCTGCGCTATTTCAATGTGGCGGGGGCCGACCCCAAGGGCCGCTCCGGCCAGTCCACGCCGCGCGCCACCCATCTCATCAAGGTGGCCTGCCAGACGGCGCTGGGCCAGCGCACATCCATGGATGTGTTTGGCACCGATTATGACACGCCGGACGGTACCTGCCTGCGCGACTACATCCACGTCAGCGATCTCATCGGCGCCCATGTGAAGGCGCTGGCCCATCTGCGCTCCGGCGGCGAAAGCGGCATTTTCAATTGCGGCTACGGCAAGGGATATTCCGTGCTTGAGGTCATCGCGGCGGTGGAGAAGGCCCATGGCGCTCCCATCAACAAGGTGCTGGGTCCACGGCGCGCTGGTGATCCGGCGGCCATTGTGGCCGGGGCCGCGCGGGTGCGCGACATTCTCGGCTGGGTGCCGGCCCATGACGATCTTGATGAAATCGTCACTTCGGCGCTGGCCTGGGAACAGCACCTGATGCGCCGCAACGCGGCCTGATTGCCGCCCCATTGGGCCTTTAGACATGCCCTGATAAACAGGCATGATCCGTGGACGAATCAACGCCGCGGTTCCGCCTCACGGGGTCTGTCATGCTCAAGCGCCTTGCCGCCATGCTGTTTCTGTCACTGCCGCTGCTGGCGTCGCCGGCGCGCGCCGACGCCAAGTTCGAGGCTTTCATCCAGACACTCTGGCCACAGGCTGAAAAGGCCGGCCTGTCACGCGCCCTTTTTGACCGGGCCTTTGCCGGCATCACCGAGCCTGATCCGGTGGTGCTGAAGCTGGCGGCCAACCAGCCCGAGTTTACCTCCACCACGTCGGCGTATCTGGAAAAGGCGGTGACGCCGGCGCGCATCGATTCCGGCAAGGCCAAGATTGCCGAAGAGAACAAGCTGCTCTCGGCCATTGAACGGAAATACGGTGTCGACCGCTATGTGCTGCTTGGCATCTGGGGCATGGAGTCGAACTTCGGCAAGGATCTGGGGTCGATGAGCGTCATGCGCTCGCTGGCGACACTGATCTATGCCGGGCGCAAGCGCGACTATGCCCGCGAACAGTTGAATGCGGCCTTTGTCATGCTGAAGCGCGGCATCCGCAGCCCCGACAATTTCACCGGCTCCTGGGCGGCGGCCCTTGGCCACACCCAGTTCATTCCCACCTCCTATCTGTCCTATGCGGTGGACTGGACCGGTGACGGCAAGCGCGACATCTGGGGTTCCAAGGAGGATGCGCTGGCCTCCACCGCCAATTATCTGGCCAAGGCGGGCTGGAAGGCCGACCGGCCCTGGGGCTGGGAAGTGACCCTGCCCAAGGGTTTCAACCGGGCGCTGATCGGGCGGGCCAAGTGGCGGCCTGTGGCGGAATGGGAGAAGATGGGGGTCTACCGCAGCGATGGCCAGTATTACGGCAATGGCCAGGCCAAGGCCTTTGTCATGATCCCTCAGGGCATTGACGGGCCGGCCTTTCTTGTCACCCAGAATTTCATGGCCATCATGGATTACAACCTGTCGCACTCCTATGCTCTGGGGGTCGGGCACCTGGCCGACCGCATCCGTGGCATGAAACCCATCCAGCACAGCTGGCCGGAAATTTCGGTCGACCTGTCCTATGAGCAGCGCAAGGAATTGCAGCGCCGCCTGTCGCAGGCCGGTTTTGAAACCGGTGGTGCCGACGGGCGCTTTGGGGCGCGCACCTATGAGGCGGTGCTGGGCTTCCAGAAGAAGAAGGGCCTGCCGCTCGACGGCAAGCCGTCGCTCAAGATTCTTGAGCTGTTGCGGCAGGGCGGATAAAACCCGACCCATGAAGGGTTTCTTGCGGGTGCTGGCGGTGATGCTGGCTTGTGCTCCGGCACAGGCCGAGCAGAAGGTCATCATTGTTCCCCCGGCCGCGCCGGTGCAGCCTGCGCCCCCGGCAACCCCTCCGGCCATGGGGTCTGCCGGCTTGCAGGAGGGCATGGCAGCGACAGCCGGAAACCCGGCCGAGGTGCGGCCCTACCGCATTCTGGTGATTGGCGATGCGCTGGCCGGCGGTCTGGGGGCGGGCATGACGCGCCTGACCGAGGGCAATCCGGGTTTCGAGATCATCAACCGCTTCAACGAAGTGTCGGGCATTGCCCGGACCGAGGTTTATGACTGGGCGGCAAGCCTGCCCAATATCACCCAGGACCAGAACTATGACGCTGCCGTGGTGCTGATGGGCACCAATGACCGCCAGCCCATCCGGGTGGGTGACACGCGCTATCTGTTCAACACCAGGGAGTGGATTGCTGCCTACACGGCCCAGACCGATAAAATCCTGACGGCCCTGAAGGCAGCGAACCTCAAGGTGTTCTGGGTCAGCATTCCGCCCATGGGCGATGGGTTTTATGACGCTGATCTCAAGGTCATGCTGGCGCTTCAGCGTGGACAGGTGACGGCGGCGGGCGCCACCTTCATTGACATTCGGCCCGCCTTTTCCACGCCCGAAGGCCAGTATACCGATGTGGGTGCTGATGATACCGGCACGGTGCGCAAGCTGCGCGCCCGCGACGGCTTTGGCTTTTTCAAGCAGGGCAATAACCGCATGGGGCAATTGGTGCTGGCGGCCATCGAAAAGGAACGCCAGGCCCCGCCGCCCGCCGCTGCTCCGGTGGCCGTGGGTCTCAGGGGTTCCGCGGGCGATGGCCTGCCCAGCTTCGGCAGAAACGGTCTGGATGGCGAGGCGCTGACGCTGTCACCCCAGCAGGTGACGGCCGTGGTGACGGCCGCCGCCCAGGCGGAACGGGCGGCGAGCATGATTGCTGCCGGGGCCGCCG
The DNA here is from genome assembly GCA_937873445.1 of uncultured Alphaproteobacteria bacterium. Classification (GTDB taxonomy): domain Bacteria; phylum Pseudomonadota; class Alphaproteobacteria; order Rhizobiales; family Aestuariivirgaceae; genus Aestuariivirga. The sequence continues at coordinate 3,453 of CALMWF010000022.1, forward strand.
CCGCCACAGTCGCCATTCCCGTGGTGCCCGGCTCGGCGGCAGACAAATTGTTCAATGGCGGCATGGCTCCGCCCGCCCAGGCCGGCCGCTTCGATGATTTTTCGCTGCCGCCCGCGCCGTGAGCGCTGATCCGGAACTCTTCCGACGCTGATGCTGTTTAGCGCGGCAGAATGGTCTCGCCCATGAGATACTCATCGACCGCGCGCGCTGCCTGACGGCCCTCGCGGATGGCCCAGACCACCAGTGACTGGCCGCGCCGCATGTCGCCTGCTGCGAAGACCTTGTCCAGGCCGGTGCGGTAGGCATTGGTGTCAGCGGCGACATTGCCGCGCCCGTCCAGCGCGACCCCGAGGTTTTTCAGCATGCCCTCATGCACGGGGTGGAGAAAGCCCATGGCCAGAAAGACCAGATCGGCCTTGAGCGTGAAGTCGCTCCCCGGAATTTCCTTCATGTCGGGGCCAAGGCGCACACAGTTCAGCCCCGTCACCTGCCCGTCCTTGCCGGTGAAGGATTTGGTGGCCACCGAGAAATCGCGTTCCGCCCCTTCCTGATGCGACGAGGAGGTGCGCAGCTTCAGCGGCCAGTGGGGCCAGGTGAGGGCCTTGTTTTCCTTCTCCGGCGGCCTGGGCATGACCTCAAGCTGCACCACCGAGGCCGCGCCCTGACGCACCGATGTGCCGATGCAGTCGGAGCCGGTGTCGCCACCGCCAATCACCACCACATGCTTGCCATTGGCGAGAATGGGGTTCTTCTCCACCGGATATTCCTCAGACACCCGGCGGTTCTGCTGCGGCAGGAACTGCATGGCGAAGTGAATGCCCTTGAGGTCGCGGCCCGGCACGGCAAGGTCACGCGGGGCTTCTGCGCCGCCGGACAGGATCACCGCATCGAAGCTGTCGACGATCTGGCGGGCGTCCTGGGTCACGCCGATGTGGGCGTTGTAGTGAAAGACGACGCCCTCGGCCTCCATCTGGGCCACGCGCCGGTCAATCAGGTGCTTGTCGAGCTTGAAGTCGGGGATGCCATAGCGCATGAGGCCGCCGGCCTTGGCGTTCTTCTCAAACACATGGACGGCGTGGCCGACACGCGCCAGCTGCTGGGCGGCGGCCAGACCGGCGGGGCCGGAGCCGATGATGGCGATTTTCCGGCCCGTCTTTTCGGCGGAAATTTCCGGCTTCAGCCAGCCCTTTTCCCAGGCGCGGTCAACAATGGCGCATTCAATGGTCTTGATGGTGACTGGCGTGTCTTCAAGGTTCAGCGTGCAGGACGCCTCGCAGGGCGCGGGGCAGACACGGCCGGTGAATTCCGGGAAATTGTTGGTGGTGTGAAGGTTGCGCGCCGCTTCCTCCCAGTTGCCGGTGTAAACCAGATCATTCCAGTCCGGGATCTGGTTGTTCACCGGGCAGCCGTTGTGACAATAGGGGATGCCGCAATTCATGCAGCGCGCCGCCTGATTGCGGGTTGCCTCCTCCGACAGGGGAATGACGAACTCCTTGTAATGGCGGATGCGGTCGGCGGCGGGCGCATATTTGCGGTCCTGCCGGTCGATCTCAAGAAAGCCAGTGACCTTGCCCATGTTCACGCCCTCCGGTTCACGCCGATGGTCATGCCATCGCTGGTCGATTGCGCCTTTTCCAGTTCGGCCAGGGCACGGGCATATTCAACCGGCATGACCTTGACGAATTTCGGCAGATAGTCGCCCCACCGGTCGAGAATTTCCCGGGCCCGCGCCGAGCCCGTGTGTCTGGCATGGCGGGTCAGCAATTCATGGAGACGGTTCGAGTCGTTGCGGTTCATGTGGCTTGTCACATCCACAAGACCATGGCTGATGAGATCACCCGAGGCATGGTGAAGCCTCTTGGTGGTCAGCTCCTCGGCGGGAATGGGTTGCAGATCAACCATGGCCAGGTTGCAGCGTTTGGCAAAGGTGCCGCTTTCGTCGAGCACATAGGCCACACCGCCGGACATGCCGGCGGCAAAGTTGCGGCCCGTCTCGCCAATCACCACCACGCAACCGCCGGTCATGTATTCGCAGCCGTGGTCACCCACGCCTTCGACCACCGCCACAGCACCCGAATTGCGCACGGCGAAACGCTCGCCCGCCACGCCGCGGAAATAGCATTCGCCGGTGATGGCACCGTAGAGCACGGTGTTGCCGACGATGATGGCTTCCTCCGGCTTGAAGCCAATCCGGTCGTGGGGCTTCACAATGATCTTGCCGCCGGACAGGCCCTTGCCGACGTAGTCATTGGCTTCGCCGGTCAGTTCCAGCGTCACGCCATGGGCCGTCCAGGCCCCAAAGCTTTGGCCCGATGTGCCGGTGAGCTTGACGGTGATGGTATCCTCGGCAAGGCCCTGATGGCCGAAACGGCGCGCCACTTCGCCCGAGAGCATGGCGCCTGCGGCCCGGTCCGAGTTGCGGATGGCGGCCTCAATGACCACGGGCTTCCTGGCCTCCAGCGCCGGTTTCGCCCTTTCAATCAGGCTGCGGTCCAGCACCTTGTCGATGCCGTGGTCCTGGGCCGATTGATGGCGGATGGGCAGGGGCTTCGACAGGTCGGGCTTGCGGAACAGGCGTGACACGTCAAGCCCCCTGGCCTTCCAGTGGGTGAGGGCCGGTTCCATGTCGAGCCATTCGGTGGCGCCGATCAGCTCCTGATAGCTGGCCACACCCATAGCGGCCATCAGTTCGCGCAGTTCCTCGGCCACGAAGAAGAAATAGTTGATGACGTGTTCGGGTGCGCCCTTGAAGCGGCGGCGCAGTTCCGGGTCCTGGGTGGCCACCCCCACCGGGCAGGTGTTGAGGTGGCACTTGCGCATCATGATGCAGCCCGCGGCAATGAGCGGGGCAGTGGCAAAGCCGATCTCGTCAGCACCCAGAAGGGCCGCCACCAGAACGTCACGGCCGGTGCGGATGCCGCCGTCGGCCTGCACCACAATGCGGCCGCGCAGATCATTGGCAACCAGCGTCTGCTGGGTTTCGGCCAGGCCGATTTCCCAGGGGCTGCCCGCATGCTTGATGGAGGTGAGGGGCGAGGCCCCCGTGCCGCCCTCATAACCGGAAATGGTGACATGGTCGGCATGGGCCTTGGACACGCCCGCCGCCACCGTGCCCACGCCCACTTCCGAGACGAGCTTCACCGAAACCTGGCCCGCCGGGTTCACGTTCTTCAGGTCGAAGATGAGCTGGGCCAGATCCTCGATGGAGTAGATGTCGTGGTGCGGCGGCGG
>CALMWF010000023.1 GCA_937873445.1 uncultured Alphaproteobacteria bacterium
ACCATGCCGCAATGGGCGCAGGGCAAGGAGAACTTCAAGGACTACATCCTCGGCAAATATGACAACACGCCCAAGACGCCGGAATGGGCGGCCGAAATCTGCGGTGTGTCGGCCGATGACATCCGGAAACTGGCCCAGATGTATGCCACCACCAAGCCGGCAGCGCTGAAGGCTTCGTGGGCGCCGGGCCGCAACGCCTATGGCGAGCAGTATAACCGCATGGCCGCCGCCCTGCAGGCCATGACCGGCAACATCGGCGTGCTTGGCGGCTGCGCTGAAGGCATCGGCAAGGGCTGGCACCCGGAAGCGGTGGCCTATCCCTACGATCAGAACGCCAATATCTGGTATGCCTCCATCAAGTCCGACCGCTGGGCCCATGTGGTGCTGAATTATCCCAATGTCGGCCGCCACGAAATCGGCCTGTGGCCGCGCGGCGACAATCTGGACGGCGTGATCCCCAATATCCGGGGCATCTTCTGGCAGGGATCGGACTGGCTCAACCAGCTCACCAACATCAACAAGGAAATCGAGGCGATCCGCAAGCTCGAGGCCGAGGGCGATCAGGAAAGCCTGCTGGTGTGCATGGATTCCACCATCACCCCGACTGGCATCTGGGCTGACTATCTGCTGCCCATCGCCACCCATTTCGAGCGCCACGACGTGGCTCTGCCCTGGTACAAGGGTCATTATTATATCCATCGCCCGCGGGTCATTCAGCCCCTGGGCGAATCCAAGACCGACTTCCAGGTGTTCACCGAATTGGCCTGGCGCCTCGGCTTTGGCCCGCAATACAACCCCAAGGCCAGCCGCGAGTATTTCCTCATCGATGATAACGTCGATGAGGCCTATCTGTCGGAATGGTGGAACAACCGCGTGGTGCCCCATCAGAATCCCGGCATCAGCTGGGAGGAGTTCAAGAAGCGCGGCATCCACAAGTTCATCCTCGGCGAGCCCCATGTCGCCTTCCGTGAACAGGTGGAACAGGGCAGGCCCTTCGAAACCCAGTCCGGCAAGATCGAAATCCTGTCGACCGAACTGGCCCAGATCACCGACTGGAAGAAGACCCGCTATGGCGAGGAAATTCCCTATATCCCGAAATGGGTGGAGCCGTGGGAGTCACTCAACGCCACCGACAAGCTGAAGAAGCATCCCTATCACCTCATCAGCCCGCATCCGCGCTGGCGCACCCACACCATTTTCAACAACATCGGCTGGCTCAGGGAAACCTTCACCCAGGAGGTCACCATCAACGCCTCCGACGCCGCCAGGCTGGGCATCCGCACCGGCGACACGGTGGAGCTGTTCAACGACCGTGGCCGCACCATCGTGCCGGCCTATGTGACCGAGCGCTGCATGCCCGGTGTGCTGGTGCTGCATGAAGGCGCCTGGATGGACATTGCCGAGGACGGCTCCGACCGCTCCGGCAACCCGGACTTCCTGACACTCGACAATCCGAGCCCGGCGGGCGCCTTTGCCTACAACACCGTGCTCTGCGACATCAAGAAAACCGATCTCGTCCATCGTCCGGTGTGGGATCAGTTGGCCACCGCCCGCAGCTTCATCTTCCGGCGCGACCAGTAAGGACCGAGGGAAAGAACCATGGCCCAGACCTACGATAAACAGAAGATCAAGGAAGCCGCCCAGAAGGTGAAGCAGACCGTCTATACGCCGGTCGTTCCCGATGTGCAGTGGGGCTTCATCCACAACAATGTGGACTGCATTGGCTGCCGCGCCTGCGAAATCGCCTGCAAGGACAAGAACGGCCTGGCGCCCGGTCCGCGCTTCCGCCGCGTGCAGTACATTGAAGGCGGCACCTATCCGCAGGTGTATGCCTACAAGGTCAACATGTCGTGCAACCACTGCGCCGAGCCGGCCTGTCTGCCCACCTGCCCGACCGGCGCCATCTTCAAGCGCCAGAAGGACGGCATTGTCGACATCGACTCCACCCTGTGCATCGGCTGCCGCCGCTGCGAGGCCGCCTGTCCCTTCGGCGCCCCGCAGTATGACCCGGACGAGAACGTGGTCAAGAAGTGCAACATGTGCGTCGATGAAATGGATGCCGGCCGCAGGCCCTATTGCGTCATGGCCTGCATGATGCGCGTGCTCGACGTCGGCCCCATCGACAAATTGCGCGATGGCACCTATGAAACCAAGGCGCGCGGCCCCAACGATCAGGTGGTGAACCAGGTGCAGCATATGGCTGACCCGAACCTCACCAACCCGTCCATCGTCTTCGTGCCGCATTCCAAGGGGAGAGTGGACGGTTGACGGATCAGGCCAGAACGCCAGACCAGCAGATTTCGGACGAGGCGGCGGAGACATCTCTCGCCGCCTCGGCTGATTTGGCCCTGCTGTGCCGCCTGCATGACCGCGAACCCACGCCGGACCTGCTGCTCCGGCTGAAGTCCACCCCGCCGGAACAGTGGTTTTGCCTCAATCTTGCGGGTGAGGACGCCAGGGCGGGCTTCCTGCTGATGACCGATTACTTTGCCACCGTGACGCCCGACCAGGCGGCTGCCATGGCCGATGACCTTGCCGTCCACTACGCTGACCTCTACCTCACCTTCACCCAGCGCATAGCCCCCAATGAATCGCACTGGCTGACCGAAGATCACCTGGAGCGCCAGCAGCCCATGTTCGAAGTGCGCGAATGGTACGCCCATTACGGGCTGGAGGCGTCGGACTGGCGCAACCGCGCCGATGACCACCTGGTCCATGAGATGGAATTTGTCGCCGCCCTGCTGCGGCACAACACCCTGGCGGCCCTGGTGGATGCCGGAAAATTCATGGACCGCCACCTGCTGGTCTGGTCGAAGATGTTTCTGGGCGGCATGGCGAATAAGTCGGAAAGTCCGTTTTATGCCGCGCTGGCGCTGCTCACCGAGGCCACCCTTCAGGCCACGCGTGAGTTTATTGCCGCCGCCACCGGTGCCCCGCGTGAAACCTTCGTGCCGAAGCTGTCAACGCAGGCCCAGGACGACACGGCCCCCTATGTGCCGGGAACGGCTCCGGGCTGGTGAGGCGGGACAGCTAGGACTATGCTGTTTCCAATTCCCTTCCCATGGTGCGCAGCGGGGTTGGTTCCGGCCCGCTTCCATGGGATGATGGCATCCGCGTTCAAGAGGCCCGTGATTTCATCATGACCCCTCCCTCCTGGCTTGCCAGGTTCATGGATTGGCTTGCCGCCCGGCCCACCGGCCAGGCAGTGGCCGTGTGCTTTCCCTCCTACCGGCCTGACCTGGTCACCGACCTGGCCATGGCCACGGGGCTGAAGCTGCTGGACTTCCGGCAGTCGGTGATGCGGCCCATGGGCTGGAACGCCGGACAGCTGCCGCTTTCCAGCCTCAATGAAACGGTGAACGCCATCCATGCCGCAGGGCAAGGCGTGGTGCTGCACAATGCCGAAGCGCTGCTGGCCGTGAATGATGCAGGCAGCCGCCGCCGCTGGCTGGCCGAGGCCATGGATCACGCCTGGCCGCAGCGCCTCATCCTGCCCATGGCACTCTTTGGCCATGAACTGCCGGACAAGCCTGCCGCAATCCACACACTGGCCGCCGCCGAATTGCCGGCCGAGTCGCTGCTCACGCGGCTGGGGAGCCTGTCATGAGCGGGATCAGCGACTTTCTCCGCGCCTGGTCCGGCTCAAAACTGGGCCGCCGCTTCATCCTCGGCCTGTTCACGGCGCTCACCCTCACGTCACTCGTCTTTCTCGCCGTCTTCGTGACGGCCTATCGCGCCAGGCTCATCGCCGAACACGCCCGCGCCTCGTCCCAGGTCAACAGCCTGCTGGAAGCGTCGCTGAAGAACGCCATGCTGAAGCGCGACCTCGACGGCCTGCGCGCCATCATCCACGAGTTGGGCACCCAGCACGAAATCGTCTCGGTGATGATCGTCAACCCGGACGGCGAGGTACGCTTTTCCACCGCGCCCGAGCGGGTGGGCGGGCAGTTCAGCGCGGTCACCACCGAACCCACGGAGATCCTGAAGCCCTCGGCCAAATTCACCACCACGGCCAGCGGGGTTGAGGTGCTGCGCACCATCAACCCCGTCCATAATGAGGAGCGCTGCGGCGGCTGCCACGGCCCGGCGGTCAGCCACCCCATCAACGGCGTGCTGGTGGTGGACTATGCCGCCCATCAGATTCGCGAGGATGCGCGCAACGGCACCCTTGCCATGGCCCTTTCCGGCGCGGCGGTGCTGCTGGCCGCCCTTCTGTCGCTCGCCGCCCTGCTCTACCGCTATATTCTGAAACCGGTGAATGCCCTGGCCGGCGCCACGGCGCGCTTTGCCGAGGGCGATTTTACCTCGCGCGTGGAAACCGTCAGCAAGGATGATGAGCTGGCGGTTCTGGCCGGCCGCTTCAACCTCATGGCCGACCGCATCGGCCAGATGTTTGGCACCTTGAAGGGCAGCGAGAATTTCCTGCAGACCGTCATCGATTCCGTGCCCGACGGGGTGCGCGTCATCGCCGATGACTACACCATTCTCAAAGTCAACCAAGCCTATTGCCGCCAGCTGGGCATCACGCCCGCCGAGGCCATCGGTCAGAAGTGCCACGTTTCCAGCCACCGCCTGGCGGAGCCCTGTTCACCCACCATCGTCACCTGCCCGCTGGTTGAACTGGCCCGCACCAGCGCCGGCCCCCTCAAGTGCCGCCACCGCCACATCCAGAAGAATGGCGAGGAGCTGTTTGTCGAGGTCATTGCCGCCCGGGCCGAAATCGTGCTGGACGGGGTGAAGCGCAGCTGCGTCATCGAGTCGATCCGCGATCTGGCCGATCAGGCCTCCATTTCCCATGAGCAGCGCCTGTCGGAAATTGGCATGCTGGCTACCGGTATCGCCCACGAGATCCACAATCCCCTGTCGTCCATCCACCTGGCGCTGCGGGCCATGCAGGAGGAGATTACCAAGGCTGCGCCCGGCGCATCGGTGCAGCAGTACCTGGACATTGCCGACCGCGAGATCGACCGCTGCATTGACGTGACCAAACGGCTGCTGCGCATCAGCGAGCCGGCCTCCCCCGATCTCATGCTCACCGATGTCCGCCACATGCTTGACGATGTGGCCACGCTTCTGGCCTATCAGGCCGAGCAGGCCAAGGTCACCATTGTCCGGCAATATGACGGATTTCCACGCATTTTGGCCAGCGAAAGCGATCTCGGCATCGTCATTCTGAACCTTTGCCAGAATGCCATTCACGCCATGCCGGAAGGCGGCACCCTGACCATCACCGCCCGGGAGGAACACGGCCTGGTAAAAACAAGCTTCGCTGACACCGGTGTGGGCATAGCCCCGGAAAACCTGCAGCGCATTTTCTGGCCCTTCTGGTCAAAACGGGCCGACGGCAGCATCGGCACGGGCCTCGGCCTGTCTATTTGTCGGGCTACCGTTGAACGCCTTGGTGGTAGTATCAGCGTTGAAAGTACACCCGGCAGGGGCACCACCTTCCATGTGGTGATCCCCAGTGCCGATTCTGTGGTTAAGGAAGAATGACGGCCGCCCCCGCCAGAACCATACTTGTGATCGAAGACGACACCACCCTGAATCGCCTTCTGGTGGGGCAACTGAAACGTCTGGGCTTTGAGGCTGTCGGCGTGCGCAGCATGGCCGAGGCGGAAACCTCCTTCCCCAACGAGGAGCCGCTGCTCATCCTGCTCGACCACCGCCTGCCGGATTCGAGCGGCATGGACGCGGTGGAGCGGCTTTCCGAAAATTGCCCGGTCATCATCCTCACCGCCTATGGCTCGATTGATCAGGCCGTGCAGGCAGTTCAGGCCGGTGCGTCCGACTATCTCATCAAGCCGGTCTCGCCCTCGCGCCTTGAACTGGCGGTGAAGCGCGCCATCGAAACCGCCACCATGCGGCGCAAGATCGAATTGCTGGAAACCCAGGTGAAGGGAAAATCCGGCCCGCGCATGGTGGGCCAGAGCCAGGCCTTCCTGAAAATCCGGGAACTGGTCTCGCTCGTTGCCAAGGCCGATACCACCGTTCTCATTGAAGGCGAAAGCGGCGTGGGCAAGGAACTGGTGGCCCAGAGCATTCACGCCGAAAGCGAGCGCGGCGCCAGCCAGCTCTTCACCATTGATTGCGCCACCCTTCAGGAAAATCTGCTCGAAAGCGAATTGTTCGGCCATGAGCGCGGCGCCTTCACCGGCGCGGACCGCAAGAAGGAAGGCCTGATTGAAGTCGCCGACGGCGGCACCGTGTTTCTTGATGAAATCGGCGAGATCAGCCCCTCCATTCAGGCCAAGCTGCTGCGCGTTCTCGAAACCGGGCGCTTCCGCCGTCTTGGCGGCACGCGCGACCTGTCTGCCAATGTGCGCTTCATCGCCGCCACCAACCGCGACCTTGCCGATCTGGTCAAGGAGGGCAAATTCCGCGGCGATCTCTACTATCGCCTGTCGGCCTTCGTCATCAAGGTGCCGAGCCTGCGCGAGCGGCGCGGCGACATCCTGCTCATCGCCCATACCTTCCTTGAAGGCCGCGCCTTCATGCGCAATCTGAAAAAGCAGTTTCATCCCTCAGCGGAACAGGCCCTTCTGGCCTATGACTGGCCCGGCAACATCCGCGAACTGCGCAATGTGGTGGAGCGCGGCCTGCTCATGTCGGGTGGCGCCATCATGATCCAGCCGCATCACCTGTCCCTGCCGGAAACCCAGGGGTCAAGCCGCGGCGTCTTCGACCTGCGCTTCGACCATGAGCCGACGCTGGATGAGCTGCGCGCCACCTATCTTAAGCGCATGCTGGAAATCCACGGCGGCAACAAGGCCAAGGCGGCCAAGGCCATGGGCATTTCCGAGCGCAACATCTATCGCCTCACCAATCCCGAAAAGACTGACAAATAACCGGCGTCAGTTCTTCATCTGCAGCAGGTCAAGCCGCAGCTGGGCCGCCCGGCGGTGACCCTCCATGCCCTCGGTGGCGCTCTGGCGCGCCGCCGGCGGAGCCACAGCCCGAACCCCTGCCGGTTCCAGCCACTGGTGGGTGCACACCTTGACATAGGAGCCAACCCACAGGCCCCCCGTGTAGCGGCCCGCCGCCATGGTGGGCAGCGTGTGGTTGGTGCCGCAGCACTTGTCGGAATAGACCACGCTGGCCAGCGGGCCGATGAACAGCGAGCCGTAATTGCTGAGCCTGCCTGCCGTGGCGTGCGGCTCGCGCGTGTGCACCTGCAGGTGCTCGGCGGCAATGAAATCCGAATAGTCCAGCATTGCCTGCTCATCGCTGGCTATGGCCACCTGGCCATAGTCGCGCCAGGCCTGGCCCGCCACATCGGCGGTTGAAAGCGTGGCCAGTTGCCGGCCGATTTCCACCACCACGGCGCGCGCCAGTTCGGCACTGGTGGTGATGAGGCCGACCCTGGTGCGCACGTCATGTTCCGCCTGGGCCAGAAGATCGGTGGCAATCATGGCGGCATCGCCCGTGTCATCGGCGAGCGTGAAGATTTCCGAGGGACCCGCCAGCTGGTCAATGCCCACCTGACCGAAGACCTGGCGCTTGGCCTCATTCACAAAGGCATTGCCCGGCCCCACCACCTTGTCCACCGCCGGAATGGTCTCGGTGCCATGGGCCATGGCGGCAATGGCCTGTGCGCCCCCAACCCGGAAGATGCGGTCGGCACCCGACATGTGGCAGCCGGCAATCATGGCGGCATGGGCGCCGGGCGGCAGGCAGGCAATGACCTCGGCACAGCCCGCCACCTTGGCCGGCACCAGGGTCATCACCGGAGCGGAAAGAATGGGGTAGCGCCCGCCCGGCACATAGCAGCCCACCCGCGCAATGGGGATGACGCGGTGGCCGAGGTGGAGGCCCGGCAGGGTTTCCACCTCCAGCGGCAGCATGGTGGCCAACTGGGCCTCGGCAAAGGCCCGCACCTGGGCAATGGCAAATTCCGTGTCGGCCCGGGTCTGCGGGTCCAGCGCTGCCACCGCCGCGTTGCGCTCCGCCATGGAGACTTCCAGTTGCTCCGGCACCATCCTGTCAAAGGCCTGCGAATAATCGGCCAGCGCGGCGTCGCCACGTGCCCTGACCTGGGCAATGATTTCTTTCACCGTGCCCTCGATGGCCGAGGCATCGCCCTCGGCCGAGCGGCTGGGCGCCTTGAGCAGGCGGATGCGATCGGCAAATCCGGCAGGCAGCGATGACATGACATTCTCCCCTTTTTTCGAATCTTCTGTCCTGCCGCGCAGCGCCACAAGCGCCCGTCAGGGCTTGTTTAGTATTTTTAACACTCCTATTCTGCCCCGGTTGCAGAAGGAGACAGGCCCATGCCCAAGATTGGCGACAAGCTCAGGGAATTGCGGCGACGGCGCGATCTCTCAGGCCGCGAACTGGCGCTCCGTTCCGGCATTTCCCACGCCGCCATTTCCCTGATCGAGCGTGATCACATGTCGCCCTCCATCGACACGCTGACGGCCATTCTGGACGCCCTCGGCACCACGCTCACCGGCTTCTTCATGGATCTGCCCTCGCGCCTGCCCTACACACCCTTCTATGGCGCGTCAGAACTGGTGGAAATTGGCAAACCACAAGCCATTTCCTACCGCATGATCGGCATGAACCACCCCAACCGCCAGCTTCTCATGCTCCATGAAACCTACACCGAAGGCGCCGACACAGGCCTTGCCTTCACCCACACCGCCCAGGAGGCAGGCATGGTCACGCGCGGCGCCATTGAACTGACGGTGGGCAGTGAATGCCGCGTGCTGCACAGCGGCGACGGCTATTATTTCGACAGCCGCCTGCCCCACCGCTTTCGCAATGTGGCCCCCGGCAAGAGCGAAATTCTCTCCGCCATCACACCGCCCACCTATTGAGGCGGCTCTCGCTGTTGATTATTCTGTCCAGGTCGTAACTGACCCCATGCATTGGCTCGTAACTGTGCTTGGCTGGGGCTTAAAAATTCCCCCAATCTAGCTGAACCATAACAGGAGGACGTCCCATGAAACTGACCAAATCTCTCATTTTCGCTTCCGCCCTGGCGGCCCTGACGCTCGGCAGCATGGCGGCCCAGGCCCGCGACCTCACCGTCGTGTCCTGGGGCGGCAACTATCAGGACGCCCAGCGCGAAATCTATTTCAAGCCCTTCTCGGAAAAGCTCGGCAAGCCGGTGCTGGACGAAAGCTGGGACGGTGGCGTGGGCACGCTGCAGGCCAAGGTGAAGGCCGGTGCGCCCAACTGGGATGCCGTGCAGGTGGAAACCGAGGAACTGGCCCTGGGCTGCGCCGATGGCATCTATGAAAAGATCGACTGGGCCAAGCTTGGCGGCAAGGAAAAGTTCATTGACTCGGCTGTGTCCGATTGCGGCGTCGGCGCCATCGTCTGGTCCACCGCCATTGCCTTTGACGGCGACAAGCTGAAGGAAGGCCCGCAGAGCTGGGCTGACTTCTGGGACGTCAAGAAGTTCCCCGGCAAGCGCGGCCTGCGCAAGGGCCCCAAGTATAACCTCGAGTTCGCGCTTCAGGCCGATGGCGTGCCGGCAGCCGATGTCTACAAGGTTCTGGCCACGCCGGAGGGTGTGGACCGGGCCTTCAAGAAGCTCGACGAGCTGAAGCCCAACATTGTGTGGTGGGAAGCCGGCGCCCAGCCGCTGCAGCTCATCTCCTCGGGCGAAGTGGCCATGTCCTCGGCCTATAACGGCCGCATCAGCGGCATCAACCGCACCGAAAAGAAGAACTTCAAGGTGGTCTGGCCGGGCTCCATTTATGCGGTGGACAGCTGGGTCATTCTGAAGGGGGCGGAAAACGCCGCCGCCGCCATGGACTTCATCGCCTTCGCCTCGCAGGCCGACAATCAGTCCAAGCTGCCGGCCAAGATCGCCTATGGTCTGCCCAACAAGGAAGCGGCCGCCATGGTGCCCGCCGAATTCCAGGCCGAACTGCCGACCACGCCCGCCAACATGACGGGTTCCATCGCGCTCGACGGCAACTTCTGGATCGACAATTCGGAAGCCCTGACCCAGCGCTTCAACGCCTGGCTCGGCCAGTAAGCGCCACACCATTGCGTCACACGGGAGGATCCGTCCTTCCGTGTGGCGCAGTCATAAAGCCGTAGCCGACCAGCTTCTGGTTCTGCATGAAGACTGAAGAGACGGGATTGCGCCGGTGAGTGACCCCTACATTCTGTTCCAGAACGTGAGCAAGTCCTTCGGGCCGCTCACCGTCATCAAGGACCTCGACCTCGCCATCGACAAGGGCGAATTCGTGAGCCTGCTTGGCCCCTCCGGCTCCGGCAAGACCACCATTCTGATGATGCTGGCGGGCTTTGAAAACCCCACCAGCGGGGCGGTCATCGTTGGCGGCCAGCATGTTGAAAAGCTGCCGCCCCACAAGCGCAACATGGGCGTGGTGTTCCAGTCCTATGCGCTGTTTCCCCACATGACCGTGGCCGAGAACGTGGCCTTTCCACTGAACATGCGCGGCGTGGCCAAACCCGACAGCGCCGCCCGCGTTCAGCGCGCCCTCGATATGGTGCAACTGGGCGCCTACAAGGAGCGCAAGCCCAGCCAGCTTTCCGGCGGCCAGCAGCAGCGCGTGGCGCTGGCCCGCGCCCTGGTGTTTGAACCTGCCGTGGTGCTGATGGATGAGCCGCTGGGCGCGCTTGACAAGCAGTTGCGCGAGCAGATGCAGCTTGACATCCGCGACCTCCACAAGCGCCTTGGCCTCACCATCGTGTTCGTCACCCATGACCAGTCGGAAGCGCTCACCATGTCCGACCGCATTGCCGTGTTCAACCACGGCAAGATCGAGCAGATCGGCAAGCCTTCCGACATCTACGATCATCCAAAGACCCGGTTTGTCGCCGAATTCATCGGCGAGACCAATCTGGTGGAGGGCACCATCACCAAGGTGGGCAAGGACCGCACCACCATCACCCTGAAACAGGGTGGCAAGCTCGTGGTGGATACCCGCCCCGGCCTGGAAGCGGGGGCAGCCGCCACCATTTCCATTCGTCCCGAGCGCATTCACTTCGACCGCACCGCCGAGCGCGAGAATGATTTTCCCGGCACAGTGCTGGACCGCGTCTATCACGGCGACCACATCCGCGTCGTGCTGGAAACCAGGGACCAGCGCTTCATTGTCAAGACCGACCGGCGCATGGCCGTGCTTGACGAGGGCGACAAGGCCTCCGCCTCCTTCACCGCCAATGCCTGCTGGGTGGTGGGATGAGGGGCGGCACTCCACTCCGCCGCCACCTCGCGGCAGCGCTGATGCTGATGCCGCTGGTGGTGTTTCTCGGCCTGTTTTTCGTCTGGCCCATCATCACCATGCTGTCCGAGGCGGTGTCCGATCCGGTGGTGGTAAAAACCCTGCCGGCCACCACCGAAGCCGCCCGCGCCTGGGACCGGCAGACGCCGGGGGCCGGAGCCCTGGGCCAGGCACTGGTGGATGACATTCGCGCCACCACTGACGATCAGGCCATGGGCGACGTGGTGCGGCGGCTGAACAGCGCCAAGTCCGGCTTCCGCACCCTGATGATGAAAACCCTGTCGGCGGCGCGCGGCTCCACCGGTCCGCTTGATCTCACCACCGTTGATGAACGCTGGAAGGACAACGGCTATTGGGAGGCCATCGCGGCGGCGGCCCAGTCGCGCTATACCGACCGCAATCTGCTTGCCGCCCTCGACTATGCCCGCAATCCGCAGGGGTCGATTGAGGCGCTGCCGCCCGCGGCTTCCAACAACGCCGACATTTTCAAGCGCACCTTCGTCATCTCCGGCCTTGTCACGCTCATGTGCATCGCCCTTGGTTATCCCTTTGCCATGCTGGCCGCATCCGTCACCGGCTGGAAGCGCCAATTGCTGCTGGGGGCGGTGCTGCTGCCGCTGTGGACCTCGCTTCTGGTGCGCACCGCCGCCTGGTTCATCCTGTTGCAGGACCGCGGCATGATCAATTCCACCCTGCTGGGTCTCGGCATCATTTCCGAGCCGCTGCCGCTGCTGTTCAACCGGCTGGGCGTGGTCATCGCCATGACCCATGTGCTGCTGCCCTTCATGGTGCTGCCCATCTTCTCGGTGCTCATCGGCATTCCTGGCAACCTCATGCCGGCCGCCCAGTCGCTGGGGGCCAGCAAGCTCAGGGCTTTCTGGCATGTGCTGCTGCCGCTATCGCTGCGCGGGGTTGCCTCCGGCGCGCTCCTCGTTTTCATGTCGGCCATCGGCTATTACATCACCCCGGCCCTCATCGGCGGCCCAAGGGACCAGATGATCTCCTCCATCATCGCCTTCTACGCCACCGGCACGGCCAACTGGGGCATGGCGGGCGCCCTGGGCATCATCCTGCTCGCTGCCACTCTGGCCCTCTATGCGGTCTATCACCGCCTCACCTCTGACCGGGCGCTCAGGGTGTGACCATGTTCAAGGCCGCGCGCATCCTCTTCGGCATCATGGTGGTGAGCTTCCTCATCGCCCCGCTGCTGGTGATCCTGCCGCTGGGCTTCACCGATTCCATCTTCCTGTCCTATCCCATTCCCGGCTTCTCCTGGCGCTGGTTCCATGAGCTGTTCACCGCCGACGCCTGGCGCCGCTCCATCATCAACAGCCTCATCGTCGGGTCTGGCACCACCATATTGGCCACCGTGCTGGGCACGCTGGCAGCACTTGGCCTGCGCGACCGGCTGGTGCCCTTCTCCGGCTTCTTCAAGACGGCCTTTCTGTTGCCCATGGTGGTGCCCGCGGTGGTGCTGGGGGTGGGCATGCAGATCCTCTTCGTCAAGCTCGGTGTGGCCTACACCTATCCCGGCGTCATCATCGCCCACACCGTGCTTGCCATTCCCTTTGTGGTGGTGAATGTGTCAGCCAGCCTTGACGGCATTGACCGCCGCATTGAGCGCGCCGCCGCCAGCCTCGGCGCACCGCCCCATGTGGTGTTCCAGAAGGTGACCCTGCCGCTGGCCATTCCCGGCGTATTGTCGGGGGCGGTTTTTGCCTTTGCCACTTCGCTGGATGAGGTGGTGCTGACCCTGTTCGTGGCTGGCCCCAACCAGCGCACCCTGGCCCGCCAGATGTTCTCCACCATCCGCGAGAACATCAGCCCGGCCATTGCCTCTGCCGCCTTCCTGTTCATCACCGGCACCATCATCCTGGCGCTGATCACCGTCTATGTGCGCAGCCAGACACAGCGTTCGGCCCGGCGCCCCAATTGAAAAAGCCCAGGCGCCGGGCCTGGGCTTCTCCCTTGCCGTATTGGACGATTACAGCCCGTCGAACAGCGCCGTGGACAGATAGCGCTCGGCGAAGGACGACACCACGACAACAATGGTCTTGTTGGCATATTCCGGCCGTTTGCCCAGTTCCAGCGCCGCCGCCACCGCCGCGCCGGAGCTGATGCCGGCCGGAATGCCTTCCCGCCGGGCCATGGCACGCGCCGTGGCAAAGGCGGTTTCATTGCTGATGGTTATCACCTCGTCGATCAGGGCGCGGTCGAGAATGGCCGGCACAAAGCCCGCCCCGATGCCCTGAATCTTGTGCGGGCCGGGCTGGCCGCCCGACAGAACCGGCGAATCCGCTGGCTCCACCGCCACGATTTTGATCCCCGGCTTGCGCGCCTTCAAAACACTGCCCACGCCGGTGATGGTGCCGCCGGTTCCCACCCCGGCCACCAAAACGTCAACCGTGCCGTCGGTATCGTTCCAGATTTCCTCCGCCGTGGTGGCCCGGTGAATGGCCGGGTTGGCAGGGTTTTCAAACTGCTGCGGAATGATGGCATTGGGATTGGCAGCGCGCAGCTCCTCGGCCTTGGCCACCGCCCCCTTCATGCCCTTGGCGGCCTCCGTCAGCACCAGTTCAGCCCCCAGCAGGGACAGCATCTTGCGCCGTTCCATTGACATGGATTCCGGCATGACCAGGGTGAGCTTGATGCCCTTGGCGGCGGCGGCAAAGGCCAGCGCAATGCCGGTGTTGCCAGAGGTCGGCTCAACCAGCACCGTGTCCGGCCCGATCTTGCCCGCCTTTTCCAGGGCCTCGATCATGGCCAGGCCGATGCGATCCTTCACCGAGGCCAGGGGATTGAAGAACTCAAGCTTGGCCAAAATCCTGGCCTTGACGCCATGGGTGGCAGCCAGCCGTTCAATATGAACCAGCGGTGTGTCGCCGATGGTTTCGGTGATCGACTGGTAGATCCGGCCACGGCCGGGCTTCTTGGTTTGGGCGGTCATGGGCACTTCCTTCCGCTATGGTGGCACCGGGAGGGACATTCCCGGCGCGGCCTTCCGTTACGCTTCGGCCGGAGGCACCGGCCCGTTCCTGTCACATAGAGAAGCCACAGCCCCGCCACAGCTTAGAAATCCTCAATCGGCCGGTGAAGGAAGCTCAAGCCAGGGCCTGGCGAAAAGACCGCGGCCGTGATGGAACCTGCGGCAATTTCTGGCATTATAGCCAAATCTGGCAAGTTTGGGGGCTGCAATGCGTGGACAGGACGGCAAACGGCATCATCCTGCAACCGTGCTTCGATATGGGGTGACCGGTTCATAAAACAGCATGCGACAGTCCTATTGGAATAACCGGCGCCTGTTTGCGGGCGGCGTGCTGCTGAGCGGTGTTGCCGCCCTTGCCACCTATGGCATCGAGCATCAGACCGCCCATGCGGCAATCCCCCATCTGACCTGGCTCATCATTCTGGCGCTTGGCCTGATGCTGACCCTGGTGCTCGTCACCTTCCGGGCGGGATCCATGGTGGGCCAGCGCGCCACGACTCTTGGCCGTGAACTGGCAACCACCGCCACGGAACTGTCCAATGTCCGCCTGATGGAGGAGGCGCTGTTCAACAATGCCGGTGCGGCCATGTGTGAAACCAGCCACGGAACCGGCCGATTTATACGCGTCAACGACCGCATGTGCGAGCTGATGGGCTATGGCCGCGACCAGCTTCTGAGCCGTAATTTCGCTGACATCACCCACCCTGACGACGTGGCCGTGACCCAGGCCGCCATTACCAGCACAGCGGATCCTGCCAACCCCATCGCCCAGTTTGAGAAGCGCTATGTGCGCAGCGATGGAACGGTATTCTGGGCGCTCGTCAACACCCGCATGGTGCGCAACGCCCTGGGTCAGCCCATTTCCTTTGCCACCATCATTGTAGACATTACCGACCGCAAGCAGGCCGAAGACGTCAAGGCCGCCCTGCTCAGGGAGCTGGCCCACCGGGTGCGCAATACGGTGCAGCTCACCGCAAGCCTGGCCCGCCAGACCGCGCGCAACGCCCGCTCGGTCAAGGACTATGAACTGAAATTCCAGCGGCGCCTGAGTGCCCTGAAAAACACCCATGACATCCTGTTTGACTCCGACTGGCACAGCGCATCCCTCAAAGCCCTGTCGCAGCGGGTTCTGGCTCCCTTCATGTCAGGCCAGGGCGACAAGCAGGTGATCACTCTTGACTTGCCCGCTGTGGCCTTGCCGCCGCAGCACGCCCAGACCTTTGCCATCGCCCTCATGGAACTGGCCGCCAATTCCGCCGCCCATGGGGCTCTTGCCCATGGCGGCACCGTCACCATCACCGCCGACATAAAGAGTGGCGCTGCCGGTGAACCCCAGCTTGATTTCCAATGGACGGAACAATCGCCGGTCCGCGTGCAGCGGCCACGGCGCGAAGGCTTTGGCAGTTCCATTCTGTTCAGCGCATTGCCAAACCAGTTCAGTGGCACCGCCGAAGCACACTGGCCACGCACCGGCCTTGTCTATCACGCCAGTCTGCCGCTCTCCGGCCTTTGACGATCAGTCATTCCGGTCCTGCGACAGGATGACAAAGGAATAGGGCGGGATTGTCACTTGGGCCGCCGCGGGCATGCCGTCATAGGCCTGGGCCTGGGCCACCAGATCGGCCAGCGGCGCATTGCCGAAGTCACGGCTATAATGATGTGAATCACTGTTGAGCCGCACCCGCCAGCGCCCGGCCACGGGCATGCCAATCATGTAATTCTCGCGCGTGGCATTGCTGAAATTCATCACCACCACAACATCATCGCCGTGACCATGCTTCTCCCAGCGCTGAAAGGCCAGCATGTTCATGTCGTCATTGATGTGGTGGACCGTCACAAACTGGCCCATGAGACCCGCTGTGACTCCACCCAGGTTGCGGCGCAGGTGAATGAGATCACGATAGAGCCGGACGATGCCGGAAAATTCCTCATTCAGATCCCAATCCAGCGGCACATCATCGCGGAACCATTCGCCCTGCAGAAATTCCTGACCCTGAAAGATCATCGGAATGCCGGGAACCGTGAACACCAGTGCTGCCGCCAGTGTCGACCGTTTCTGCGAAAACCACGACGTGGCATTGCCGGGGTCGATTTCATAGGGCACACGCGCCCGGCCATTGGCCACCTCATCGTGGCTTTCGCTATAGACCACGCGCCGAAAACCATCATCATTATAACGCTGGGTGATGGCCTGCTGCACCGCCAGCATCGACCGCCGCTCATCCGATTGCTCAATCACTGCCGCCCGCACCGGATGAACAAAACTGGCATCCCACTGCGTGTTGAACCCTGCTCCGCCATGCGCCGTATCCGCCGTCATCCCGGCATAATTGCGCAGGTCCTCGGCAATGGTGATGTGGCGGCCGGGCAGTTTCCGCACTTCGTCATTCACCCACTGCATCAGGCGCCAGCCGTCGGGAAGGTCATCACCGCCCGCGCCGCCGATGCTGCGGATGTAAAGTGTCATGTCAAGGCGCAGGCCATCGATGTGATAGTCGGAAAGCCACATCAGCGCGTTGTCACGGATGAACTGGCGCACTTCGGGGCGGCCATAGTCAGGCCGGGTTTTGCCCCAGGGGGTTTCCCCGCGATGGTCATTGTAGAAATAAATGCCCCCGCCGCCGTTCTCGCTCCAGCCGTCAAACTGCCAGAGATCAAGGTCGGAGGGGCCGAAATGATTGTAAACCACATCAAGAATGACGGCGATGCCATGGCAATGGCAGGCCCGCACAAAGCGCTTCAGCGCGTCAGGCCCGCCATAGCTGCTTTCCACGGCGAAAATGTGAGCCGGGTTATAACCCCAGGACAGATCACCGGCGAATTCAGCCACCGGCATGATCTGAACTGCATTGATGCCCAGGCGTTTCAAATGGGCAAGCTGGCCTTGTGCATCGTGCAGCGTGCCAGGACCATCGCCCTCCGGCGCGAAGGAACCCACATGCAGTTCATAGATCACCAGTTCATTGTGCGGCGCCATGTCAAAATCGTCGCCGCGCCAGTCAAAGCAGTCATGATCGACGACCACACCCTCGCCTGCGGAATGGGTCACGTCCATGGCATAGGGATCAATGCGCTCGCGGCTTTCGCCACCCGGCAAAGACAAGACGAACCTGTAGCGGGCACCGGCCTTCACCCCCGCCACGTCACCCGCCCAATAGCCATTGCCCTCCTGTGCCAGGGGCGTCTCACGGGGACTTTCATTGTCTCCCGTGACGCGCACGGTCACAGCCTCGGCATGGGGCGCCCAGACCCGGAAACTGCATCCATGCTCATGCACTTGGGCGCCCATTCCGGGCTTTGGCCCGCTTCCGTTCATCATCTCTCCTTGCCCTGCGGGGTTAACACCGCACCCAGCGAATGGCTTTTGCCCTCAATCCAGCATTCTGGCACCTGACAGACAAGGGCAACCGCCGTATTGCGGGCAATTGCGCCCCTCCGCCTCCTCCAGGATGCCTTCGGGACCTTTGATGAGACCCTCGATGGCCTCGCACCATTTGCCCTCCGGCTTCTTGCCGATGGAATTTAATACCTGACCCAGCAGTGAAATCTGCTGCTCCGTTTCCGCGAGATGATCGCACAGCGCCTGCTAAAGCCTGCTCTGGCTCACCCCCCTGATCACCTTCGGCAGCGCCTTGGTCAGCGCGTTCTCGGCGTACTGCATGTCCTTCAATGTGCTCAAAGCATCGGCAAGCGTCTTCGATTGCTCAGTTCAGCCGGCTCAATCCTACTTCGCGTTCAGAAGGTGCACATCCTCATTCTGTGAGGCGGACCCACAGCATGGCGGCAGGTCATACAAGAATAACCACGCCCAGAGCGGCAACCCACATGGCGGCCAGCACCAGGTGCATATGATCACGAGCCTTCAGCATGACTTGTCCTGTGTCAAAGCAGTGAAACCATAGTGTCAATGCGCCAGTCGCGATTTTGTTCCTCTGCGCTCTCCCCGCCTCACAATCTGTTCATTTCCAGCTCTGTGGAACCCAGGCAGCGTCAGGCCGTTATCTCACCACAAGGAGATCACCCATGCGCATTGCCGCTGTTCTCATTCTCGCCGCCTCGCAGCTCACCGCTGTGCCCTTTGTGTCGGCCCTGGCAATGAATCAGGCCCGGCAGGCGGACACAGCCAGGCTGGCGGTGACGCAGCTCTCCCCGTCTGAGAATAATCTCAGCGTATTTTATATGACGCCCTCATCACCCGCCGTGACGGCGGCGGTTGAACTGCGGGAGAACAACCGCACCCCCCTCTGAATTCCCTTGAAGCCGATCCCCTGCAAGGCACGCTTCATCAACCCCGCTTCGGCGGGGTTTTTTCATCCCCTCACCGTGACCCTCCTTTTCCGGAACCAACAGAAAAGGCCGGTCTGTTTCCAGACCGGCCTTGTCATTGGGCGCGCAGCACCTCAGGCGCGGCGCAGAACGCCCAGAACCGCCATGACGATGCCAATGATGATGGCCGCCCAGAAGACGATCTTGGCGCCGCCCATGGCGGTGCCGGCAATGCCGCCGAAGCCCAGGAAGGCGGCCACAATGGCCACCACAAACAGGACGACAGCCCAGTACAGCAGATTGTTCATGGTCATGATGTGTACTCCAAATCCATGATGCAGGGGTGAAGTTGCCTTCGCTGAAATAACGTGATGTCACTCACCGGGTTCCATGGCGGTGGCATTTTCCGCACCTTGTGGAGAAGACAAAAGGAAAACCCCCAGGCACCATGGGCGTCCGGGGGCGGTTGCAATGAAAGCTGATGCTCAGCGCCGGCGCAGCATGCGCCCTGCAACAAAGCCAATGGCCCCAATGGCGGCCGCCGTCTGCATGGCAGTCTTTGGTTCATTCAATGTCGAGCGCACCGACTGCGCAGTTGAGTCCACCAGATTGACCAGCGGCTGCAAACCAAGGTCCTGCGGCGACAGATCCCTTTGCGGACGCGCGGTGCGCACCATGACCAGCCACAATCCGGCCACCACGACCAATGCGCCACCTATAACCGCGTCGGCGATGCCGGTTCCCAGCGCCAGTTCCACCGCCAGGTAATGGCGGAGAGCCGACAGCAGGAAACCCGTTGCCGCCAAAGTGATGACGCCGATCACCGCATAGTGGGCGCCTGAAACCGTGGCGTTGCGAAGCTGCTGCTGCAGCCGCGCCAGACCGAGGGACGAAATGGCGAGTTGGACAAGCCGCATCATGGCGTCATTTCCGGGTCATGAAGCCAAGCACAACGCCGATGCCCAGCGCGGCCACAACCGCACCCACCGGGTTGCGCGCCACAAAGCGCTCGACATCGGCAAGTGTCTGGCTGGCGCGGCTCTGCGCCTGGTCCACACCGCGGTTGCCAAGGTCAGATGCATTGGCCATCAGGCGATCGGTGCCTTCCGCCACGTCACCGGCACTGCGCTTCACCCGATCGGCAACGTCATCGGCAACACGTTTGACCTTTTCACTGGCACCATAGGCCATGTCCTTGACGCTGTCGGCCGCTTCATCAGCCATGCTGCCAATGCGCTCGCCCATGCGTTCGCTCATGTCAGCAGCGGCGCGGCGCGTCTTGTCCAGAGTCTCAGAAGCAGATGGGTAGTTGGAACGGCCCATGGCGGTCTCCTCGGTTGCGTGGTTGTAGCCAGACAACGGGCAGGATCATCGCCGGTTCCACGGCGTGACGACGAGAAATCAGAAAATTACGGCCGTTGATTGGTAAGCGCCGCCATGGTGCCGGCGTCGGGTCCATAGACACTGCCGTCGGTAAGATGAAGCAGATCAGCCAGCTTGGCGCGCGCCCTGTTCACCCTGCTCTTGATGGTGCCCACGGCAACACCGCAAATGGCGGCCGCCTCCTCGTAGGACATGTCGGAAGCGCTGACCAGCAGCAGGGCTTCGCGCTGGTCGGCGGGCAGTTTGGCCAGTGCGCTCTTCATGTCGTTCATGTCCATGTGTCCGTCCTGAGACGGATGAACCCCGACATTGAGGGCTATCTCGCCATCGGCATCTTCAACCTCACGGCCGCGCTTGCGCAGGGTGGTGTAGAATTCATTGCGCAAAATGGTGAACAGCCAGGCGCGCAGATTGGTGCCCGGCGTGTAGGAATTCTGATGAGCCCAGGCCTTGGTTAGTGTCTCCTGTACCAGATCATCAGCCCGGTCCACCTTGCCGGCCAGAGAAATGGCAAAAGCACGCAGCGACGGCATGGCCGCCAGAAGATCGCGCTTGAAGTCATGTGAACTCATGGTCATTCCATGCCGGCAAAAAGTGCTGAACCCTAGGACGTCTTCTCATCCAGTTCCTGCAGAAGCTGCAGAAAGCGGTCTGGTATCTCCTGGTTGGTAATGCCGTCGTAATAGGTCTTGAGCTGCTGACCAAGCGACCTCTCCACCGTCGTGGGAACACGCGCGGCAGTTTTGCTTTTGGTGTGAGGTTTGGTCGGTTTGCTGGTCATGATCGTCTCTCGTTCGCCCGGTGGGGCGGGGGTCTATAGCCTCCATAATGCTGTAATCCGAAAACGGTTCCGCTGACAAAAAATAATGGAACCCGTCCCGGCAAATTGCGTTAATAAGAGCTTGAGTGATGATGCGGGGCCACAGCCCCGGGGCTATACAGGGAGGGTTGGCTAAGCCAACCATTTGATTTTATGACACTTTCTTCTGTCGTTGCGCCGCACTTGCCCTATCTTCGCCGCTATGCCCGGGCACTGACCGGCTGGCAGTCCTCAGGGGACGCCTACGTTGCCGCGCTGATGGAAACCCTGATTGCCGATCCCTCCCTCATCAAGGCAAAGGCAGATCCGCGCATTTCCCTGTTTCATGCGCTGAGTCGCCTGTGGGGGGCTGTTGCCATAAACAACCGCAGTGAGGCGTCCCGTCCCGGCTGGGAGGAAACCGTTCAGGACCGTCTGGCCGCCATTCCCGGCACCGCCCGCCAGGCCTTTCTGCTCATGGCAGTCGAGGATTTCTCCCTCGACGATACGGCGGCCATTCTCGGCCTGACCCCGGAAGAGGTGTCGGAAAAATATGACGAGGCCAACCGCCAGATCTCGGAAATGATCGCCAGTGACATTCTGATCATCGAGGATGAACCGCTCATCGCCATGGATCTGGAGGAAATTGTCACCTCCCTCGGCCACAGCCTGGTGGGCGTGGCCCGCACCCGCGACGAAGCAGCCAGGATTGTCGCCCGGCGCAAACCGCAATTGGTGCTGTCTGATATCCAGCTGGCCGATGGCAGTTCCGGCATTGATGCCGTCAATGACATTCTGAAGGATCAGGATGTTCCGGTCATTTTCATCACCGCCTTCCCGGAGCGCCTGCTCACCGGTCTGAGGCCGGAACCCACCTTCCTCATCACCAAGCCCTTCTCGCCCGAAATGGTGAAGGCCCTCATTGCCCAGGCCCTGTTCTTTGACATGAAGGCGGGGTCCGCTGTCTGATATTAGTTGCAGCTGCAAAGCAAAAGGCCCTCCGTTTCCGGAGGGCCTTTCTCGTTTCTGGTGGCTGGCCGGGCTTAGCCGTTGGTGGCGCGCAGCATCCAGATCGCCTTTTCGTGGAACTTGATGCAATCCACCAGCATGTCGCTGGTCACGATGTCATCGGCGTCGTCGGCCTTGCCCGCCAGCTCGCGGGCCGCGCGCGCCCCGTCCTCGTTCATCTTGGCCAGCTCTTCAACCATTGCGGCAATGTCCTTGCCGGTGACCCGCGCCGACACAGTGAATTCCCTGGTCGGACCATTGGCCGGAACGAAGCTGCCCAGGGCCCGCATGCGCTCGGCCAGAAGGTCCACCGTCTCGAACAGGGCGCTGTAATGCTCATCCGTAAGCTTGTGGATGGGATAGAACAGATCGCCCTTGAGGTTCCAGTGCACCAGCTGGGTGGTCAGAAGAAGCTCATAGGTGGAAACCAGATACTTCCCCAGGCCGGCCGCAATGGCAGCGCGGTCCTTGGCGGCAAGGTCGGTGTTCACGGGTTCGATCATCTTGGTCACGGTCATGATTTTTCCTTTCAATTTTACGGGGGTAGCCGCCGGAGCGCGGTTCAGATCACGTTGAAGACATAGAGAAGGATGATGAGCGGAATGGGCAGTCCAAGCAGCCAGAGTGCGGCACCTTTCATGATGTATCTCCTGATGGGGGAATTTGGTTGAGGATCACGGCGGCGTTCAGTTCCCCGGTAACGGGCCAGGGTGGGCGCAGTTCCACCATTTCGTGAAAGAAATATTTTCGCGGCCAAGGAACCGTCCGTCCCAGGCCCCGTTCTGTCGCCATTGCGCCTGGGCCAGGGAGACTGCGACGATGATTACCAAAGCCGTCATGTCTCCGGTGCTTCGCGGTATTGTTTATTTTCTTCTGACACTCTCTTTGCTGGCATTGCTGACCGGCCTTATGCAGATTGTGCGGGCCCAGATCGGCCTTGCCGCGCAGAACACCTTCCTGCAGGCCGCCGACCGCCATCAGGCCGCGCTCGCAGATGTGGAAACCTCCTACCGCGGCTATGTCATCACGGCGAGCGAGTCCTATTTGCAGCCCTATCGTGAAGCCGCCGATGCCATTGGCAGTCTGACCATGACCCTTGAGCAGAGCGCTGCTGCCGCCGGCATTCCCGACCAGGCCCTGACCAGCATCAAGGACTATGCCTCGGCCCTCTTCGGCTTTGCCGAGGAGGTGACAACAGCCCGCAACACCTCTTTCGAATTGGCCAAGGGGATCATCAACACCAACCGCGGCAAACAGTTGATGGACGGCGTGCGCTCAAACACGGCGCTGATGCACAACATGGCTGATGCCACCATCGCCCGCTTGACCCGTCAGCAATATTCTCTCTGGCTGCCGGTGGCCTTGGCGGGCCTGGTGGGAACCCTCATGATGACGGGTCTCATACTGGCCATGGTGCGGCGCAGCCGCGATGCCTCGCTGCGGGCCCGATCCCTGCTCACGGATGTTCTCGACCGCGCGCCCGTTGGCCTCGCCCTGATCGATCAGAACAACGCCATCCAGCAACAGAATCCGGCCTTCGCCCGCCTCATGGGGCGCAGCGCTTCTGCTCTGGTGGGAGCGCCCATGGCCGCCGTGGTGCCGGAACTCCACCAGATCATCAGCCCGCGCATGACCGAGGCCCTGGCCTTCCGGCGCATCCCCGCCCAGGGAGACGAGGACAAGCCCTTCGAGATTGATACACCGGAAGGCACGAAATATTTCAAGGCCGAAGTCTTTCCGGTCACCCTGGTGGATAATGAAGGGCGCCACACAGCCGGCGCCGGTCTGGTTCTGTCCGATCTGACGCGCCAGCGTGAAGGCGAGCTGCAATTGGAGCAGGCGCGCGATGAAGCTCAGTCAGCCAACCGCGCCAAGTCGGCCTTCATTGCCAATATGAGCCATGAACTGCGCACCCCCCTCACCGCAGTGCTGGGCTATTGCGAGCTGATCGAGGAAGAGCTTCGTGACAAGGGTGAGGAAGCCATTCTTTCCGACCTTAACAAGATCGGCGTCAATGCTCGGCATCTCCTTGGTCTCATCAACGACGTACTCGACCTGTCCAAGGTTGAGGCCCAGAAAATGGACGTTCACGCCGTCGATTTCACCGTTGCAACCCTTCTGGACGAGGTCGAAGCCGCCACCGGCAGCCTGATGATGCGCAACAACAACCGCCTCACCCTTGCTGCTGCCGACCGTAACCATGTCCTGTCCACCGATGATCTGAAAGTGAAGCAGATCCTGCTCAACCTCATCGGCAATGCCGCCAAGTTCACCCGTGATGGTGAGATCACCCTCAGCGTCAGCCATCAGCAGCAGGAAGGCAAGGCGCTGACCCGCCTGGAAGTGTCGGACAACGGCATCGGCATGACTGCCGAGCAGGTCGATAATCTGTTCAAGCGCTTCACCCAGGCCGATGAGACCACCACCCGCAAATATGGCGGCACCGGTCTTGGCCTGGCGCTCACCAGCGCGCTCGCCATCATGCTGGGGGGAGAAATCACCGTGGAAAGCACACCCGGCGTGGGCAGCCGCTTTGTTGTCACCATTCCAAGCCGATATGAAAAGCCGGTGGCAACCGTGGCCGAAGCAGGACCGGAAAATGCCCCCGCCACGGCGGGTCCGCTTGCCCGGTCCACCCGTGGCACTGTTCTGGTGGTGGATGATGAGGCTTCGGCCCGCGACCTGCTGCAGCGTCATCTGAGCCGGGAAGGTTTCTCCGTGGTCACGGCCGCCACCGGCGCAGAGGCGCTGGACAAGCTCAAGACCGGCGATCCCGCTGCTGTGCTTCTGGATGTCATGATGCCGGGCATGGACGGCTGGCACGTGCTGCGCGCCATCCGCCAGAACCCCGCCACCAGAACCATACCGGTCATCATGCAGACGGTGCTGGACGAACAGCACTTTGCCTACACCCTGGGCGCCTCCGGTTACCTGCAAAAGCCGGTGAAGCGGCCGCAGCTCGCCGAGGCGCTGGCCAGCGTGCTGGCCAGCCATGACGGCAAAAGCGTTCTCATTGTTGATGATGACGCCGCCGCCAACAGCCGCCTCAAAACCATGTTTGAAAAGCAGGGCTGGCGCGTGCGGCTGGCCCGTGACGGCGCCGAAGGCCTTGACGCCATGGTGCGCAGCCGCCCGTCGCTGGTTCTGGTTGATCTCATCATGCCGGGCATGAACGGTTACGAATTCGTGCGCCAGGTGCGCGCCCATGACGAATGGTCCGCCATCCCCCTGGTGGTGATGACCGCCGAGGATGTGAAATCAGCCAAGGTTCGCACCCTTGCGCCTGAAGCCAAAGCCATTGTTCAGAAGGGTGCCATGTCCATGGCTGACCTTGTGGCTGACCTGCGCCGTTTTGTTGACCAGCCGCCCAACCCCCCATCCGCATGAGGAACACCATGGCCAAGATACTTCTCGTCGAAGACAGCGAACAGATATGGGATTTCCTTGCCCGCCGTCTGGAACGGCGCGGCCACAGTGTCATCCTCGCCCATGATGGTGAACAGGGGCTGGAAAATGCCAGGGCATCACTGCCTGATGTCATTCTGCTGGATATGAACCTTCCGGTGATGGATGGCTGGACGGCAGCGCGCGCCCTCAAGGGCGAAGGGGCTACCCGCCAGATTCCCATCATCGCCCTGACCGCCCATGCCATGGCCGGTGACCGCGACAAGGCGTTGCAGGCGGGTTGCGATGACTATCACCCCAAGCCCATCGACTTTGCCAAGCTGTTGGCCCAGATTGACGTCGTCACGACGCGTGCCGGCTGATTGACCAGAGAGAGCAGCCGCCATGGATATCCTGACCAACCGCATGGTGCGTAATGCCGTGCCGCTGTTTTCGGTTACGGCGGCTGTTCTGCTCGTTCTCGGCATCGGCGCCATCCTGTTCCTCGCCAAGGATGTGCTGGTGCATCTGGCACTTGCCCTGCTGCTGAGCTTTGCCCTGTCGCCCATCGTTTCCTGGCTGATGCGCGCCAGCCTGCCCAAGAGTTTGGCAGTGGCCGGTGCGGTTCTGTTTGCACTCGGCATCATCACGGCAATTTCGCTTGTGGCCTACCGTCAAAGCGCCAAGCTGGCGGAGAAAATCCCCTCCTATGAGCCGACCATCCGGGCCAAGCTCGACTTTCTCTCGGAGGCCCTCACTGCGTCATCGGTGTTCTCCCGTGCCGGTGATGTTTTTTTCCGTGTGCTGACCGATTTTCATGTCATCGGGGCTGCCCCCGTGGCTGAGAACGGCACCATCATTCCCACCGTGCGGGTGGATGCAGCCAGCCACGGACTGGAGGCCGTTCTGGGTTATCTTGAGCCGCTGCTGCACCCTGTGGCCACACTTGTGGTGGTGCTGCTGCTTGCGGCCTTCATGCTGGCCCAGCGCGAGGACCTGCGCAATCGCTTCATCCGCCTGGCGGGCACCGACGACATTCAAACCACCACCAACGCCCTGGATGATGCCGCGCGCCGCGTTGGCCGCATGTTGCTGACCCAGCTTGCCGTCAACGCCAGCTTTGGCGTGGTGATCGGCGCGGGCCTGTGGCTCATCGGCCTGCCCAGCCCGTTTCTGTGGGGAATTTTCGCCGGTGTCATGCGATTTGTCCCCTATATCGGCGCCTTCATCGGCCTCATTCCGCCGCTGCTGGTGGCCTTTGCTGCCGACCCCGGCTGGTGGAGCCTGATGGCCACCGTCGGTCTGTTTGCCATGATCGAACCCCTGGTCGGTCATGTTCTGGAACCGCTGCTTTATGGCCACTCCTCCGGCATGTCGCCGGTTGCCATCATCATCGCGGCACTCACCTGGGCATTCCTCTGGGGACCCATCGGCCTTGTGCTGGCAACACCGCTCACCATCTGCCTCGTTGTGCTGGGGCGCCATGTGCCACGCCTTAAATTTCTTGATGTGCTGTTGGGGGACAGGCCGGTTCTGGCCCCGCACGAGATTTTCTACCAGCGCATGCTGGCCGGTGATCCGCGCGAGGCCGCTGATCAGGCCCGTCAGTTTCTCAAGGGCCGCGGCCTTGCCACCTATTACGATGAGATTGCGCTGGAGGCGGTGCGCCGCGCTCATCTGGACATTGTGCGCGGTCATCTGGATGACGAGCGCCTCGGCCGGCTGGTTGCTTCCAGCGAAAGCCTGGTGTCGTCTCTTGACGCCCTGCCCCAGCCCCTGGCGGTGGGTGGCTCTGCCAATGCAGAGGCCGAAGCCGCTTTTGATGTGATTGCACCCGATCGGGCTTCGGCCCGCCACATTTTTGCAGGTGACCGGCTGCAGTCGGCCTGGTCGGTAGCACACCCCATTGCAGTGCTGCATGGCAACCATCCGCTGGACCGTGCCGCCGCCATGATGCTGGGACAGATCTTCACCAAATATGGTCTCAATGCCCGCATTGCCAGCCTGACTGAAGCCGAAACTCAGTCCCCGAAAGCCGGTGATGTGCCGGCGCTGGTGTTTCTTTCCTTCGTGGAACCGCTGAGCACCCTGCACTTGCGTGCCCTGAAAATGCGGGTCAGCCGGGCGCTGCCGCAGGCGCGCGTGGCCCTTGCCCTGTGGCAGGAGGCCGACCCCGCGCTGAAGGCCGAGCTGCGCCACAAGACAACTGTTGATGCCGTGGTGACGCGCACCGCTGAAGCCTTGCAGGTGGCCATCGACATGAGGCCCGAGGGCGAGCAGAACAGCCAGATGTGACTGGTGCCTCTGCCGTCAGAACAATTGACGACAGCGCGCGCTGTTGACCCTCGGCGCTAGGCCTGGTCCGGCCTTGATGATTGCACCAGTTTTTCCTTCGGCACATTGAAGGTGACCACCACGCCGCTTTGGCTGAACACCCGCTCCACCGCACCATTGAGATCACCGCGGATGGTGGCTTCCATCAGCCGGGAACCGAAACCCTTGCGCTCCGGCACCTGCGGCGGCC
This sequence comes from uncultured Alphaproteobacteria bacterium, assembly GCA_937873445.1. Lineage (GTDB taxonomy): Bacteria > Pseudomonadota > Alphaproteobacteria > Rhizobiales > Aestuariivirgaceae > Aestuariivirga. The sequence continues at coordinate 27,558 of CALMWF010000023.1, forward strand.
TGTCATGGTGTTCGCGCCACTCCAGCACTAGCCGACCATCCGGCGTGAATCCCCAATCCACCGCCAGGGCGAACTTCTGTTCGGCTGCTCCCCCATATTTCAGGGCATTGGTCGCCAGCTCGTGGAAGGTGAGGCCGAAGGCCTGGGCCGCCCTCTCGTCGAGTTCAAAATCAGGCCCGGTCAGGCTCATGTTGTCAGCCTGCGCGCCAAACACCTGCTCCATTTCATTGCGCAGCAGCTGGCGGAAACTGGCGCGTTCCCAGTGCGAACGGGCCAGCGTGTCCTGGGCTGTTGCCATGGCCTGCAAACGCGCCTGAAAGGTGGTGTTGAACTCCTGCATGTCGGCTGAGCCATTGGCGGTTGCCCGGGCAATGGCTGTCACCCGCGCCAACAGGTTCTTGATGCGGTGGTTCATCTCCTGCAGCAGCAGATCCTTGTCATCCAGCGCCTTCTGCGACAGCGCGGACAGGCGGTGGGCCGCGTCGGCCGACCTGAGCTGGGCCCGCGCCAGCCAGCCCAGCGCCCCCGCCAGAACCAGCGAAATCAGGGCCAGAAGCGGCCCCAGCGACTTGCGCAGGGTCAGGACAAAATCCTGCCCCTCCACCACATGGAACTGCCATGTCCGGCCGGCAATCCTGACCTCGGCCGTGGCATCCCGCCCATGTTCAACCTTCTCCTCATCAAAGCCGGGACTGCGGTAAAGCAGCGCCGGAGCGCCCGAGGAGACATCATAACTTTCCACCGCCGCCGACCTGGCATCGAACCCGGCAAAGGCTGCCGCATGCAGATCGCCAGCCCGGAAGGGCGCATAGACAAAGCCGCTGATTGGCTGGGGCGAACCGGTTGGCGTGGTCTGGCTCTGACCCTGTGCAAAGACCGGCACATAGATGAGAAAGCCTGGCTGCTTCTCGCTGGTGATTTCCTGCTTGAGCTGCACTGGTGCGGTTGCCCGCGGCAGGCCGGTGGCCCAGGCATTGTCCATGGCCTGACGCCGGTTGGCTTCGCTGTACATATCATAGCCCAGTGCTGCCCGGTTTCGTTCATCATCTGGCTCCAGCATGACGATGCTGGTGCGCAGCGGCTGGGCGCTTTCCGGCCAGACTGTCCGGTCAAGGCCATAGTCGGCCTTGATGCGCGCGCTCACCGCCGCTTCGCCGCCGGGCGGAATGACCTCGGCATAACCCACGCCCTGAATGCCAAGATAGGCATCGCGCAGATCAAAATGGGCCACCATATCGCGGAAGTCAGTCCGGGGCGGTGTGGCCCGCGCCACATCAATGAGGGCCCGGACCCCCTCCAGCACGGCGATGTGGTGATCAACCTTGACCTGAACCCGCTGGGCTGCCTCGCGCGCCATGCCTTCGATGCGCAGCCGACCAGCCGTGCGGTCGGCGGAGTAGACTGAATAGCTCAACGCCAGACCAAGCGCTGATGTGCCGAGAAATACCAATCCCGGAAGGAATCTCTGCATTGGGTCCCCAAGTCAGCCGCCAGCCATTTCTTATGCGTAGTATAACCCTTAGGCAAGACGGTTTCATGCTGGCCACAGGCGAAGGCATAGCCGTCACCAACTGCGCCTGCTTGCCGGCGGCACCAGCCGCGCCCCGACCCAGCCCCGCACCGCCACACGAGCCAGGCCTGCGCTCTCTGTGCCGGCCTAGGCCAGCAAGGCCCTGGCGTGGTGCGCCATGTGCTCGGCCATGAAGCTGGCTATGAAATAATAGGAATGGTCATAGCCGGGCCGCAGATTGAGCGTCAGCGGATGACCCGCCTGCCTGCACGCCGCCGCCAGCAGATCGGCGCGCAGTTGCTTGTCCAGAAACTCATCATCCGTGCCCTGATCAATGAGCAGGGGCAGGCGCTCGGCAGCCGCCGGAATGAGGGCGCAGGCGTCCCACGCCTGCCAGGTGGTGCGATCAGCGCCGAGATAGGCGGAAAACGCCTTCTCGCCCCAGGGCACCTGCGACGGCGCCACGATGGGTGAAAAGGCGGACACGCTTTTGAACCGTCCCGGATTGCGCAAGGCCAGAACCAGCGCCCCGTGCCCGCCCATGGAATGACCGGAAATGGCGCGCGCCGCCGTGACCGGAAAATGCGCCTCCACCAATGCGGGCAGTTCGCGCAGCACATAATCATACATGCGGAAATGGGCCGCCCACGGCTCCTCCGTGGCGTTGACATAAAACCCCGCCCCCTGCCCCAGATCATAGGCGGGATCATTGGCCACCAGTTCACCGCGCGGGCTGGTGTCCGGTGCCACCACAATGAGACCGTGGCGCGCGGCATGGGCCTGGGCGCCGGCCTTGGTGATGAAGTTCTGCTCCGTGCAGGTCAGGCCGGACAGCCAATAGACCACCGGGCATTTCTGCACCGCGGCCTGCGGCGGCAGATAGATGCCGAAACGCATGTCACAGGACAGCGTCTCCGACCTGTGCTTCCACACCTCCTGAAAGCCGCCTGATGCCGCGTGCCGTTCGATCCGTTCCATGATTCCTCCAGAACAGGGGCGGGCCGCAACCCGCCCCCTCACATCAAGCCGAACGATAGGTGCCCTTGGCCTTGGCCGCATGGGTGGCCAGCACATCCATGAGCACCGGCGACAGGCAGTCATAGGGTTCAAGCCCCGCCGTCTTCAGCTTCTTGCGAATGCCGGGAACCTTGTCGGGCGGTGTGCCGGACTCGATGATGGACGACACGAAGGCGGCAAAGCCCGGCGGTGCCCAGCCCTTGTCATCGGACAGTTCCGTGTGGATGAAATCCAGACCGTGGAAGGCGTGGTCCTTGTTTTCAATGCGTCCGAACATGTGCGTGCCGCACACCTTGCAGGCGTGGCGCTGGATCAGCGCCTTGTCGTCGACAATGTGCAGCTTTTCCGGATGCGCCACCACCTTCACCGTGTCGCGCGGCACCACGCCGACAACCGAGAAGGTGGCCCCCTCCGGCTTCCAGCATTTGCTGCAGCCGCAGGCGTGGTTGTGCAGCACCTGCGAACCCACCGTCACTTCCACCGCTTCATGGGTGCAGTGACAGCGCAGCGTTCCGCCCTTGAAGGTTTTGGAGGCACGTTTCAAGCCATTATCAATGGCAGGATGGAGAGACAGTTTGGCCATGGCCGTTTCCTCATGTGTTTGGCGCGGATGAAATTGCCCCACGCGCGGCAGCTCCGGTCCCGGAGCAGGCAGGCACAGCACTTCGGCAGGAAACGTCAGAAATGAATGACGGTGCGGATCGACTTGCCTTCATGCATCAGGTCGAAGGCCTCATTGATCCGGTCCAGCGGCAGGGTGTGAGTGATGAAGGAGTCGAGATCAATCTCACCCTTCATGGCCTGTTCCACCATGCCCGGAAGCTGGCTGCGGCCCTTCACCCCGCCGAAGGCCGAGCCGCGCCACACCCGGCCCGTTACCAGCTGGAACGGCCTGGTGCGGATTTCCTGACCCGCCCCCGCCACGCCGATGATGACGCTTTCACCCCAGCCCTTGTGGCAGCATTCAAGGGCTGAGCGCATCACATCGACATTGCCGATACACTCAAACGAAAATTCCACCCCGCCATCGGTCATGTCGACGATGACCTCCTGAATGGGCTTTTGATGGTCCCTGGGGTTGACGCAGTCGGTGGCGCCCATCTTCTTCGCCAGTTCAAACTTGGCCGGGTTCACATCAATGCCGATGATCTTGCCCGCCTTGGCCTGCCTTGCCCCCTGAATGACCGCAAGGCCAATGCCGCCCAGGCCGAACACCGCCACATTGTCACCAGCCTTCACCTTGGCGGTGTTGTGCACCGCGCCGATGCCGGTGGTGACGCCGCAGCCCAGCAGGCACACCTTTTCATGCGGCGCCTTGGGGTTGATCTTGGCGAGGGATATTTCCGGCACCACCGTATATTCCGAGAAGGTGCTGGTGCCCATGTAGTGATAGATGGGCTTGCCCTGATAGGAAAAGCGCGTGGTGCCGTCGGGCATCAGGCCCTTGCCCTGGGTGGCGCGCACCTTCTGGCACAGATTGGTCTTGCCCGACTTGCAGAATTTGCACTCGCGGCATTCCGCCGTGTAGAGCGGAATGACGTGGTCTCCCTTCTTGAGCGTGGTCACACCTTCGCCCACCTCCACCACCACGCCAGCCCCCTCATGGCCCAGCACAGCGGGAAACACGCCCTCCGGGTCATCGCCCGACAGCGTGAAGGCATCGGTGTGGCACACACCGGTGTGGCTGATCTTGATGAGGCATTCGCCCTTGCGCGGCGGCTCCACGTCAATCTCGACGATCTCCAGGGGTTTGCCCGGCCCGAAGGCCACGGCAGCGCGTGATTTCATGATCTCCTCCTCGGTTTCATGGCCGCGGGTCTGACGCCCGCTTGGCAGGCACTATTTCAGATAGGCGCGCACCAGCCCCACCGCCTCGGCGATGGAGGCATGGAGCTTTTCGTGGTCCGGTTCGCGGCAGTCGGGCGGGCAATCGGCATGGCCGAAACTTTCCAGCAAATGGCCCTCCAGCACATCACTCATCAGCCCCGTCACCGCGCCGCGCATGGCGGAAAGCTGCTGCAGTACATCACCGCAGGATGAGCCCTCGGCAATCTGGCGTTCCAGCGCCTCGGCCTGGCCGCGAATGCGCCGTAGCCTGGTGATGGCGCGCTTTTTGTCTTCCGGCGAATGGGGCATTTCACAATCCGCTAATACTCCATAGGAGTATACGCTATACCCTGTGGGAGTATCTGTCAAAAGCGTCCGGACGGGCGCTGATCACTTCCGCTTGAAATACCTTTGGCCTCCCGCCGGCCTGTGGAGGGATTTCACATGGACAACAGGCGGTTCCCCGCTGCGCAAGATTTGAGCGGGCGTGAACTCTCGACACATCGCCCCATCGGGGGGAACCAGGGGGCCGATGCAGGCTTAACCCCGCGACGGCTGCAACCGGCGCCAACCATCACCGGCGTCACCACTTGAACCCAAAGAGGAGGTGTTCCGATGAACTGGGACCGCATTGAAGGCAATTGGAAGCAGATCAAGGGCCAGGCCAAGATCCAGTGGGGGAAGCTCACCGACGATGACCTTGACCTCATCGAGGGCAACCGCGACCAGCTGGAAGGCAAGCTGCAGGAACGCTACGGCTATGCCAAGGACAAGGCCAGGTCCGAGGTCGATGGCTGGATGAATCGCATGTAACCGGGCGGGGCCGCACGCTCAACCCGTGCGGCCCCAACCTTCAGCTGTTGAGGTAGGCGGTCAGCGTCTTCACGGTGCCGTCGCGCCACAGCGCTTGAAGCGCCGTGGTGAAGGCGGTGCGAAACCGCTTGTTTTCCGCCACATCGCCGTAGATGTCCTTCATGGTGAGCCACGCGCCCGGATCATCCCTGGCCTGTTTCGCCAGGGCTGAAAGCCGGTCCCAGTTGGGGTCGTTGGCCGCGATCACCGCCCCGCTTTCGCTCACCCCATAGCAGTAGCGGCACCACAGCGCCGACTCCAGCGCCAGCCCGGCAATGGGCAGATTTTTCTTCAGCCGGTCGGCAATGGAAGGCACAATGAATTTCGGCTGCCGGTTGGAACCGTCAAGACACAGCCGCCGCACCGTGTCACCAATGGCGGGATTGGCGAAGCGCTCCGCCGTCTGAACATAATAATCAGCAAGATTGGTGTTGGGCACCGGCGGCACAATGGGAATGATCTCGGTCCGCTCCACCCTGTCGAGGAAGGCGTTAATCAGCGGGTGCGCCATCGCCTCATGGACGAAATGCACATCAAGCAGACCGCCCGGATAGGCAATGACCGCATGGCCGCCATTGAGAATGCGGATCTTCATGTTCTCATAGGGCGTCACATCCGGCACAAACTGCGCCCCGGCCCTTTCCCAGCGTGGGCGGCCGAGCGGGAAGTGATCCTCCACCACCCATTGCTTGAAGCTTTCGCAGAACACCGGCCAATGGTCCCTGATGCCGAATGTCTCCGCCGTGATCCTGCGCTCGCGGTCGGAGGTGGCGGGCGTGATCCGGTCCACCATGGCATTGGGGAAGGCCACCTTCTCCTCCACCCAGTCCGCCAGATCACTGTCCATAAGCCGCGCCAGACCGGCCACCGCATTGCGCGTCACCACGCCATTGTGGGGGACATTGTCACAGGACATGACCGTGTAGGGCGGTATGCCCCTTTCGCGGCGCTGCCGCAGGCCCGCCAGAATAAGGCCGAACACGGAAGTGGGATCATCAGGATTCGCTGCATCATGCCGGATGGCGGAATGGTTGGGGTCAAATTTCTGGGTGGCCGGATCAATGAGATAGCCACCCTCGGTGATGGTCAGCGACACGATGCGGATTTTGGGGTCAACCAGTGTCTTGAGCAGGCGCTGGCGGTCAGTGGGCGGAATGAAATCCACCATCACCCCCGTCACCCGTGCGGCGCTCATTGCCGCATCCTGCTCCACCACCGTGGTCAGCCAGTCCTGCGGCTCCAGGGTTGCCCGCATCTGTTCATCAAAGGGCAGAATACCCGCCCCGATGATGGCCCAGTCATGGTCAAGCCCGTGGTTGAACAGGTCATCAAGATAGATGGCAAGGTGGGCGCGATGAAAATTGCCAACCCCGAAATGGACAATGCCCGGAGACAGCGACGAACGCGCATAATGCGGCCTGCCCACGCCCTTGGGCAGATCAGGCAACGTCTTGAGTGACAGCGCAACAGCCATGGCCAACCTCATTCCTCAAATTGTCTTCAGCATGCCGCCATCAACAAAGAAGCTCGCCCCCACCGCATAGGAGGCGCGCGGCGAACACAGGAAGACAAAGAAATCCGCCAGTTCCTCCACCGTGCCGAAGCGCTTGATCGGCGCATGTTCATCGGCCACCGATTGCAGATAGTCTTCGGCCTTGTCCGGGCCTGCCAGCTGGGTGGCGGTCTTGACCCAGTCCGGGGTGCGGATGAGCCCCGGATTGATGGCATTGACCCTGATGTTGAGAGGGATGAATTCCGTGGCCATGGTCTTGGACAGCATGACCAGGGCCGCCTTGGTGACGTTGTAGATGGGTTCATACCACAGGGGCTGCACCGCGCAGATGGAGGCATTGTTCAGAATGGCGCCGCCGCCGCGCTTTGCCATCAGCGGTGCAAGGCCGCGCGCCAGACGCACCGCCGCCATCACATGAAGGTCCCAATAGGCCTGCCACTTCGCGTCCGGCGCCGCCAATATGGTCTCGTTGGAGCCGGTGCCGGCATTGTTCACCAGAATATCGCAACCGCCGAAATTCCTCTCCGCCGCCGCAATGAGTGCGGCACAGCCCGCGGCGGTCGCCACATCACAGGCCTGTGCCACGGCCTTCACGCCATGGTCAGCGGCAATTTTCCGGGCCTCGCTGTCGGCGCGGGTGCCGTCACGCGCCGCAATCAGCACATGCGCCCCCTCGCGCGCAAAGGCCCGCGCCACGCCAAGGCCGATGCCCACACTGCCGCCGGTGATGACGGCCACCTTGTCCTTGAGCCCCAGGTCCATCTCAGCTCATCCACTGTCCGCCATCGACATTATAGGTCTGGGCGACGATGTATTGGGCCTCGTCACTGGCCAGAAACACCGCCATGCCCGTAAGGTCCTCCGCCGTGCCCATGCGGCCGAAGGGAACACCCTCGCCCACCAGCCTCTTTTTCTCGCCCAGCGGTCGCTGCTCATATTTCGCAAACAGCGCATCAACGCCGTCCCAATGCTCGCCATCCACCACGCCGGGAGCAATGGCATTCACATTGATCCTGTGCGGAATGAGATTGAGAGCAGCCGACTGGGTGAGGCTGATGATGGCGGCTTTGGTGGCACAATAAACCGCCACCAGCGCCTCGCCCCGCCGCCCCGCCTGCGAGGCCATGTTGATGATCCTGCCGCCCTTGCCCTGGGCGATCATTTGCTTTGCCGCCGCCTGCATCATGAACAGCGTACCCGCCACATTGATGGCAAACAGCCGGTCATAGCTTGCCCGCGTGATCTCGGTGAGCGGTGCCATGTCGAACACGGCGGCATTGTTGATGAGAATATCCAGACCGCCCAGACGCTGCACCGTTTCGGCCATGGCAGCGTCAATGGACTCCTGCTTTGTCACATCAAGCGTCACCGCCATGCAGGCGGGTCCGATCTGCCCAGCCGTCTCCTCGGCGCGGGCACTGTCAATGTCCCCGATCATCACCGTGGCCCCCTCGCGCACATAGGCCTGCGCGAAGGCCGCGCCAATTCCCCGCGCCGCACCGGTAATGAGCGCCCGCTTTCCCTGCAGCCGTTTCATCTGATGGCCAATCCCTTCTCGTCAAAGCGATGCATCCGCACCGTCTCCGGTTTCAGGGCGATGGCCTCACCCGGCCTGCCCTCGAAATCGCCCGGTGCCCGCACCGTGAGCCGTCCGGCCTGCACCGTATCAACATGCAGGAATGAATCAGCCCCCAGATGTTCGGCAAAGTGAATGGTGCCCTGCCATTCGCCCTTGCCCTTCACAACATTGATGTGCTCCGGCCTGATGCCCAGTGTCGCCGCCTTGTGCGCCGCTGCCACCGGGCCGGTGATGAAGTTCATCTTGGGTGAGCCGATGAAGCCCGCCACGAACAGCGAATCCGGCTTGTTGTAGAGCTCGAGCGGCGAACCCACCTGCTCGATATTGCCCTTGTTCAGCACCACGATGCGGTTTGCCATGGTCATGGCTTCCACCTGGTCGTGGGTCACATAGATCATGGTTGTGCCGAGATCCTGATGGAGCTGCATGATCTCCACCCGCATGTTGACGCGCAGTGCTGCATCAAGATTGGACAGCGGCTCGTCAAACAGAAAGGCCTTGGGCTGGCGCACAATGGCGCGCCCGATGGCCACGCGCTGGCGCTGGCCGCCGGACAGCTGGCGCGGCTTGCGCTCAAGATAGTCGGTGAGATTAAGGGTCGCCGCGGCCTTGGCCACCTTGGCGTCAATCTCATCCTTGGGCAGGCCTGCCATCTTCAGGCCGAAGCCGATATTGTTCCTCACACTCATATGCGGATAGAGCGCATAGGACTGGAACACCATGGACAGACCGCGCTGGGCGGGCGGAATGTCGGACACATCCTTACCGTCGATGAAGATCTGCCCCGAGGTCAGATCCTCCAGCCCCGCAATCAGGCGAAGCAGCGTGGACTTGCCGCAGCCGGATGGCCCCACGAACACCACGAACTCACCGTTCCTGATGTCCAGGCTGGCGTCGGGAATGATCACCGCATCGCCAAAGGCCTTGCGCACATTCTTGAGGGTAATGTTGCCCATCTATTTCACAGCTCCGAAGGTCAGACCACGGACAAGTTGCTTCTGGGCAAACCAGCCCAGCACCAGAATGGGGGCGATTGCCATGGTGGAGGCGGCGGAAAGCTTGGCCCAGAACAGCCCCTCCGGGCTGGAATAGGAAGCAATGAACTGGGTGAGGGGGGCCGCATCCTTGGTGGTGAGGGACAGCGTCCAGAATGCCTCATTCCACGCCAGAATGACGTTGAGCAGGATGGTGGAGGCAATGCCGGGCACCGCCATGGGCGCCAGCACATGGATGAGCTCCTTGCCCACCGAAGCGCCATCCATGCGTGAGGCTTCCAGAATCTCCCCCGGTATTTCCTTGAAATAGGTGTAGAGCATCCAGATGATGATGGGCAGGTTGAGCAGCATCAGCACGGTGATGATGCCGCCCCGCGTGTCGAGCAGGTGAAAGTCGCGGAAGATCAGATAAAGCGGGATGAGCGCCCCCACCGGTGGCATCATCTTGGTGGACAGCATCCACATCAACAGGTCCTTGGTGCGCTTGCCCGGCGCAAAGGCCATGGCCCAGGCAGCGGGAATGGCGATGATGAGCGCAAAGGCCGTGGACCCCAGCGCCAGCACCACCGAGTTCATGGCGAACTTCACATAGTTGGAGCGCTCCTGCACCACGCCATAGTTTTCCGTGGTCCAGTCGAAGAACAGCAGCTGCGGCGGCCAGGCAATGGCGTCACCCTCGCTCTTGAAACTGGTGAGTATGGTCCACAGGATCGGGAAGAAGATGAGAAATCCCAAGGCCCAGGCCAGTGCCGTCATCAGCCAGCGCCGTTGCTTTGAGACCGCGCGCGCCATGTCACCCCTCCAGATTCTTGCCGATCATGCGCATCAGGAAAAAGGCCACGATATTGGCGAGGATGACGGCGATGATGCCGCCCGCCGAAGCCCCGCCCACATCAAAATTCAACAGGCCCTGAAAATAGACCAGATAGGGCATGTTGCCGGCCCGCCCGCCGGAGCCGGTGACATAGATCTCGGCGAACACGTTGAGCAGGAAGATGGTTTCGATCAGCACAACCACGGTGATGGGCCGCGCCAGATGCGGCAGCACCATGTGGCGGAAATAGGAAAGCGGCGGCGTGCCATCCATTTCGGCCGCCTCCTTCTGCTCCTCGTCCATGGACTGCAGAGCGGTGAGCAGAATGAGTGTGGCAAAGGGCAACCATTGCCAGGCGACAATGATGACCACCGCCGCCAGCGGATAATGGGCAAACCAGTCAATGGGTTCAAAGCCCAGCCGTGTGGTGAGCCAGGCCAGCAGGCCGGACACCGGATGCATCATCATGTTCTTCCACACCAGCGCCGACACGGTGGGCATGACAAAGAAGGGTGCAATCACCATCAGGCGCACGAAATTGCGGCCATAGATGGCCTGGTCGAGGAGCAGCGCCAGCAGTGTTCCGCCGATCACCGAAATGGCCAGCACCGAGCCTACGATTTTCAGCGAATTGCCCAACGCCTTAAGAAAGGCAGGATCCGTGAGAAAATACTGGTAATTGATAAGGCCAATGAAACTCTCATTGCCCGGATCAAGCAGATTGTAGCGCAGGAAGGAAAAATAGATGGTCATGCCCAGCGGCACGATCATCCACAGAAACAGCGCAATGACGGACGGCGCCACCGCGATCCGCCCGAGGCTTCGCGTGTGTTGGGTTGCCATGGCCTTCCCTCCCTGAAACGGCCGTCAAGCAAAATGGCTGCCCGGATTTTTCCGGGCAGCCCAGTTTGGGAGAATTACTTGATGTAGCCCGCCTTGGTCATTTCGCGGGTGGCGGCGTCCTGCGCTTCCGTCAGCGCCTGGTCCAGCGTCTTTTCGCCGGCCAATGCCGCCGAGAAGATCTGGCCCACCGTTGTGCCCAGGCCCTGGAATTCAGGAATGGCCACAAACTGCACGCCGACATAGGGAACCGGCTTCACAGTGGGGTGGGTTGGATCGGCGGAATTGATGGAGTCCAGCGTCATCTTGGCGAAGGGCACCTTCTGATATTCCGGATTGGCGTAGAGCGAGGTGCGCGTGCCGGGCGGAACATTGGCCCAGCCTTCCTTGCCCGCCACCAGTTCGGTGTAGTGCTTGGAGGTGGCCCAGCCGATGAACTTCTGGGCGGCATCCACCTTCTGCGAACCGGCGGGGATGGCCAGTGACCAGGCCCACAGCCAGTTGCCGCGCTTGCCCAGGCCATTGTCCGGGGCAAGGGCGAAGCCCACCTTGTCGGCCACCTTGGAGTCCTTCGGGTTGGTCACGAAGGAGGCCGCCACCGTGGCATCGATCCACATGCCGCACTTGCCCGAGTTGAACAGCGCCAGGTTTTCGTTGAAGCCGTTGGAGGAAGCGCCCGGAGGACCATCGGCCTTCATCAGGTCGAGGTAATACTACATGGTAGCCTTCCACTCCGGCTGATCGAACTGGGGTTTCCAGTTTTCATCAAACCAGCGCGCGCCGAAGGAGTTGGACGTGGCGGTGAGGAACGCCATGTTCTCGC
>CALMWF010000024.1 GCA_937873445.1 uncultured Alphaproteobacteria bacterium
CGAGGCGACCAACGGCGCCGGTGCGGGCCATGACGACCCGACGGTGACGCCGATCAGCCAGAGCCCGGCCATTGGCCTGGTGAAGGCGGCGGGCACGGTGACGGATGCCAATGGCAACGGCGTGACGGATGCGGGCGATACCATTGCCTATACGTTCACGGCGACCAACACGGGCACGGTGACGCTGACCGGGGTTGCGGTGACGGATGCCAAGGTGACCAACATCGCTTGCGCGGCGACGAGCCTTGCGCCGGGTGCTGCCACCAGCTGCGCGGGTGATGCCTATGTGCTGACCCAGGCCGATGTCGATGCGGGCTCGGTCTCCAACACGGCGACGGCGAGCGGCACGCCGCCCACCGGTCCGGCGGTGACGGATAGCTCCGACGAGGCGACCAACGGCGCCGGTGCGGGCCATGACGACCCGACGGTGACGCCGATCCCGAGCAACAGCATCGTGGCGGTTGACGATACAGCGACCGGAGTGAACGGTGCCACTGGCCAGAGCAATGTGCTCAATGTCCTGACGGGCGATACGCTCAATGGCATGCCGGCCACGACCAGCATGGTGAGCATTGCCGTGGCGCCTGCCTCCACTGTGCCGCCGCAACTGACCTTCGACCCGGCGACGGGTGCGGTGTCGGTCAATCCCGGCACGCCGGCAGGCACCTACAGCTTTGACTATACGATCTGCGATGTGGCGAAGCCTGCCAATTGCACCACGGCCACGGTATCGGTGACTGTGGGATCTGGAGCCATAGCAGCTGCTGACGATACGGTGTCCGGCATCAACAGCGCCACGGGCATGGCCAATGCCATCAATGTTCTGACCAATGACACGCTGAACGGTGATGCGGCGACGCTTGCTACGGTGAGCCTGTCAGTGCTCACCCCTGCCACGCCCATCGGCGGCGGCACGGTGCCGGTGCTTGACCCGGCCACGGGCAATGTGTCGGTGGCGGCCGGCACGCCTGCGGGCACCTACACGATCAGCTATGAGATCTGTGAAGTGCTGAACCCGGCCAATTGTGCCACCGCCACGGTGACCGTCACGGTTGATCCGCCGCCGGTGGCGACGGTGACCGGTGTGGTCTTCATCGACAGCAACAACAACGGGGTTCAGGACGCCGGCGAGCCGGGGGCTGGTGCGGGCTATGTGGTGCAGTTGCGCGATGCGACGGGCACTGTGGTCGGCAGTGCGGTTACCGACGCTGACGGCAACTATTCCATCACGGCACCGCCGGGCACAGACTATACGCTGGTCTTTGTGTCCGCCGGTGGCGATGAAGTTGGCCAGATCGGCAATCTGACGCTGGTCAGCGGCACGACGATGGTGGATCAGAACCTGCCGCTGGGCGTGGCTTCAACGGCGCAGAACTTCACCAAGACGGCGGGCGTGACGAGCGCGCGCCGGGGTGAGAAGATCCCCTACACCATCAAGGCAACCGGCATGACGGGCGGGCCGTTCCGGATTGTCGATGCATTGCCGGCGGGCACCAGCTATGTGGCCGAATCTGCCCTAGTCAACGGCACGGCGGTCACGCCGGTCGTGGACGGGCGCAGTCTGGTGTTTGACAATCTGCTGCCTGATGCCCAGGGCGCGCTGACGGTGGAGATCACCGTGCAGGTGACCGGTGCGGGGAGCGGCGGCACGGTGACCAACAATGCCAGCCTGGTTGATGCGACGACTGGTCAGGTGCTGGCCAGGGCCAAGGCGGTGACGCCGATTGCCCCCGAGCATGTGTTCGATTGCGGCGAGGTTATCGGCAAGGTGTTCGATGACAAGAACCGCAACGGCTATCAGGATGACGGTGAGCCGGGCCTGCCGGGCGTGCGGGTGGCGACGGTGAAGGGCCTTCTGGTGACGACCGACAAGTTCGGACGCTTCCATGTGGCCTGTGCCGACATTCCGGACGCCGCCATCGGTTCCAACTTCGTGATGAAGCTCGACACCCGGACGCTGCCCACGGGCTATCGTCTGACCACGGAAAATCCGCGCGATGTGCGACTGACCCGCGGCAAGGTGACGAAGCTGAACTTCGGTGCGGCCGTGACCCGCGTGGTGCGGCTTGACCTGAAGGATCAGGCCTTCGTGGCGGGTTCCACCGAACTGGCGCCGAAGTGGGCGGGTGGCATTGATCAGCTTGTTGCCACGCTGGCCAGCGAACCCTCGACGTTGCGCCTCACCTATGTGGTGGGTGCTGAGGGCAAGGACCTGGCCAGGAAGCGGGCGGCGGCGCTGGAGAAGCTCGTCACCGCACGCTGGAAGAAGAAGGGCGCGGACTATGACCTGCCGGTCGAAGTCCGGGTCGTGGCGGGTCAGTGAGGAGGCGGGCCATGAAAAAGACATCCCAGCCTTCCGGCACGGCTTTCACGGGGGAGTTTGGCACGGTGAAGCGCTTTGGCCACACACCATCCTTCAGGGGCTATGTTGCCCTGACGGTTCTGGGCCTGTTTCTCATGCCGGTGGCACTGACTGAGGCGCAGGCCGGCCAGACCCACAAGCTGCCGCCCGGCGCCAACACCGAACAGGAAGCACCGGCGGACATGCGGGACCTGCCCTTTGCCATCAGTGTTGATGGCGAGTCGGTGTCGGGTGCGCGTCCGGTGGACGCCCAGCGCAAGACGGATCTGGCGCTGGAAGCGATGGACATTCAGGTGAAGTTTGACGGGCTTGAAGTGAAGCCCATGCTCAATGTCTCCACCGCGCCGATCCGCCAGGCCTATCGGGCGGGCGATGAGGTGACCTTCTTCGGCAGCCTGAATTATGGTGGCTGGGTGAAGCGGGCCGAGGTGCGCATTCTTGACCTGGAGCGGCCCGATGCAACGCCGCTGGCGCGTGTCAACCTTGACCAGAATCTGGTGGGGCGCTGGACCATGCCCGGTGATGGGCCGGCCCGTCTGGCCTATGTGCTGCGGGTTTATGATGACGAAGGCCGCTTTGACGAAACCAGGGCGCGGCCCTTGTCGCGCACGACCGAGGATTTTGCCCAGCACCAGCCGCAGGACGCGGCAGTGGCGCCGGGCTATGCCGAGGACAATACGGCGCTCCGCAACATTCCGGTCTATGGCGGGGCGGTGACCGTCTATGGCAGCCATGTGCCCAAGGGCAATGGCGTGCAGGTTCTGGGCGAGGCCATTCCGGTTGATCTGGAAGGCGCCTTTGTGGTGCAGCGGATTCTACCGCCCGGCAGCCACGACGTGACCGTGGATGTGGTGGACGAAAAGGGCCGCGGTCTGGACTTCTCGCGCCAGATCACCATTCCCGAATCCGACTGGTTCTATGTGGCCATGGCCGATCTCACGGTGGGCTACCGCAAGGCAACGGATCACATCGAGGACGTCAAGCCCGGCGAATATGACAAGGTCACCACCCGGGGGCGGCTCGCCTATTATGTGAAGGGCAAGATCAAGGGCCGCTATCTGCTGACCTCGGCGCTGGATACCGGCGAGGATGACATTGAAAACGTGTTCCGGGGGCTTGATGCCAAGGATCCGCGCCAGTTCCTGCGCCGCATTGACCCGGATGACTATTATCCGGTGTATGGCGATGACTCGACGGTCAGCGAAGACGCGCCGACGCGTGGCAAATTCTATGTCCGGCTTGAGCGCGGGGCCAGTCATGCCATGTGGGGTAATTTCAAGACCCGCATCACCGGCACGCAATTCCTGCGCAATGAGCGGGCGCTCTATGGCGCCAGCGTGGTGGTGGCCACCGAAAAGCAGGCGCCCGACGGCGGCGCCACCGGAGAAATTCACGCCTATGCCGCCGAACCCGGCACCATGCCGCAGGTGGATGTGCTGCGCGGCACTGGCGGGTCGGTTTATTTCCTGAAGCATCAGGACATCACGCTCGGATCGGAAACCGTGACCGTGGAGGTGCGTGATCCGGTGACCGGTGTGGTGCAGGAGCGCAGGCCTCTGCGCTATGGCCACGACTATGACGTTGACTACATGCAGGGCATGATCCTGCTGAAGTCGCCGCTGTCGTCCACCACGGGCGGAGCCGGTGCGGTGCGCTCCAGCGCCATCGGCGGTTCCGAAGTCTATCTGGTGGTTGCCTATGAATATACGCCGGCCTCCACCCAGGTTAAGGGTCTGTCGGTGGGTGGACGGGCACAGCAATGGCTGGGCGATCATCTGCGCCTTGGTGTCACGGCAGCACGCGAAAACACCGGCCCCGCCGAGCAGAGGCTCTATGGTGCCGATGTGCGGGTGCAGAAGTCGGAACGCACCTATGTGGAAGCCGAGGTGGCGCGGACCAAGGGGCCGGGCTTCGGCAATTCCATTTCCACCGATGGCGGGCTGACGATCAACGATCAGGGAACCGCCGGCACGGCGGGCGTTGCGGCCAATGCCTGGCGGTTGCGCGGCAGAGCTGATGTGGCCGAGCTCTCCAATGGCGCCCTGAAGGGTGATGCAGAAGCCTATTACGAGCACCGGGGTGCGGGCTTCTCGTCCTTCGATCAGCAGGTGGTCAACAAGGAAGACATCTGGGGAGCGAAAGCCGACCTTGACGTTTCGGAGCGGGTGGGCGTGGGGGCCGCCTATGCCGAGCGGCGCGTGGCCCAAACCGAGGCCGAACGCGAAGTGGAAGGCCATCTGGACTTCCATCTCAATGATCAGTGGACAGTGTCGCCCGGTGTTATGCACAACCGGCGGCGCGACTATGTGGCGACACCGCGCACCGATGATCAGGGATCACGCACCGATGTGGGCATGCGCCTGACCTATCAGCCGGATGACGACCACAAGGCCTATGTGTTCGGCCAGACGACGGTGGACCGCAGCGGCAACCGCCGCCGCAATGACCGTGGCGGGCTGGGCGGTGAAATCAATCTGACCGAGAAGACCAGTCTGGCGGCCGAGGCCTCCTATGGCTCACTGGGCTGGGGCGGGCTGGCCACCGTCAATTATCGTCCGACGGCTGATGATCATTATTATCTGGGCTACCGGCTTGATCCTGACCGCGAGTTCGACAGTGTGCTGCCATCGCTCTATGGCAATGATCTGGGGGCCATCGTGTCCGGAGCCCGGCACCGTTTCAGTGAAAGTGTATCTGCTTTCACCGAAGGCAATTACGACATGTTCGGCCAGCGCCGCAGCCTGACCCAAACCTATGGTGTGGAATATACACCGGATGCGCGCTGGACACTGGCCGCGGCCATGGAACAGGGCCGCATCCGTGACCGCATTGACAGCGACTTTGACCGCACGGCGCTGTCGCTATCTGCCGGCTACAAGGGTGAAAACGGCGTGTCGGCGCACGGCAGGGGCGAGGTGCGCCTGGAAGACTCCGACGATGACAGCCGCGACCGCACGACCTGGGCAGGTTCGGCTGGCGCCACGGTGGAAATGTCCGACAACTGGCGGATGATTGTCTCGGCCGATGCGCTGTTCTCGGACGCCACCAGCACCATGCTGGATGGACGCTATTTCGAAGGCTCGCTGGGCTATGCCTACCGGCCGGTGGATAACGACCGCTTCAACGCGCTGTTCAAATACACCTTCCTGTATGACCTGCCGGGTCCGGATCAGGTGACGGTGAACGGCACCACGCTTGGCCCGCAGCAGATCACCCATATCCTGTCGGCGGATGCCAGCTATGACATCAACCGCTATGTCACGCTGGGTGCGAAATACGGCTTCCGCATTGGCGAAACGCGGTCGCGGGCCGGCGGCTCGTGGGATGACTCCTCGGCCCATCTCGGCGTGGTGCGGGCCGACCTGCATGTTGTCCATAACTGGGATGCGCTGCTGGAAGGCCGGGTGTTGTGGAGCCCCACGGATGAGACGGCGGACTGGGGCGCGCTGGCGGCCATCTACCGGCACATGGGCGACAATTTCAAAGTGGGTGTCGGCTATAATTTCGGCCGCTTCTCGGATGATCTGCGCGATCAGACCTTTGATGACCGCGGGGTGTTCCTCAACGTGCTGGGCAAATTCTAGACCCGCTCTGCCGCCGTGTTGAAACGGGGTGGAGATTTGGGCGGGGGTCAACGGGATCGGTTGGCCGCCCCCCGGCCTTTGCCATCAGGCCAGAAGCTTGCGCACGGCTTCCTGCCAGCCCTGATACTTGGCATCGCGCACGTCCGGTTTCATCTTCGGCGTGAAGCGCCTGTCGCGCTTCCAGCTTCTGGCGAAGGTCTCGGGCGGCGGCAGAAGCCCGGCCCTGAAGCCCGCGAGATAGGCGGCACCAAGGGCGGTGGTTTCCAGAACCTTCGGCCGGTCCACGGGGCTGGCCAGAATGTCGGCCAGCCGCTGCATGGTCCAGTCCGAGGCGGTCATGCCGCCATCGACGCGGAGAATGGTGTCGCCCGCCGCACCCCAGTCACGGCGCATGGCCTCCAGCAGGTCGCGGGTCTGGTAGCAGACGGATTCCAGCGCGGCGAGGGAAAGCTCGCGGCTGGTGGTGCCGCGGGTGAGGCCGAACAGCGCGCCGCGCGCCTCGGCGTTCCACCAGGGCGCCCCCAGGCCGACAAAGGCGGGCACCAGATAGACCTGCTGATGAGGATCGGCCGCCTTGGCCAGTGCGCCGGTGTCGCTCGCCTTCTTCACGATCTTCAGGCCATCACGCAGCCACTGCACGGCGGCACCGGCAATGAAGATGGCGCCTTCCAGCGCATAGCTGCGTTTGCCGTCGAGCTGATAGGCAACGGTGGTGAGCAGGCGGTTATGCGAGGCCACCGGCCGGTCGCCGGTGTTGAGCAGGGCAAAGCAGCCGGTGCCATAGGTGGATTTCATCATGCCCGGGGCAAAGCAGGCCTGGCCCACGGCGGCGGCCTGCTGGTCGCCCGCCACACCGAGAATGGGCAGCGCCGCACCCAGCCATTTTCGCTCGGCCATGCCATAGTCGGCGGCGCAGTCCTTCACCTCCGGCAACAGGGCCATGGGCACGCGCAGGTGGCGGCACAGTTCGGCATCCCAGCTGCCGCTGTGAATGTCATAGAGCAGGGTGCGCGAGGCATTGGTGGCGTCGGTGGCGTGGGTTTTGCCGCCGGTGAGCCGCCAGATCAGAAAACTGTCCACCGTGCCGAAGGCGAGCTCGCCGCGTTCGGCCCGGGCGCGGGCCCCCGGCACGGCGTCGAGCAGCCAGGACAGTTTGGTGCCGGAGAAATAGGGATCGAGCAGCAGGCCGGTCTTGCGGGTGAAGAGCGGCTCCAGCCCTTGCGCCTTCAGTTCGGTACACATCTCCGCCGTGCGCCGGTCCTGCCAGACGATGGCGCGGTGAATGGGCTTGCCGGTCTTGCGGTCCCAGACCAGGGTGGTTTCACGCTGGTTGGTGATGCCGATGGCGGCAATGGCGGCGGGCTTGAGGTGGGCCTTGCGCAGGGCGGCGCGGCACACGGCGAGAACGCTGGACCAGATGTCCTCCGGCTCGTGTTCCACCCAGCCGGAGCGGGGGAAGTGCTGGCGGAATTCCTTCTGGGCGACGGCCTTGGGCCTCAGCTTCTGATCGAAGATGATGGCGCGCGATGAGGTGGTGCCCTGATCGATGGCGAGAAGATGACCCGGCATGTCAGTTCTCCGTTTCTTCGCCGAGGTGGCGGCGCAGATCCTGCTGCTCGGTGGCGGACAGATGCAGGCCCAGCTTGGAGCGCCGCCACAGAATGTCATCGGCCGTCATGGCCCATTCCTCACGCTTCAGCCAGTCCACCTCGCGTTCGCTCAGGCTGCCGAAGCTTCTGCCCATGTCCTGGGCGAAGCGGGCATCAGAAAGCAGCCGGTCGGTTTCGGTGCCATAGGCGCGGAACAGGCGCTCTATGGTGTGGGGCGGCAGGAAGGAATAGCGCCGCGCCAGATCGGCCATGCGGCGGGCCACCTCATCATGCGGAAAGTCGCCGCCCGGCAGGGCGGCGGCTTCGGTCCATGGCCGGCCCATGGCGGAAAAGAAGGGCTGGAGTTTTTCCAGCGCTGTTTCGGCCAGCCGGCGATAGGTGGTGATCTTGCCGCCGAAAATGGAAAGAAGCGGTGCCTCGCCCGGGCGCTGGTCAAGCTTCAGCACATAGTCGCGGGTGGCCTCCTGGGCCTTGCTGGCGCCGTCGTCATAGAGCGGCCGCACGCCGGAATAGGACCAGCGCACATCGGCGCGGGTGACGGGCCGCTTGAAATATTCGCTGGTGGCGGCGAGCAGATAGTCAACTTCGGCAGCGCTGATGACGGGTTTTGCCGGGTCGGTCTGCTGGTCAAGGTCGGTGGTGCCGATGAGGGTGAAGTTCTGCTCATAGGGAATGGCAAAACAGATGCGGCCGTCGGCGTTCTGGAAAATATAGCAGCGGTCGTGGTCAAACAATCGGTCCACCACCACATGGCTGCCCTTGACCAGGCGGATGCGGTCCGGGTCGCTGCGGCCCACCACCTGGCCCAGAACCTGGCTGACCCAGGGGCCAGCGGCGTTGACCAGGGCGCGGGCGCGCACGGTTTCGGTGCCGCCACCGGGGCCGCGCAGGGTCACCTCCCACTGGCCATCGACACGGCGGGCGGCGATACATTCCGTGCGCGGACGAATGGTGGCGCCCTTCTGGGCCGCGGCCTTGGCGTTCAGCACCACCAGGCGCGCGTCATCAACCCAGCAGTCGGAATATTCATAGGCCCGGGTGAAGCGCGGGTTGAGCGGCTGGCCGGCGGGGTCACTGCGCAGGTCGAGGGAGCGTGTGCCGGGCAGGATCTTGCGGCCGCCAAGGTGGTCATAGAGAAACAGGCCGAGACGGATCATGGGCCAGGGCCGCATGCCGTCATGATGGGGAAGAATGAAGCGCAGCGGCCAGATGATGTGGGGGGCAGCCCTAAGCAGCACTTCGCGTTCGGCCAGTGCCTCATGCACCAGGCGGAACTCGTAATATTCCAGATAGCGCAGGCCGCCGTGGATAAGCTTGGTGGAAGCCGAGGAGGTGGCGGAGGCGAGGTCACCCTGCTCGCACAGGAGAACCGAAAGGCCGCGGCCGGCCGCGTCACGGGCAATGCCGGTGCCGTTCACGCCGCCGCCGATGATGAGAAGATCGAAGGCCTGTGCCATGTTCATCTCATGCTCCTGCCGCTTGTGCCGGAAGGGCGGCACCGCCTGCAATCTCCACCTGCACGCCCTTGTGGCGGCACAGTTCCATCACCGTTTCAGGCGGTGGCTGGTCGGTGACAAAGATATCGACATCGCTGATATGGCCGATGCGCACCGGGGCCGAGCGGGTGAATTTCATGGCGTCGGCCACCAGCGTCACCGTGCGGGCATTGCCCATGATGGCCTTGGTGGCGCGCACCTCGCGGTAATCGAAATCCAGCATGGCGCCGTCATCATCAATGGCCGAGGTGCCGATGATGGCGTGATCAACCTTGAACTGGCTGATGAAGTCCACGGCCTGTTCGCCGACGATGCCGCCGTCCGTCCGGCGCAGCATGCCGCCTGCCACAATCACATCAATGCGCGGGCAGGGCATGAGAATGGCGGCAACGTGAATGTTGTTGGTAATCACCAGCAGACCTTCGTGATGGATGAGGGCGCGCGCCACCTCTTCGGTGGTGGTGCCGATGTTGATGAACAGCGAACAGTTGTTGGGGATGAGCCGGGCGGCGTGCTGGCCGATGATGACCTTTTCCTGCGCGGCCAGAACGCGGCGCGCCTCATAGGCCACGTTCTCCACCCCCGATGACAACATGGCCCCGCCATGGGTGCGGGCCAGAAGGCGGGCCTCACACAGCTCGTTGAGATCGCGCCGGATGGTCTGGGGGGTCACGTCAAAGCGCGCCGACAGCTCCTCCACCAGCACGGTTCCGGTCTGGCGGGCAAGCGCCAGGATCTGTTGCTGGCGGGGGCTGAGGGCTGGAAGCAAGGTGTGGTCTCCGTCGCTGTGGCTGTCTCTTATTTTTCACTTTTTTTCACATTTCGCAATCTTGCGCTGCACAATGTTCGTTTTAATTTGTGATTGACGCTCGTTTTGTTTCGCATGATAGTAACCACAGGCGCCAAATAAGGTGCCACACGCTAGGGAGCAACCTCAATGAAGACCAAGCTGCTGATGACGGCGGCCTGTTTTGCCCTTCTTGCCAGCGCCGGACCCGGCCTGGCGGACGAGGCGGCGGCCAAGAAGTGGATCGACTCCGAGTTCCAGCCCTCCACCCTCTCCAAGGACGACCAGCTCAAGGAAATGCAGTGGTTCATCAAGGCCGCTGAGCCGCTGAAGGGCATGGAGATCAACGTCCTGTCCGAGGGCATTCCCACCCATGAATATGAATCGAAGGTGCTGGCCAAGGCCTTTGAGGAAATCACCGGCATCAAGGTCAATCACCAGATCCTGGGCGAAGGCGAAGTCGTGCAGGCGGTGCAGACCCAGATGCAGACCAACCGCAACCTCTATGACGGCTACGTCAATGACTCCGATCTCATCGGCACCCATTCGCGCCTGCAGAGCGCCATCAACCTGACCGACTGGATGGCGGGTGAAGGCAAGGATGTCACCAATCCCGGCCTCGACCTCAATGACTTCATGGGGTCGAAGTTCACCACCGGGCCGGACGGCAAGCTGTGGCAATTGCCCGACCAGCAGTTCGCCAATCTCTACTGGTTCCGCAAGGACTGGTTCGACAATCCCGACATCAAGGCCAAGTTCAAGGCCAAGTATGGCTATGAGCTGGGCGTGCCGGTGAACTGGTCAGCCTATGAGGACATCGCCGACTTCTTCACCAATGACGTGAAGGAAGTGAATGGCGTCAAGGTCTATGGCCACATGGACTATGGCAAGCGCGCGCCCGACCTGGGCTGGCGCATGACCGACGCCTGGCTGTCCATGGCGGGTGCCGCCGATCCCGGCCAGCCCAATGGCCGCCCGGTGGATGAATGGGGCATCCGCATGGAGAAGGACTCATGCAACCCCGTGGGTGCTTCGGTGTCGCGTGGCGGTGCCGCCAACTCGCCGGCTGCCGTTTATGCGGTGACCAAGTGGGATGAGTGGCTGCGCAAATTCGCCCCGCCGGGTGCGGCCGATCTCGACTTCTACCAGTCGCTGCCGTCGCTGGCCCAGGGCAACGTGGCCCAGCAGATCTTCTGGTACACGGCCTTCACCGCCGACATGGTGAAGCCCAAGGACAAGGGCAACAACACGGTGGATGACAAGGGCATGCCGCTGTGGCGCATGGCCCCCTCGCCGCATGGCCCCTACTGGAAGGAAGGTTCGCAGCGCGGCTATCAGGACGTGGGCTCATGGACGCTGTTCAAGTCCACACCGCTGGATAACCGCAAGGCGGCCTGGCTCTATGCCCAGTTCGTCACCTCCAAGACGGTTGACGTGAAGAAGAGCCATGTCGGCCTCACCTTCATCCGCGACTCCACGGTGCGCCACCAGTCCTTCACCGAGCGGGCGCCGGCGCTGGGCGGCATGATCGAGTTCTACCGCTCGCCCGACCGTGTGGCCTGGTCGCCCACGGGTGTGAACGTGCCTGACTATCCGAAGCTTGCCCAGCTGTTCTGGGAGAATATCGGTGACGTCAACTCCGGCGCCTTCACCGCCCAGCAGGCCATGGACCGCCTGGCCGAGCAGATGGACCAGATCATGGGACGCATGGAAGCGGCCGACAAAGCCAACAACACCTATAATGGCTGCGGACCGCGTCTGAATGAGCCCAAGGACCCGTCGGCCTGGCTCAGCAAGGACCATGCCCCCTGGGCCAAGCTCGACAATGAAAAGCCCAAGGGCGAGACCATCGCCTATGACGAGCTGATCAAGCGCTGGACACAGAACCAGTAATTGATCCCTCCGGTGCCGGGGCGGGCTTCCGCTCCGGCATCTTTCCGCTTCTGATTGGCCGGTTTCATGACTCTGGAATTGCGCATTGTGGAAAAGCGCGTGGGCGCTGAAACCCACATTCATCCCACCAGCGTGGTGATGGAGGACGGCTCGTTCAATGTTCTGCTGGGCACCACACTGGCCGGCAAGACCACGCTGATGCAGCTCATGGCGGGCATTCAGAAGCCGACCGCCGGTGAAATCTGGTTCCGCGGCCGCAATGTCACCCATGTGCCGGTGCAGAAGCGCAACGTGTCCATGGTCTACCAGCAGTTCATCAACTATCCCAACCTGTCGGTGTTCGACAACATTGCCTCGCCGTTGCGCGTGGCCGGCATGGATCGGAAGGAAATCGAGCGCCGGGTGGGGGCTGCCGCCGAACTGCTCCGCCTTGCCCCCATGTTGCAGCGGCGGCCTTCGGAATTGTCGGGCGGCCAGCAGCAGCGCACCGCCATTGCGCGGGCGGTGGTGAAGGACAGCGATCTCATTCTGCTTGACGAACCGCTGGCCAATCTCGACTACAAGCTGCGCGAGGAATTGCGCGACGAACTGCCGAAGCTGTTTGCCGGCAGGAAGGCGGTGGTGGTCTATGCCACCACCGAACCGGCCGAGGCGCTGCTGTTTGGCGGCAATACGGCCACCCTGCATGAGGGCCGCATCACCCAGTTCGGCGGCACGGCAGAAACCTATCGCAATCCCCATGATCTGATCACCGCGCAGGTGTTTTCCGATCCGCCCATCAATGTGACACCGGTGCGCAAGACCGCCACCAAACTCACGGTTTTCGGCACGGTCACCTGGCCGGCGCCGAAACGCCTGGCAAAGCTGCCGGACGGTGCCTACAGCCTTGCGCTGCGCCCGCATCATGTTTTGCCGGCGGGACGCGCGGGGGCGGCGGGCAGCTTCACGGGCCGGGTGCTGGTCACCGAAATTTCCGGTTCGGAGAGCGTCATCCATGTGGCAACGCCGGAGGGCACCTGGGTGTCGCATTCCCATGGCGTGCATCCCTTTGCCATCGGGGCTGAGGCCAGGCTGCACGCCGACCTTGACCATGCCCTGTTCTTTGACAGCACCGGCGCGCGGGTGATGTGACATGGCCAAAATCACCCTCGACAGGATCCGCCATTCCTACTTCCCCTTTCCATCGCAGGATGAGCACTATGCGCTGAAGCGGGTTCATCTCGAATGGCGCGACGGCGGGGCCTATGCGCTGCTTGGCCCCTCGGGCTGCGGCAAGACCACGCTGCTCAACCTCATTTCGGGATTGCTGGTGCCGACCGAGGGCCGCCTGCTGTTTGACGGCCAGGATGTGACCCACGCCTCGCCGGAAGAGCGCAATATCGCGCAGGTGTTCCAGTTTCCGGTGATCTACGACACCATGACGGTTTACGACAATCTTGCCTTCCCCTTGCGCAACCGGCATGTGCCGGAAGCAGAGGTGGATGCCCGCGTGCGCGAGATTGCCGCCATGCTGGACCTGACCCGGACGCTTGGCAACCGCGCTTCGGGCCTGACCGCCGACGGCAAGCAGAAGATTTCACTGGGCCGCGGTCTGGTGCGATCGGACGTGAATGTCATCATGTTCGATGAGCCGCTCACCGTCATTGATCCGCATCTGAAGTGGCAGTTGCGGTCCAAGCTGAAGGAGCTGCACCAGCGCACCGGCCGCACCATGATCTATGTCACCCATGACCAGACCGAGGCCCTGACCTTTGCCGACACGGTGGTGGTGATGAACCACGGTGTGGTGGTGCAGACCGGAACGCCCATTGAATTGTTCGAGCGCCCGCGCCACACCTTCGTTGGTCATTTCATCGGCTCGCCGGGCATGAATCTTCTCCCCGCCGAGGTGAAGGGCGGCAAGGTGTTCTTTGCCGGTGAAGAGGTGGCGGTGGACAATGCCACGGCGGCCCGCACCGCCAAGGGCCGTCTGGAGATCGGCATCCGTCCGGAATTTGTGGGCTTCGGCAAGGCGGGCCTCAGGGCCGACATTGTGAAAGTATCTGATGCCGGGCGCTTCCGCATCGTCGAGGCGGCAAGCCATGGCCACAAGCTCAAGCTGCTGGTGCCGGAGGGTGTGAGCATTCCCGAGGGGAGCGCGCGGCTGGCGTTCAACGCGGCCCGTACCCGGCTTTATGAAGACGGCTGGCTGGCCGGTGACAGGCCGGAGGATGAGGCATGAGAAAGACCGTCAATCAGAAGGCCTGGTTTCTGGTGCTGCCGGTTTTTCTGCTTGTGGCCTTCAATGCGCTGATCCCGTTGATGACGGTGGTGAATTATTCGGTGCAGGAAACCTTCGGTGACAATGTGTTCACCTGGGCGGGGGTGCGCTGGTTCGAAGAGGTGCTGCGCTCGGACAATTTCTGGAACGCGCTGCAGCGCCAGCTGCTGTTCACCGGGCTGGTGCTGGCCATTGAGATTCCGCTGGGGCTGGCCATAGCGCTCACCATGCCGAAAAAGGGCTTCTGGGTTTCGGTCTGTCTGGTGCTCATGTCGCTGCCGCTGCTCATTCCGTGGAATGTGGTGGGGGCGATGTGGAACATCATGGCACTGCCGGAGATTGGCCTTCTCGGCAAGGCCATCAATTCCCTTGGCATCAATTACAACTACACGCGCCAGCCGGTGTCGGCCTGGTTCACGCTGGTGCTGATGGATGTGTGGCACTGGACATCGCTGGTGGCGCTGTTGTGCTATGCGGGGCTTGTGTCCATTCCGGACGCCTATTATCAGGCCGCCAAGGTGGACGGGGCGCGGCGCTGGGCGGTGTTCCGCTACATCCAGCTGCCCAAGCTTCGCCATGTGCTGACCATCGCGGTGCTGCTGCGCTTCATGGATTCCTTCATGATCTACACCGAGCCGCAGGTGATGACCGGCGGCGGGCCGGGTTCGGCCACCACCTTCCTGTCCATCGATCTGGTGAAGAAGGGCATCGGCCAGTTTGATCTCGGGCCGGCGGCGGCCATGTCGATCATCTATTTCCTGATCATCCTGGCCCTGTCCTGGCTGTTCTACACGCTGATGATGCGCAATCAGGAGAACTGAGCCATGCGTTTGTCCCGCTTTGTGCCGCTGATCTACATCATCCTCCTGCTGCTGCCGATCTACTGGCTGCTCAACATGTCGTTCAAGACGACCAACGAAATCCTGGGCGGCTTCTCGCTCTATCCGCACAGCTTCACCCTCGACAACTACCGCAAGATCTTCACCGACCCGACCTGGTATATGGGCTATGTGAACTCGCTTTATTATGTGGCGGCCAACACTCTGCTGTCGCTGGTTGTGGCCTTGCCCGCGGCCTATGCCTTTTCGCGCTACCGCTTCCTCGGCGACAAGCACCTGTTCTTCTGGCTTCTGTCGAACCGCATGGCGCCGCCGGCGGTGTTCGTGTTGCCCTTCTTCCAGCTTTACTCGGCAGTTGGCCTGTTTGACACGCCATGGGCCGTGGCGCTGGCCCACACGCTGTTCAATATTCCGCTGGCGGTGTGGATTCTGGAAGGCTTCATGTCGGGGGTGCCGCGCGAGTTGGATGAGACGGCCTATGTGGACGGCTATTCCTTCCCCGGCTTCTTCGTGAAAATCTTCATTCCCACCATTGCGGCGGGCATCGGCGTTGCCGCCTTCTTCTGTTTCATGTTCTCGTGGGTGGAATTGCTGCTGGCCAAGAATCTCACCTCGGTGGCGGCCAAGCCCATTGCCGCGGTCATGACTAAGACGGCGTCCACCTCGGGCTATGAGCTGGGGTTGCTGGCGGCGGCGGGGTCGCTCACCCTCATTCCCGGCGCCATCGTCATCTATTTTGTGCGCAACTACATTGCCAAGGGCTTTGCCCTGGGCCGCGTGTGAGGCAATCATGGACAACACCTCACTTCTCACCTGGATGGCCTGGACCGGACCCACGGTGCTGTTCTTCCTCTATATATTCGGCTCCAT
Source organism: uncultured Alphaproteobacteria bacterium (assembly GCA_937873445.1). GTDB lineage: Bacteria > Pseudomonadota > Alphaproteobacteria > Rhizobiales > Aestuariivirgaceae > Aestuariivirga. Next base: position 15,702 of record CALMWF010000024.1, read on the forward strand.
CGCGGCCATGGGCGTGTGGGAGTATTTTTCGCCGGGCGGTGCGCCGCGGCGCGGCGTGTTCGGTCTGGATACCACGCGCGGCGACCGGCTGTTCATCACTCATCTGGGCTCATGCTTCATCTTCCTCGCCTGGCTTGGCGTGTTTGGCACGCCACTGTGGGGCGGTCTGATCATCGCAGCACTTTGGGCGGTGTTTGTGTTTCGCTACGTGTAAGGGCACACCCTTTCCCTTTGTGGCGGGCTGGCCTAAGCAGGGGCCATGACGGCCCAGGGCGATTTCGAGATTTTTCTGGTGGCGGCACCGGGGCTGGAGGCGGCGCTGGCCGACGAGGCGCGCGGCCTGGGCTTTGCCGCCATCAAGGTGATGACGGGTGGTGTGCGCATCCGGGGCGGCTGGCCGGCGGTGTGGCGGGCCAATCTGATGCTGCGCGGCGCGGGCAGGGTGCTGGCGCGGATCGGTTCCTTCCGGGCGGTGCATCTGGCGCAACTGGACAAGCGGGCGCGCCAATTTCCGTGGGCTGATTATCTGAGAAAAGACGTTGCCGTGGCGGTGGAGGCCGCCTGCACGCGCTCAAAGATCTATCATTCGGGGGCAGCGGCCGAGCGCATTGGCCGCGCCATTCACGAGGAACTGGGGGCGACCATTGCTGATGAGGCGCCGGTTGTGGTGAAGGCGCGCATTGCCGATGATCTGTGCACCATAAGCCTCGACACATCGGGCGGGCTTTTGCACAAGCGCGGCCACAAGGCGGCGGTGGCCAGGGCGCCGCTGCGCGAAACCCTGGCGGCGCTGCTGCTGGCCCAGTGCGGCTATGACGGCCATGAGCCGGTCTATGATCCCATGTGCGGCTCGGGCAGCTTTGTCATCGAGGCGGCGGAAATGGCGCTGGGGCTGGCGCCGGGCCGGGATCGCGCCTATGCCTTTGAACAACTGACAACCTTTGACGAAGCGCAATGGATCGCGCTGAAGGCCGCGGTCACCGCGCAGCCCACGGCCTTCACATTCTTCGGCAGCGACCGCGACCAGGGGGCTGTTACCATGGCGGCGGCCAATGCGGCGCGGGCCGGGGTGGGGGCGGTGACGCGGTTTCACCGTGCGGCCATCAGTGATGTCAAGCGGCCGGAGGGGCCAGCGGGGCTGGTCATCATCAACCCGCCCTATGGCGACCGCATTGGTGACAAGGCCAGGCTGGCGGCACTCTATGGCGCGCTGGGCCGGGTGCTGCGCGATCGCTTTTCCGGCTGGCGGGTGGGGCTTGTGACCAATGAGGCGGCGCTGGCGCGGGCCACGGGCCTTGCCTTGCTGCCGCCGTCACCGGCCATTTCCCACGGCGGGCTGAAGGTGAGGCTGTATCAGACCGGCCCTCTGCCCTGAGCCTTGTCACATTTTCGCCAGCCGGGCTGGCGAGGCTTGCATCGCTGCTGATCTTTTCTGATCCTGCGTCCATGAAAGCCAAGCGACTGTGGCCTTGCATGCTTGCCATGCTGCCCTTCGGCGCCGCAGCGGGCCTTGCGGCGCAGACCAATGCGCCAGCCCTGCCGGATACGCCCATCACCCTCACACTGGTGGCGCGCGGGCTGGATCATCCATGGAGTCTTCAGTTTCTGCCTGATGGCCGGATGCTGGTGAGCGAAAGGCCGGGGCGATTGCGGATCATCCGTGCCGATGGCGGCATGTCCGATCCCGTCACCGGCCTGCCGGAGGTGGCAGGCGGCGGGCAGGGCGGGCTTCTGGACGTGTTGCTGGCGCGCGATTTTGCCGAGAGCGGCCTCATCTATTTCTCCTATGCCGAGCCGCGCGGTGACGGCACCAATGCCACCGCCGTGGCCCGCGCCAGGCTGACGCTGACGGCGGCGGGCGGCAATCTCGGCCCCGTCAGCGTGATTTTCCGCCAGCAGCCGGCCATTGCCTCTGCGGCGCATTTCGGCTCGCGTCTGGTGTGGGGGCGCGACGGCACTCTGTTCATCACCCTGGGTGAGCGTTACAGCATGCGGGACAGCGCCCAGGACCTCGCCACCGATCTGGGCAAGGTGGTGCGCATCACGCCGGATGGCGGCATTCCGCCCGACAATCCCTTTGTCGGCCAGCCGGGCAAGCAAGGCGAGATCTGGAGCTATGGCCACCGCAACAGCCAGGGGGCAGCAGTTGATCCGGCAACCGGCGCGCTGTGGATGACCGAACACGGCGCCATGGGCGGCGATGAACTCAATATCATCAGGCCTGGCGGCAATTACGGCTGGCCGCTCGTCACCTATGGCACTGACTATGACGGCACGGCCATCGGCATCGGTACGGCAGCACCCGGCCTTGAAGAGCCGCTCTATTACTGGAATCCTTCCATCGCCACGTCGGGTCTGGCCTTTTATGAGGGCGATCTGTTTCCGGCCTGGCGCGGCCATGTGCTGGTGGGCGGTCTGGCGGGGCAGACGCTGCAACGGCTGGACATCGGCAACGGCACGGTGCGCGGTGTGGAGGTGGTGCTGAACCGGGCGCGGGCCGGGGTCGTGACCGGCGGCGGCAGTATGCGCGTGCGCGATGTGCGGGTGGCACCCGACGGCTCGGTTATGGTGCTGACGGACGAGGCCGACGGGCGGCTCATCCGCATAACGCCGCAATAGTCAGGCGAGCAGACGGTCGACGATGGCTTTGACATCAAAGCGCACGGGATCGGAAACCGGCAGGTTGTGGCAGGCAGAGAGGCGGTCCATTTCGGCGCGGGCGGCCTTTTCATCGAGCCGCGCGGTGTTGAGGCTGATGCCGGAACAGCGGATGTGCGGGTTGACGATGCGGCCCAGCGTCACTGTGAGGTCAATCAGTTCGGCAATGTCGCCCACCCGGTGATCGGCAAAGCCCAGAAGATGGCTGCGGCCTGCCTCATGGCAGACGACGAAATGATCGGGCTGCGAGCCATGCAACAGGCCCAGCGTCACGCCGGCATAGGCGGGGTGATAGAGCGAGCCCTGACCTTCGATGATGTCCCAGTGGTCCGGGGCGGCGGCGGGCGAGAGGGTTTCCACCGCACCGGCCAGAAAATCACAGACAATGGCATCAACGGCAAAGCCATGACCGTCGATGAGAACGCCGGTCTGGCCGGTGGCGCGGAAGGTGGCGTCAACCCCGCGCGCCGTAAGCTCGCGGTGGATGGCGAGAGCGGTGTATTTCTTGCCGATGGCGCAGTCGGTGCCCATGGTGAGCAGGCGGTGGCCGGGGCGCGGCGTGCCATGGCCGATGGGGAAATTGTGACGGGTCAGGCGCACATCATGCAGGGTGCGTCCGGTGCGCGTGGCTGTGGCCTTCAGTTCCGGCACGGCGGAAAGGGGCATGTGCAGGCCGCTGGCAACATCAAGGCCCGCCTCCATGGCGGCTTTGAAGCGGGCAATCCAGTGGGGTGGCAGGCCGCCGCCGGGAAGAGCGGTGCCGATGACCAGGGTTCTGGCGCCGCGGGCGGCGGCTTCGGCAATGGTCAGGTCGGGAAGGCCAAGGTCGACAGCGCCCGTTTCGCGCAACTGGCCGAGGCAGCGTTCGGGCCGCCAATGGGCCAGGCCGATGGCGGTCTTGGCCATTTCCGGCACGGGCGTGGCGTCGAGATAGAGAAGATAGGGTGCGGCAATCATGGCGGCTCTCAGCCCCAGAGTTCGGCGGGGAAGTGATGCAACTGGCCCCTCCCATAATGCATGGCAACGGGCCGGTCACGGGCAATGAGCAGGGGACCATCCAGATCGGCCCAGCGGCACAGGCTGGCGATGACATAGGCCGGGGCCATGGAGAGGGAGGTGCCCGCCATGCAGCCCACCATGAGGCCAAGACCGCGCGCCCGGGCGGCGCGGGCCAGAGCCAGCGCCTCGGTGAGGCCGCCGGTTTTGTCGAGCTTGATGTTGATGCCCTGATAGAGGGGGGCGAGACGGGCCAGGTCGGCTGTGGTGTGGCAGCTTTCGTCGGCAAAGAGGGGAATGGCAGAGTGAAGACCGGCGAGGCTGTCATCGTCGCCGCGCCGCACCGGCTGTTCGATCATGGCAATGCCGAGGGGGGCAAGCTGCGGCAGCAGCGCTTCCAGAAACGGGCGCGGCCAGGACTGGTTGGCGTCGATGATGATTTCGGCATCGGGGCGGGCGGCCCGCACGGCAGCGAGGCGTTCGACCACCAGATCCTGATCCATCTTCAGCTTCAGCACGGCATGGTCCGAGGCGCGGGCGGTGGCCGCCATCTCCTTCGGTGACGCCAGGCCGATGGACTGATCGACGGCCAGAGTGTCAGGCCCCTGCGGCAGGCCCGCCAGTTGCCAGATGGTCTGGCCGCTGTGCTTGGCGCGCAGGTCCCACAGCGCACAGTCAAGGGCGTTGCGGGCGGGGCCCGGCGGCAGAGCGGCACAGGCGGCAAGGGCATCGCCCGTCAGGCACTCCTCACGGACACTGTGCAACTGGGCCTCGGCCTGTTCAGCCGTTACGTCAAAAACCACCGGGTCCACACCTTCGCCATGGCCCACACAGCCATCCCTGGCCACCGTTACCGTCACCGTGTCCAGCACCGCCACAGTGAATCCGGCAAAGCGAAAGGGTTGGCGCAGTGGCCAATGGTCCAGGGCGATGTCCATGTGGGAAAGGCGCATGTCAGTCCCGCATGGTGTCCCGCGCCATGGGCGCACCCCGGCCGCGCAGGGAGGGGGCGGCCAGCATGGCCAGCACGAACAGGCCGGTGGCGAGTTTGAGGTCGCCCGGCGGCAGGCCCGCCACCAGGCAGACCGAGATGAGCTGATAATAGATGAGGGTGCCGACGAAGGGGGCGAGCAACTGGCGCACCACCGTCTGCTTGCCCACCACGGCTTCACCGATCATCAGCGCTGCAAGCCCATTGATGAGAATGCCGAAGCCCATGTTGACATCGGCGAAGCCCTGGCTCTGCACCATGATGGCGCCGGACAGCGCCGAGAAGGAACCGGCCAGACCCACGCCACCCACGGTCATGGTCCAGACATTGATGCCATTGGCTTCGGCCATGTCGGGGTTGGCGCCCACGGCGCGCATGGCGGTGCCCTTTTCGGTGAGGAAATAGAGGCGCAGCAGCAGAAAGGCGAGAACGGCAATGGCACCCGCCACCATGATCTTGGCGCCGATGTCGCTCAGCCCGTGATCGATCAGGAAGGAGAAAATGGTCCTGAGGTTGAACACCGGCTGGTTCGACTTGCCGAGAAGTCGAAGGTTGACGCTGTAGAGCATGGTCATGACCAGAATGCCCGCCAGCAGTGAATGGATGCGAAAGCGCAGGTGGATGAAGGCGGTGGCGCAGCCGGCCAGAAAGCCCGCCGCCATGGCCACCAGCAAGGCCGACCAGGCCGGCAGCCCCGCCATGAGCGCCATGGCGCAGATGGCGCCGCCCAGGGGATAGGCGCCTTCGCTGGTGAGATCGGGGAAGCCCAGAATGCGGAAGGGGATCATGATGGCCAGCACGACAAAGCTGAGGATCAGGCTTTGCGCGATGGTGACGGGAACAAGCGCCCAGAAATGGCTGATGAGTTCCAGCATGGTCAGGCCCCCAGCAGCATGCGGTCGGTCTTGACCGCGAAGTGGCTGACAAGACCGGCCACGGTAGCGTTCTTCTTTTCGTCGCCTGCCAGTTCAAAGCGCACCCTGCCGGAATCGAGCATGACCACGCGGTTGCCGTAGTCCACGGCGTGTTTCATGTTGTGGGTGACCATGAGGGTGGTGAGCTTGAGGGCGGTGACGGCGCGGATGGTGGCATCCATCACCAGATCGGCGGTGCGCGGATCAAGCGCGGCGGTGTGTTCATCCAGCAGCAGAATGTCGGGCGTGCCGGTCACCGCCATGACCAGCGACAGCGACTGGCGCTGGCCGCCGGACAGGGTGGACACCACCGTATCGAGCCGGTTTTCCATGCCCAGATGCAGATAGGACAATTGCTCGGCGTAGAAGGCGCGGCGCGCCTTGGTGAGGCCGCGGCGCAGCCTGGCCGGATTGTGGCGCAGTTCGGCCAGCAGCATGTTTTCGGCCACCGTCATGGTGGCGGCGGTGCCCTTCATGGGGTCTTGAAATACGCGGGCAACGTGAACGGCGCGGCGGTGGACGGGAATGGCCGTGACATCCCTGCCATTGATGAAGACCTTGCCGGAATCCAGCCGCAGCGCCCCGGAGATGGCGTTGAGAAGGGTGGATTTGCCCGCCCCGTTGGAGCCGATGACCACGGCAAAGTCGCCGCTGGCGAGTTTCAGGTCGAGGCCGTCAAGGGCGATCTTTTCGTCAGGCTGGCCGGGAAAGAAAACGCGCCGGGCGTTTTGAACTTCGAGCACACAAACCTCCGGTGGAACCGGGCCGGATGGTTCCGGCCCGGCCAGGATTGTCAGTCACCGATGCAGTTGCAGTCGGCAAAGCTGTCGGGGATGGTCAGGCCGAAGGCGGCGGCCGCCTTCTTCGACAGGGTGGCGGCGTGATCCTCATAGACCGGCTTGATGGGGGCGAGGTCGGCAGGCTTCTCACCCTTGAGGATGCGGCCCGCCAGCTTGCCCGCGTTCTGGCCGATCTTTTCAAAGCTGATGGAGAAGGAGGCGGGAACGATGCCTTCCTTCACCGGGCGCTCGTCGGTGTTGATGACCGGGATGTGGGCGGCAAGGGCTGCCGACGCCACGGCGGCCACAGCAGGCTGCACCAGATTGGAGGCCGGCACATAGATGACATCGGCCTTGCCCGCGAGGGATGCCACACGCTGGGGAATGTCATTGGCGTTGTCCACGCCTACCTCGGCAATGGCAAAGCCCTGGGCGGCGGCCTTTTCCTGAAGGATCTTGATCAGGGCCGCATCATTCGCCTCACCCGGATTGAAGGGCACACCCATGGTCTTGGCATTGGGCATGAGCTTGCGCGCGAAGGTCAGTGTGGCGTCCACATCCTGCATGTCGGAGGAGCCGGTGATGCCGTCACCGCCCTTGTCCCAGGAGGGAACCAGGCCCGCCGCCACCGGATCGGTGACCGCGGTGAAGACAATGGGAATGCCAGACTTGGCCAGCGCGTTCTTGGCCATCTGCGCCACCGGGGTGGTCACGGTGAGAACGAGGGCCGGTTTCTCCGCCTCGATCTTGGAGAGCATCTGGGGAACCAGCGTGGCATCGAAATTCACATGGTCAAAGGTGAAGGTGACGTCAGTGCCTTCCTTCAGGCCCTCGGCCGCCAGTTCAGCCTTGAAGCCTGCCACGGCGGCGTTGAGCTGGGGGTGGTCGCCGAAGCTGGCGATGGCGATCTTCACCGGTTCGGCGAAGGCGGCAGTGGCGCTCAGTGCCAGAAGGGCAACGCCCGCAGCGGCGGCCTTCAGAAAGTGTCTCTTGTGCATGGTGGTTCTCCCTCACTGTCATAGCTCCCCGGTCTGGCCGGAAGATTGGCGGATTGCTTAGCATAGAATTGGGGTGGGCGAAGGGGAATCGCGCGGTAAAAGAACGCTCTTCTGCCCCCTTCACCGATTTATCAGGGCTGGGTAATATGGCGGCAGATACCATGGAGTGGAAAATGCGTCGTCTTGCCCTTGTCTTCCTGCTGCTTGCCGCCGGTCCGGCCTGGGCCGAACAGCTGATGGCGCCGCCCGAGGTGGAGCAGGCGCTGGAAGCGGGCAAGATCGTGCTCATTGACGTGCGCACGCCTGCCGAATGGGCCGAGACGGGCATTGCCACGGGGGCCAGGCCCATTGACATGCGGCAGACCGACTTCCTGGCTCAGGTGGAGGCCCTGAAGGCTGCCAACCCCGACAAGCAGCTGGCCTTCATCTGCCGCACCGGTCACCGCTCAACTCTGGTGGTGCAGGCGCTGGAGGAGCAGGGGCTGAAGGACCTCATCAATGTCACCGAGGGCATGAAGGGTTCGGACAAGGGGCCGGGCTGGCTTGCCCGCCAGTTGCCGGTGTCAAAGGCCCCCTGAGGTGAAGACGGCGCTGCCGTCCCAGATCAGTTTCAGAGAGACGATGAGAAGGGCGGCTTCGACGAAGCGGTAGAAGGCCCGCTCCGGCAGCAACGTGGTGAGGCGATAGCCCGCCCAGGCGCCCGCCAGGGCGGCAGGCGCCAGGGCCAGGGCGGTTTTCAGGCTGGCGGGATTGACCTGGCCGAGCAGCCAGTAGGGCGGCAGCTTGATGAGGTTGATATAGGCGAAGCTGATGGTGCTGGTGCCGGCAAAGACCATTTTCGGCAGGCGCTGGGGCAGCACATACATCTGGAAGGGCGGCCCGCCAGCATGGGCCACGAAACTGGTGAAGCCGGTGAGTGTGCCCCAGAACAGGCCGGGAGCCACAGCAGCGGGGCGCGCCGCGCGGTTGGCGGCGAGGTTGGACAGCGCCATGAGGCTGTAGGCCAGGGCGATGACGCCGGTGATGAGGGTGACCAGGGCATCGCTGGTGATGGCGGCGGTGGCATAGCCCAGGGCCACACCCAGTGTGGCTGCGGCGGTGATGATGAGGACATTGCGGCCGCTCCAGGCGCGCCGGTACAGCCACAGGCCATAGGCATCGCTGAGGATATAAAGCGGCAGCAGCAGGCCCGCGGCGGTGGTAACCGGCATGGCCAGCGCCATGACCGGCACCGCCAGCATGCCCACCAGCGGCAGGCCACCCTTGGAGGCGCCGACCAGAAAGGTGGCAGCCAGGGCGAGAAACCAGAACAGCAGATCGGGAAGAGCGGCAGGAGTCATGATGCCCGTCAGTGATGGAGCATCCGGGCCTTTACGGCAAGCACGGCGGAAGGACGATGACCGGCACGCGGAGCGGCACTATAGTGAGCCGCTCAACAGGGAGGTGCGGCAATGGCGGAAGTGGACAGAGACGGTCTTCTGGCGCTGCTGCTGGCGCGGGACCGGGGCCGCCGCACCATTGTGGCCATTGCCGGGGCACCGGGATCGGGCAAATCCACGGTGGCCGAGGTGCTGGTGGAGCACCTGAACGCCGCCGCACCGGGCCTGGCGGCGCTGCTGCCCATGGACGGCTACCACTATGATGACATTCTGCTGAACCAGTGGGGCATCCGCAAGCGCAAGGGCGCCCCCGACACCTTTGACGTGGGCGGCTTTGCCCAGATGCTGAAACGGCTGAGGGCGCGTGACGAGGCCGAGGTGGCGGTGCCGGTGTTTGACCGCGCCATCGAGATTGCGCGCGCGGGGGCGCGCATCATTCCGGCCACGGCGGCGATCATCATTGCCGAGGGCAATTACCTGCTGCTGCAGCGGCCACCCTGGCCTGAACTGGCGCCACTGTTTGATGTCACGGTAATGCTGGATGTGCCGGAGGCGGTGTTGCGCGAACGGCTGACGGCGCGCTGGCAGCATTATCAACTGACGCCTGAGGACATTGCCTTCAAGCTGGATGGCAACGACCTGCCCAATGGCCGGGTGGTGCGCACGGAAAGCGCCCCGGCCCATCATGTCATGCGCAACGGGTGAGGCCCTGAGGTGACAGTGCCGCGTCTGGTGATCTTCGATTGTGACGGCGTGGTGGTGGACAGCGAGATGCTGTCGGCGGGCCTGCTGATGGGCATGATGGCTGATCTGGGCCTGCCCATCACGCTTGACATTTTCCGTGATGATTTTCTGGGCCGGAGCTTTGCCTCGTCAGCAAAGAAGTGCGTCGAGCGTTTTGGTGTGGCGCTGCCGCCGGACTTCGAGCCGCGTTACCGGGCGCAGCTGTTCCCGCTGCTCAGGGCGAAACTCCGGCCGATGGCGGGGGTGGAGGCGGTTCTGGGGGCACTCACGGTGCCCTATTGTCTGGCCACCAGTTCCGCCCCGGAACGTCTGGCCGCCTCGCTTGAGGGGGCGGGCATGGTGCAGTGGTTTTCGGGCCGCAGCTTCATGGCCCATATGGTGGAGCATCCCAAGCCGGCGCCGGATCTCTTTCTTCATGCGGCGGCCGAGATGGGGGCGGCGCCGGGCGCCTGTCTGGTGATCGAGGACAGCGAGATGGGGGTGCGGGCCGGGCTGGCAGCGGGCATGACGGTGTGGCACTTCCAGGGGGGCGCGCACATGAAGGCGGGCTATCACCTGCCTGCCGATGTGGTGCCGCACCGGGCCATTGCCGACATGGCGGCGCTGGGCCGGGCCTTCGCCGAAATCGGCATTTGCTGACGGGCATGCTTCGGGATTAGAGTTACGGCAAGGACAGGCGGCATGGCGCGAAAACCCGATCCCGAACAGGACAAGCTTGATGACGCCGCCCGCGCGGGCTGGCTCTATTACATCGCCGGCAACACCCAGGACGAAATCGCCCGCAAGCTTGGTGTGTCGCGGCAGTCGGCGCAGCGGCTGGTGTCGCTGGCGGTCAGCGCCAAGCTCATCAAGGTGAGGCTTGATCATCCCATCGGCCGGTGCAGCGATCTGGCCCGGCAATTGCGTGATGCCTATGGGCTGGAGCGCTGCGAGGTGGTGCCGGCTGATCCTGACTCACCATCGGAAACGCTGGGCGTGGCCCAGGCGGCGGCGGCGGAACTGGAGCGCCATCTGGTGTCACCGCATCCCATCATCATCGGCATGGGCACGGGCCGCATGCTGCGCGACATGGCCGATCAGGTCAGCCCCATGGAATGTTCGCAGCACAAGCTGGTGTCGCGGGTGGGTCACATTGCGCCGGATGGGTCAGCCACGCAGTTTGATGTGGTGAGCCGCATCGGCGAGCGCGTCGGCGCGCCGCACTATCCCATGCCGCTGCCGGTCATTGCCAATACAGTACATGAAAAGGCCCTGCTGCTGGCCCAGCCGACGCTGCGCAATGTCATGGATCTCGCCACCCAGGCCGATGTCACCTTCGTTGGCATCGGCTCGGTGGATGACGATGCGGCCCTGCTGCGGGACGGGTTTGTGCGGCTGGACGAGGTGCGCTCGCTGGTCAGGGCAGGGGCGGTGGGCGAAATCACCGGCTGGGCCTATGACGCGCGCGGCCAGCTCATTGATGGCCTGACCAATGACCGGGTGCTGAGCGTGCCTCTTGCTCATCCCGCCCGGCAGCACATGACCGGGGTGGCCATGGCCCTGCCGCGCCTCAGGGCGGTGCGCGGGGCGATGATCGGCGGGCTGATCAACGGTCTTGTGACCAATGAGCGAATGGCTGAGAAGCTGCTCGAAAAATAAGTGAAAGCAACAGGTTGGACAGGGTAATGGCGGCTGGCCGAGGGGCTGTGCTGCGGCGCAGCGACGAATCCTCCTTGACAGATTAAGTCAGTCCGCGTGATGTATTGCTCGTAGTCTGGGCAATTGCCCAGGTCCATGGGAGGCTTTCATGAAGACCGTTGTCGCGGGAGTCCTCGGCTCCCTGATGTTTGCCGCGCTCTCGGGCACGGCGCTTGCCGAAACCACACTCACCATCGCCACCGTCAACAACGGTGACATGATCCGCATGCAGGGACTGACCGACGATTTCACCAAGGCCAATCCGGACATCAAGCTGGAATGGGTGACCCTGGAAGAGAACGTGCTGCGCGAGAAGGTCACCACCGACATCGCCACCAAGGGCGGCCAGTTCGACGTTCTCACCATCGGCACCTATGAAGTGCCGATCTGGGGCAAGAAGGGCTGGCTGGTGCCGCTCACCGGGATTGATGACCCGGCCGACCTGCTGCCCGCCATCGCCAGCGGCCTCACGGTTGACGGCAAGCTCATGGCCTCGCCCTTCTATGGCGAAAGCTCCATGGTCATGTATCGCACCGATCTGATGGAGAAGGCCGGGCTGAAGATGCCGGATGCGCCGACCTGGGAGTTCATCCGCCAGGCCGCCGACAAGATGACCGACAAGGCCAATGGCGTCTATGGCGTGTGCCTGCGCGGCAAGGCCGGCTGGGGCGAGAACATGGCGTTCCTCACCGCCACGTCCAACTCCTTCGGCGCGCGCTGGTT
>CALMWF010000025.1 GCA_937873445.1 uncultured Alphaproteobacteria bacterium
ATGGCTCTGTCGACAACTGAGGATGCCGCATGAGCAGCCTCTACAAGCGGCGCAGCTCTGACCCCGCCGTAACGCTGGTGAAGATGACGAATGCCGGTTGGTCCGAACCTATTCGGCTGGCGGCCTGTGACCGTGATGTTGAAAGCGGCGGTGAGTTGTATCGTGCGGCATGGTTTAACGCCGAGATGGTCAATGATGATGGTCAGACCCCGCGCGCGACGCTTGAAATACCGAATGTTGATCGGGACATTGGTGATGTGGCGGCGGCTCTGGTGTCGCCGGTTGATGTGACTTTGGCGGTAGTGCCGCTGTCGGACCCGGATCACCGAGAGTATTATGCCCCAGGCCTGAAGCTCCGTGGCTGTGACATTACCGAGGTGTCCGTGACGGGCGAGGTGTCAGGGACCGACTATGGCAAGGAGCCGCTCGGCACCATTCGCGTCACGCCTGACCGATTTCCGGCAATCTTCCGGCTGTGACCCATTGGAGCGCGCCTTATGTCGGGTTGCGTTTTGCGCCCCGTGGGCGCGAGCGTGGCGGAATTGATTGCTATGGCCTTCTGCGCCTGGTGTGGGCCGAAGTGGCGGGGGTTATTCTGCCCCGTCACGATGGCTGCTGCGATGAGGCAGGAACGATAGCGCGTGAAAGCATGGCGTTTACTGAGGTGGCGGCTGATGAGGCCCGGCCTTTGGATGCGGTGATCATGAACACCGATGTGATGGAATGCGGCAAATGGGTTCAAAGACCGTTGCACATGGGTGTTGTGGCCGCGCCGGGATGGGTGCTGCACATCGAGCACCACAGGCTGTCGCGCATCGACCGCGCGGCAGGCTTGCGGGTGGTCAAATACCTGAGGTGTCCACAGCCATGATCCGTGCCCGATTCTACATGGCGATGGCCGGTGAGCCGGTGGCCACGCTTGACATCAACAAATCTGTGACCATCGGAGCGCTGTTGAAGCGTCTTGGTGTGCCGGAAGAGTTCAAGGAGTATGGCGTCATCGAGATTGATGGCGTGGTGATTGACCCGATGCGGTGGCAACACCACAGGGTAGCGATGCCAAGACGTGGCACTCGGACAGTGGACCTGGTGCTTGTTCCGCAGTCGAAGAAAACGCTGGCCCTGGTGGCGAGCCTGGCGGCAGTTGTTGCGACAGGTTTCATCGCGGGTGGCGGGCTTGCCAGCCTCGGGTTTGGCTCAGCCTTTGCAAAGGGGGCCATTGGTGCCTATGCGGCGGCAGCGGGCGTGAGCCTCGGCTCGTCGCTTTTGATCGGGGCCTTGACTGCGCCACCGAAGCAGGCGGCGGCAGAGGAAGGCAAGACGCTGGCAGAAGCCGGTATTGATGGTGGCAACATGGTGGCGCGGGATGGCGTGTTGCCCGTTGTCATCGGCAAGGTCGGAATTTCACCGCCATTCATTGATCGCCCGCGCTCATACCGCCTCAATGGCAATAAATATGTGGAGGCGGTCTTTGGCGTTCAGGGCGTGTGCAGCATCGACAACCTGCTGGTCAATGGCAAGCCCGCTGCTGACATTCCAGGGCTTGAGTATGAACTGAAAACCGGCGCTGCCGGTGAGGCCGCGCGCACCATCGCCGCCACCACGCAGATTGAGCAGTCGGAGCAGGTGACGCTATCCAACTTCCAGACCGAGACGGTAGCGTCAACATGGGTCAACCTGCTGGATCAGGTGACGCCAGAAAATTCAGCGTCAAAGGCGCACCCGTTCAAGACGAATGGGGCTGCTGATCGTATTCGCATAAGCCTGTTGGCACCGCAGGGCTTGGCCACAGTTGAATCGACCTATGATGTCGGCATCGCTGTGCGCATTGAGCTAAGGAAGGTTGGCGATACAAGTTGGCGGCGGCTACCGGTGCTGCATGTTTTCGACAGAACGCGCGGAATTTCTCCCGTGCAGGCAACGGTTGACCTTCTATTTGGAACCAGCCCCGGCGACGGCATTCAGGTGGTGTCGGCTCAAAACGAGTATCCGATCTTCGAGGCCACGGCCATCACCGGTGAGGGGCAGGCCTTTGAATGGCTTTCCGATTCCTATTTCAGGGAGACGGGTTACAGCACGGCCACATCAATTCTGCCGGTGATGACGGCGGCAACCACCAGCGGCGTGACCATCACGGATTCATCCAACTTTGGCAGCGGCTATGAGGGCTGGCGCGCGGCTGACAATTCAAGTGCCAGCTACTACTGGCGGCCTGCCAACAACTCGCTGCCTGGCTGGATCAAGATTGCATTGCCAGCGGCGCGCACGGTGCGAAGCTATGATGTGTTCATCAGTGGCGGCAAAGAATACTCCGTGCAGGAATGGATGTTGCAGGGGTCAAATGATGGCCTGGCATGGACCGATCTACACTCCGCCAGACAGAAGGGAACGTTGGCGGCCAATGGCTCAATTAACGCCTGTCAGGTTGGGCGGCCTGGATCATATACATTCTATCGGTTGCAGGTCTTTGCCAACGGTGGCGCGGCGAGCGGCGATGTGCGCATCGCTCATATCAGACTGTTTGAGGTTGATGCTGTCGGCGTCATGCTATCGAGTGGCGGTGTGGCCGGTAGCGTCAGCCACGGCGGGCGGTGCGCGCACACAGCGCTGACAAGGGATGGTGCCGTCATCCATCTCGATAGCGCCTCGTGGCCGAAGGGGCAGTATGAGGTGAAGATTCGCCGGTCATGGGCCTTCTATGCCGGTTACCTCAATGTGACCAACGCGAGCTATTACAGCTACAGCAGCAATTCCAGTGACTCCGACTTCTTCGACTATCGCCTGAGGGATGGCGCGTATAAGGTCTATGAAAGCCCGCAGAAGTTCCGGGGCGATCTGGTGGTTGAGAACTTCGCAACCATGGAAAGTGTTGCGCCATTCAACCCGGAAGGCATTGCCCAGATCGCCCTTCGCGTTCCGAACATGCAGGTGAGTTCGGTCTATGCCGAGTTCACGCGCCATGCCCCCATTGTCATTGATGGCGCATGGACAACGGCGCTTTATCCAACGAAGAATCCGGCTGCACTCTATCGGCAGATTTTGATGGGGGGCGCTAACGCCAGCCCACCGCCCGGTGAAATCATCATGCATGATGAACTGAGGGAGTGGTATCAGCGCTGCGAGGCCATGGGGTATGAGGCCAATGCAATCTGCTCGGATATGTCGGTTGGCGATGCGCTGCAAATGATTGCGACCTGTGGCTATGCGCGACCGCGTGTTGCCCACGTGGCAACAGTGGTTGAGGACAGGGACACGCGGGCGGAGCCTATCACACAGATCATTTCGCCGCTGAACAGCCGCGCCCTTGCCGTTCGCAACGAAATTCCCGATCTACCAGATGCCGTCCGGGCCGAATATGCTGATGAGACAGACCGCTACGCAACAAAGCAGGTGGTTGTTTACCGCGACGGCATGACGGCTGAGACGGCCCACCTCTATGAGACGATTGACTACAAAGGGTTTACATCAGAGTCGAAGACGGCGGCGCGGGCGGCATTTGATCTGCGGCAGCCGGTGGCGCGGCGGATGGTTTATTCGCACGAGGTTGGACTTGAAGGGTATGGCATCTATGTCGGGCAGGTGGTTGGGCGCAGCAGCGACACGCTGAACCGCAAGCATGGATTTGCACTGACCCGCGAGGTTGTGCGGGTGGGGGGAAATGTTGTGTCCATTCGGCTGTCGGAGCGTGTTGGATGGGCTGCGGCCAGTGGCGGCGTTGCCGGTCAGGCCGGGATTGCCATTCGTCTTGAGAACGGTGATGTGTTGCTCAAGAGGGTGAACAACACCACTGACGATACGGTTGCTGATTTTACCGAGCCATTTAATGACGGCGGCGCGCTGGAGTCTGACCTGCTGGCAGTCATTGGCGAGTATGGCAGCGCTGGCGAGAGCATCACACGGCGCTGCCGGGTGATTTCATGGGTGCCCATTAGCCCAGACACATTCCGGGTTGGGCTGGTTGACGAAGCCGCCGCCGAGCTATTTACACCATAGGAACAAGCAGCATGACATGCACATTCCCGGTCGGTCGCGTGAACCGCGACTACGACCCAGTTATTTCATTGGTCAACCGCGCGACTGGCTCACCCATCAGCCTTGCCGGCACGATTGAGGTGAGGCTTTATGCGCCAGGCCAGACGGCATCCCCCCTCATCACCGCAACGGTTGCGAATGGCAAGATTTCTGCCATTGACGCAGCCGGTGGCGCTTTGAATCTGGCGCTGACGGCGGCAGACCTTGCTGCCATGGATGTTGGCTACGGCACGGTTGAGGTGGTGCGCACCAGCTCAGGGGCCGATACGCTGGCTTCATACACCATGCAATGGATTGCGCCGGGTGTGGCGGCGCAGGTCGGTGTAGGGGATGTCGCTCTGCAATGTGGAGGCGTCACGGTCGGCGTCAGTTATGTGGCTGAGGCTGATGCGGCCTATCAGATTGCAGCCCATGTGGCTGAGGCTGACCCGCACGGCCAGTACCTCACTGAGTCAGCCGCCGCTGCTACCTATGCTACTACCGCCGCGCTTTCGGCCCACGCTGGCAGCACGTCAAACCCGCACTCTGTGACCAAGGCTCAGGTTGGGCTTGGAAATGTGGACAACACGTCTGATGCCAATAAGCCAGTGAGCACAGCCGCCGCAACGGCGCTTGCCGCCAAGGCCCCGCTCATCAGCCCCGGCTTTAGCGGAACCCCAACAGCGCCAACGGCTGCGGCAGGGACGAACACAACGCAGATCGCC
>CALMWF010000026.1 GCA_937873445.1 uncultured Alphaproteobacteria bacterium
CGGGTCTCCTCAGCCGTTCACATAGACATCCGTCCACAGTTCGGACGGATCGGGTTCGGGGTCGGACTGGGCGAAGTCGGCGGCCTCGGTGACAATGGCGCGCACCTCGGCATCGATCTTCTTCAGATCATCCTCGCTGGCCGTGCCTTCGCGCAGCAGCCGCGCCTTCACCTGTTCAATGGGGTCGCGCTCCTCGCGCATCTTCTGGACTTCTTCCTTGCTGCGGTATTTGGCCGGGTCCGACATGGAGTGGCCGCGATAGCGGTAGGTCATCATTTCCAGAATATAGGGGCCGTTGCCGGCGCGGGCATAGTCAATGGCCCGGGCGGCGGCGGCGCGCACGGCGCGCACGTCCATGCCATCCACCTGCTCGGCGGGAATGCCGAAGGCCTCGCCGCGCTTGCCCAGTTCCTCGGCCAGTGCGGTGGAGCGCGGGGCGGCGGTGCCCATGGCGTAGCGGTTGTTCTCGATCAGGAAGACAACGGGCAGCTTCCACAGCGAGGCCATGTTGAAGGCCTCATAGACCTGGCCCTGATTGGCCGCGCCATCGCCAAAATAGGTGAGCGAAACCCGGCCGTTCTTCAGATATTTGTCGGCGAAGGCCAGCCCGGCGCCAATGGGCACCTGGGCGCCGACAATGCCGTGGCCGCCGAAAAACTGCTTGTCGCGGCTGAACATGTGCATGGAGCCGCCCTTGCCGCGCGAATAGCCGCCGCGCCGGCCGGTCAGTTCGGCCATGACGCCACGGGGGTCCATGCCCGCCGCCAGCATGTGGCCGTGGTCGCGGTAGGAGGTGATGTTCTGGTCGCCGGGTTCGGCCGCCATCTGCACGCCCACCACAACGGCCTCCTGGCCGATGTAGAGGTGGCAGAAGCCGCCGATGAAGCCCATGCCATAGAGCTGGCCCGCCTTTTCCTCAAAGCGGCGGATGAGCAGCATCTCGCGATAGGCGTGCAGCTCTTCCTCGGGGGTGAAGGCATTGTCGCCGATGGCAGGTCTGGACGCGCCGCCCCTGTCGGTCGGCTTGTTCTTGCGGGCAATATAGGCTGACTTGACGGCCATGGCGTCTCCTCATCTCCGCTGGTGGAGGGCGAGAATAACAGCAAGCGCTTGAAGATTCACGCAAAAATGCGTGTTAACCGAAATTCGGTTTACAGCACGGAATAAATTCGGAAATTCATTGCGGCAAAGGCACCACAAGGTCGCCGGGGCGGGCCATATCGAGGTTTTCCCGGGCCAGTTGATCGAGAAGGTCCGGGTCAACACTGTCCGGGCGCATGAGCTTCACCCGCGCTTCCAGCGCCTCGCGCGCCTTGCGGGCGGCGTCGCGGTCCAGCGCCAGGCTGGCCTGCTGCTGTTGCAGCCGGTCAAGATAGGGCAGCCCGCGCGGCCCCTTCAGGGCATACCAGGCGAAATAGCCAAGCAGGGCCACACAGCCGAGGGCGACCATGAGATCGAATCTTCTGAAGGAAAATGCGCGCACCAGGCCACCTTCGGCAGGGGCGGTTAACAGCGGGTAAACAATCCGAGCGGGCGACATTGCCGCAGGGCGCGTCGCTTGATTTTCCCCGGCAAAGGCCTAACTAACCACAGACGCGTCGGGAAAGGATTGCCATGCTCTCATCCAGCCGGTTTGTGGTGGCGGTGCACGCGCTCAGCGTACTGGCGCGCCGGGCCGGCCATGGTCCCGTGTGTTCGGCGTCCATTGCCGAAAGTGTGCACACCAATCCGGTGGTCATCCGCCGCCTGATGTCGGAACTGGAAAAGGGCGGGCTGGCGCGCTCCACCGCCGGGCGCTGTGGCGGCTTTGAGCTGTCGCGGGCGGCAGCGGCCATCACGCTGGCTGATATTTACCGCGCCGTCGAGGACGAGACGGTGTTCCGCATGCACAAGCTTGATCCCGCGTCGCCCTGCCCCGTGGCAGCCCAGATGGGCCGGGTGCTGGCGGCGCCCCTGCGGGCGGCGGAAAACGCGCTCACCGCCTCGCTGCGCAATACCACCCTCGACGATGTGGTGCGCGGCATTGCCGAAGCGGCAGTCGCAGCCGCGTAAGCTTCCTGACGTTGATTTTTACCGTTAGCCCCGACCCGGGGGGCTTCACAGCTTCCGAGCTTATGGTTAGGGTCAGCACGAGTGGGCCCGAAGGGGGGCTCAGGCTCAAGGGAGGAATCTATGATCCGTACACTGACCGCTGCCGCTTTTGCAGCACTTGTTGTGGCAACCCCGGCGCTGGCCGATGCCATTGAAGGCAACTGGAAGCGTCCGAATGGCATCATCGTCCGTTTCGTGCCGTGCAACGGCGGCTTCTGCGCCATTGTCCAGACCGGCCCCAACAAGGGCAAGCAGGCGGGCAAGCTGGCCGCGGCTGGCGGCGGCTACAAGGGCACGCTGACCGATCTGGAAAAGAACAAGACCTATACCGGCAAGGGGTCCATCTCCGGCTCGACGCTGAAAATGTCGGGCTGCGTGCTGGGCGGCCTCATCTGCAAGAGCGAAAGCTGGGCCCGCCAGTAACGCGCCACCGGTCACGACAGTTTCGCAACGGCCGTCCCTGCGGGGGCGGCCGTTTCAGTTGGCAGGGATGAGCTTGATGTCGCCGATGGCCAGACCGGCGGTGGGCGTGTCGCTGGCGATGCGCAGCCACACCGCCTTGCCCGATTCCGGTGCCGGCAGGGTGAAGCTCTGGGCCTCGCCGGCCGGCAGGGCGAAGCTGTGGATGGGCAGGCCCGCCGCCTCCATCTGGCCCGCCGGAAGGACGGCCACGTCAAGGGTGGTGGCGCTGGCCCCTGCCCCCGGCGGCGGCACATAGTCCAGCCCCTTCACCGCCAGCGGCTGACCATTGGCGAAGCTGACCAGCACATTGAGTTCGCGGTCATCGCCCGCAAGGGTGATGCCGGTGTCGGGCTTGCCGTCAAACAGTCTGGCCAGGTCATAGCGCTGGTCCACGCCGTCATTGAGGGCGGCGGAAAAATGCGCGCCCGCCGAAAGGTCGGTGGCGGTAATGGCGGCATCGGCCTTGGCCGGTTCGGCGGCGGGCGTGGTGGCGGGTGCCACGGCCACGGTCACCTGCACCGGGGCGGAGGGCGGCGCCGGTGTCAGGATCTGCCAGGCCGCAATGGCCACACCGGCCACAGCGGCAAAGCTGGTGGCGGCGAGATGCAGGCCCGAAAGCCGCGACGGCCTAGCGCCTGAGGATGGATGTTCCGGCATAGACCGCCTGCCCCCCGAGCATCTCTTCGATGCGCAGCAACTGATTGTATTTCGCCAGCCGGTCGGAACGGGCCAGCGAACCGGTCTTGATCTGACCGCAGTTTGTGGCGACAGCAAGGTCGGCGATGGTGGAATCCTCGGTTTCGCCGGAGCGGTGCGACATGACGGCGGTGTAGCCCGCCTTGTGCGCCATCTCCACCGCCTCCAGGGTTTCGGTGAGCGAGCCGATCTGGTTGACCTTGACCAGAATGGAATTGGCCGTCTTGGCAGCAATGCCCTGGGCCAGGCGTTTGGTGTTGGTGACGAACAGGTCATCGCCCACCAGCTGGCACTTCGTTCCCAGAAGATCGGTCACTTCCTTCCAGCCGTCCCAGTCATCCTCGGACATGCCGTCCTCGATGGAGATGATGGGATAGGCCTTGGCCAGTCCGGCGAGATATTTAGCCTGTTCGGCGGGCTTGCGGGTCTTGCCTTCGCCTTCATAGACATAGGTGCCGTTCTTGAAGAACTCGGTGGCCGCGCAGTCGAGCGCCAGATACACGTCCTTGCCCGGCTTGTAGCCCGCCTGCTCAATGGCCTTCATGACGAAATCAAGCGCCGCCTCGGCCGACGGCAGATTGGGGGCAAAGCCGCCCTCGTCGCCGACATTGGTGTTGTGGCCCGCCTTCTTCAGCGCCCCCTTCAGGGTGTGGAACACTTCAGCGCCCATGCGCAGGCCCTCGCGGAAGCTTGCCGCGCCCACCGGCATGATCATGAATTCCTGAAAGTCGATGGGGTTGTCGGCATGAACGCCGCCGTTGATGATGTTCATCATGGGCACCGGCAGGGTGCGGGCGGCGGTGCCGCCGACATAGCGGTACAGCGGCAGATTGGCGCTTTCGGCGGCTGCCTTGGCCACCGCCAGCGACACGCCGAGAATGGCGTTGGCGCCGAGGCGGGCCTTGTTGGGCGTGCCGTCGAGGTCGATCATGGTGCGGTCAATGGCAATCTGGTCTTCGGCGTCCATTTCCAGCAGGGCTTCAAAGATCTCGCCGTTGACGGCGCTGACCGCCTTGCCAACGCCCTTGCCGAGATAGCGGCTCTTGTCGCCATCGCGCAGTTCCACGGCCTCATGGGCGCCGGTGGAGGCACCCGAAGGCACGGCGGCACGGCCAAAGGCGCCGTCTTCCAGGGTCACATCCACCTCAACGGTGGGGTTGCCGCGGCTGTCGAGAATTTCGCGGGCGGTGATGTCGAGAATGGCGGTCATGGTGGCGACTCCTGTCGAGGGTGCTGGATTGACCGCGCTTATGGGCAGACTGCCGTGGGATTGCAAGACGGCAAAGGGCCCGGCAGTCGCCTGCCGGGCCCCTCCCATGCGCCGGGCGCGGGATTACTGGGTGGTGGTCGGAGCCGGAGCCGGAGCCGGAGCCGGAGCGGCCGGGGCCGGTTCAGCCGGAGCGGGAGCCGGAGTGGCCGGTTCAGCCGGAGCCGGAGTGGCCGGGGCTGACGGCGTTTCCGCTGCCGGCGGGGTGGCCGGCGGGGTGGGCTGCTCAATGGTCACATTGGTGTTGGTGGGCGCCGTGGTGCTGCCCATGAAGTAATAGACCGCCACAGCCAGCAGGGCGGCGACGATGATGGCGGGCAGAACCCAGTTGCTGCCGCCGCCGTCAACACTGCTGTTGGTGGTGCGGTTATTGCGGTCGTTGGGGTTGGTCATTCTGTTCTCCATGTCTGGGTATTCAAAATCTGGGCATTCAAGGCTTCAACGAGACAATCAAACGGGGCACGGTGGGCGTGCGGTTCAGCCGTCCTGCGGAACGGCACGGCTGCCTCAGCCGACCATTGCTGGTCGCAACGACAATGTGCAAGGCCGCGACGGGTTCCCGAACGGGCCAAAAAAATGTCAGGCCAACGCCCGGTCGAGATCGGCCAGAATGTCGCCCGCATCCTCAAGCCCGACCGACAGGCGCAGCATGCCCGGCGTGATGCCCATCATGGCGCGGGCCTCGTCGCCGATGTTGCGGTGGGTGGTGGAGGCGGGGTGGGTCATGAGCGATTTCGTGTCGCCGAGGTTGTTGGAAATGTCGATCAATTGCAAGCGGTTGAGCAGGCGGAAGGCGGCTTCCTTGCCGCCTGCAACCTCAAAGGCCACCATGGTGCCGCCCAGTCTCATCTGGCGGCGGGCAATGGCGGCCTGGGGGTGGCTGTCGAGATGCGGATAAAGCACCCGGGCAATGCCCCCCTTGCCCTCCAGATGCCGGGCCACCGCCAGGGCCGAGTCTGATTGCGCCTCCACCCTCAGCTTCATGGTCTCCATGCCCTTGAGCAGCACCCAGGCATTGAACGGAGACAGGCTGGGGCCGGTGTGGCGCAGGAAGGGCTTGAGCAGTTCTTCCTTGAACTTGGCGGTGGACACAATGGCCCCGCCCAGCACCCGGCCCTGCCCGTCCATGTGCTTAGTGCCGGAGTAGACGATGACATCGGCCCCCAGCGCCAGGGGCCGCTGCAGAACGGGGGTGGCGAAGATGTTGTCCACCACCACCGTGGCACCCGCCGCATGGGCAATGGCGGCCACCGCCTTGATGTCAAAGATTTCCAGACCCGGATTGGACGGGGTTTCGAGGAAGAAGGCCCTGGTTTCCGGGCGGACGGCCTTCTGCCACTGGCTGAGGTCGGTGCCGTCCACCAGGGTGTAGGAAATGCCGAAACGCGGCAGAACGCCGGTGATGATCTGGTAGCAGGAACCGAACAGCGCCTTGGACGACACCACATGATCGCCCGCCTTCAGCTGGCAGGCCAGCGCCCCGAACACGGCCGCCATGCCGGAGGCCACGGCATAGGCCTGCTCTGCCCCCTCGAGCAGCGCCAGCCGTTCCTCAAACATCGAGACGGTGGGATTGCCGTAGCGGCCATAGACATAGCCCTCCTCCTCGCCGGTGAAGCGGCGTTCGGCGGCTTCGGCATTGTCATAGACAAAGCCGGAATTGAGATAGAGGGCCTCGGCAGTTTCACCATGCGGGCTGCGCAGCAAGCCGCCGCGCACCAGCTTGGTGGCATCTCCCCAGGATGTGTCGTTGCGCGGACGCTTGCTCATGTCACCACCAGGATTTGGGCGTGAAGCGGCCTGCCGCCTGCTCGATGGCGGCAGCGGTCTGGAACAGGGTTTCCTCACCGAAGGGCTTGCCGATGAGTTGGAGGCCGAGCGGCAGGCCGTCCTTCGACAGACCGGCGGGCACGGCAATGCCCGGCAGGCCCGCCATGTTCACGGTGACGGTGAAAATGTCGTTCAGATACATTTCCACCGGATCGGTGATCTCGCCCGGTGCAAAGGCGGGGCTGGGGGTGGCGGGTGTGAGAACGACATCCACCTTGTCCCAGGCGCGGTCGAAGTCGCGCTTGATCAGGGTGCGGACCTTCTGGGCGCGCACGTAATAGGCGTCATAATAGCCCGCCGACAGCACATAGGTGCCGATCATGATGCGGCGCTGCACCTCGCGGCCAAAACCGGCGGCGCGGCTGTTTTCATACATGTCGACAATGTCGTCGCCGGGAACGCGCAGGCCATAGCGCACGCCGTCATAGCGGGCGAGGTTTGACGAGGCTTCCGCCGGAGCGACGATGTAATAGGCGGGCAGCGCATATTTGGTGTGGGGCAGAGAGATGTCGACGATCTCGGCCCCCTGCTCTTTCAGCCAGCGTGCGCCGCGGTCCCACAGGTCGAGAATTTCCTGGGACATGCCGTCGGCGCGGTATTCCTTGGGAATGCCGACGCGCAGGCCCTTGACCGGGCGGCCCACGGCGGCCTCGTAGTCCGGCACCGGCAGGTCAACCGAAGTCGTATCCCTGGGGTCGACGCTGGCCATGGCCTTGAGCATGATGGCGGCGTCGCGCACATCACGGGCAATGGGGCCGGCCTGATCGAGGGATGAGGCAAAGGCGATGATGCCCCAGCGCGAGCAGCGGCCATAGGTGGGCTTGATGCCGACCGTGCCGGTGAAGGCGGCGGGCTGGCGGATGGAGCCGCCGGTGTCGGTGGCGGTGGCGGCAGCACAGATGTGGGCGGCCACGGCAGCGGCCGATCCGCCCGACGAGCCGCCGGGCACCAGCGCCTTGTCGGAGCCTTCACGCCGCCAGGGATTGATGACGTTGCCGTAGTAGCTGGTCTCATTGGATGAACCCATGGCGAATTCATCCATGTTGAGCTTGCCCAGCATGACGCCGCCCGCCGCCCAGAGATTGGCCGAGACGGTGGATTCATAGGGCGGCTTGAAACCGTCAAGCACATGCGAACAGGCCTGGGTGTGCACGCCCTCGGTGGCGTAGAGATCCTTGATGCCCAGGGGAATGCCTTCGAGGATGCCGCCCTCGCCCTTCGCCAGTCTGGCGTCCGATGCCCTGGCCATGGCGCGCGCCCGGTCCGGCGTTTCGGCCACATAGGCATTGAGCACGCGCGCCTTCTCCATGGCGGCCAGATAGGCCTCGGTCAGTTCGGCGGCGGAAATTGTCCGGGCCTTCAGCGCGGCGCGGGCTTCGGCAATGGTGAGGGCGGTGAGCGCGGTCATGGGAAACTCAATCGATTGCGGGGCAGCCTATGGCGTTATTCAACGACCTTGGGCACCATGAAGAAATTGTCTTCGGAGGCAGGCGCGTTGGCGGTGACCTTGTCGGGATAGTGGCCGTCGTTCACCGTGTCCTCGCGCTTTTTCATGTCCATGGACACGACCGAGGTGAGCGGTTCGATATCCGCCACATCAACCTCGTTCAGCTGTTCGATCCAGTGCAGGATGGCGTTCAACTCACCGGCCAGGCGCGGCACGTCCTCATCCTTCACCTTGATGCGCGACAGGCGGGCCACGCGCCGCACGGTAGTCTCATCAACCGACATGGGTTTTCCCCCGGGATTCTGTTCCGGGGGCTGCCTTAGCACCCGCTCCCGGCACCCGCAACTTGGCTTTCTCTGTGCCGTCGCTTGAGAAGTTCTCAGGCGCCAGCCAGCCCTCGAAGGCGTGGCGAATCTCCGGCCATTCCGCATCGGTGATGGCATACCAGGCGGTGTCGCGGTTTCTGCCCTTGATCACCATGTGCTGGCGGAACACGCCTTCAAAGGTGAAGCCGAAGCGGTCAGCCGCCCGGCGCGACGGCGCGTTGAGGGCATCACACTTCCATTCCAGCCGCCGCACCCCCAGTTCCTCGAAGGCGTGGCGCATGAGCAGAAAGATGGCTTCGGTGGCGGCCCGCGTCTTCTGCAGGGCGGGCGCCAGCCAGATATTGCCGATCTCAATGACGCCATTGGCGGGATCGGCGCGCAGGAAACTTGCCATGCCCGCGGCCTCGGCCCCGCGCGGCACCAGCGCATAGAACCAGGGGTCGCGGGACTTTTCCTTTTCCGCCAGCCACAGGGCAAAGGCCTGCTCCTCCAGGAATGGGCCATAGGCCATATAGGTCCACAGGCTGTCGGCCTGGGGGCCGCCGGCGAAGGAGCGGTAGAGCGCGCCGCCATGCTTGACCGTGTCGAGCGGCGACAGCACCACCCAGCGGCCATGCAGCGGGCGCAGGTCCGGCACCCGGCCCGGCGGGATGCGGCTCACCGCGGGCCCCACGGGGCGGGTGTGGTCGGTCTTGGGCTTGGCGGCTTTGGCGGGCTTTTTGGCCATGTTAAGGTCCTTCGGTTGGCGCCCCCTCGATATAACGGTTTCGGGTCAGCGGCAAATCCGCTATGCCGCCGCCATGCCAGACCATGTTGCCGCCCTTGCCGAAGCCGTGGCCGCGCTGCCTGCGGGCGCGCGCCTTCTGGGCCTTGACCTGGGCAGCAAGACCATTGGCATGGCCACCAGCGACGCCACCCGCCGCATTGCCACACCGCGCCAGACCCTGGCGCGCCGCAAATTCACCACCGATGCCGAAGAGCTTCTGGCCTTTGCGGCAGCCGAGAGCATCGGTCTCATCGTGCTGGGCCTGCCGCTTAACATGGACGGCACGGAGGGGCCGCGCGCCCAGTCCACCCGCGCCTTCGCCCGCAATCTGGCGCGGCTCACGGCCCTGCCCATCCTGTTCTGGGATGAGCGGCTGTCCACCGTGGCGGTGGAGCGGGCCATGCTGGAGGCCGACCTGTCGCGGGCCAAGCGGGCGGCAGCCGTGGACAAGCTTGCCGCCGCCTATATTCTGCAAGCAGCGCTGGACAGCCTGTCATGATGCTGGTGATGGAGACGCTGCTGCCGGTGTTTCTGCTCATCGGCCTGGGCTTCGGGCTGGCGCGCGGACAATGGATCGGTGCCGCCGCCTGGCAGGGGGTGGAGCAGCTTGGCTATTTCGTGCTGTTTCCGGCCCTGCTCACCCAGACGCTCATCACCTCCGACATTCTGTCGCTGCCGCTGTCGGGCATGGCGGTCACCATTGTCGGGGCCTTTCTGGTGGTGGCGCTGGGGCTTCTTGCCGTGCAGGGGCGGCTGATGGCCTGGCTGCGCATGAACGGCCCCGCCTTTTCCTCGCTGTTTCAAAGCGCCACGCGCTGGAACAGTTTCATTGCCCTGCCCATTCTGGCCAGGCTGGAGGGGCCCAAGGGCGTGGCGCTGGTGGCGGTCATCATGGCGGCGCTGGTGCCGGTGGCCAATGTGTTTGCGGTCATGGTGGTGGCGCGCAATGCCGATGGGCCCAAGCCCGATCTGTGGCAAACGGTGAAGGTGCTGGGGCGCAATCCCTTCATCATTGCCATTGCCCTTGGCCTGCTCATCAATGTTCTGCATTTTCCCGTCAATGCCCCCGTATTGTCAGCGCTTTCCATGCTCGGCAATGCCTCCATCCCGACTGGTCTTCTGGTCGTGGGGGCCGGGCTGGCGGGGGCGGGGCTGCGCCAGATGGCGCCCGCCGTCTGGGCTTCGGCGGGGCTGAAACTGGTGCTGACGCCGGCATTGGCGCTGGTGATCGGCCTTGGCCTTGGGGTTTCCGGCCCGGCTCTGATGGCCTGCCTCATCTGTGCCGGGGTGCCCACCGCCATGAGCAGCTATGTGCTGGCCCGCCAGATGGGGGGTGACGCAGCCCTGGTGGCGGCGGCGCTCACCGTGCAGACGGTGCTGTCGGCCATCACCCTGCCGGTGATCATCCTGCTGGGGCGGCAGTTCGGCGCCTGAGGCCTTCGGCCAATCTCTCCACAGCGGCGATTGGGGCCTTGCAGGGGGGGCGATTACCGCCTACTAACCCACCTTTAATGAGCCGCCTGCCCCCCCGCGTTCCCCTGATCCGCAGCCAGCATGTGCTGGCCATCGGCGATCTTTCCCCCACCGAAATCACCGCCCTTCTCGACCTTGCCCTCACCTATGTGAATGTGAACCGGCAGGCGGAGAAGGCGAGCGACATTCTTAAAGGTCAGACCCAGGTCAACCTGTTCTTCGAGGCGTCCACCCGCACCCAGTCCAGTTTCGAGATTGCGGGCAAAAGGCTGGGTGCCGATGTGATGAACATGGCGGTGTCCACCTCCTCCATCTCCAAGGGCGAGACGGTGCTGGACACGGCGATGACCATCAACGCCATGCACCCCGATTTTCTGGTGGTGCGGCACCAGTCCTCGGGTGCGGTGGAACTGCTGGCCCAGAAGGTGTCGTGCCATGTCATCAATGCCGGCGACGGCCAGCATGAGCACCCCACCCAGGGCCTGCTCGATGCGCTCACCATCCGCAGCCATTTCGGCCGGCTGGAGGGGCTGACGGTGGCCATCTGCGGCGATGTGCTGCATTCGCGCGTGGCGCGATCCAACATTCACCTGCTCACCAAAATGGGGGCCAGGGTGCGGGTGGTGGCGCCGTCAACGCTGCTGCCCTCGGGCATCGGCAATTTCGGCACCGAGGTGTTCACGTCCATGGATGAGGGCATTGCCGGGGCCGATGTGGTGATGATGCTGCGCCTGCAACTCGAGCGCATGAGCGGCGCCTTCGTGCCGTCGCAGCGCGAATATTACCGCTTTCACGGCCTGACCGAGGAAAAGCTGAAACGCGCGAAGCCCGGTGCCTTGGTCATGCATCCCGGCCCCATGAACCGGGGCATCGAGATTGATTCGTCGGTGGCGGACGGGGCGCAGTCGGTGATCCGTGAACAGGTGGAAATGGGCGTGGCGGTGCGCATGGCGGTGCTGGACGCGCTGTCGCGCAACCGGCGGGCGGGAGGTGTGGCATGACGCCCAACCGGTCATCGCGCCGCGCCTGGCTCAACGCCGATATCGTGGCCCCGGCCCAGGGCCTGTCGGGCACGGGCGGCATCGTCATCGAGGACGGCTGGATTCTGGCGGTGGGGCCAAAGGTGACACGCGACACGGTGGGCGCGGGCACGGATATCCGCGATGCCCGTGGGCTGGTGCTGATGCCCGGCCTGATCGACGCGCGCGTCTTCACCGGCGAGCCGGGCAGCGAATACCGCGAGACTCTGGCCACGGCCAGCGAGGCGGCGGCGGCGGGTGGTGTCACCACCATGATCGTCATGCCCAATACCGAGCCGGTGATGGATGAGGCGGCCATCGTCGATTACGTCATGCGGCGGGCGCGCGACACGGCAGCGGTGCGGGTTGCCCCCATGGCCGCCATCACCAAGGGCTGCCGGGGCGAATTGATGTGCGAGGTGGGCCTGCTCAAGGAGGCCGGTGCGGTGGCCATCACCGACGGCAACCGGGCCGTGGCGCATGCCAACCTCTTCCGGCGGGCTTTGACCTATGCCCGTGATTTCAACATGCTGGTGGTGCAGCATGTGGAAGAACCGACGCTCGCCAGCGGCGTCATGAATGCCGGCGAAATGGCCGCGCGCCTCGGCCTTGCCGGCATTCCGGCCATGGCTGAGGTCATCATGCTGGAGCGTGACCTGCGGCTCGTTGAAATGACCGGCGCGCGCTATCACGCCGCCCAGATTTCATGCGCGGCTTCGGTGGCGGTGATGCGCGCCGCCAAGGCGCGCGGCCTGCCGGTGTCATGCGGTGTGTCGGTGCATCATCTGGTGCTGAACGAAAATGACATTGGCGCCTATCGCACCTTCTTCAAGCTGTCGCCGCCGCTGCGCGGCGAGGCCGACCGGCTGGCGCTGGTGGAAGGACTGAAGGACGGCACCATTGATAACATCGTGTCGTCGCATGATCCGCAAAGCGCCGACACCAAGCGCCTGCCCTTTGCCGAGGCGGCCTTCGGCGTGGTGGGGCTGGAGACCATGCTGTCAGCGGCACTGTCGCTCCATCACAATGACGGCGTGGCGCTGGCGCGGCTGGTGGAGGCCATGAGCCACCGCCCGGCGCAGTTGCTGGGGCTGGAAACCGGACGGCTGGCGCCCGGCGCCCCTGCCGATTTCACGCTCGTTGACATCAACCGGTCGTGGACGGTCACCGACCAGACGCTGCGCTCGCGCTCCAAGAATTCGCCCTTCGAGCGGCGCACGCTGGAGGGGCGCGCGGTCGAAACCGTGGTGGCGGGCCGCAGTGTCTTCACCCTCAGTTCACAGGAGTAGCCCATGAACCTCGTGCTGGCCGCCGTGCTGGGTTATCTCAACGGCTCCATTCCCTTCGGCCTGCTGTTCACCCGGGCGGCCGGGCTGGGCGATGTGCGCTCCATCGGCTCCGGCAATATCGGCGCCACCAATGTGCTGCGCACCGGCAACAAGAAGGTGGCGGCGCTGACTCTGCTGTTCGATGCGCTGAAGGGCTTCGTGCCGGTCATCATCGCCCAGCACTGGCTGGGGCCCACACCCGCTGTGGTGGCGGGGCTTGCCGCCATTGCCGGCCACCTCTTTCCGGTGTGGCTGGGCTTCAAGGGCGGCAAGGGTGTTGCTACCAACATCGGTGTGCTTTTTGCCCTGTACTGGCCGCTGGGCCTTGCCTTTCTGGCGGTGTGGCTGGGGCTTGCCTTCCTCATCCGCATCTCCTCGCTGTCGGCGCTGGTGGCGGCGGCGGCCTCGCCGCTGTGGGCCTGGCTTCTGGGCCGGGCTGATCTGGTGGTGCCGGTGGCGCTGGTGGCGGCGGTCATTTTCCTTACCCACCGCGCCAACATCGCCCGGCTTATGGCCGGAACGGAACCGAAAATCTCGCTTGGCAAGAAGGCGGAGTGACCATGACGCCGCGCCGCCTCACCGACGCGGAGCGGCTGGACTGGCTGCGGCTGTTGCGCTGTGAAAATGTCGGACCCGTCACCTTTGCCCGGCTGCTGAGCCGCTTTGGCTCGGCGGCGGCAGCGCTTGCGGCCATTCCGCACCTGTCGAAGAAGGGCGGCCTGGGCCGTCCGCTGGGACTGGCCTCGCAGGCCGCGGCCGAAGATGAGATGGCACAGACGGCAGCTCTGGGAGCCTGTTATGTGGCGGCGGGCGAGGATGGCTATCCCGCGCCGCTGCGCCACATTCACGGTGCCCCGCCGCTGCTTTGCGTCAAGGGCCGCAAGGACCTGGCGGCGCGTCCGGCCGTTGCGGTGGTGGGGGCGCGCAATGCCTCGGCGGCCGGCCTGAAATTCACCCGCGGCCTGGCGGCAGAACTGGCAGACGCCGGCTATGTGGTGGCATCCGGCCTGGCGCGCGGCATTGACACGGCGGCCCATCAGGCCGCCCTCGCCCACGGCACGGTGGCGGTGGTGGCCGGCGGCATCGGCCATGTCTATCCGCCGGAGAACGCCGACTTGTTTGCGGCCATTGCCGAGCATGGGCTTCTGCTGTCCGAAATGCCTCCCGGTGCTGCCCCCATGGCCGAACATTTTCCGCGCCGCAACCGCATCATCTCCGGCATGGCGCTGGCCACGGTGGTGGTGGAGGCGGCTTTGCGGTCCGGGTCGCTCATCACGGCGCGTCTGGCCGCCGAACAGGGGCGCGAGGTTTTTGCCGCCCCCGGTTCGCCGCTGGACCCGCGCTGCGAAGGCTCAAACCGGCTGATCCGCGAGGGGGCACAGCTGCTCACGGCGGCGCGCGATGTGGTGGAGGCGCTGGCTGCCGCGCCGCCACGGTTTGAACCGGCGCAGGGGTCATTTCTGGAACAGGACGAGTATGAGCGCTCGCTTGATGTCGTGGCCAAAGAGGATGACCGCCTTGACGCCGATGATGTGGCCCGGCTTCTGTCGCCCACACCGGTGGAGGTGGACGATCTCATCCGTGAAAGCGGCTTGCCGCCGCGCGTGGTGGTGGGCCTGCTGCTGGAGCTGGAACTGGCGGGCCGCCTCATCCGCCACAGCGGCGGTCGGGTGGCGAGCGCCTGAGTTCCCGGCCATTGCTTGGGGAATACTTCCCTAGTTTCAATCTCTGCTGCAAAACAGATCGTCGTTGCCTTGACAAGTTGTGGTCGGGGAGTGAATGTTATCGCCATCTACTTTACAAATTCGGGGGCTGACATGAAAGTGGTTCTGTTTTTGACGGCTGTGGCGGTGCTGGTCGCCGCCCCTCTTTCGGCGGAGGCCAAGGGCCGCAAGGCGCCGCGCGGGACCATGTCGGCGTCCGAACGGGCCGACTTTGTGCGCTGGGCGAATGACGCCTGCCGAAAGAAATACCCCGGCAATGTCTACGCCATGATCGACACCAAGCGGCGCCGTGTCGTCTGCTACGTCCGCTGATAGGTCCTGCTCATGAAAAGAAATCCTGCCATGGTGATGGCCATTGCCCTGCTGGCTTTTGCGGGTTCACTCACCGATGCCTGGGCGGGCAGCGCCCGCGACAAATACACCAAGGCGCAGCAGAAGAAGATCTATGAATCTGCCTTGCGCGAATGCCGCAAGCGCTTTCCGGATACGGTGGCGGTCATCGTGGACTACCGGCGCAAAGGCTACATCTGCCGCTATTTTCACTAGTGTCGCGGGTTCGACGGCCGGGCGGCCACCGATAGCAAGTCGGCGCCTGAACTTCGGAACCGAAACGACACCGGATCAATCCACCTCGTCTTCCGGCACAATCCAGGTTTCGGTGAGGGCGGCGGCCTGCCAGTCGAGGAAGGCGGGGGTGGCCAGGATGGCGTTCATATAGTCGCGGCTCTGGCGAGAAACCTTCACGTCATAGGTTTCAAAGCGTGTGGCAACCGGCGTGAAATAGGCATCAGCCGCCGAGAATTTGCCGAACAGGAAGGGACCGCCCCGGCCGTGTGCGGTGCGTGCCGCTTTCCATATGGCCTCTATGCGGGCGATGTCGGCCGTGATCTGATCGGTCATAGGCACGCGCTTCACCGGGCGGCGCAGGTTCATGGGCAAGGCGGCGCGCAGGGCGCGAAAGCCGGCATGCATTTCCGCACAGATCGAACGGGCCATGGCGCGGGCGGCGCGCGGGCGCGGCCAGATGAGCCGGTCCGGCCAGGCCTCCGCCAGATATTCCATGATGGCCAGGCTGTCCCACACCGTCATCTGGCCATGGACAAGCACCGGCACCTGCCCCGCCGCGGAAATACGGCGCACGGCGCGGCCAAATTTTGGCTGGCCAAAGGGAATGAGCTTTTGCTCATGGTCAATGCCGGCCATGGCCAGCATCATGGCCGGGCGCAGCGACCACGATGAATAGTTGCGATTGCCGATGTAGAGGATGGGCTTTGCCATGTGGGTCTCCCTGCTGGCGCGTATAGTATCACAGTGAGCGGGGAAGGTAATGCCAGGCGTAGCCGGCCACCACGGCAAGGCCGGAACCGAGCACCATGAAGGCCGCACCCAGATCCCAGACCGACAGAATGAGGGCGAAGACAAAGCCGGGAATGATTTCGGAAAATTCGATGAAGGTGCGGTAGACCGGGGCCATGCGGGTTTTCTCATGCGGGCGCACGGCGCGCAGGAAGGGAATGCCGCCCACGCCATCAAGCCCGGTGGTGGCCAGGGCACCGGCCAGCAGCAGTCCGCCCGCCAGAAGCGGATGGGCGGGACCGGCCACCCCGGCGGCAAAGGAAAAGCCCGCCGCCAGCACCAGGCACAGGGTGATGACCTTGCGCACCCCCATGTGGCGGGCCAGCCGTCCATAGAGGAAGGTGATGAGCAGCATGGCCTGGCTGAGCGACAGCAGCAGGCCTGCCGCCATCTTGCTTTCGCCGCCCTCCAGCATCAGCAGCGGGCCATAGATGAACAGGCCGCTCCAGAAACACGAGCGGCCAAAGGCGATGATCCAGGCCAGCCTGAGGCGGGGCTGGGCGGCAAAGCGCCGGACATTGGCCAGGGGGTGAAAGGGTCGGTGCGCCATGGCCGAGGGGCGCGGCTCGGCCAGTCTGAGCCAGGAAAAGAACAGCACCAGGAACAATGCCGCCGCCAGGGCGGCCAGTTGCGGCCCGGCCGGCCCGTAGCGGGTGTAGAGCCACACCCCCAGCGCCGGACCGGCCGTCCAGGAGAGCACCGAAAAGGTGAGGCGCAGCGGCTCACTTTCGGCCAGCCGGTCACGCGGAATGTGGTCAAGGATATAGAGCGACAGCATGACCTGCAGCACGGCGGCCCCGGTGTTGCGCAGGAATACGCCCAGCGCCTGCCCCGGCAGGGTGAAGGTGGCAAGCAGCACGCTGGCCAGCATCAGAAGCCCGATGCCGAGGAAATAGGCGCGCCGGGCCGACAGGCGGCGCAGCACATTGGGCAGGTTGAGCGCGGTGGCCAGAACCGCAAGCGACACCAGCGTTGACAGCACCGAGACCTTCTGGCTTGAGCCCAGCAGGTCATGGGCCTGAATGGACAGCACGCTGGCATTGATGGCGCGTACCAGGCTTTCCGCCGCAAACAGAAAGCCGAAGGTCATGGCGCCGG
Organism: uncultured Alphaproteobacteria bacterium; assembly: GCA_937873445.1. Classification (GTDB taxonomy): domain Bacteria; phylum Pseudomonadota; class Alphaproteobacteria; order Rhizobiales; family Aestuariivirgaceae; genus Aestuariivirga. The sequence goes on from CALMWF010000026.1 coordinate 16,884, forward strand.
CGCGGCGGCTGGCGGTCTTCAGCGGCAGGGTGACATCGCTCATGGGATGATCCCAATATGATTTGCGCGCGCCTCTCAAGCGGCCAGCCGCGGCAAATTTCTGGCCCCATGGCGCGGCGTTGCGGCCCTTGCGTCAGCGCCGTGATGGCGTATGAAGCGCCCCCATGGCCCACGATCATGTTTCCCCTGCCCCCGGCGGCAATGCGTCTTCCGACAAGCAGAAGGTCGCCTTCTTCTCCATGCTGGCCAGCGCCGTGCTGGCCTTTACCAAGCTTGCTGCGGCCATCGTGACCGGCTCGCTCGGCGTCTTGTCCGAGGCCATTCACGGCATCATCGATTTCGGTGCCACGGTCATTACCCTGTTTGCCGTGCGCTGGGCCGACCAGCCCGCCGACGACAAGCATCACTTCGGCCACGCCAAGGTGGAAAGCATTGCCGCGCTGGTGGAGACCGCCCTGCTCTTTGTCACCACCGGATGGATTGTCATTGAGGCGGTGAAGCGCCTGCTCAGTGGTGGGGAACACGTCATTGTCACCTGGTGGGCGGTGGCCATCATTGCCGGATCGGTGATCATTGATTTCAACCGCTCGCGGGCGCTGATGAAGGTGGCCCGCCAGACGGGGTCGCAGGCGCTGGAGGCCGATGCCCTGCACTTCTCCACCGACATGTGGTCGTCGCTGGTGGTGCTGTTCGGCCTTGGTGCGGTGTGGCTGAAGGTGCCCTTTGCCGATTCCATTGCCGCCCTCATCATCTCCGTCTTCATTGCCCATGCCGGCTGGGATCTGGGCAAGCGCACCCTGGCCACCCTCTTGGATACCGCGCCGGACGGCTCCACGGATAAAATCCGCGCCGTGGCCGAGCAGATTCCGGGGGTGCTCACGATCAGCCAGCTGCGCATCCGCCCGGCGGGGGCCACGCTCTTTGTCAATCTCACGGCCGACGTGGCGCGCACCATGCCGGTGGAGGCAGTGAGCACGCTGCGCCAGCGCCTCGTTGACGAGGTGGTGAAGGAATATCCGGGGGCGGATGTGCTGGTGACGCCCAATCCGGTGGCGCTGGACAGCGAAACCGCCTTCGACAAGATTGATCTCATTGCCCAGCAGCGCGGCATGGCCATTCATCATCTGACGGTGCAGCAGATCGACGGGCGGCTGGCCGTCAGTTTCGATCTGGAGGTGGAGGGCGACACGCCGCTGGGCGAGGCCCATGACAAGGCGACCGCGCTGGAAGCGGCGGTGCGGGCTGAACTGGGAACCGATGTTGAAGTGGAAAGCCATATCGAACCGCAGCCGCTGCGACTCATCGCCGGGAAAACGGCCGGCAAGGCGCTGACGGCCAAGGTGCAGGCCCGGCTTCTGGCCCTGGCGAAGCGCCAGAAGGGACTGAGCGACGTGCACAATATCCGGGTTCGCCAGACCGAAGACGGGCTGTTTGTGCATTACCACTGCCGCTTTCCCGGCTCACTGACGGTGCGGCGGGTTCATCACCTGGTGGACGAGATTGAAAACGGCCTGCAGGAAAGCTTTCCCAGCCTGTGCCGGGTCATTGCCCACACCGAGCCGCTGGGCGAGAAGAAACACGCGCTGTAGCCGGGAAGGTCAGCCTCAGCCCTATTGATCGGCCAGTTTGGCCAGATTTCGCAGTCGGTTCAGCTCGGCTTCGGGGATTTCCACCCGGTTGGCCACGGAAAAGGCCTCATAAAAGGTGACCTCCAGCAGACCGAGCAGCGTGGTCAGGCCGGCCGCCTTGGCCATGTTGCGCATTTCCAGCACCATGTCGGCAATGTAATTGGCGGTGTCCCTGGGGTCCGGCGTGCGCCGCGCCTGGGCTGAACTGTTCGGCGAGGCGGAAAGACGGCCGTTCTGGGGGGCTGTCTTATTGTTCATTGTTAAATCACAGGTTGATTATTGTTTGATTTGCTCAACCAATAAACGGGGTGTAGCAGAGTTGAAAAGAAACCAGAGGTAGAGCCGTCCCGGATATTAATCATTTTCCGTTGCTTCCGGCCCGGCTTGCCACCCTCCCAGAAGGCGTCTAAGAGCCGAGCCGAGCGCAATTCAGGGCAGTGAATGACCGTCGTCGTTGTCGAATCCCCGGCCAAGGCCAAGACCATCAACAAATATCTCGGCAAGGAATTCACCGTCCTTGCCTCCTATGGCCATGTGCGCGACCTGCCGCCCAAAAACGGCTCGGTTCGTCCCGATGAGGATTTTGCTATGGACTGGGAGGTGGACGGCAAGGCCGCAAAACGGCTGTCGGACATTGCCACCGCCCTGAAGGATGAACAGCGTCTCATTCTGGCCACCGACCCCGACCGCGAAGGCGAGGCGATTTCCTGGCATGTGCTGGAGGTGCTGAAGAAGAAGGGAGCGCTCAAGGGCAAAACCATTCAGCGCGTGGTGTTCAACGCCATCACCAAGTCTTCGGTGCTGGAGGCCATGGCCCACCCGCGTGAGGTGGATGCCGATCTGGTGGACGCCTATCTGGCGCGCCGGGCGCTCGACTATCTGGTGGGTTTCACCCTGTCGCCGGTGCTGTGGCGCAAGCTGCCGGGATCACGCTCGGCGGGGCGGGTGCAGTCGGTGGCGCTGCGCCTGATCTGTGACCGGGAACTGGAGATCGAAGCCTTCAAGTCCCAGGAATACTGGACGGTGGACGCCACCCTGGCCACCCCCCGGGGCGACGAGTTTCAGGCCGCGCTGATCGCAGTCAGCGGCAAGAAGCTGGCCAAGCTCGACATCGGCAACGAGGACGCGGCCCGGGCCATTGAACAGGCTCTGAAGGGGGCGCGCTTCAGCGTCGATCTGGTGGAGAGCAAACCCACCCGCCGCCACCCCTACCCGCCCTTCCGCACCTCCACCTTGCAGCAGGAGGCGTCGCGCAAGCTGGGCTTTTCCTCGTCGCGCACCATGCAGCTGGCGCAGAAACTGTATGAAGGTGTTGGCATTGACGGCGAAACCGTTGGTCTCATCACCTACATGCGTACCGACGGCGTGGACATGGCGCCGGAGGCCATTGCCGCCACGCGCAACGCCATTCTGAAGAATTTCGGCGAACCGTTCCTGCCGTCGGCGCCGCGCACCTATGTGACCAAGGCCAAGAACGCGCAGGAGGCCCATGAGGCCATCCGCCCGACCGATCTGATGCGGCATCCGAGCAAGGTGAAACGTCTGCTCGATGGCGATATGTGGGCGCTCTATGACCTGATCTGGAAGCGCACCATCGCCAGCCAGATGGAGAGTGCCGAGATCGAGCGCACCAGCGCCGACATTGCCGCCCAGGGCAGCGACGGCAGGCATTATGTGTTCCGCGCCACGGGCTCGGTCATCCGCTTTGAAGGCTTCCTCAAGGTCTATACCGAGGGGCTGGATGATGCCGAGGACGAGGATTCAAAGCGCCTGCCGGCCATGAGCCGGGGGGACACGGTGGGGGTGCGCGCACTGGCCGCCAACCAGCATTTCACCGAGCCGCCGCCGCGCTATTCGGAAGCCTCGCTGATCAAGAAGCTGGAAGAACTGGGAATCGGCAGGCCGTCCACCTATGTGTCCATTCTCTCCACCCTGCGCGACCGCGGCTATATGCGGGTTGACCGCAAGAAGCTGATCCCGGAGGACAAGGGCCGCTTGGTGACGGCGTTTCTGGAGTCCTTCTTCCGGCGCTATGTTGAATATGATTTCACCGCCAATCTGGAAGAGCAGCTTGACCGCATTTCGGCTGGCGAGATCAACTGGAAGGCCGTTCTGCACGATTTCTGGCGTGACTTCCTGGTCAATGTTGACGAGGTGAAGGAGCTGCGGGTCACCAATGTTCTGGACGCGCTCAACGACATTCTCGCGCCGCATATCTTCCCCGACCGGGGCGACGGTTTGCACCCCCGCGCCTGCCCCAATTGTGCGGGCGGTCAGCTGTCGCTGAAGCTGGGCAAGTTCGGCTCCTTCATCGGCTGCTCCAATTATCCGGATTGCAATTACACAAGGCCGATCACGGCGGGGGCCGAAGGGGGTGCAGCCGTGCCGCCCGAGGGCATTGAGCTGGGCATTGATCCGGCCACGGGCGAGAAGGTGACACGACGGCAGGGCCGGTTCGGCCCCTATGTGCAGCTGGGTGAACCGGTGGAGGGCGAAAAGCCGCGCCGCGCTTCCATTCCCAGGGGCCGCGAGCCGGCCAGCATTGATCTGGCGTTTGCGCTCAAGCTGCTGTCGCTGCCGCGCACGGTGGGTGAACATCCCGAAACCGGCACCGCCATCATTGCCAATGTCGGGCGCTTTGGTCCGTTCATCCTGCATGACGGCACCTATGTGAACCTCAAGGACCCGGAGGACGTTTACACCATCGGCCTCAACCGGGCGGTGGATCTGCTGGCGGAAAAGCGCGCCAAGGGGCCGGGTCGTGGCCGCGGCCAACAGGCGCTGCGCGAACTGGGCGAACACCCGGAGGGTGGACCGGTTTCGGTGATGAACGGGCGCTATGGCGCCTATGTGAAGCACGGCAAGGTCAACGCCACCATCACGGCGGGGCTGGACCCGGAAACCATCACGCTGGCTGAGGCGGTGGCCCTGCTGACGGCCCGCGCCGCCAAGGGCGGCACGAAGGCCCCGGCGAAAAAGGCGGCGAAGAAGGCCCCGGCCAGGAAGGCCGCGAAGAAGTCTCCGGCCAAAAAGGCCGCCAGCAAGCCCGCGAAAAAACCCGCCAAAAAGGCGGCCGCCGAAGACTAGATCCCCGACTTCAACCGGGCGAAATTCTGGATCAGTTCGGCAAGGCCGGGCTCGGCCACCAGGTCGGCTGCGTCCGCGGCGGAAAACCAGCGGGCCTCGCGCTCGTGCCGTTCCGGCCAGTCGGCCAGCTGGGCTGTCACCCGCAGCGGAAACACAGCCACATTCAGCTCGCGCACCTTGCCGTTCTTCAGGCGCTTGCCATAGTGATAATGGCCGAAGACACGGCCATCGCTCATGCCCTCCACGCCCGCCTCCTCAAAGGCTTCCTGGGCGGCGCACTGGGCAGGCGTCAGGCGGCCCATGGGCCAGCCCTTGGGGATCACCCAGCGCCGCGTTTCGCGCGAGGTGATGAGGAGGATTTCCACCCCCAGCCCCATGCGCCATGGCAGGGCACCATACTGATCGTCACGCCGTCGCTTGTTCATGCCAGAATCAGGGTTCCGATCCAGTAGAACACGGCCGCCATGAGAGCCGCCATGGGCATGGTGATGACCCAGGCCACGACGATGGAACGGGCGATGTTCCAGCGCACGGCGGACACGCGCCGGGCCGCACCGACGCCGACAATGGCGCCGGTGATGGTGTGGGTGGTGGACACGGGAATGCCGAGCCAGGTGGCGCCAAACAGGGTCATGGCGCCGGCGGTTTCGGCGCAAAAGCCCTGCATGGGTGTGAGGCGGGTGATCTTGGAGCCCATGGTGTGAACGATGCGCCAGCCGCCGAACAATGTGCCCAGCCCCATGGCGATCTGGCATGAGATCACCACCCAGAAGGGCACGTGAAACGCGCCGCCCGTGGCGCCGTGGCTGTAGAGCAGCACGGCGATGATGCCCATGGTCTTCTGGGCGTCATTGCCGCCATGGCCGAGGGAATAGAGCGAGGCCGAGACAAACTGCATGATGCGGAAGAAACTGTCGACTGCCGCGGGCATGCGGCGCACGAAAATCCACGTGACGATCAAGACCAGCAGCAGGGCCAGGATGAAACCGGTCATGGGTGAGAGAACAATGGCGGCGATGGTCTTGTTCAGGCCGCCCCAGACAATGGCCGAAGTGCCGGCCTTGGCCAGCCCGGCCCCGACAATGCCGCCGATGAGGGCGTGCGAGGATGAGGACGGAATGCCGGCAAGCCAGGTGATGATGTTCCAGCTGATGGCCCCCATGAGGGCGCCGAAGATGACCGCGTCGTCGACCAGTGCCGGTGAGACAATGCCCGACCCCACGGTTTTCGCCACATGCAGGCCGAAAAACAGGAAGGCAATGAAATTGAAAAAGGCCGCCCAGAACACGGCGTATTGCGGCTTCAGCACGCGGGTTGAGACGATGGTGGCAATGGAATTGGCGGCATCGTGCAGGCCGTTGAGAAAGTCAAAGGCCAACGCCACCGCAATCAGGAAGATCAGAACCAGGGGGTAACCGGCATCCATGGGCGGGGCTCAGAGATGCTCGACGAGAATGGCGGACATGGTGTTGGCCACATCCTCGAAGCGGTCAGACACCTTTTCGAGATGCTCATAGATTTCCGCGCCGATGATGAAGGCCATGGCGTCCTTCTTGCCCGCGCCCTTGTAAAGCTGCTTCAGGCCGCGCTCCTGGGCGCGGTCGGACTCTTCTTCCATCTGCACAATCTCGCCATTGGCCTTCAGCATGGCGCTGGCATTGGCCTTCATGGCGCGCAGCATGGGCACTGCCTTCACCGTCAGGTCGGCGGACTTGACGATGAGATCGCCCATCTCGCGCATGGCGGGTTCAAACTTCTTGACCTCGAACAGCATGATGGTCTTGGCGGTCTTGTTCATCTGGTCGAGGGCATCATCAAGGGCGGTGATCAGGCCCTGAATGTCGCTGCGGTCAAAGGGGGTGACGAAGCTTTTGCGGATGGCCTGCAGCACATCCTGGGAAATGACATCGGCGCGGGCCTCCTCCTCGGCGATGCGGGCGCACAGATCGGCCACCTCGGTGCCGCCGTCGAGCAGCTGGCGCAGGGCCACAGCACCGTTCTGGACACAGGCGGCATGACGCTCGAACAGGTCGAAGAAGGCCTCCTCCTTCGGCATGATTTTCTTGAACAGCTCAAACATGATCGCGGTCTCTTTGTAGCAGGGTCAGGACAGTGCCTAGGCCGCTGGGCGAGTCCTGTAAAGGTGCGGCGGCGGCGGTGGAAAACCGGGCTTTCACGGGCGTGCCATTCGCGGTAACCAGAGGCATGGCAAAACCCGGAAAGCAGGCAGGCGGACTGCCCTCGGAGGCGGCCCTGCTGGCCTTTCTGGCCGAGGACAAGGCCCATCCCGGCAAGCGCGACATCGCCCGTGCCTTCGGCCTCAAGGGCGAGGAGCGGGCCGCCCTTCGCCTGATGCTGAAGGACATGGAGGCGCGGGGACTGGTTCACCGGCAGGGCAAGCGGCTGGCCAATCCGCACCAGCTGCCGCCGGTGACCATGCTGGAGGTGGTGGGGCTGACCCGTGACGGCGAGCTTTATGGCGCGCCTGCCGAGTGGGACGAGCGCCGCCTGGGCAAGCCGCCCCGGGTGCTGATTGAAACCGGTTCGGGCCGAGGCACCGCCGTGCGGGCACCGGCGCGGGGTGAGCGCGTGCTGGCGAAGATCGAGAAGGGCTCAGGCGCCTTCCCCTTCCGGGCCAGGGTGATGCGCAGTTTCAGCACCGGGGCGCGCCGGGTGCTGGGCGTGGTCAGGCAGATCAAGGGGCATGGCCTGCGCCTTGTTCCGGTGGACAAGAAGGCGCGCAATGACTTCCAGATCGTGCCGGGGGCCGAGGGCGGCGCGAAACCTGGAGAACTGGTGCTGGCGGAGCTGGACCGGCCGGGGCGCGGCCTGCCTACCGTGCGGGTGAAGGAGCGCCTGGGCGACCTCAGCGATCCGCGCAACATTTCCCTCATCGCCATCCATGGCCATGCCATTCCCAACGCCTTTCCGGAGAAGGTGCTGGCCGAGGCCGAGGCGCTGAAGCCCTTCGCCCGCAAGGACCGGGCCGATTTCACCAGCCTGCCGCTCATCACCATTGACCCGGCTGATGCCCGCGACCATGACGATGCGGTGTGGGCGGCGGCCGATGATGACCCGGCCAATGGAGGCGGCTTCCGGGTGGTGGTGGCCATTGCCGATGTGGCCGCCCATGTGCGCCCCGGCACCGCCCTTGACCGCGAGGCCAGGCTGCGCGGCAATTCGGTCTATTTCCCCGACCGGGTGGTGCCCATGCTGCCGGAGCGCCTGTCCAATGATCTCTGTTCGCTGAAGGAGAAGGTGGAACGCCCGGCGCTGGCCATCACCATGGTGTTCAACCGGCGCGGCGAAAAGAAAGGCCACCGCTTCCAGCGCATCACCATGCGCTCGGCGGCCAAACTTTCCTATGAGGAGGCGCAGGCGGCCATTGACGGGCGGGTGGCTGACAGGACCGCGCCACTCCTGGACGGGGTGCTGACGCCCCTGTGGGCGGCCTGGCGTTGTGTGCTGCAGGCGCGCGATCAGCGCAGCCCGCTCGAACTCGACCTGCCGGAGCGCAAGATCATTCTTGATGGGCAGGGGCGCGTGGCGCGGGTGGTGGTGCCGCCGCGGCTTGATGCCCACCGCCTGATCGAGGAATTCATGATCCTGGCCAATGTGGCCGCTGCCGAGGAACTGGAAAAACACCAGACCCCCCTGCTCTACCGCATTCATGACGAACCGTCGGACGACAAGCTTCGGGCACTGGCGGAATTCCTGAAAACCGTGAACCACACCCTGCCGCTCGGTCAGGTGATGCGCCCCCGGCATTTCAATGACCTGCTGTCGAAGGTGGCGGGCGAGGACTATCAGCATCTGGTGCATGAGATTGTGCTGCGCACCCAGGCGCAGGCGCTGTATGCACCGGAAAACCGCGGCCACTTTGGTCTGGCGCTCAGGCGCTATGCCCATTTCACCTCGCCCATCCGGCGCTATGCCGATCTCATCGTCCACCGGGCGCTGATCACGGCGCTGGGGCTGGGGGCGGACGGGTTGTCGGCAGAGGACATCGGGCAGCTCAGCGAGACGGGCGAGATGATCTCGGATGCCGAGCGCCGCGCCATGGCGGCCGAGCGCGAAACCAATGACCGGCTCATCGCCAGCTATCTGGCGGGCCGCGAGGGGGCGGAATTTTCCGGCCGCATCGGCGGCGTGGTGGGGGCGGGCCTGTTCATCAAGCTCGATGACACGGGGGCCGATGGTTTTGTGCCGGTGGCCTCGCTGGGCCGCGATTATTACGTTTATGACGGGGTGCGGCATGCCCTGATCGGCCAGCACACGGGCGAAACCCATCAGCTGGGCGACCGGGTGACGGTGCGGCTCGTGGAGGTGACGCCCCTGCAGGGCGGGTTGCGCTTTGAACTGACCAGCGAGGGCCGCAAGGGCCCGCCCGCCAAAATCCGGCGCCGCACCACGCCACGGCCCCGGCGGCGCTGAGGCAGGCCCCGCTGCGGCTTGACAATTCCGGGGTTTTCGGGTCTATCGCGGGCAAATCCCGTTTTAGAAACTGCGAGACCGCTATGGCCAAGGGCAATGTGATCAAGATCAAGCTGGCGTCGACCGCCGACACCGGCTACTTCTATGTGACGAAAAAGAATTCGCGCACCAAGACGGAAAAGCTGTCGTTCAAGAAATACGACCCCGTGGCGCGCAAGCACGTGGAATTCAAGGAAACCAAGATCAAGTAGGATCCATCGGTTTCACACCGGTTTGGGGCGCTGCCTGCGGGCGGCGCCTTTTGTTTTGGTGATGAAGAAGGAGCCGGTCCAGGCCAGGGCGGAGAGGCCATCCGCCGGGCCCGGACCGGCCAACCCCACGGCCCAAGCGATGCGGCGGGCTCGACGCCGGGGGCAAGCTTTGTGCCGGCCCCGCGCCTAGAGGCGGAGTCAGCAAGGGCGGCAGGGATGGTGCTGATCCCGCCGCCCCTTTGAAGAATCCCGCCCAGGAGAGTGTTGGCGGGATGATCTGGTGTTGGAAAAAACATAACGCGGGCCACGCCGTTAATCCAGTGCGGGCCATGGTTAAGGATCGAGTTTTAGTCAGTAAGCTGAACAGTTAAGGTAAACCGCTCAGGCGGGATCTTCCGCTTCCGGGATGACGGCTTCCGGCAGGTGCATGTCAAGCGGCGGCTGGTCGAGATCGCCTGCATCCAGCGGCTCTTCGTCGGGGGCCAGCTCGTCGCCAGCCCGCGGGGTGGGCAGGTCGAAGCCCGGCGGCAGGTTGGCATCGAGCAGCCCTGCCCCCTTCAGTTCCTGCAGGCCGGGCAGGTCCATCAGCTCGTTCAGGCCGAACTGGCTGAGAAAGGCTTCGGTGGTGCCATAGGTCACCGGGCGGCCCGGCGTCTTGCGGCGCCCGCGCAGTTTCACCCAGCCGATGTCGAGCAGAATGTCGAGGGTGCCCTTGGAAATGGCAACGCCGCGAATGTCCTCGATGTCGGCGCGGGTAACGGGCTGGTGATAGGCCACAATGGCCAGGGTTTCGAGGGCGGCCCGCGACAGGCGCTTCTGCTCCACCGCCTCGCGGCGCAGCACAAAGGCCAGATCCTCGGCGGTGCGCAGCGTCCATTTGCCGGCCACCTGCACCAGATTGACGCCACGGTTCTGGTAATTGGCCTGCAGGGCCGTCAGCAGGCTGTCCACATCGGTGCCTTCGGGCAGGAACTGGAGGAACTTGTCGGCGGCCACCGGCTCGGCCGAGGCAAAGAGAATGGCCTCGATGACGCGCAGGTGCTGGCTGCGGTCGGCGTGGGGGTGCATGGTGACCACGGCGGCGGTTTCGTCCGCGCCTTCGGTTTCCGGGGTGTCGTCGCTTTGGGTCATCATGGGCTGGGTTGTCACGAATGGGGCTCCGAAAATCAAGCCGCTGGGGGCGTGAGGGAGGTGGATTTGCGGCGCAGGAAAATGGGCTGGAAGGCCCCCTCCTGACGGAGGTCGATCTGGCCTTCGCGCACCAGTTCCAGACTGGCCGTGAAACTGGAGGCCTTCACCGACCGGCGCATCTCCGGCGGGGCCAGATAGTCGGCCAGCCAGTCATCAAAGCTGCCCCAGTCGTCCATGGCCCCGAGCAGACGCTCCAGTGCCTCGCGCGCTTCCTTGATGGACCACACCGGCACCTTGCGCACGGTGTAGCTCTGGAAGGCGAGCTTGCGGCGGCGGCGCTCGGCATAGGCCTTCAACAGGTCAATGAGGTTGTCGGCATATTGGCGGGTGCTTTCCACCACCAGGGGCTCTGGCGCACCACGGCCAAAGACATCGCGGCCCATGATGTTGCGCGCCATCAGGGCGGCGGCGGCATCGCGCATGGCCTGCAGGCGCTGCAGCCGGAAGGCCAGCCGCTGGGCCATGTCATCGGCTGGGGTTTCGGCCTCGCCTGCGGCGCGCGGAATGAGCAGCTTTGACTTGAGGAAGGCGAGCCAGGCGGCCATGACCAGATAGTCCGCCGCCACCTCCAGCCGCATGGTGCGGGCCCGGTCGATGTAGGCGAGATATTGTTCGGCCAGTGTGAGGATGGAGATGCGGGCCAGATCGATCTTGTGCTGGCGGGCCAGGTCAAGCAGCAGGTCGAGCGGCCCTTCAAAGCCGCCGACATCAACAATCAGGCTGTCAGCGTCGGCTTCAGCCGGGGCGCTGCGGAGCGGCTTGTCGCCGTCCGGCCAATCGCCGGCGGGGGCGTTCTGGGTCACTTCGTCTGACATGGCTGTTCCATAGCCAATGGGGCGGAAAAAGTCTTGGGTGGCGGGCCGATTCGCCTGCGATGCGCCAGTTTATCCCCAAAATCCGGTGTTATGTGGTCACAATGGCCTGCCAGTGGCGCAGGGCGGCCTCACGGTCAAAACTGGTGGGGCGGCGCAAGCGGCGCAGCGCCGCCTTGGCGCGGGCCATGCCCTTGCCAGCCAGCGGCACGGCAACCTCGGCCAGTTCGTTCATTTCAGTGCTGTTGCCGTTGCAGTGCAGAAGCATGTCGCAGCCCGCGCCATAGGCCGCCCTGGCCTTTTGCGCCATGGTGCCGGACAGCGCCTTCATGGACAGGTCATCAGTCATCAGCAGGCCGTTGAAGCCGATGTCGCGGCGGATGACGCCTGCCACCACCTTGCGTGACAGGGTGGCGGGCTGGGCGGGATCCAGCGCGGTGAACACCACATGGGCGGTCATGGCCATGGGGCAGTCGGCCAGGGCTGCAAAGGGCAGGAAATCCCACTCCTCCAGTTCGGCCCGGCTGGCGGTCACCACCGGCAGTTCGTGGTGGCTGTCGGCCGTGGCGCGGCCGTGGCCGGGAATGTGTTTCATGACCGGCAGGACGCCGCCCGCCAGCATGCCTTCGCTGTGGGCGCGGGCAAGGGCTGCCACCAGTTCCGGCTTCATGGCATAGGCGCGGTCACCGATCACATCATGGCTGCCGTGGCGCGGCAGGTCGAGGACCGGCACACAATCCACATTGATGCCGCAGGCCTGCAGATCATCGGCCATCAGGCGGCCGAGGCTGTGGGCGGTGCGCAGCGCCATCAGCGGGTTGCGGCCATAGAGCTCGCCCAGGGCGCGGGCGGGCGGATATTTTCGCCAGTGGACAAGCGGCGGGCCCAGGCGCTGCACCCTGCCCCCCTCCTGATCAATGAGCACGGGCGCATCCTTGCGGCCCACCAGCTGGCGGAAGTGGCCGGTCAGACGGGCCAGCTGCTCCGGGCTGTGGCAATTGCGCCGGAACAGAATGAGCCCCCAGGGGCGGTGGGTGGCGAAGAAGCGGGCTTCGTCCGGCGTGAGTTCCAGACCTTCGCAGCCGGTGATGAGAGCTTTGATGAGCATGAATGTATCAGCAGGCCTGGCAGCGGACCGTGCGGTCAGCGGCTGCGCACCAGACAGTCGGGTTGGCCGGCAGCAAACAGCTGGCTGCACAGGCGGGTGGCATCACTGCGGCTGGCAAGCGGGCCATAGGCCAGGCGATAGCGCGTGCTGCCCGCCACATTGGCTTCGGAAATGATGGGCGACAGGCCACCAAGCAGCGCCCCGTGGCGCGACTTGAAGCGGCTGGATTCGGTGGTGGCTTCGGCCTGCGAGCGGAAGGAGGCGAGCTGAACCACATAGCCGCCGGTGCCGACAGTGGCGGCAGGCGGCGAGGTGGCGGTCACCTTGGGCGCGGTGCGGTTGGTCACGGCGGCAGGCGGCGGGGCCACGGCGGCCGGCGGCGGGGCCACGGCGGCCACCTCGGGTTCAGGGGTGGCGGGCGCGGCAGTGGTCGTGCGGTTGCTGCGGAACAGATCCATCAGGCCGCCACCCTTCTTGCGCGTGGTGGTGGCGGTGGTGTCGCCCGGTGCGGTCACCGCCTGGGTGGGGTTGACGGGATCGCCGTAGAGGCCCTGTGTGCCGGCGTTGGCATCAGGGCTGGTGGTCAGGGCGTCGGCGGGCGGGGGCGCGGCGGCAGTGCGGGTTTTGCTTTTCGCCGTTTGCGCCGGGGGCACCAGCACCACGGGGCGGGCACCGAGATTGCCATAGGGGTCGGCGCTGCGGGGCTTGGCGGGTTCGGCCTTGGCGGTCTGAACCTTCTTCACCACGGGTTTGGCAGCGGGGGACGGATCAGTGATGGTTTCCTCATTGCCGGTGGCAAGCTGTTCTCCCTGCGGCGCCGCCTGCCCTTGAGCAGCCGCTGGTTCAGAGGACGCCGGCGTTGCGCCATCGGCCTTGTCGCTGGTGGGGGCCACGTTCATGGCCGTGTCGGTGGTGCTGGCGCCGGTGAGCGACCCTTGCGGGGCTATGGAGCCGCCGTCACCCGGTGGCGGCGGCAGCGGCAGCGGCTGGCTGTCACCGGTAGGATCGGGAATGGGCTGGCTCTGGCCTTCCGGCTGCACCGGCGCTTCCTCGGTGGGCGCCATCTGGCCGCCCAGCACTTCCTGATCGCCGACGATGCGGTCATAGATGGCCTTGCGCGACGGGGCGGCCGGGGCGGCCCCTGCGGTGGAATCGGTGACGGGTTCGGTGGCCACCTTGCCCGGCTGCTGGGGGGCTTCCACAACGGGCACATTGCCGGTGGCCCCGCTGCCCGCCGTTTTGATGTTGGTCTGGTAGAACCACACACCGGCCCCGGCCACGGCAGCGGCCAGCATCAGCAGAAGCAGCAAAATCCATGGACCGGCCGAGCGCGGCGGCTCATCAAGCAGGCCGTCCTCCATGTCCTGATAGGCCTGGGTGTATTCGGTGGCGCTGGCGCGCGGCTGCGGCCGGGGGGCCGCCTCGAAAATATCCTCGCCCGGTTCAGCCTCGCCGCCGGACAGGGGGGCGGGCGGCAGGGCGCGCTGCGGACGGCGCGCCATGGGAGCGGCAGCCGGCCGCGGGGCGGCCGGGGCATAGGGCGGCACATAGGCCTGTTCCGGGCCGCGCGGCGGCACCGGCATGCGGCCGGCCATGGGCGGGGCGACCGGTGCCGGCCCCGGATAGCCGCGGTTGACGCCCGGCGGATGAAAGCCGGGCTGCATGGGATAGCCGGTGGCCGGATCAATGGGACGGAAGCCCTGGGGCACCGGCTGCTGCTGCGGCGGCGGCCGATAGCCCGGCGGATAGGGCTGGCCGGGGCGCTGGAGATTGGGATTGAGGCCCGCGCCATAGGGCTGCGGCTGGGGCGGATAGCCGCCACCCAGCGGCGGCCGCGGCGGCGCCAGCTGCGGGGCCTGCTGCGGCGGATAGGGGGCCGCCGGGAAGGCCGGACGCTGCGGCGGCACGGGACGCTGCGGCTCCTCATCGGCAAAGGAATATTTCGGCCGCGCCGCCTTGCCCTCGGCAATGAGGGAGGGCTGGGGAGCGGACGGCTGGGCGGGCGTCTGGCGGCGGACCGCCTCGGCCCTGGCCCGGGCGGCCTGGACACGCTGTTCGGCCAGCCGTTCGGCGGCGGCCCGCTGGGCGCGGAGCTTGTCGGCCAGCGGATCGGGTGCCGCGGGGCGGCGGGGTTCGGCAGGCCGGGCGGGCGGCGGGGCCTCGGCCTCCACCGGCGGGGCCGGGGCGCGCGGCGCGGGCTTGGCCACATGCGGCGCCATCGGCGCGGGCTTCACGACGCGCGGTGCGGGCTTGGCCGCACCCGGCACCGGCCGGGCGGCACCGCCCAGGGCCTCAACCGTTTCGGCCACGGCCTTGTCCACGGTCCTGGCCTCGTCCTTGAACTCATCGGCGATGCGCGGAAGCTCCTGCTTGCCAATCCCCAGCCGTTCGCGCCAGTTGCGCTTGTCGGGGCCTTTGGTGGAGTCTTGATCCATGGTCGGTGGTTCCGTTACTTACATTTCGTCAACCGGCCGGACACCCAGAATTCTGAGCCCGTTGGCCAGACAATAGCGAATCGCCCGCAGGAAAGCGAGCCGGGTCGCGGTCATGTTGCCATTTTCCCGCAAAATAAATCGCAATTGGGGCAGTTCTTTGCCCTTGTTCCACAGGGCATGAAATTCACTGGCCAATTCATGAAGGTAGAAGGCCACACGGTGCGGCTCATGGGCCAGTGCCGCGGCCTCCAGCAGACGCGGATAAAGCGCCATGCGGCGGATGAGAGCGCCCTCGGCTTCATCCGTGAGCAGAGCAAAATTGACCTCGCCCTGCCCTGCCCCTTCGGCTTCGGCGTTGCGCAATACCGAGCAGATGCGGGCATGGGCGTATTGCACATAGAACACCGGATTGTCCTTGGACTGTTCGGTGACCCTGGCGAAGTCGAAATCAAGCGGTGCCTCGTTCTTGCGGAACAGCATCATGAAGCGCACCACATCGGGGCCTACCTCATCGACCACATCGCGCAGCGTCACGAATTCTCCGGCGCGCTTGGACATGCGCACCGGCTCGCCATTACGGAACAGTTTGACCAGCTGGCACAGGCGCACCACCACATCGACCGTGCCCTTGCCCGCGAGAGCGGCGGCAATGGCTTCGAGCCGTTTCACATAGCCGCCGTGATCGGCGCCGAGCACATAGATCAGCTCATTGAAACCGCGCTCGATCTTGTTGCGGGCATAGGCAACATCGGAAGCGAAATAGGTGTAGGAGCCATCGGACTTCAACAGCGGCCGGTCAATGTCGTCACCAAAGGCGGTGGCGCGGAACAGGGTCTGCTCGCGGTCCTCCCAATCCTCCGGCACTTCACCCTTGGGCGGCGGCAGGCGGCCTTCATAGATGTGGCCCTTGTGGCGCAGGGCGGCCACGGTTTCGGCCACCTGGCCGGTGTCGTGCAGCGATTTCTCGGAGAAGAACACTTCCTGCCGGATGTTGAGCGCCGCCAGGTCGGCGCGGATCAGTTCCATCATCATGGCCATGGTGACATCACGCACCAGCGGCAGCCATTCCGCCTCGGGCCGGTTCAGCAGGCTGTCGCCGAATTTGTCCTTCAGCGCCTCGCCCACGGGAATGAGATAGGAACCGGGGTAGAGCCCGGCGGGAATTTCGCCCACCGCCTCGCCCAGCGCCTCGCGGTAACGGAGGAAGGCCGAGCGGGCCAGCACATCGACCTGCGCCCCGGCATCGTTGATGTAGTATTCCTTCACCACCGCATGGCCGGTGACGCTGAGCAGTTCCGCCAGCGCATCGCCAAACACCGCGCCACGGCAGTGGCCGACATGCAAGGGGCCGGTGGGGTTGGCGGAAACATATTCGCAATTGACCTTGCGCCCCTGACCCAGGGTGGAGCGGCCATAGGCCTCGCCCTGCTCCAGAATCGCGGCGAGCACGCGCGGCCAGAACTCCGCCCTGAGGCGCAGGTTGATGAAGCCCGGCCCCGCCACCTCGGCCTGGGCCACATGCGGGCGGCGGGCCAGCCGCGCGGCCAGGGCTTCGGCCAGGGCGCGCGGGTTCTGTCCGGCGGGCTTGGCCAGCACCATGGCGGCATTGGTGGCAACATCGCCATGGGCCGCCTCGCGCGGCGGTTCGGCGGTGACGCGGGCAAGGTCAAGGCCGGGCGGCAGCAGGCCTTCGGCGGCCATGGCGGTCAGCTCATCGCGCACCAGTGTCTGGAAATGGGCAAAAAGGTTCATGGAAGTCCGTTAAGTCCTTGATCTTGCAGCGTGTGCTATCGGAAAAGGGGGCCGAGGTCAAACAGCCGCTTGTGCTGGTCCAGGGCATAGCGGTCGGTCATGCCGGCGAGGAAATCACAAACCGCCCGGGCATAGCGCGGCTGGTCGGCAATGGGGGTGCCCTCGCGCCAGTCCTCGGGCAGCAGATTGGCATCGCTCATATAGGCCTGAAACAGGTCGCGGACCACCCGCTGGGCCCGCTCCATGATTTCCAGCACGCGCGGATGACGATACATGCTGCGCGACAGAAAGGCCTGCAGCACGCGGTTGTTTTCAGTCATCTGGGCCGAGAAGGACACAACCGGGCGGCCAAGCTGGCGCAGGGCTGCGGCAGTGGCGGGGGCGCCCTGCTTCAGGCGCCTTCGGCTTTCGGCCAGCACATCGCCCACCATGGCCGAGATGACGCGGCGCACCGTCTCGTGAATGGTGCGCGAACGGTCGAGGCCGGGATATTTCTTCAACACCTCGGCCAGCGCCGTTCCGGCCAGCGGAATGTCGCCTAGGTCGATGATCTCAAACAGGCCGGCGCGCAGGCCGTCATCCATGTCATGGGCATTATAGGCAATGTCATCGGCAAGTGCGGCCGTCTGGGCTTCGGCCGAAGCATAATGGGCGAGGTCGAGGTCATGGGCCTCGTTGTATTCGATGATGGCGGCGGGCAGGCCGCGCTCGCGGTAGTGGCCAATGGCATTGCCGTCACGGTCGATGAGCGGGCCATTGTGCTTCACCAGCCCTTCCAGCGTTTCCCAGGTCAGGTTCAGCCCGTCGAATTCGGCGTAGCGGCGTTCCAGCTTGGTGACGATGCGCAGCGACTGGGCATTGTGGTCAAAGCCGCCGAAGGGCTGCATCAGCCGGTCCAGTTCGCGCTCACCGGCATGGCCGAAGGGGGTGTGGCCCAGGTCATGGGCCAGCGCCAGCGCCTCGGTCAAATCTTCGTCAAGGCCCATGACGCGGGCAATGGACCGGGCAATCTGCGCCACCTCCAGAGAGTGGGTCAGGCGGGTGCGGAAATGATCACCCTCATGATAGACGAACACCTGGGTCTTGTGTTTCAGGCGGCGAAAGGCGGCGGAATGGATGATGCGGTCACGGTCGCGCTCGAAGGCCGAGCGCGGCGGCGCTACCGCTTCGGGATAAAGGCGGCCCCGGCTGTGGTCAGCCTGGGCGGCAAAGGGGGCAAGGGTGCGGGCCATTGACAAATACATGCAATCTTCCAACATCCTGCCCCATGACAGACAATCCTGCCACCGTAAACATCACTGACGCCGCGGCGGCGCGCATTCTGGCGCTGACCGGCGGTGATCCGGCCAGCTTCTTCCGCATTGCGATCAATGGCGGCGGCTGCTCCGGCTTCCAGTATGAGTTCCGCATCGACGCGGCGCGCCAGCCCGATGATGTGGAGTTTGTCCATGGCGCAGCCCGCGTGCTGGTTGATCAGACATCGCTGGGCTTCATGGCCGGGGCAACGGTGGACTTTGTCGATGACCTTATGGGCCAGGCCTTCAAGATCAGGAACCCGCTGGCCACCGCCTCCTGCGGCTGCGGCACCAGTTTTTCCATCTGATCCACGGGAGCGCCCGATGCGCATTACCACCTGGAACGTCAATTCGGTGAAGGCGCATCTGGAACAGGTGCTGGGATTTCTGCGCGAGGCCCGGCCCGAGGTGGTGTGCCTGCAGGAGATCAAATGCGAGGACCACGCCTTTCCGGCGCTGGCCTTTTCCGAACTGGGCTATCAGGCAGCGGTGCATGGCCAGAAAAGCTGGCACGGCGTGGCGCTGCTGTCGCGCCTGCCGATGGAGGATGTGAGCCCGCGCCTGCCCGGCGATGACGGCGATGAACAGGCGCGCTTCATAGCCGCCACGGTGTTTGACGGGCCCCTGGCGGTCAGAGTGGCCTCGCTTTACCTGCCCAACGGCAACCCTGCCCCCGGCCCGAAATATGACTACAAGCTCGCCTGGATGGCGCGGCTCAAGACCCTGACGCAGTCATGGCTGGCGCAGGAGGAGGCCTTTGTGCTGGCCGGGGATTACAACGTGATTCCCGCTCCCGAAGATGCGCGCAACCCGGCGCAATGGACCGAGGATGCGCTGTTTCTGCCGCGGACGCGCCATGCCTACCGCGAGCTTCTGGCGCTGGGCCTGACGGATGCCTGGCGGGCGCTGCACCCCACGGTGCGCGACGGCTACACCTTCTGGGACTATCAGGCCGGGGCCTGGCAACGCGACAACGGCATCCGCATTGACCATCACCTGCTGTCGCCGCAGGCCGCCGACCGGCTGAAGGCGGCCGAGATTGCCCGTGACCAGCGTGGCCGCGACAAGCCCTCCGACCATGTGCCGGTGACCATCACCCTGTCATGAAAAAACCGCCGCAGCCCAGGGGCATGCGGCGGTCCAGTTCAGGGAGGAGAACCTATAACCGGGAGCCGGTTACTTCGGCATGCGGAAGCCGAAGGACGACATGTTGGCTTCGAAGGGCTTGAAGGCTTCCTTCGCAGTTGCGGTATAGATTTCGCCGATCTTGGTGGCCTGGGCCACAAAGCTCTCATAGCTGTCGCGGGCATAGCCCTGCTGCAGCTCGACGGCCTTGTCGAAGGACTTGACCTGCAGCGCCTGCTCCATCACTTCGGCGCCCTTTTCCATGGACTTGCGCGAATAATCAGCGGTTTCCTGGGCAATGGCCTGGAGGCCGCGGGTCCACGCATTGGCGGCGCTGGACAGGGCGTCATTGTTGAACATCTGGGCGTTGTCGAAGGGCTTGAACATCGGAATCTCCTGAATGAGGGGGAGGCACGTCATGACCCCATATATGTGCGGCGCACAATGAATGTCAAGGAATATTGTGCATTGCAACATAAGCCTGTTCACATTCCCCTTTACCCCCTCTTAAGGCTCTGGACTTTAGGGTCAGCTTGGGGTTTCTGCCGGTCATTCCGGCGGGGGTTAATCGAATCGTTCCGGCTGCGGCGGCCGGCTGGTGGAGCATTGCGTGATGTCTTTATCGAAACGCTTGGGCCTGATGCTGGTGGCTCTGGCTGCCCTGGTGCTTTTGCCGGCGGCTGAGGCCCTGGCCAAGCCGCGTTTTTCCGCCCTGGCCGTGGACGCGCGCACCGGCGCCATTCTCTATGCCGATGATGCCGACGGGCTGCGCTATCCCGCCTCGCTCACCAAGATGATGACCCTCTACCTGCTGTTTCAGGACCTGAAGGCCGGAGAGATCAGGCTGACGACGCCGCTTCATGTGTCGGCCCGGGCCACAATGGTGCAGCCCTCCAAGCTCGGCCTGCGCGCCGGAGAAACCATCACCGTGGAAACCGCCATCAAGGCGCTGGTGGTGAAGTCTGCCAATGATGCCGCCGTGACCGTGGCGGAAAACCTGGGCGGCAGCGAGAGCGCCTTTGCCGCGCGCATGTCGCGCACCGCCCGCGCCCTGGGCATGAGCCGCACCAGCTTCCGCAATGCCTCGGGCCTGCCCAACCCCGGCCAGATGACCACGGCCCGCGACATGGCCACCCTGTCGCTGCGGCTGATGCGCGACTTCCCGCAATACTATCCCTATTTCCGCAGCACCTCCTTCTTCTACAAGGGCCGCCTGGTGCGCGGCCACAACCAGCTTCTGCAACGCTTTGCCGGCACCGACGGCATCAAGACCGGCTACATTGCGGCGGCGGGCTACAATCTCACCACCTCCACCCGGCGCGGCGACAGGCGCGTGGTGGGCGTGGTGCTGGGGGCGCGCTCCACCGGCGCCCGCAACAGCTACATGATGCGCATGCTGGACAGAGCCCTGCCCAAGTGCCGCGGCGGCAATACCGTTGCTGCCCTGCCCGGCTCGTCCAAGGGCGTCATCAATCCCATTGCCGCCGCGGAGCAGTCTTCGCCCGCGCCCCGCAACACCAGCGCCCTGCCGGAAAAGCTGCAGGTGGCTGGTGGCATGACCGGTTCCGCGCTGCGCAAGCCAGCCGCCGTCACTGCGGCCAATGTGATTGCCCCCGCCGATGAACCCGCCGTGCTGGAGGCGCGCATGGCCGAAGCTGCCGACAGCGACAGCCCCGCAGCGGTCAATGAGCCGGAGCGTCCGGTGGATCAGGCCGCCATGGGCAAACTGCCCTTTGCGGTGAAGAAACCCGGCAGCGCAGCGGGTGGCGAGGTGGTGGTGGCGACCATCGAGCCGGGCTGGAACATCCAGATCGGCGCCTATCCGTCACGCGCCAATGCCGAGGCCAAGCTGGCCGACCTGTCCGGCGTTGCGGCGCTGCGCGGCAAGAAGTCCTATACCATCGCGGTGCAGAAGGGTTCGGCAACCTTCTATCGCGCGCGCTTTGCCGGTTTCGACAAGGCAACCGCCGCCGCCGCCTGCCGGGCGGTCAAGAAACACGGCCAGAGCTGCCTGGTACTGGCGCCGTAAGCGGGGGCGGCAGGCCGCCCCCTCACCCTCCGCCTATTCGTTGATGATGTGCCAGAGGCCGTTCCTGCCGTCGCCCATGGCGTCGCCCTTCTTCTTGTCCATGGCGAAGAAATAGAGCGGCTTGCCGTCATAGGCCCATTGCGCGGCACCATCCTTGCGCTTCACCTGGGTCCAGTCCTTGTCCATGTGGGCGCCGTCCTTCACCAGATAGGGCGGCCAGTTCATGGCGCAGGCGTCATAACAGGCGGATGTGCCGCCTGCATCCTTGTCAAAGGTGTAGAGGGTCATGCCATTGGCCGCCGTGAGCGGCGCTGCCTGGGCCGGTGCGGCAAGAAGCACGGCGAGGGCAAGGGTGGAAAGAGCCAGAGGCAGGCGGACAACATGAAACATCATCGTGACCTCCCTGGGCCGCGCATGGGCGGCCCGCTGCCGGGCGGATTGCCCGGTCAGCAAAAATAAGCGCCGGCAGTCCGGCGCTCCAGTCACAAGGCGGTGACGCCGGTCACAGAGCAGGCAACGGTCCGTGAACGTCTGTGCGTGTGCTGATCGGCTGGATTGTCAGCCTGGCCGAGGCGGGCGAGCCGCCAACCCCTCATTGCCGCAAGCGTCAGCAGTCAGGCAGCTTCAGACCGACAGCAGCAGGTCCTTGGCTTCATTGATCTTGGCGGCGAGATAATCGGAGCCGCCGGCATCCGGGTGGACCTGCTTCATCAGGCGGCGGTGGGCGGCGCGAATCTCATCCTTGCTCGCCCCCCTCTTCAGGCCCAGCACGGCATAGGCATCATCCACGGCCATGGCGCCGCCAGATGCAGCCCTGCTCTGCCCGGCGCCGAAACCTTCCCGCCAGTCCGGCCGGGCGCGGTCAAGCCAGGCTTCAAACAGCGCCTGGCTCTGGTCATTGGCATCCACGCACAGACGGTGCAGGGCCTGCATGTCATCGGGGGAGAGCGACGACAGCCTGCGCCCCAACAGCGGCCCCATCAGCACCTCGCCATCCATGGTGCCGCTGTCATGGTCCAGTTCCATGTTGAGGACCGCGGTAGCCACCCGGCTTTTCCGGCCCTTCTCCGCCCCCGGAAAGCCGAAACCGGCAAAGGTGCCGCCCTTGGCAATGAGGCCAAGGCCATAGAGAAACACCGGCACGGCGAGATTGAAGCGGCCGCGCATGGCCAGAAGACCGGAAAAACCGATGATGGCAACACCGGCAAGCTGCTGCATGAAGATCGGCATTCTAGGCCCCGGCACCAGTGAAGGATGGGTCAACACCCACCACGCGGCAAGTGCGGTGGCAAGCAGAAAAAGCACCGTGGCCATGCCGCCTCACCCCAGTTGCTCCAGCAGCAGGCGGGCCTTGCCGCCCTCGGCCCGTGCCTTGTCGGCCAGCGCCTTGCGCCCGCCCGAGGCATAGACTGCCACAGCCCCCAGAAGTTCGGCCAGATGTTTGGCACTGTTGTCATCAAGCTGGAAATAGGCGCCGCGCGTCAGCCGGGCGATGTCCTTGAACACGGCGGCGGTGGTGGCGTCACTGCCCTCCTGAAACATGAAGACGGGCGTGCCGGTGAGGGCCAGTTCGCCAGCCTTGCGGCACAGTTCGTCGGCGTTCTCCTCCATGGCGTCACCGACATAGACCACGGCCGACACCTTGCCCCTGGCCACTTCCTTGTGCAGGTGGGAGAGAACCTTGCTGATCTGGGTATTGCCGCCGCGGCAGTCCACCGTGGTCATGAGTTTGGCAAGTTCGCTGGCGTCGGCCACCCAGCGCGAGGCCCGGCATTCATTGAAACCGCGAAAATAGACAAGCTGGACATCAAGCCCGCCCACCCGCTTGGTTTCCTCGAACATCTTGCCCTGAATGGACAGGGCGCGGTCCCAGGTGGGCTGGCGGCTCATGGTGGCATCCATGGCAAAGACCAGCCGGCCCCGCCCCTGGGCCGTGGCGGCAGGCTGCATGGCCGCCACCTTGTCCAGAAAGGCAGAGACATCCTGATCGGCGGTCTTGCCCGCCGCAACGGGGGTCCTGGCATTGCTCATGACATATCATCCTGCCCGGCCGGAATGGACGGCCCCAAAGAGATGGGGAGCCGGAGCCGGGATTAAAGTCCTCTCAGGGGCATTTTTCCACTGGCAGGAAATCAAGCTCGGCAAGTGTGCCCTTGAGGGCGAAATCGCCGTAGTCCATGGCGAGGCCGGTGGAGACGCCGTTCTCATACATGGTGAAGGACACCTGATAGTCCGGCTTGTCGGCGCTGTCTGTGGCCGTGCCTGCCCCGGCCGGATAGTAGCTCACTGTCACCGGCCAGGAAGCCAACGATTTCAGCCCCGCTGCCTTGGCGTTGGCGGCATCATCGGCGACGCTGCCCGGCGCATGGCGCTTGCCGATGAAGCTGATGGCGCGGAACACCTTGTCGCCGTCGGAGCCGTCAAACACGGTGGTGACATCGCGGCTGCGCCCCGCCTGGGCCGCGTCGAGCAGGCGGAACTGGTGCACCATGGGAAACACGGTGCCCTCCGGCAGGGTGAAGTCCTTGCCGTCGCCGCCGGTAATGGTGCCGGAGGGGGCGGCGGCGAGGCTCGCCTTCTTCGCCTCGATGCGGCTTTCGCTCTGCAAGGCGTTGTCGACAAATTCCTTCTGGCTGAACTGCATTTCCAGCCCGTCGCCCGATTCCCAGGAGGTGGAACGGGAATCGATCACCTTGTTGTCGCCCTCGGCCTGGGTGAAGCGGTTGGCGATGCGGAAGCTCACCGACCAGCCGGAACAGCTGCTGCCCTGAAGCTCGAAGGCCATGCGCCCCGACACGGCGGTGACACCAGAGGAACGGTCGGCCCGCGCCATGCTGAGGTCATAGACGGCGCGGTGCGGCGTCATGCTGCCGGCCTGCGCCAGGGGGCTGCCTGCGGCCAGCACCAGCACGAATGTGAGCGGAAGGCGAAGCGAAGGTCTTGCGGCGGCCATGAATCGTATCCAATCTGGGAACGGAGCGGGGTTTTAGCACCTCTGACCGAAAAGAAAGAGAAATTCTGGCGGCAGCATGGCAGCCGGGCAAGGGAAAGACATGACAACAGCAGCACAGCGCCTCACGGAACTTGGCATCACGCTGGCCACCCCGCCGAAACCGGTGGCCAATTATGTGCCCTGGGTGAAAAGCGGCAATCTGGTCTTTGTGTCAGGGCAGTTGCCGCTGGCGGACGGCAAGGTGACGGTGACCGGGCATCTGGGTGCCGGTGTCAGCGTTGACCAGGGCGCGGCAGCAGCCCGCCAGGCGGCCATCAACATCATCACCCAGGTGAATGATGCCTGCGGCGGCGATCTGGAGCGGGTGGTGCGGGTCATTCGGCTGGGCGGCTTCGTGGCGGCCACGGGTGATTTTACCCAGCATCCGCAGGTGGTGAACGGCGCTTCCGATCTGATGGTGGCGGTCTTTGGCGAGCGCGGCCGGCATGCGCGGGCTGCTGTCGGGGTGCCGTCCCTGCCCCTCGGTGCCTGTGTTGAAGTGGATGCTGTGGTTGAGGTGAGATGATGCGCTATTCGCGGCACCTGCGCGATCTGTCCTGGCTGGTGGAGCGGCCCATTGCCCACCGCGGCCTGCATGACCGCAACCGTGGCGTGGTGGAAAATTCCGCCAGTGCCTTTGCGGCGGCCCTCAGCCATCACTACGCCATTGAATGTGACCTGCAACTGACGGCCGACGGAGAAGCAGTGGTGTTTCACGACGACACGCTGAACCGGGTGATGGAGGCTGAGGGCCGGGTGGACGGCCACACGGTGAAGGAACTGAAGGCGCTTCAGTTCCGCCACAGCAGCGACCGCATCCAGACACTCGCCGATCTGCTCGATCAGGTGGCGGGCCGAGCAACGCTGGTCATCGAACTGAAGTCGCACTGGACGGGCGACATGCGGCTGGCGGCGCGCACGGTGGAGGTTCTGACGGGCTACACCGGTCCGTTTGCGCTCATGTCATTTGATCCTGATGTGGTGGCCGCGCTGGCGGAGATGGCGCCGGCCATGGTGCGCGGCATCACCGCCGACCGCACCTTTGACGGGGAATACAGCGTGCTGCCGCTGGCCAGGCGGGTGGCCATGCGCAACTTCCACCATCTGCCCCGGACGCGGGCGCATTTCGTGTCGTTCAATTTCAACGAACTGCCCTTTGAGCCGGTGAGCGAAATCCGCGCTGCGGGCCACCCCGTCATCAGCTGGACCATCAAATCGCCGGAGGCGGCGGCGCGGGCCCGGCGCTGGTCGGACCAGATCACCTTCGAGGGCTTCATGGCGTGAGCGCCACGCTGGAAACCATCCGTGCACTGACGGAAATTTCCGCCGCCGAATGGGACGCCTGCGCGGCTGCGGCAGGGGGTGCTGACCACCCCTTCATCGCCCATGGCTTTCTGTCGGCCCTGGAGGAGACCGGCTGTGTCGGCCCGGAGACGGGCTGGACGCCCTGTCATCTGGTGCTGCGGGCGGGCGGTGGGGTGGCCGGGGTGGCGCCGCTTTATCTCAAGGCGCATTCGCAGGGCGAATATGTGTTTGACCATGGCTGGGCCGAGGCGTTTCAGCGGGCGGGCGGGCGCTATTACCCCAAGCTGCACTGCGCTGTGCCCTTTACGCCGGTAACGGGGCCGCGCCTGCTGGCGGGCACAGCGGCTGAGCGGGTGCTGCTCGCGCGGGGGCTTTCGGCGCTGGCGGAACGGCTTGCCGTGTCCTCCGCCCATGCCACCTTCATCAGGCCGGATGAGGCGGAGGCCTTTGCTGATGGCTGGCTCCCCCGCCATGACATCCAGTTCCACTGGCGCAATGAGGGCTATGGCCGGTTCGATGACTTTCTGGGTGAACTGTCATCGTCGCGGCGCAAGGTCATCCGGCGCGAGCGCCGCGCCGTGGCGGAACTGGGCATTGCTTTCGTGGCCAAACGGGGCCGCGAGATCAGCGAGAGCGACTGGGACCATTTCTTCGCCTTCTACATGGACACCGGCAGCCGCAAATGGGGTCGTCCCTATCTCAACCGCGCCTTCTTTTCGGTGATGGCCGAGCGGATGGGGGAAGCCCCCCTGCTCATCCTCGCCCGGCGGGCGGGCCGGACCATTGCCGGGGCGCTGAATTTCGTTGGCGGGAAGCGGCTCTATGGCCGCTATTGGGGGGCGGTCGAGGATCATCCCTTCCTGCATTTCGAGACGTCCTATTACCAGGCCATGGACTGGGCCATCGGCCATGGCATGACGGTGGTGGAGGCGGGCGCCCAGGGCGAGCACAAGCTGGCGCGCGGCTATCTGCCGGTCATCACCGAAAGCCGCCATTTCATCCGCCACGCCGGGCTGGCCCGCGCGGTGGCGGACTTTCTCGACCATGAGCGCCGCGAGGTGGCGGCAACGCGGCAGGCGCTTCTGGCCCAGTCGCCCTTCCGCCAGGCGTGAGGCCGATCACCCGCGCGGGCGTGTGAGGGTGCGCGGTGATGGGTTATAGTGCTGCCGACTCGAGCAGTGAGGCGCAGCCCATGACCTATGATCCCAACAACATCTTCGGCAAGATTCTGAGGGACGAAATTCCCTGCCACAAGATCTACGAGGACGAACACACGCTGGCCTTCATGGATGTGATGCCCATGGTGGAGGGCCACTGTCTGGTCATCCCCAAGGAAGGCTCACGCGGACTGCTGGATGCCAAGCCGGCGGTTTTGGGCCATGTCATGGCGGCGGTGCAGAAGGTGGCGGCGGCGGCGGTGAAGGCCTTCGACGCCCAGGGCTTTCAGATCCGGCAATATAACGAAGCGGCGGCGGGCCAGACGGTGTTTCACCTGCATGTCCACATTCTGCCCTTGAAGGAGGGTCAGCGGCCCGCGCCGCATGTGGGCGGCATGGCCGACCATGCCGTGCTGGCCAAACAGGCGGAAAGGGTGCGGGCGGCCCTGTGAAAATGGCCGGGGTGATGCCCGGCCATTGTCTCATTTCTTGGCTGTGGCCCTCGGCTTCTTCGCCGGGGGCTTCTTTGCCTTCTTCTCCGGCTCTGCCTTTGTGGCGCGCGGCAGGGCCTTGCGCTCCGGCGGTTTGGGCAGGGCCTTCTCCTCGTCGCGGCCCATGAACTTGAAGCCAAGCGTGTCACCGGCAAGCAGAATGCGCACCGTGCCGCCCCTGGCCAGCTTGCCAAACAACACTTCCTCGGCCAGCGGCTTCTTGACCTCTTCCTGAATGACGCGGGCCAGCGGGCGTGCCCCCATCTGCTGGTCATAGCCCTTCCGGGCCAGCCAGTCGGCCGCCTCGGCGGAAATCTCGATGTTGATCTGGCGTTCGGACAATTGCGCCTCAAGCTGGAGCACGAACTTCTCCACCACCTTGCGGACAATGTCCGGCGCCAGATGGCTGAAGGGAATGACGGCATCCAGCCGGTTGCGGAATTCCGGCGTGAACAGGCGGTTGATGGCCTCCTGATCGTCGCCGGTGCGCACGGTGGAGCCAAAGCCGATGGCGGCGCGCTGGGCGTCCTGGGCACCGGCATTGGTGGTCATGATGAGAATGACGTTGCGGAAGTCGATGCTCTTGCCGTTGTGGTCGGTGAGCTTGCCGTGGTCCATCACCTGCAACAGGATGTTGAACAGGTCCGGGTGGGCCTTTTCGATTTCATCGAGCAGCAGCACGCAATAGGGGTTCTGGTCCACCCCGTCGGTCAGCAGGCCGCCCTGGTCAAAGCCGACATAGCCGGGGGGCGCGCCGATGAGCCGCGACACGGAATGGCGCTCCATGTATTCCGACATGTCGAAGCGCAGCATCTGCACGCCCAGCACTTCCGCCAGGCGCTTGGCCACCTCGGTCTTGCCGACGCCGGTGGGGCCGGAGAAGAGATAGCAGCCGATGGGCTTTTCCGGCTCGCGCAGGCCCGCCCGGGCCAGCTTGATGGCCGCCGTGAGGGCGCCAATGGCCTTGTCCTGGCCGAACACCAGCCGCTTCAGCTCGGTTTCGAGATTCTTCAGAACGGTGGCGTCGTCCTTGGACACGGTCTTGGCCGGAATGCGGGCCATGGTGGCAATGGTGGTCTCGATTTCGGCCACGTCAATCACCCGGCGGCGCAGTTTTTCCGGCAGCAGCATGAGGGAAGCGCCGGTTTCGTCAATCACGTCGATGGCCTTGTCCGGCAGCTTGCGGTCGGACATGTAGCGGGCTGACAGCTGCACGGCG
Organism: uncultured Alphaproteobacteria bacterium; assembly: GCA_937873445.1. Lineage (GTDB taxonomy): Bacteria > Pseudomonadota > Alphaproteobacteria > Rhizobiales > Aestuariivirgaceae > Aestuariivirga. The sequence goes on from CALMWF010000026.1 coordinate 45,195, forward strand.
CTTTCAATGGCCTCGTCGGTGTATTTGACCTTGTGGAAATCCTCGTAATAGGGCTTCAACCCCTTGAGAATGGCGATGGTGTCGGGGATCGAGGGTTCATTCACGTCGATCTTCTGGAAGCGCCGGGTGAGCGCCCGGTCCTTCTCGAAGTGCTGGCGGAATTCCTTGTAGGTGGTAGAGCCCATGCAGCGGATGGCGCCGTTGGACAGGGCGGGCTTGAGCAGGTTGGAGGCATCCATGGCGCCGCCGGAGGTGGCCCCTGCCCCGATGACGGTGTGGATTTCGTCGATGAACAGAATGGAGCCGGGCTTCTGCTCGATCTCCTTGACCACGGCCTTCAGCCGCTCCTCGAAGTCGCCGCGATAGCGCGTGCCAGCCAGAAGAATGCCCATGTCGAGCTGATAGACGGTGGCGTCCTTCAGCACGTCCGGCACTTCGCCCTTGATGATCTTGCGCGCCAGGCCCTCGGCAATGGCGGTCTTGCCCACGCCGGGGTCGCCGACGAAGAGCGGATTGTTCTTCTGCCTGCGGCACAGAATCTGGATGGTGCGGTTGACCTCGGACTCGCGCCCGATCAGCGGATCGATCTTGCCGTCAGCCGCCTTCTTGTTGAGATCGATGCAATAGGCTTCAAGCGCCGATTGGCTGTCCTTGCGGGAACGGCTGCCGCCGCCCTCCTCATTGTTGCGGCTTTCCTCCTCGCTGGGCCGGTCCGGCTCGACGCCGCGCGGGGTGCGGCTGTCGGACATGCCGGGGCGCTTGGCAATACCATGGGAGATGTAGTTGACCGCGTCGTAACGGGTCATGTCCTGCTCCTGCAGGAAATAGGCGGCGTGGCTTTCACGCTCGGCGAAGATGGCCACCAGTACATTGGCGCCGGTCACCTCCTCGCGGCCCGAGGACTGAACGTGAATGACGGCACGCTGGATGACGCGCTGGAAACCGGCGGTGGGCTTGGCCTCGCGCTCGTCATGGGTGACGAGATTGTGCAGTTCATTGTCGATGTAGTTCAGGATGGTGCGGCGCAATTCGTCCACGTCCACCGCACAGGCGCGCATCACCGCCACCGCATCCTTGTCCTCGGTGAGCGACAGCAGCAGATGTTCCAGCGTGGCATATTCCTGGCGCCGCTCATTGGCCAGAGCGAGCGCGCGGTGAAGCGCCTTCTCAAGGCTGCGGGAAAAGGTGGGCACGGGCACACTCCTGTTCAGACCGGCAGCAGTGCCGACCGCAAGTTAAGATTACTGATATATATAGGGCGAAATTCTGGCTTTGCGAGGGGCGGATTTGACGGCACGGACGGGGTGGGCGGTGCGCCGCCTCACTCCTTCTCCATGGTGCATTGCAGTGGATGCTGGTGACGGCGGGCAAAATCCATAACCTGGGTCACCTTGGTCTCGGCCACCTCAAAGGTGTAGACCCCGCACAGGCCAACCCCCTTCTGATGAACATGGAGCATGATGCGGGTGGCGTCCTCGCGGTTCTTGGCAAAGAAGCGTTCCAGCACCTGCACCACGAATTCCATGGGCGTGTAGTCATCGTTGAGCAGAAGCACCTTGTAGAGCGAAGGCTTCCTGGTCTTCGGCTCGGTGCGGGTGATGACCCCGGTCTGGCCTGCGCCCTTGCTGGAATCGTGTTTCGGCATGGGGCCTATATAGGGTGCCTTGGCGGGCTTGCGAAGATGGGCAACCCTCGCCCGCTCATTCTGTCATTTTGGCAGGTGGAATGACGATTGTTCCCGCGTCTGGCGGGATGGCGGGGCGCGCGGGCTGGGGGCGGCGTTAACCCAAATCTGTGGTTAGGGCGGCGTTAACCTCAAAGAGTCACAAAACATGCATGGTGGCCGGTGGTGGCTGAGTCAACGGCCTGGGATAAAGACATGACAGACCAACAGATGGACAGGATTTGCCGATTGGTCGCAGCCGGTGCCCGGCTGATGATCGGCAAGACCCCCTCCGGCCAGCGCAAGGTCAAGCTGGTGCGCGGCCCCTTCGGCATGCTGACCGAGCGTTACGAACTGGACAGTCAGGAACTCGAGATGCTCAAGAGCAAGCTCGACCGGGTGCTGGCGGCAGCCAGATCACCCGTCTGAAGGTCAGATATCCAGCCCGTCGTCACTCACGAATTCGGCCTTTTCCGAAATAAAGGCAAAGCGTTCTTCCGGCTTGTTGCCCATCAGACGCTCGACGATATGGGCGGTGGCGGCGCGGGCCGCCTCCTCCAGGCTTACCCGCAGCAGGGTGCGTTTCCGGGGGTCCATGGTGGTTTCCTTCAATTGGGAAGGCAGCATTTCGCCCAGGCCCTTGAAGCGTGAAATCTCCACCTTGCCGCGCCCGGAAAATTCGGTCTTCAGCAGTTCTTCCTTGTGGGCGTCATTGCGGGCATAGGCCACCTTCGGCCCCTGTGCCAGTTTGTAAAGCGGCGGCACGGCGAGGTAGAGGTGGCCCTCGTCGATGAGTTTCGGCATCTGGCGATAGAAGAAGGTCATGAGCAGCGAGGCAATGTGGGCGCCGTCCACATCGGCGTCGGTCATGATGATGACCTTCTCATAGCGCAGGTCATCCTCGCGGTAGGAAGTGCCGGTGCCTGCCCCCAGGGCCTGCACCAGATCGGAAATCTGCTGGTTGCCGGCCAGCTTGTCCTTGCCCGCGCTGGCCACGTTCAGGATCTTGCCGCGGAGCGGCAGCACCGCCTGGGTCTGGCGGTCCCGGCCCTGCTTGGCTGAACCGCCGGCGGAATCGCCTTCGACGATGAACAGTTCCGAGCCTTCAGCCTGGGTGGCGGAACAGTCAGCCAGCTTGCCCGGCAGCCTGAGCTTGCGCACCGCCGTCTTGCGGCCCACTTCCTTTTCCTGGCGGCGGCGCACCCGCTCTTCGGCGCGGTCGATGATCCATTCCAGCAATTTGTCGGCCTGGGCCGGGTGGCCGGTGAGCCAGTGGTCAAAGTGATCGCGCACCGCATTGTCGACAATGCGGGCGGCCTCCGGCGTGGCCAGCCGGTCCTTGGTCTGGCCCTGAAATTCCGGCTCGCGGATGAACACCGACAGCAGCGCGCCGGACTGCACCATCACATCCTCGGCGGTGATGAGATTGGCGCGCTTGTTGCCCTTGAGTTCGCCATAGGTCTTGAGCGAGCGCAGCAGCGCCGACCGGAGGCCCAGTTCATGGGTGCCGCCATCGGGGGTGGGAATGGTGTTGCAGTAGGAGGAGAAGAAACCATCCTCGCCGCCGAACCAGGCCACCGCCCATTCGACACTGCCGTGACCGCCGTCCTTTTTCACCTTGCCGGCGAAAATCTCATCAACCACGCGGGTGGTGCCGTCGAGGCGTTCTTCGAGAAAGTCCTTCAGACCGCCGGGGAAATGCAGCACCGCCTTTTCCGGCGTTTCCTTGTCCTTCAGGTGGCGGGCGGCACAGGCCCAGCGGATTTCAACCCCGCCGAAGAGATAGGATTTGGAGCGCGCCATCTTGTACAGACGGCTGGCGGAAAACTCGGTCTTGCCCGCGCCGAAAATCTGCGGGTCGGGCCGGAAGCGCACGGTGGTGCCGCGCCGGTTGGAGACGCGGCCGAGATTTTTCAGCGGCCCCTGGGGCAGGCCGCGCCGGTATTCCTGGCTGTAGAGCTGCTGGCCGCGCGCCACCTCGACAATGAGATGTTCCGACAGGGCATTCACCACCGACACGCCGACACCATGCAGGCCGCCGGAGGTTTCATAGACCTTGCTGTCGAATTTGCCGCCCGCGTGCAGCGTGGTCATGATGACCTCGAGGGCCGAGGTGTTCTTGAACTTGGGGTGGTTGTCGACGGGGATGCCGCGGCCATTGTCAGTCACCGACAGATAGCCGTCATCGTCATAGAGCACCTCGATCCACTGGGCATGGCCCGCCACGGCCTCGTCCATGGCGTTGTCGATCACCTCGGCAAAGAGGTGGTGAAGCGCCTTCTCGTCGGTGCCGCCGATATACATGCCGGGGCGGCGGCGCACCGGCTCCAGCCCCTCCAGCACCTCGATGGACTGGGCGGTATAACCCTCCTCGCCCCTGGCGGGCGCGGCGCTGCGGGGTGCGGCCTTGGCCTGCGGCGGAAGATCGCCGAACAGGTCGGCGGCGGGTTTTTTGGCGGATGTGGGGGACTTGCTCATCATGACTTCCGAATCAATGGCGCGATATTGGCAGAACTGCGCCCCGCCCGCGACCAGTGAGATGGGAGGCGGCGCCGGCAGGAAAAGTGGCGCCGGGCGATAAAAATAATTTGATTGGCAGCGCATTTCCTCTAAATGCGCGCAGCGATCAACGCTCACCCAAGGAGGTCCAATGAGATGAGCAACTGGCCCGTGCACGCCCGCTGGAAAGGCCCCATCGTCATCGTCGGTTTTGGCTCCATCGGACGCGGCACCCTGCCGCTCATCTTGCGACACATCGCCTGCGACCGCAGCCAGATCACCATCATTGATCCTTCCGACCGCAACAAGCCCATCGCCGATGCCGAGGGCCTGCGCTTCATCCAGCAGCCGGTGACGCCCAAGACCTACAAAAAGGTTCTGAAGCCCCTGCTCTCCGGCCCGGAACCGGGCTTCATCGTCAATCTGTCGGTGGATGTGTCATCGGTGGAGATGATGGCCTTCGCCCGCACCATGAAGGCGCTGTACATCGACACGGTCATCGAACCCTGGGAAGGCTTTTATTTCGACGGCAAGAAGGACAATGCCCAGCGCACCAATTATGCGCTGCGCCAGACCATGCTTGCGCTGAAGCAGAAACTGGGGCCCGGCCCCACGGCGGTGTCGTGCTGCGGCGCCAATCCCGGCATGGTGAGCTGGTTTGTGAAGCAGGCGCTGATGAACCTGGCTGCCGAACTTGCGCTTGACGTGAAGATGCCGACCACCAGGGACGGCTGGGCCAGGCTGATGAAGCGGCTGGGCGTCAAGGGCATTCACGTGGCCGAGCGCGACACGCAGCGCGCCAAGACCCCGAAGCCCCTGGGCACTTTCATCAACACCTGGTCGGTGGACGGGTTCATTTCCGAAGGGTTGCAACCCGCCGAACTGGGCTGGGGCACGCATGAGAAAAAGCTGCCGCCGGAGGGCCGCCGCTTCACCACCGGCTCGAAATGCGCCATCTTTCTGGAGCGGCCGGGCGCCAATACGCGGGTGCGCTCGTGGGTGCCGGGGGTGGGGCCGCAGTTTGCCTTCCTCGTCACCCACAACGAGGCCATTTCCATTGCCGACTACTACACGGTGTGGAAGGGCAAGACGCCACACTACCGGCCCACCTGCCACTATGCCTATCACCCCTGCGGCGATGCGGTGCTGTCGCTGCATGAAATGTTCGGCGCGGCCGGCGTGGCCCAGGCGACCAAGCACATTCTGGGGCCGGACGAGATCGTCGACGGCGAGGACATTCTCGGCGTGCTGCTCTATGGCCACAGGCGCAACGCCTACTGGTTCGGCTCGCACCTTTCCAACGCTGAAGCCAGGGAACTGGCCCCCCATCAAAACGCCACCGGCCTGCAGGTGACCTCGGCGGTGCTGGCGGGCATGGTGTGGGCGATGGAAAACCCCAACGCCGGTATTGTCGAGACCGACGAAATGGACCATCTGCGCTGCCTCAGGGTGCAGTCGGACTATCTGGGCGAAATCAAGGGCGTCTATACCGACTGGACACCGCTTGATAACCGGGGCCAGCTGTTTGCCGAAAAGCTTGACCGCCGCGATCCGTGGCAGTTCAGCAATATTCTGGTGCCGTAACCTAAATTCGCCGTCATTGCATGGCCGGATCACGCCCTCTGGGTTAGGACTCCGGCCATGCGCTCCCTGATTCGACTGCTCCCCATCGCCCTCACTATTGTTCTGGCCGGCACCGCCCTGGCCGAACCGCGCCACGGCATTGCCATGCATGGCGACCCGGCCCTGCCGCCGGATTTCAAGAGCCTGCCCTATGTCAATCCGGACGCACCGCAGGGCGGCGCGCTCAGGGTGGCGGTGGTGGGCAGCTTCGACAGCGTCAACCCCTTTCTGCTCAAGGGAACGGCAGCGCAATTCCTGCGCGCCTATACGTTTGAAAGCCTGATGGGGCGGAACGGGGCCGAGCCCTTCTCGCTCTACGGCCTGCTGGCGGAAAGCATCGACGTGTCGGACGACCGCCAGACCTTCACCTTCAGGCTCCGGCCGGAGGCAAAGTTCTCCGATGGCTCACCGGTCACGGCGGCGGATGTGGTGTTTTCCATGGAAACGCTGCGCGACCTGGGCCACCCGAATTTCAAGGACAAATACCGCAAGGTCAGCGCCGTGGAAGCGCCGGATGACCGCACCGTGGTATTTCATCAAATCCTTGGGGACCGCGAACTGCCGCTCATCGTCGGCCTGATGCCGATCATCTCAAAGGCCTTCTGGCAGGGCAAGGACTTCACCCAGCCGACGCTGACACCGGTCATGGGTTCCGGCCCCTATATGGTGGGGGCTGTGAAACCGGGTGAGAGCATCACCTTCACCAAGAACCCGAACTATTGGGGCAAGGGCCTGGCCATCAGCCGGGGGTTGTGGAATTTCGACTCGGTGCGCTTTGATTATTTCCGCGATGCCAACGCAGCCTTCGAGGCCTTCAAAAAGGGCGATATCGACATCCGCATCGAGGGTGATCCGGGCCGCTGGACGGCGGGATACGACTTCTCCGCCGTGGCGGAAGGAAAGGTGATCAAGGAACTGGTTGCCCAGAAGACGCCTGCCCCCGCCGCCGGCTTTGCCTTCAACACCAGACGGGCGCTGTTTGCCGATCCCCGGGTGCGCGAGGCGCTGCTGACGGTGTTTGATTTCGAATGGGCCAATGCCAATCTGTTCGGCGGTGCCTACCGCCGCAGCTATGGCTATTATTCCGGCTCGGCGCTGTCGTCGCGGGGCAAGCCGGTGGATGAGGCCGAGCGCGCCGTGCTGGGGGAAGCCGTCAATACATTACGCGCCGATTTTGTTGACGGCAGCTATGCCCTGCCGGTGAGCGACGGCACGGGGCGCGACCGCAAGATGCTGAAGAAAGCGGTGGAGCTGCTGGCCCAGGCGGGCTGGACCATTTCCGGCAATGGCATGGCAAACGCAAAGGGCGAGCCCTTTCATTTCACCATCACCCTCATCAACCGCGATCAGGAAAAGATCGCGCTCTATTTCCAGCGCCTGCTGAAGCAGATCGGCATTGCTGCCGAGGTGAAGCTGGTGGACGCCACCCAGTTTGCCGCCCTGCTGCGCACCTATGACTATGACATGGTGCCAGTGACCTGGTTCAACTCGCTGTCGCCGGGCAATGAGCAGAACCAGTATTTCGGTTCGGACGGGCGCGAGCAGCCGGGCAGCCGCAACTATCCCGGCATTGCCGACAAGGGCGTGGACGCCGCCATTGCCGCCATGCTGGCAGCCAGGGACCGGGCCGGTTTCGAGGCGGCGGTGCGGGCCGAGGACCGGCTGCTCACTTCCGGTTTCTACATGATCCCGTTTTATGACGCGGGCGGGGCGTGGGTGGCGCGCTGGAGCAGCATCGGCAGGCCCGACAGCCAGCCCGACACCGGGTTTGAAATGACCACGCTGTGGCGGGTGCAATAGGGCGTTATTTCAGTCGTTTAACTGACTTTTCGGATGTTTTGCGTCAGGCGCCGGCCAGGGCCACCAGGTTCTGCATCAGCAGGCGCGTGCCCTTCAGCCGTTCCTCCGGCGTGGCCCAGTTGCGGGTGATGACCAGTTTCATGTCGGCGGGACGCAGCTTGGCCAGTGTGCCCTGACCGCCGATCCACTCCACCAGTTTTTCCGGCCGGGCAAAGCTGTTGTTGCGGAAGGCCATGACGGCACCCTTCGGCCCGGCATCCACGCTCTGCACATTGGCACGGCGGCACAGCAGCTTGATGGCCACCACCTGCAACAAGTGCTCCACCTCCTCCGGCAGGGGGCCGAAGCGGTCGCGCAGTTCGGCGGCAAAGCCTTCCAGCGCCGTCTGGTCGGAGACATCGGCCAGCCTGCGGTAAAGCCCAAGCCTGACCTGCAGGTCGGACACATAGGGTTCGGGGATAAGGACCGAGGTGCCGATGTTGATCTGCGGTGACCACTGGCCCTCGGCCTCGGCCGCCCCGGCGCCATCGCGCAGCGAGGCCACTGCCTCCTCCAGCATGGTCTGATAAAGTTCGTAGCCCACCTCGCGGATATTGCCGGACTGTTCCTCGCCCAGCAGATTGCCGGCCCCGCGCAGGTCAAGGTCGTGGCTGGCCAGGGTGAAGCCCGCGCCCAGTGAGTCCAGCGACTGCAGAATTTTAAGGCGGCGTTCGGCGGTGGCGGTGAGCGTCTTGCCCGGTGGCGTGGTCATCAGCGCATAGGCGCGCTGCTTGGAGCGGCCCACCCGGCCCCGCAACTGGTAAAGCTGGGCCAGGCCGAACATGTCGGCGCGGTGCACCACCAGGGTGTTGGCGGCGGGAATGTCGAGGCCTGATTCGACAATCGAGGTGGAGAGCAGCACATCGAAGGTCCGGTCATAGAAGCCGGACATGATGTCCTCCAGTTCGGTGGGCGCCATGCGGCCATGGGCGGCGCGGAATTTCACCTCCGGCACGTTCTCGCGCAGGAATTCCGACACCTCGTCGAGGTCGGAAATGCGCGGCACCACGTAATAGCTCTGGCCGCCGCGGAAATGTTCGCGCAGCAGGCTCTCACGGATGATGACGGGATCAAAGGGCGAGACATAGGTGCGCACCGCCAGCCGGTCGAGCGGCGGGGTGGTGATGAGCGACAGCTCACGCACCCCCGAAAGCGCCATCTGCAGGGTGCGCGGAATGGGCGTGGCGGTGAGGGTCAGCACATGCACGCCCTGCTTCATCTCCTTCAGGCGTTCCTTGTGCTTGACGCCGAAGTGCTGTTCCTCATCGATGATGAGAAGGCCGAGATCGCGGAATTTTGTGGCGGCGGTGAGCAGTGCATGGGTGCCCACCACAATGTCCACGGTGCCATCGGCCAGGCCGGCGCGGGTCTCGTCCAGTTCCTTCTTCGGCACCAGGCGCGAGGCGCGGGCGATGCGCAGCGGCAGGCCGCGGAAGCGCTCGCTGAAGGTCTTGTAGTGCTGGCGGGCCAGCAGCGTGGTCGGCACCACCACCGCCACCTGTTTTCCGGCCATGGCGGCCACGAAGGCGGCGCGCAACGCCACCTCGGTCTTGCCGAAGCCGACATCGCCGCAGATCAGCCGGTCCATGGGGCGGCCCTTCTGCAGGTCGTCAATGACGGCCTCGATGGCGGTCAACTGGTCCTCGGTTTCCTCATAGGGGAAGCGGGCGGCAAATTCGTCAAAGGACCCCTCGGGCGGGGCCAGAATATCGCCGGAGCGCAGTTCGCGCAGGGCTGCCGTCTTGATGAGGTCGGCGGCGATTTCACGGATGCGCTCCTTCAGCCGGGCCTTGCGCGCCTGCCAGGCGCCGCCGCCCAGGCGGTCAAGCTGGGCATCGCCGCCCTCGCCGCCATAGCGGGTGAGAAGTTCAATGTTCTCCACCGGCAGGAACAGCCGGTCATTGCCGGCATAGATGAGAAGCAGGCAGTCATGCGGGGCGCCCTGCACCTCGATGGTGCGCAGCCCCTCGAAGCGGCCAATGCCGTGATCGACATGAACCACGATGTCGCCCGGCTCCATGGCCGACAGTTCGGAAATGACATCCGCCGCCTTGCGCTGCTTGCGGCCCCGGCGCACCAGCCGGTCGCCAAGAATGTCCTGTTCCGAAAGGAGCGCCAGCCGGGGCGTCTCGAAGCCCTCCTCCAGCGGCAGCACCAGCATGGAGACAATGCCGGGGTCGCGGCCTTCCACCTCGGCCCAGCTGGAGGCGGGCACCAGCGGCGCCAGATCATGATCCTTCAGAATGGTGTAGAGCCGTTCGGCCGAACCGGTGGACCAGCAGGCCAGCACAACCTTCCTGTTCTGGCGGCGCATTTCCTCCGTATGCTGACGAACGGCATCATAGATTTCGCCCGTCTGCTGGCTGCGCTCGGCGGCAAAGCTGCGGCCCCGCCGGCCACCCAGGGAAAGGGCGGCGGAGGACGGGCTTTCAAAGGGCGTGGCGATGACGCTGGTGTGGTCGGCCTCCAGCGTGCGCCACTCCTCCGGTGTCAGGTAGAGCAGGTCCGGCGGCAGCGGCTTGTAGGGGGCGGCACCAAAGGCCTGCTTGCCCAGCGCCTCGCGGCGGGCGTCGTAAAACTCCATCACCTGCGCCTGGCGCGCCGCCATGGCCTCATCAGCCTCGAAGGCCAGCGAGATCACCGCCTCGGGCAGATAGTCGGAGAGCGGCACCAGCCGGTCATGGAACAGCGGCAGCCAGTGCTCCATGCCCTGATAGCGGCGGCCCGCGGTGACGCTTTCATAGAGCGGGTCATTCATGTCCAGACCCGAAAAGGCCGCGGCATAGGCCTTGCGGAAACGGCCGATGCTGGCGGCGGTCAGCACCACCTCATTGGCGGGGGTGAGGGTGAGGGTCTTGCGGGTGTGGGTGGTGCGCTGGGTTTCGGGGTTGAAATCGCGGATCGACTCCAGCGTGTCACCGAAGAAGTCGAGACGCACCGGCGTTGCCTCGCCGGGCGGGAAAATGTCAATGATGCCGCCGCGCACGGCAAAGTCGCCCTGCTCCATGACCGTGCCGGTGCGGGCAAAGCCATTGTCGGCGAGGAAGGCCAGCAGCGATTCGGTGTTGATGCGCTGGCCGGGGGCGGCGCGGAAGGTGGCGCCCGCCAGTGTCTCCGGTGCCACCACGCGCTGCAGCAGCGCGTTGACGGTGGTGAGGATGAGGCGCGGGCCGGTTGACTTCTGGCTCAGCAGGGAGAGTGCCGCCATGCGCCAGGCCAGACTGTCGGCGGCGGGCGACACCCGGTCATAGGGCAGGCAGTCCCAGGCGGGAAAGCGGATCACCTCCAGGCCGGGGGCGAAGAAGTCGAGCTGGCTGGCCAGGGTTGCCAGCTGCTGGTCGTCAAGCGCCACATGAAGAAGGCCGCGCGGGCCTGCCGCCTTTGCCAGTTCCGGCAGCAGCAGCGCATCAAGCCCGGTGGGCAGACCGGACAGGACGGTGCGGCCCGCCGTGTCGAGACGGGCCGTGATGGCGGCGGACAGCATCATGAGGCCTTGCCGGGGGTGAAGGAGAGAATACGGTCGAGCAGCGGCGAGCGCAGATGGTCGGGCACCCGCTCCACCCGCGTGATCCAGGCCAGCATTTCCTGGTCCGGCAGGTCCAGAATGCGGGCAAAGTCGGCCAGTTCGGCATCACTGAGGGTGGCGAGATGGGCGCTGGCAAAGCCGCCGATGATCAGGTCCATTTCCTTGATGCCGCGGTGACAGGCGCGCCACAAAAGCCGCTTGCGCGTGACGGTGCTGTCGGGATTGCTGTTCATGGGCCAAGCGCTTAGCGCGGGCCGGGCTTGCGCCGCAAGCACCGGGCGGCGAAAATGCCGGTCATGCGCCCCGCCCTGCTCAACCCGCTGTTTGCGCCCGTTTCGGGGCTCAAGGGCGTTGGCAGCAAGCTGGGCAAGCTGTTGACCCGCCTGCTGCGGCCGGCTGCCGCCGATGGGCAGGAGGCGCGGCTGGTCGATCTGCTTTATCACCTGCCCAGCGGTCTGGTGGACCGCTCGCGCCGGGTCACCATTGCCAGTCTGCCGCCTGAAGGCATTGTGACACTGGAGGTGACGGTGGGTCGTCACCGGGCGCCGCCGCGCGGCCGCAATATGCCCTATCGGGTCGAGGTGTTTGACGGCACCGGTTTCATGACGCTGATTTATTTCAAGGTGTTCGGCGATCATGTTGAGAAACTGCTGCCGGAGGGCGAGCGCCGGTTCATTTCCGGCACGGTGAGCTGGTATGACGACCTGCCGCAGATGGCGCATCCCGATTATGTGGTGACGGCCGAGGCCTTTGCGCAACTGCCGATGATGGAGCCGGTCTATCCGCTGATGGCGGGGGTGCCGGCACGCCTTCTGGCCAAGGCGGCGCGGGCGGCGGTGGAACGCCTGCCGGAGCTGGCGGAGTGGCAGGATGCGGCCTGGCTTGCCCGCCAGCAATGGCCCGGCTTTGCCACGGCACTGCGCCTTCTGCACTTGCCGGACACGGCTGCCGTGCTGGAGGCCAGTTCCCCGCCGCGCCAGCGGCTGGCCTATGATGAATTGCTGGCCACGCAACTGGCGCTGCTTCTGGTGCGCAACCGCATGAAGCGCGAGGCCGGCCGGTCGCTGCGCGGCGCGGGCGATATCCGCACCAGGCTGGTGGCGGCACTGCCCTATCACCTCACCGGGGCGCAGACCCGCTCGCTCAGCGAAATCCTGCATGACATGGCGGACCCTAGCCGGATGATCCGGCTTTTGCAGGGCGATGTGGGCGCGGGCAAGACGGTGGTGGCGCTCCTGGCGCTGGCGGCGGCGGTGGAGGCCGGTGCCCAGGGGGCGCTGATGGTGCCCACGGAAATTCTGGCCCGCCAGCATTTCGCCAGCCTCACACCGCTGGCGGCCAAGGCGGGCCTCCGGCTGGCGCTGCTGACGGGGCGGGAAAAGGGCCGCGCCCGTGACGACACGCTAACGGCGCTGGCGGCGGGCGAAATCGACATTCTCATCGGCACTCATGCGCTGTTTCAGGAGGGGGTGGCCTTCCGCGATCTCGGGCTTGCGGTGATTGACGAGCAGCACCGCTTCGGCGTGCATCAGCGGCTTGCCCTGCAGCAGAAGGCGGGGGCGGCGGTGGACCTGCTGGTGATGACGGCAACGCCCATTCCGCGCACCCTGGCTCTCACCGTCTATGGCGACATGGATGTATCAAAGCTTGATGAAAAGCCGCCGGGCCGCCAGCCCATTGCGACGCGCGTGCTGCCGCTCAGCCGCATGGATGAGGTGGTGACGGGCCTTGCCCGCGCCATGCGTGATGGCCAAAGGGTCTATTGGGTGTGTCCGCTGGTGGCGGAGAGCGAGCAGGTGGACATGGCTGCCGCCGAGCAGCGCTTTGCCGCGCTGACGCAGGACTTTCCCGGCATGGTGGGGCTGGTGCATGGCCGCCTCAGGGGGGCGGAGAAGGATGCCGTCATGGCCCGCTTCAAGGCGGGCGAGATCACACTTCTGGTGGCCACCACGGTCATTGAGGTGGGGGTGGATGTGCCCGAGGCCACCATCATGGTGGTGGAGAATGCCGAACGCTTCGGCCTGGCCCAGTTGCATCAGTTGCGCGGGCGGGTGGGGCGCGGGGCGGCCTCGTCGTCGTGCCTGCTGCTCTATCAGGAGCCCTTGGGCGAAACGGCCAGGGCCCGGCTTTCCATCCTGCGCGAATCCGAAGACGGCTTCCGCATTGCCGAGGAGGATTTGCGCCTGCGCGGGGCCGGTGAAATGCTGGGCACGCAACAGGCGGGCCTGCCGGTGCTGAGGCTGGCTGATCTATCCGTACACGGAGAGTTGCTGGCCGCAGCCCATGATGATGCGGCCCTGATCATGGCGCGCGATCCGCAACTCGCAACGGCGCGGGGCCAGGCCCTGCGCGTCCTGCTCTATCTGTTCGAGCGCGAAGAGGGCTTGCGTTTTCTCGGTGCGGGCTGAGGAGCGGCCAGAACTGTAGCCGCGAGCGCGGCGCTGACCTCCTGCTCATGGGGCAGCGGGCAATCGGGCAAGACCAGCCCCATGGAAATGACCATCTTCAGCCCCTCCTCCACGCTCATGGAGAGGATTTTCACCTCCGACTGGTCGGCAAAGAACACATAACCGCCGGTGGGATTGGGCGTCGTCGAGACATAGACGGCATAGAGCTTGCGGCCCCGCTCCAGACCGATCTCGCAGCCATCCACCTCACGCGAAATGAAGGCCGGGGTGAACACGCCCTTGCGCGGCCACTCCACCAGACAGACATGGCGGAAGCTGGTGCCCTTGCCGGAGAACATGGTCTCGAACAGCTGCTTCGAACCCTTGTAGATGGAGCGCACCACGGGGGTGCGGTTCATCAGCTTGTCCCACAGGCCGATGAGGGTGGAGCCGACAAGGTTGGCGGCCAGCGCGCCAATGGCGGTGATGGAGATCAGCGCAAAGAGCAGGCCGAAGCCGGGCAGCTTGAAGGGCAGATAGGTGTCCGGGTTGAATTCCGGCGGCAGCAGCGGCTTGAACCAGCGGTCGAAGATGGAGATGAACCACAGCGTTGCCCAGATGGTGATGGCGGCCGGGGCGGCAATCACCAGACCGGTAAAGAAATAGGTGCGCAGCCGGGAAAACAGGCTGGTGCGCGGCGCGGGTGGTGGGGTCTGGTCGGTCATGACGGGCGGTGATGACATGGCCGGCAGTGGCAGGCAAGCGCCAATAAATCAGGGGGTCAGCCCCTCCTCGCCCGGGTACTGATCGGCCCAGACGCGGGCGCGGGCCTCGGCCTCCAGCCGGGTTTCATCGGACACTTCGCTGCGGATGGCGTTGGCGCGTTCGATGATGGCGGCGTCGTCAGCGGGACTGGCGGTGGCACCGGCCAGAATATACCACATGACGGCGCGGGTTTCGTCGCGCTGCACCACCTTGCCGTCCCAATAGAGATCACCGAGATAGGCCTGGGCACCGGGGTGGCGCTTGCGCGCCGCCGCCATCAGCCATTTCAGGGCCTGCTGCGGATTTTTGCGCACCCCCTGCCCCTTCATGGTCATGACCCCAAGGGCAAACTGGGCACCGGGATGACCATAGGTGGAGGCGAGCCGCAGATAGGTGCGGGCGGCGGCGGCCGGCTCGGGCCTGATTCCCGCTTCGGGAATGCCGGTGCGGAGATAGTCGGCGACCCGCAACTGGCCGTCGACCATGATGCGCAGTCGCTTCTGGTCCGGCTCGTCGGGGTCATAGGCTTCGGCCACGCGGCTGTAATAGGAGAAGGCCGTGGCATCATCAACGGAGACACCCTTGCCGGTGGCATAGATGTGGCCGAGATACCAGTCGGCAACGATGTTGCCGTCGTCCGAGGCCTTGCGGAAATTCTTGATGGCCTTGCTGTAATTGCCGTCGTTATAGGCGTTCCTGGCCTTCTTCAGGTCGTCGGTCCAGAAGGGAATGTTGATGGACGGCAGCTTCAGCTTGGGCGGGGCCGGAAGATAGGAGAAGAACCCGGCATTGGGCTCACCGGCGTCCTGGGCGTGCGCCGCCACGCCGCCCGACAGCAGCAGGCAGGCCAGCGCCATGGGGCGCAGCACGGCCAGCAGCGAAAATCGGGAAAGGCGGCGAAACATCATGCTCCTGTGCTGCCGGGCACCCCCTCCGGACCCCAGCCCTGGCGGGCAGCGGACCGGTCCGGCACGGGAGCGGCGGCATATTCGTTCACCTTGCCCTATCGTCCAATTTGGGCGCCAGCGTGGATCAATTGCGCCGGTCTGTGGGATTCGGCAATTCTGTCATGCTGTTGCAAAGATGCAACTGATGTCAGAGGGCGAGAGCGGCACGCATGCCTTCACACACCGCCTCCTCCACGGTGCGCGGGGCCAGACAGTCGCCCGCCAGACGCACCGGAATGGCCATGGCGTCGAGATCGGCCTTGAGGCTGTCCTCTTGGCGGTTGGCATAGACCGCCACCAGACTGTCCACCTCCTCCAGCATCACCGCCTCGCGGGCGGCGGTGTGATTAAAATAGGCGGTGCGGTGATCCATGCCGTAGAGCCGCATCCACGGCAGCACCTGAACCCCGAGGCGGTGCAGGCGGGCGTTGAACTCATCGCGGATGGAGTGGGGCAGTGCATCACCCGCGCAGGTGCCGTTGACCGCCAGACGGACCTGATGGCCCTCCTTGGCCAGTTTCAGCGCCAGCCCCATGCCCACCCAGTCGGCGCGCCAGTCATAGATCACCACATTGTGGCCGGGGCGGGCGCTATGGCGCAGCACATCGGCCGCCAGCATCAGGCGCTCAGTCTCGCCTTCGACCGGCGGCAGCACCGGCAGCGAGCCGGTGGCGAGAATGACGGCGTCCGGGCGCTCGGCCTCCAGCAGCTCGCGCGTCACCGGGCTTGAGCGCTTCAGCACGGCACCATGGTGTTCGGCCTCGCGGGCCAGATTGGTGACGATGCCGCCGAATTCGGCACGGTCCGGCAGAAGCTGGGCCAGCCGCACCTGGCCGCCGAGATAGCGCTGCTTTTCGTGAAGGGTGACGTGGTGGCCGCGTTCGGCCGCCACGGCTGCGGCCTTGAGCCCGGCCGGGCCACCGCCCACCACCATGACCTTGAGGGGCCGTGCGGCGCGGCGGCGCTGGCCCAGTTCCAGTTCGCGGCCCGTTTCCGGGTGCTGGATGCAGGACACGGAAAGGCCGTGCTGGATGTGGCCGATGCAGGCCTGATTGCAGCCGACACAGGCGCGGATGTGATCGGTTTCACCGGCCAGCGCCTTGTTGGGCATGTCGGGGTCGGCAATGGTGGCGCGGGTCATGCCGCAAAGGTCGGCCTGGCCGCGTTCGAGAATGAGTTCGGCCTCATGCGGCTGGTTGATGCGGCCGGCGACAAACACCGGAATGCCGGTGGCCTCGCGCACGCGCTGGGCCAATGGCGCCACATAGGCGTGTTCGGTGGCCATGGAGGGCACAATGTGCATGGCCCCTGACGATGAGGCCGAGGTGCCGGCAATCATGTTGAGGAAATCGAGCCGCGGGCTGAGCGCCCTGGCGATGGCCAGACTCTCGTCGCCGTCAATGCCCGCGTCATCATGTTCATCACCGGAGTGACGCATGCCGACGACAAAGCCATCGGGCACCGCGGCCCGGATCTGATCCAGGGTTTCGGCGACAAAGCGCAGGCGGTTGTCAAAGGAGCCGCCATAATCATCATCGCGCTGGTTCAGCCGGGCCGACAGGAACTGGGCCGGAAGATAGCCGTGGCTGGCCACCAGCTCGACGCCGTCCAGCCCGGCCTCGGCCATGCGCCGGGCGGCGGCGGCATAGGCGGCAATGATTTCGGCAATGAGCGGCCGGTCCATGACGCGCGGCACGGTGCGGTTGCGCTCGGAGGGGCTGTGCGAGGGGGCAATGGTGGAGCGTTGAACCCCATGCAGCCGGTTCATCATCTCGCGGCCGGGATGATGAAGCTGGACGAAGACGCGCGCGCCATCGTCATGAAGGGCGGCGGCGAGCCTGCGGAAGTGGGGAATGCAGGTGTCGTCATGGGCCATGAGCACATGGTCAGAGAAGCGCGCCGTGTCGTGCACGCCGGCAGCCTGCAGAATGATGAGGCCAGCCCCGCCGCGGGCGCGGGCGCGGTGATAGGCGGCAAGGGCCTCGGTGGGCCTATTGTCCCGGACCAGGCCGGTGTCATGACCGGTGGTGAAGATGCGGTTCCGGAGTTCCGCTCCCCTGATGGCCAAAGGCGAAAAGAGGAGCGGGAAACGCATGGTCTAGGTCCTGTTCAGCGCCCTCTGTTCGCGGCGGATGAAGCCATCCACCATAACGGTCCAGATCTCGCGGGCATGTTCGGGATCAAGACCAAGCCGTTTGGCCTCGGCCATGGCATTGTCAATGACCTCGTCCACCCGGGGCGGTATGCGGGCGGCAAGCCCCTCCCGCCGTTTAACGGCAATGGCGCGGTCAATCATGCCCTGGCGTTCGGCCAGCAAAGCCACCAGGCGCAGGTCGAGCGCGTCAATGTCGGCGCGGACCTTGGCCATGGAGTCGTTAAATTCGGTATAACTCATGCTTGTTTTACGGTCAAACCGTAACTCCTGAAGTGCTTTTGCCCCGGCCTAGGGCGAGGCGGCGCGGGGCGTGAAAACCCAGGGCCTGATGCCCTGCCCGCCCCGGGCGGTGCGGACAAGGATTCGGCCGGGTGTGATGGCGACAGAATGAGCGCCGTTGGCCCAGAGGTCAAATCGATCGATGCGCAGCGCAATTTCGAGGCAGCGGCCGCGCAGGGGAAATTCGGCAATGACAATATCGGCAGCCGGACAGGTGGTGTCCTGTTCGGCGGCCCGGCGCAGCACCACTACCCTCTGGCCCTTCACTGTGGCGGTGCAGACAGCACCGGTGCAGGACCAGCCGGGGCGGGTGGCGGCCACCTTGCCGGTCACCTCCTCGCCATTGCCGAGAAGCCAGCGCGACAGGGCAAAGCGTCCGCCACCGCCGGGAGCGGCCACCAGTTCACCCGCCGCATTGCGGAAGGCCACCGCCCGGCCGTCACCATCCACCAGAAGGTCTGGCTGCGCGGGCAGCGGCAGCAGCAGGGCTGCCCCGGCAAGCGCCAGCCCCGCCAGCCGGCCACGGTCACGCAGCAGGGCCAGCAGCACCAGGCCCAGGGCGGCCAGCGTGGCCACCGCCGCCGGCGGCTGCTGCCAGACCTGCCCCGCCCCTGGAAAACCGGCCACCCAATCGGAGATCATCATCACCAGATCCATGCCCCTGCCCATGATGAGGAGCGGCAGCCGCTCCAGTCCCAGCGGCATCAGCAGGGTGGCAAGAAGTGCCGCCGGCATGACCACCACCCCCACCACCGGCAGGGCCAGGCCATTGGCAACAATGCCCCAGGGGGCAAGCCGCCCGAAGTGAAAGGCGGCGGGCACGCCGGAATAGAGGCCGGCCACCAGCGAGGTGACGGCCGGCACCCAGAGAAAGCGCCACAGGGCGCCGGTGGCGCGGGTAAAATGGGTCGGCGCGCCCTGCTCCTTGCCGTGCTGGTGGCGCTGCCACCACTCATAGAAGCCGGCAAGACCGGTGACCGCCATGAAGGACATCTGGAAGGAGGCCGACAACGCCTGTTCCGGCTGCATCAGCAGCAGGATGACGGCGGCTAGGGCTAGGTTGCGCAGCGAAATGGCGGGCCGGTCCATGAGCACGGCGGCAAACATCACGGCAATCATGATGTAGCTGCGGGCGGTGGCCGGGCCGGAATCGGCCAGCAGCATGTAGAACAGTCCGGCGGCCAGAGCAGCGACCGCTGCCAGTTTCTTCACCGGCAGGCGCAGCACCAGGGGTGGAAACAGGGCCAGCAGTGCGCGCACCAGCCAGAACACGCCGCCGGCCACCAGCGTCATGTGCAGGCCGGAGATGGAGAGAACGTGAAACAGGCCAGAGTCGCGCAGCGAGTCGTTGACGCGTTTCGGAATGTCGGCGCGCTCGCCGTTGATCAGCGCCTCAGAGACCGCCGCCGTGGAGCCGCCGAGCACGGCGCGCACGCGCCGCCCGATGGCCTGACGCACCCCCTCCAGCGCGGCATCGAGCCGGTAGCGGACGGGCATGGCTTCGGCGTTGATGGCGGCCGGGCCGAGGGCGCGGCCGGTGCCGCCCACCGACTGGAAAAACAACTGGCGGCCATAGTCAAAGCCGCCGGGAAGGACCGGCAGCGGCAGCGGCTCCAGCCGGGCGCGAAGGGTGATGGATTGCCCCGCCGCCAGGTCGGGCTGGCGGCCGGTGAGGGTCAGGCGCAGGCGGCGCGGCTGTTCGCCGGCGGGCAGCGGGGTGATGGCTTCGACATCAAGCAGCACCAGCTTGCGCCGCGACTGGGCGCCATCAATGCGGGCGATGCGGCCGGTCACCTCGGCGGCGGGCACTACAGCGCGCACAAGGGGCGTGGCCACCCATTCGGTGCGCAGCTTGGCAGCGGTAAACCCCGTGAGCATCAGAAGCGGCATGAGCAGCAGCAGAACCCGGCGGGCGGGCAGCATCAGCAGCACGCCAGCCAGCAACAGAAGCAGGCTGGGAACAAGGCCAGGCTCACGCGGCAGGGCGAAATAAATCCAGATGCCCGCCATGAGAAACAGCGGCACAAACAGAAACGGCGGGCGCGGTGCGGCATCGGCCAGCCAGCGCAACGGCCACAGCCAGTCCGTCTCCCGCGCGGTCAGGGCCTCCGTCATGCCGCCCCTTTGCCCCCTGCCCCCATGCGTGCTATGCGCCGGGCCACCCCGTTTTCCTGCCGACTATAGGGATTTCACGTTTCATGTCATCGCCCGTCATTACCCGCTTTGCCCCCTCGCCCACCGGTTTTTTGCACATTGGCGGGGCGCGCACCGCCCTGTTCAACTGGGCCTTTGCCCGGCACACAGGCGGCAAGATGCTGCTGCGCATCGAGGATACTGACCGTGAACGCTCAACCGAAGCCGCCATCACCGCCATTCTTGATGGCTTGACCTGGCTGGGCCTTGGCTGGGACGGTGAAGCCGTGTCGCAGTTTGCCCGGGCCGAGCGCCACCGCGCCGTGGCCAATGAACTGCTGCAGCGCGGCAAGGCCTATTACTGCTATTGCTCGCCTCAGGAACTGGAGGCCATGCGCGCCCGGGCCGAGGCGGAGAAGCGCCCGGTGCGCTATGACGGCACCTGGCGCGACCGCGACCCCAAGGATGCCCCCGAGGGGGTGAAACCGGTGATCCGCTTCAAGGCCCCGCAGGAGGGCGAAACGGTGATCCATGACCATGCCCAGGGGCGCGTGGTCATTCCCAACAAGGATCTTGATGATCTCATCATCCTGCGCTCGGACGGCAACCCCACCTATAATCTGTCGGTGGTGGTGGACGACCATGACATGGGGGTTACCCACATTATCCGTGGCGTTGACCACCTGACCAATGCGGCCCGCCAGACCCAGATCTATCTGGCCATGGGCTGGCAGGTGCCGGACATGACCCATGTGCCGCTGATCCACGGGCCGGACGGGGCCAAACTGTCCAAGCGCCACGGGGCGCTGGGGGTGGAGGCCTATCGCGCCATGGGCTATCTGCCCGCCGCCCTGCGCAATTATCTGGCCCGGCTGGGCTGGAGCCATGGCGATGACGAGATCTTCTCCACCGAACAGCTGGTTGAGTGGTTCAGCCTCGATGCCATTGGCAAGTCGGCGGCGCGCTTCGACTTTGCCAAGCTTGAAAATCTCAACGGCCACTATATCCGGCACACGCCGGACGCTGTGCTGCTCAAGGAATTTCTGGCCTTCCTGCCGCATGTGGAGGGTGGGCCGGAGATGCTGAAGGCGCTGGAGGGCGGCCGGATGGCGGCCTTCGCCAAGGCGCTGCCGGGGCTGAAGGAGCGGGCCAAGACACTGGTGGAACTGATGACCAATGCGGCGTTTCTGTTTGCCGTGCGGCCGCTGGCGCTGGATGACAAGGCCAGGGCCCTGCTCAATGATGAGGGCAAGGCCGCCCTCAGGGGGGTGCTGCCGGTGCTGAAGGCTGCGGCGGACTGGCAGGCCCCGGCGCTGGAGGCGGCGGTGAAGGCCCATGCCGAGCAGGCGGGGCTGAAGCTCGGCAAGCTCGCCCAGCCGCTGCGCGCGGCGCTGACCGGCACATCCACCTCGCCCGGCATTTTTGACGTGCTTGAGGTTTTGGGACGGGATGAGGCGCTGGCCCGGCTCGCCGACCCGTTGTGAAGCCGCCGCCCACCGCTGTCACAGATCTGACTGATCTTCGTCCTTGGAAGGGTGCGTCAATTGCGCACTTTATGTACTTCTTTTTGGTGCATTAGAACATCGTCAATTAGAGTCTCCTGATATTTCTATATAAGGCAGCCAGCAGAGCTGCCGTGGAGGCGCACCCCAGGGAGGACCTGGGGATTGAGGAGGAACGACGATGCACAGGACATGGCTTTTTGTCCGCCGCTTTCTCATGGGCCTGGCCTTGCTGGCGGGCAGCCTGCTGCTGCCAGCCGCGGCCGAGGAGGCCACAACGCCCGGCGGCGCTGCTGCTGTCTCCGCCGCCACCGCCATTCCACCACCCCCGGCCATTGTGACCGCCAGCGGCGCGGCTGCCAATCCGCTGAAGCCGCGGATCATCAAGGGCACGGCTGACCACAGCAAATTCGACATACTGAAGAAGCCCTTTGCCTCCGGCCCCGAGGTGACAGCGGCCTGTCTCACCTGTCACACGGAAGCATCCAAACAGGTGATGGGGTCCATTCACTACAGCTGGACCTTTGACAACAAGGCCACCGGCCAGAAACTGGGCAAGCGCTACACGCTCAATTCCTTCTGCGGCAATGTGGGCGCCAATGAGCCGCGCTGCACGTCGTGCCATGCCGGTTACAACTTCACCGATGTGCGCCTTGGCCCGCCGCAAAACGAAACAGCGGTAGACTGCCTGGTGTGCCATGACACGTCCGGCCAGTATGCAAAGCTGGACAACGCCGCCGGCAACCCGGCGCTGGCACCGGTGCCGGAAAAGGCCAAGACCATTACCGGGGCGCTGGCCAAGCCTTCCAATCTGACGGCAGCGGCGCTGAGCGTTGGCGGGCCGCGGCTGGAGAATTGCGGACAGTGCCATTTCAACGGCGGCGGCGGCGACAACGTCAAGCACGGCGACCTGTCATCGGCCTTGTATGCGGCTGATACACATGTGGATGTGCACATGGCGTCCAAGGACAATCACGGCCAGGGCATGATGTGCTCCACCTGCCACAAGCAGGAAGCCCACCAGTGGCATGGCAGCCGTTATGCCCCCACCGCCGCGCAGGCCCCCGACCGGCACAAGCCCGGCGCCCCGCGCACCGCCTCGACCTGTGAAAGCTGCCACGGCAACACCCCGCACAAGGGCGAAAGCGTGGTGGGCATGAAGCTCAATGACCATACCGACCGGGTGGCATGCCAGACCTGCCACATTCCCACCTTTGCCAAGGGCGGTGTGGCCACCAAGACTTTGTGGGACTGGTCCACCGCCGGCAAGCTCAAGGATGGCAAGCCCATTCAGGAGGACGGCTATCATCAGGGCAACGGCAAGCCGCGCGATACCTATCTGTCGACCAAGGGCACCTTTGCCTGGGGCGAGGAGGTGAAGCCGCACTATGCCTGGTTCAATGGCACCACCCATTATGTGACCGACAGTGACGTCATTGACCCGAAGCAGCCCCTGGCCATGAACTGGATTGACGGTGCTGCCAATGACCCGGCCTCGCGCATCCACCCCTTCAAGCTGATGCACGGCAAGCAGGCCTATGACACCGAGCTCAACCACCTGCTCTATAATCAGGTCTATGGTCCCAAGACCGACACCGCCTTCTGGACCAATTTCAGCTATGACAAGTCGCTGAAGGCGGCCATGGACTATATGGGCAAGCCCTATTCCGGCAAGTATGGCTTTGTTGAAACCACCATGCTGTGGCCGATCACCCATATGGTGGCGAAAAAGGACGAGGCCCTGAAGTGCACCGCCTGCCACGCGCCGCAGGGCGTTCTGGCCAGCCTGGGCGGCTTCTACATGCCGGGCCGCGAACCCCTGAGCTGGGTCAATCTGGCTGGCCTTTTCCTGATCTTCGCCACCCTGGCCGGGGTTGGGATCCATGCCCTGGGCCGTCTCATCTCATCCCGCCGGAGGAGCAAGCAATGACCCGCCGCTACGTCAAGGTTTATCCCCGGTTTGAGCGCTTCTACCACTGGGGTCAGGCGCTGCTGATCTTCGTGCTGTTCTTCACCGGGCTGGGGGTGGCGGGTCTGCACGCCCTGGTGCCCTATGGTCTGGCCGTCACGGTGCACACCATAGCGGCGGTGCTGCTGCTGGTTCTGTGGGTGTTTGCCACCTTCTGGCACTTCACCACCGGTGACTGGCTGCACTATCTGCCCACCACCAAGGGCCTGTTCAATGTGGCCCGCTATTATGCCTATGGCGTGTTCCGCGGTGAGGAACACCCGTTCAACAAGCGGTTCTGGGCCAAGAACAACCCGCTGCAGGCACTGACCTATGTGTTTCTCAAGGCGGTGCTGTTTCCGGCCATCTGGATCACCGGCATTCTCTATCTCACCTACAGCTTCTGGGACCATGTGGCGGCGGCCAACCTGTGGCTGGGCTGGGTGGCGGTAATCCATGCGCTGGCGGCGTTTACGCTGGCAGCGTTCGTGATTGTCCATGTCTATCTGTTGACGCTTGGCCACACCTTCCGTGACCATGTCCGGCCGATGATTACCGGCTATGACATTGTTGACCTGTCGCCGGAGGAGGAAGCCTATCTGGCCCATGACCAGATGAAACGCCTGGGACCGGTGGCCGGGGGCCATCACTGACAGGCGGACCGGGGCTGTTGGGGCCAGCCTGGCTTGCGCCGGGCTGGCCTGCATCCTTTGAACAAGGTCAGTTGTGTTGACCTGAAATTTTTTGCAGTGCAATAATGGCGGCAACCAACCGAAACGGAGGAAGCCATGGCCAAGTCACCCGCAAAGGCACCGGATGAGAACGCCGCGTTGCAGGTTCACGGTGAAAACGTGGTCCTGCCGGTCAAAAAAGGGTCCATCGGCCCGGATGTGGTGGACATCACCAAGCTCTACGGCCAGGCCAAGGTCTTCACCTATGACCCCGGCTTCACCTCCACCGCCTCGTGCGAATCAAAGATCACCTACATTGACGGCGATGAAGGCATTCTGCTGCACCGGGGCTATCCCATCGAGCAGCTGGCCGAGCACGGCGACTTTCTGGAAACCTGCTACCTGCTCTATTACGGCGAACTGCCCAATGCCGAGCAGCGCAAATATTTCGACTGGGCCATCACCAAGCACACGATGATCCATGAGCAGATGGCGCGGCTGTTCCAGGGCTTCCGCCGCGATGCGCACCCCATGGCGGTCATGGTGGCCGTGGTCGGCGCCATGTCGGCCTTCTATTCCGACTCGCTCGACATTCAGGATCCGCGCCAGCGCGAGATCGCCTCGCACCGCATGATCGCCAAGCTGCCGACCATCGCGGCCATGGCCTATAAATACCACAAGGGCGAGCCCTTCGTTTATCCGCAGAACCACCTGTCCTATGCGGCCAACTTCCTGCACATGTGTTTTTCCACGCCGTGCGAGGAATACAAGGTCAACCCGGTGCTGGCGCGGGCGCTGGACCGCATCTTCATCCTGCATGCCGACCATGAGCAGAATGCCTCCACTTCGACGGTGCGCCTGGCCGGTTCATCGGGCGCCAATCCCTTTGCCTGCATTGCGGCCGGCATTGCCTGTCTGTGGGGGCCGGCCCATGGCGGCGCCAATGAGGCGGCGCTGAACATGCTGGACGAGATCGGCTCGGTTGAGAACATCCCCTCCTTCATTGAAAAGGTGAAGGACAAGAATTCCAACGTCCGGCTGATGGGCTTCGGCCACCGCGTTTACAAGAACTATGACCCGCGCGCCAAGATCATGGCGCAGACGGCGCATGAGGTGCTGAACGACCTTGGCATCAAGGGCGACCGCCTGCTTGATGTCGCCAAGGAACTGGAACGCGTGGCGCTGCACGATGAATATTTCATCGAGCGCAAGCTCTATCCCAATGTCGATTTCTATTCCGGCATCATCCTCCGGGCCATGGGCTTCCCCACCTCCATGTTCACGGTGCTGTTCGCCCTGGCCCGCACCATCGGCTGGATTTCGCAGTGGAAGGAAATGATCGAGGATCCGACCCAGCGCATCGGCCGTCCGCGCCAGCTCTACACCGGTGAAACCCAGCGCGACTATGTGCCCCTGAACCAGCGCGGCTGAGGCTGCTGCCACCAAACAAAACGCCCGGACAAGTCCGGGCGTTGTCATTTTGCCTGGTGGGTCAGGCGCCGCGTTCGTTCATCAGCATGGCGCCGATTTCGGCTTCGGCCACCTTCTTGCCGTCCACATGGGCCTCCACCCAATACTTCCACACCGGCGGGCGCTTGTTGGCCAGCTTCATGTGAAAGTGCACCTGGTCGCCCGGCACCACCGGCTTGCGGAAGCGGGCCTTGTCAATGGACATGAAGAACACCAGCTTGCCGGCGTGCTCATCACCCAGGGCATTCAGCACCAGCGCGCCCGCCGCCTGGGCCATGGCTTCCACCAGCAGCACACCGGGCATGACCGGGCGGCCGGGAAAATGGCCGGGAAAGAACGGCTCGTTCATGGTGACATTCTTGAGGGCGATGCCGCTGTCCTCGCCGTTCATTTCGATGATGCGGTCGATGAGCAGAAAAGGATAGCGGTGCGGCAGCAGCTGCATGATGCGCTGGATGTCGGCGGTGGTGGCGGGCGCGGTCATTGGGTTGGGTCCCTCGTCATAAGGGAAACGGCCCCGAAAGGCCGTTTCGTCATGGTCAGACTGGCAGCGCGGATCAGAAGCGCGTGCCGATGGAGAAGCGGAACCATTCCTTGTTGTCCGTCGATTCCGACATGAGCGGATAGGCGGCGTCGAAACGCAGCGGACCGAAGGGCGATTTCCAGATGATGCCGGCACCGACCGAGGCGCGGAAGGCGGCCTTGTCATAGACGGTGCAGTCATGATTGTCCGTGTTATCGCAGTATGTTCCTGCGCCATAGGCCATTGTCTGTTCCGGTGCGTTGAACACGGTGCCGAAGTCGGTGAAGACCGCGCCGGAAATGCCCCAGGCCTCAGGCGCACCGATGGGGAAGGTCGCTTCCAGCGTGCCGATGGCATAGGTCTGGCCGCCGATGGAATCGAGGCCACCGGCATTGTTGATCTGCATGGGGCCAATGCCGGACTTGGCAAAGCCGCGGAAGGAATCAGCCCCCATGAAGAAGCGGTCCTGCAGCGGCACATCCTTGCCCAGGGCCTGCATGTGACCGGCATTGCCTTCGATCTTCACGGTGACCATGTCCTCAACCACCGGGATGAAATACCAGGCATGGGCTTCAAGGGCGGCGTAATAGGCATCCCCGCCAAGGCCGGCCAGTTCCATGTCAAGCTGGGCGCGCAGGCCGGAATTGGGATCCATCGGATTGTCGAGGTCGTCCCAGACATAGCTGCCGGAAACGGCCGACTTCACCGAGCTGCCCTGCCAGCGGATGACCGTGGGCGAGGCCCTGGTCACATCCACGCCGTTCACCTTGCGCCAGGCCAGGTAGTATTTGAGGTTGACCGAGGAATATTCATCAAGCCGGAAACCGGTGCGCAGTGCGCCGCCCACCTGCTTGGACTTGTATGAGGAATAGTCGGTGTTATCGATGTTGGTGGCAAACAGATCGATACCGGCCGAAATCGGCATGCCCATGAAATAGGGTTCGGTAAAGCTGAAGTCGATCTGCTGCTTCTTGAAGGACAGGGCGGTGTTGATGCGCACATCCTGGCCGCGGCCGCGGAAGTTGCGTTCCGACAGTTCCACCGTGCCGATGAGTTTCTCAACCGAGGAATAGCCGACGCTGAAGCCGATCTTGCCGGTGGCCTTCTCGGCCACCTCAACAACCAGAATGATCTTGTCGGGGGCCGAGCCCTCCTCCTCGCGGAAATCAACCTTGTCGAAGAAGTCGAGCGCGGTCAGGCGGCGGCGGGCGCGTTCCACCAGTACACGGTTGAAGGCATCGCCCTCATAAAGCTGAAGTTCGCGGCGGATGACTTCATCAAGGGTGCGGCTGTTGCCGGTGATGTCAATGCGCTCGATATAGGTGCGCTGGCCTTCGCTGATGTTGTAGATGACATCGAGCGTGCCATTGTTGGCGTTGCGGTTGATCTGCGGATCAACCTTGGCGAAGACAAAGCCCTGACGGCTGGCCTCGAGGGCCAGATTGTCCACCGTCTTGTCAACCTTGGTGGCGTCATAATTGTCGCCAACACCGGTTTTCACCACCTTGCGCAGCGGGTCGGGCTCGAGGTCGGCATCGCCGACATTCACCGCCACATCGGCAATCCTGTAGCGCTGCCCCTCGATGATGGCGAAGTTGATGGTGAAGCTTTCCCCGCCCGGCGACAGCTGGGCATCGGCAGAATCAATCTGCACATCGGCGAAGCCGTTCTTCAGGTAGAAGCGGCGCAGCAGCTCCTTGTCATACTCGACCCGGTCGGGGTCGTAGGTATCGTTGCGCTGCATGAAGTTCCACCAGCTCTTCTGCTTGGTGCCGATGACGCCGCGCAAGTCGGAAGCCGAGAAGGAATTGTTGCCGGAGAAGGTGATGCTGGTGACGTGGGTCTTGCCGCTCTCGGTGATTTCAAACACCAGGTTGACGCGGTTTTCCGGCAGACGGATGAGCTTGGGCGCAACGCGCACGTTGTAGAAGCCGGAGCGCTGGTAGAGCGAGAGAATGCGCTGCGTGTCGCTCTGCACCCTGGCCTTGGTGAAGATCATCCGTTCACGGACTTCCACTTCCTTGGCCAGCGCATCATCGGTGATTTCGGCATTGCCTTCAAAGTTCACCACGTTGATGAGCGGGTTTTCGACCACGGACACCACCAGGGTGTTGCCGCGCCGGGTCATGCGCACATCGGAGAACAGGCCGGTCTGGAACAGGGCCTTGATCGACTCGTCAATCTTTTCGGCGGTGAAGACATCGCCGCGGCCAAGCTGCATGTAGGACATGACGGTGTCGGGTTCGACACGCTGGTTGCCCTCCACCACAATGCTGGCAACCGTCTGGGCAAATGCAGGCGTGGCCACAAGGCGGGGAGCCGCCAGCGGGGCCAGAACAGTGAGGGCGAACGCGAGAACGCCAACCAATACCAGTTTGAAACGCATCAAAGGCCAATCCAGAGTTTACGCGAGCCGTCCCGAGAGCGCTGCTTCGCCGCGAGCGTGTTTTAACCGGTTTCGCTGCGATTGCAAACCGAAAGAAAACAAGCCGAATCAACCACCAAACGCCACCGAGACAACTCTTACTATATCGTTAAACGTCCCCAGAACCATCAGCATCAGAACAAGCGAAAAACCGACCCGGAAACTCCATTCCTGGGCCTCGGGGCCAAGCGGTTTGCCGCGCACGGCTTCAATGGCGTAGAAAACCAGATGGCCGCCATCCAGCATTGGAATCGGAAACAGGTTAAGAAGTCCGATACTGACGCTGAGAAAGGCGACAAAACTGATGAAGGCGAGCGGCCCGTAGCTGGCCGCATCCCCTGCCCCCTTGGCGATGGCAATGGGGCCGCCAAGCTGATTCGACTCAGCGTGACCGGTCACCATCTGGCCGAGATACCTGAAGGTGGTGGAGATGATGAACCAGGTGCGCTCGGTGCCCTTGGCCAGGGCCTGATGAACCGGCAGGCGCTGGTATACCTCATCCTGCCCGGTGGTGTTGTGGGTAACGCCGAGAATGCCGAACTTCACCTTGCCGCCAAAGCCGTCACTTTCCTCGCGCACGCCGGGCGTGAGAGTGAGGTTGAGGATGTTGCCATCGCGGGCCACTTCAATGGCCATGGCCTCACCGGCGCGGGGCCGGACAATTTCCTGTACATCGCTGAAATATTTGACTTTTACGCCTTTCAGCGAAACGAAGGTGTCGCCCGGCTTGAGGCCCGCCAGATCCGCCGCGCTGCCGGCCTGCACGCCGTCAATGCGCGGCGTGGTCATGGGCACACCGACGATCATGTAGCTGCCGGCGAGAATGAGAATGGCCAGGATGAAATTGGCCAGGGGGCCAGCCGCCACCACCAGGGCGCGCTGCCACACCGGCTTGGCATGGAAACTGGTGGGGGAGAGCGGCGCCTTGCCAGTGGTCTCTGCCTGGCTGGCGGCGTTCACGTCGCCCTCGAAGCGCACATAGCCGCCCAGCGGCACCCAGGCGATGCGCCAGCGGGTGCCGTGCCGGTCGAACCAGCCCTTCACTTCCTTGCCGAAGCCAATGGAGAATGTCTCGACCTTCACGCCGCACCAGCGCGCGACGCTGAAATGGCCAAATTCATGAATGAAAACAATGATGGTGAGGGCGATCAGGAAGGGCACGAGATAGCCCACCATGACGTTGAGCGGCATCATCAGCAATGTCAGAATATCCATGAACCCCTTCCCCGTGTGGCAGCGGCGCTGCGCTATGAACCGGCAGCGATACAGCCTGTTTACGGTTCATTAACCACACAAGCGGGTCATTGCGCCAAAAATTCGGCGAATATGGTTACCAGTGGAGAAGTCCCTGGGCGGCCAGCGGCCCGGCCCGCAAAAAGCCGATGATGGCGGCGGCCACCGCCACGGCAACCAGGCCGTCAACCCGGTCAATGGCGCCGCCATGGCCGGGAATGAGGTCGCCCGAATCCTTGACGCCGAAATGACGCTTGAGGCTGCTTTCAAACAGATCGCCACCCTGCTCCACCACCGCCAGAATGGCGGCCAGGAGCATGAGGGCCAGAATGCTGCCGGGCACCGCCCACCAGGCAATGAGACCGGACAGCAGGGCTGACCCCACCATGGCGCCGAACAGGCCGGCCCAGGTTTTCTTGGGTGAAATGGCGGGGGCCAGCTTGGGCCCGCCGATGATGCGTCCGGCGAAATAGGCAAAGGTGTCGGCCGCCCAGACAATGAACAGGATCCAGAGAATGGCAACCGCCCCCCACTGGACGTCGGCGCGCAGGGTGACCAGCGCCAGCGGTGGCAGGCCAACATAGGCCACACCAACGGCGTTCCACAGGGTGGGGTCGGCGCCCCACCAGCGGCTGAGCCCCACCGACAGGCCGGTGAGCACGGCCACAGCAAAAAGCGCGGTCATGACGCCGGTTTCGCCCGGCAGCAGCGCCCCGCACAGGGCGGCTGCGGCATGCAGCGCAAACTGGGCGGAGTTGCCGCGGTGGGCCAGCCCCACCCATTCATGGGCCATGAGCACGCCCAGCAGAGCGGCAAAGACGGTGAACCACACGCCCCCGGCCCAGACATCAAGCAACACCACGGGCACCAGCACGGCCGCCGAACCGGCACGCACGCCAAGGTCGCCCCAGTTCATGGCCCGGATGGCGGAAAGATCGGGAACCTTCATGCGCTGTGGGCCTTGAGACCGCCGAAGCGGCGGTCGCGGCCGTGATAGTCGGCGATGGCGCGGGCAAAGATGGCCGCATCAAAATCCGGCCAGTATTCGGGCACGAAGACAAATTCAGTATAGGCCAGCTGCCAGAGCAGAAAATTGGAAATGCGCTGTTCGCCGCCGGTGCGGATCAGCAGGTCCGGATCGGGAATGCCGGTGGTTTCAAGACAGCCGGCCAGAACCTCCGGGGTGATGGCGGCAGGCTCGAGGCTGCCGGCGCGCACCGCCTCGGCCAGCTTGCGCGCCGCGCAGGACAGTTCCTGGCGGCTGCCATAGTTGAAGGCGACAACCAGGTTGAGGCCGTCATTGTCCGCTGTCAGGCGCTCGGCATCATCAAGAAGCTGGGCGATGGCGGGATCCAGCCCGTCACGCCGGCCGATGACCCGGATTTTCACCCCTTCCCGGTGCAGGTCGGCCACGTCCTGGCGGATAAAGCGGCGCAGCAGCTCCATCAGGAAGCTGACTTCGGTGGCGGGCCTTGCCCAGTTTTCCGAGGAGAAGGAGTAGATGGTGAGATATTGCACGCCGAAGTCGCGCGCCGCGCGCACCGCCCGGCGCAGCGCCTCCACCCCCTTCTTGTGGCCCGCCGAGCGCGGCAGGCCGCGGGCCGCAGCCCAGCGGCCGTTGCCATCCATGATAACGGCGACGTGACGCGGCGGGCTGGGCGGAAAGGCGTCTGGCATGGAGGGTCAGACCTGCATGATTTCGGCTTCCTTGTGTTTCAGGGAAGCGTCGATATCCTTGATGGTGTCGTCGGTGAGTTTCTGGACCTCGTCCGACTTCTTCTTGTGGTCGTCCTCGCTCATCAGGTGAGCCTTCTCCAGCGCCTTGAGGTGGTCCATGCCGTCACGGCGCACATTGCGCACGGCAACACGGGCCTTCTCGGCGTATTGATGGGCGACCTTCACCAGTTCTTTGCGGCGATCCTGTGTCAGATCCGGCATGTGAAGCCGGATGACGGCACCCTCGGTCTGGGGGGTGAGACCCAGGTTGGAGGCGTAAATGGCCTTTTCCACGGCATGGACCAGGCCCCTGTCCCACACGGAAATCTGCAGTGTGCGGGCCTCGGGCACCGAAATGGAGGCGACCTGGGCCAGCGGCATGTTGGCGCCATAGGCGTCGACATGGACCGGTTCCAGCAGGCTGATGGCGGCGCGGCCGGTGCGCAGGCCGCCAAAATCATGCTTCAGGGCCTCAACCGCGCCGTGCATGCGGCGCTTGATGTCCTGGACGTCAAAGGGGGCGGGACCAGCCATGGCAAACCTCGTCAATCCTTGGTCACGACGGTGAAGCGGCCCTTGCCCTGCAGAACCTGCTCGACAGCGCCGGCTTCACGAATGTTGAACACCACTACCGGAATCCCGTTGTCCCGCGCAAGGGCAATGGCCGCCGGGTCCATGATGCGCAGGTCATGGGACAGGATCTGCTGGAAGGTGATGCGGTCATAGCGCCGGGCGGCGGGATCCTTCTTGGGGTCGGCGGAATAGACCCCGTCGACGCTGGTGCCCTTGAGGAGGGCGTCACACTTCAGTTCGGCGGCGCGCAATGCCGCACCCGTGTCGGTGGTGAAGAAGGGCAGGCCCGTGCCCGCCGTGCAGATCACCACCCTGCCCGCCTCGAGATGATGGATGCCCTTGGCGTGGGAATAGGTTTCGCACACGGTGGGCATGGCGATGGCCGAGAGCACGCGGGCATCCATGCCCTTGGAAACCAGAACCCCCTGCATGGCGAGCGCGTTCATGACGGTGGCCATGATGCCCATATGGTCGGCGGAGACGCGCTCCATGCCCTTGGCGGCACCGGCGACACCGCGGAAGATGTTGCCGCCGCCGATGACCAGCGCCACCTGGGCACCGCTTCTGGCGCAGGTGATGACCTCATCGGCCACGCGGCCCACCGTATCGAGGTCTATGCCGTAGGGCTGGCTGCCCATCAGCACCTCGCCCGACACTTTCAAGAGAACGCGCTTATAGGCGAGCCTGGTCATGATGCTGTTCCGTCGACAAAAAAAGACCCGTTGTTCTTGGGTCTTCTAGCCTGATTGATGGCGATTCGCAGGCCGGGGTTGCAGTTATCAGGCGCTCACGGGGCGCAGGGCTTCACATCGGCGCAGTGGCTGGCGCGGAAACTGGCCAGCAGGGTCTGCACATCCCCGGTTTCCTCTTCCGTATCCTCGAGGGTGCAGAGATAGGTCCGATGATCGTTCAGCGTGGCCATGATGGTGTCTTCCCAGCCGGGGTCCGAGGAAAGCGTCTGCTCTGCCGTATAGAGCAGATAATCGACATAGGTATGATAGGCCGGGGCCTGGGGGCTCTTGGCCATGGCGCAATAGTCAGGCGCAATGAATTCCGGCTTGCCAATGGAAAGGTTCAGAAACTCGCGATAGATGTCGCGTGCCGACTGGGCCCGCTGGATGCGGTCGGCAGCATCGATCTGCATCTTCACGCCGATGAGGGCGGCCAGCGCCAGCACCACGGTGAGCATGGCACTGAGCGCCTGTATGGCGCGGGAATGGGTGTTCAGAAATTCCATGGGGATACCTTAAATCCGTGGCTGTTGCTGGGTGGAGCAATGGATGCCGCCACCCGATTCGCCAATGGCATCGGTGTTGAGCATCACGATGGTGCGGCCGGGGTAAAGCTCCTGCAGCATTTCGCGGGCCGTGCCGTCGGCGGATTTGTCACCGAACTGGCTGGCGATCACCGCGCCGTTGCAGACATAGTAATTCACATAGGCGGCGACAAAATCAGCCTTGCGCGAGCGGATCTCCACCGGTTCCGGAACGACGGTGATGGCCAGCGGCTTGCCGTCCAGGGTGGTGGCGGCCTTGAGAATATCCAGGGTTTCGAAGGCGGAGACTGACCAGGGGTCATCGTGGTTGATCTGTGCCGGCATCTGGATCAGCACATGGCCCGGCCCGACAAAGCGGGCCAATGCATCAATGTGATAGTCGGTGATGTCAGCCCCCTTGATGCCCGGTGCCCAGATCATTTTCCGGCCGCCCACGGCGGCCAGGATCTTCCGGCCGATCTTCTCTTCGGAGCCGGTGTTGCGGTTGCGGTTCACCCAGCAGCTGGCATGGGCCATCACCAGTCCGGCCCCGTCATGTTCCAGACCGCCCTGCTCGCCCACCAGACCACTATCAATCAGCGGCAGGCCGAGACGCTCGGCCACGCGGGCGGCGATCCTGGCATCATGGTTATGCACCTGCTTGCCGCCCCAGCCATTGAACTGGATGAGCGACACGGCAAGGCCGCCATCGGCAGTGCGGACGAAGGTGGGGCCGGAGTCGCGGCACCACAGGTCATTGGTGGGAATGTCCCACAGGCTGACACCGGAACCCAGGCGGGCACGCGCCGTCTTCTGGTGCTTTGGCGCGCACAGCATGACCACCTCTTCATGGTCGGCAATGGTGTTGGCCACCAGGGCAATGGCCTTCTGCACGCGGGCCAGATCATCCTCGCCATAGACGTCGACACTCACCGGCCATTGCATGAAGGTGCGGCTGTGAGGATCGGCTTCGGGCGGCATTTCCACCGCTCCGTTTGCCCTGGCCGCACCGGCATAAAGTCCGCCCATGGCGCCGGACAGGACAGCAGCCCCGCGCAGCAGGTTACGTCTGGTCATCTTCTTCATGCAGGCCCCCGGAATTGGCGCGTGTCATCTGAAGCGCTGTCACACTGTAGCCGCCGCCCGCCTGGCACTCAAGCCAAGGGCCCCGCACCGGGGGCCCTTCGCAGCGAAAAAGCGGATGAGGCAATCAGTTGCCGGACATCTTCGCCACTTCGGCGGCGAAATCGTCTTCCTTCTTCTCGACACCTTCGCCCAGCTGCATGCGGACATAGGCCTTCAGCACCACCGGGGTGGCAAGCTTGTTGGCCATTTCGCCGATCACCTGAGACACCGACTTGGCACCGTCATGGACATAGGCCTGCTCCAGCAGGGTGTTCTCCTTGGCGAAGCTCTTGAGGCCCGAGGCCACGATCTTCTCCATGACATTGGCGGGCTTGCCGTGGTTCTTTTCCTCGAGGATGGCCTTTTCGCGGCCCAGCGTGTCGGCCGGAACACTGTCGATGTTGAGGGCCACCGGATTGGTGGCGGCAATGTGCATGGCCAGCATGCGGCCGAACTGGGCCAGTTCGTCCTGGTTGCCGCGCGAATCGAGGGCGACCAGCACACCGATCTTGCCCATGCCGGGGGCGGCCTGGTTGTGCATGTAGGAGGCGACGACGCCATGTTCCACCTCAAGGAAGGCGGTGCGGCGTACGGTCATGTTCTCGCCGATGGTGGCCACCATTTCGGCCACGTAATGGGCCACGTCATGGGCGGTTCCGGGATAGGCCAAAGTCTTCAGCCTTTCCAGATCGCCCCTGGCTTCCAGGGCCAGCCTGGCGATGTCGCCCACCATGACCTGGAACTTGTCGTTGCGGGCCACAAAGTCGGTTTCGGAGTTGACCTCGACCAGCGCACCCTTGTGGCCGGTGGTGGCAACGCCGATCAGGCCTTCGGCGGCCACGCGGGTTGATTTCTTGGCGGCCTTGGCCAGGCCCTTGGCGCGCAGCCAGTCCACGGCGGCTTCCATGTCGCCATTGGTGGCGGCCAGGGCGGCCTTGCAGTCCATCATGCCCACGCCGGTCTTTTCGCGAAGGTCTTTCACCATCGCAGCTGTGATCTCAGCCATGTTTCACCTCTTGAATGGAAGTGCCGCCGCATCCCTGTGACGCGGCGGCTGAATTCCGGCCTCAGCCGGCGATGTCTTCGGCCACCGGTTCGGCAGCGGCGCCAATGTCCACGCCGGAACGGCTCTGCGACTGCGAGATGCCCTCGATGACAGCGCGGCTGACGAGATCGCAATAAAGCGCAACGGCACGGCCGGCGTCGTCATTGCCGGGAATCGGGAAGGTGACGCCGGCGGGGTCGGAGTTGGTGTCGAGCACCGCCACCACCGGAATGCCCAGACGGTTGGCTTCCTTGATGGCCAGAGCTTCCTTGTTGGTGTCGATGACGAACAGGATGTCGGGCGTGCCGCCCATGTCCTTGATGCCGCCCAGGGCCTTCTCCAGCTTCTCCTTCTCGCGGGAGACGTGGAGCAGCTCACGCTTGGTGAGGCCCGCGCCATCCTTGCCCAGGGTTTCCTCCAGGCCGCGCAGATGCTTGATGGAGTTGGAAATGGTCTTCCAGTTGGTCAGCATGCCGCCGAGCCAGCGCGAATTGACGTAATACTGGGCCGAACGCTTGGCGGCATCGGCCACCTGCTCCTGGGCGGTGCGCTTGGTGCCGACGAACAGCACCCGGCCACCCTTGGCCACGGTATCGGTGATGGCGATGAGCGCCTGATGCAGCATGGGCACGGTCTGCGACAGGTCGATGATGTGAATGCCGTTCTTGGCGCCATAGATGAAGGGCTTCATCTTGGGGTTCCAACGGTGGGTCTGGTGGCCGAAATGAACGCCTGCTTCCAAAAGCTGGCGCATGGTAAAGTCTGGCGACGCCATGGTCTTCCTTTCTCCGGTTGAGCCGCCGCGGGTGGTGTGGCCGGACATCCGGCACCGGAAGGTTTGAACCTATGTGGGAGGCATGCCTCCATGGCCCAAACCAACACCCGCGTGTGAGTTGAACGGGCGGGCTATACACAGGCCCGCTCGAGAAGGCAAGAGGTGCCGGTCAGCGCCGTTTCACCCCGTCCCAGACGCGGCTGGTGGCCTTGGGCGGCGGGGGCGGAGACTTGGCCGGTGGCGCAGCGGCCGGTGCGGGGTCGGCGGCGGGGGGTGCGGGGTGTGGCCCGCCCTCCTCAGCCTCGCCCTGCGGGCCAAGATGGGTATAGAGCCAGCCGATGCCGACCAGGGACAGGCCGAGGCCGATGAAGCTGAAGACGCGCAGCAGGCCGGAGAGATCGGACAGGTCGGCCAGAAACACCTTCAACACCACCAGCACCATGACCGCCAGACCGGCATAGCGCACATTCTGGCGGGCCAGCTTCAAACCAGCCACGAACAGGCTGAGGGCGAAGGCCAGCCAGACCAGTGAATAGGCGTAGAACTCGCCATCGCTGGTAGCGCCGACCTGCAGGATGGGGCCCTGGAACAGGCGCTTGGTCTGAAGTGTCACCCAGGTGAAGGCAAGCGCCACGGCAAGAAGCCCGATGCCGTTGCGCAGCCAGCCACGGTCCAGCTTGCGGGCGATGAGGCCGAGCAGCGGCACCGGGGCCAGATAGGCCAGCAGCAGCGGATTGAACAGGGCGTTGCCGGGCAGAAGCTTCTCCGTCAGCACGGGGTTGTGGGCCAGCAGGCTGCCCCACACCATGGCCAGCACGGCGGCGGCCAAGAGGGCGCGCGCCCCCCAGCGCGAAACAAAGGAGGGATAAGCCGCCTCCCGGTGCAGCAGGCCATAGGCAGCCCCCGCCCAGGCGAGGATATGGGCCGCGAGTTCGAGCAGCGTCATGTCGCTGTGCCTCCCGCCGCCGATCAGCAGGCGGATTTCCAGCGACACCAGCGCAATGGCCAGACCGAGGCCCAGCCCCTCCAGCGCCATGGCGGAGCGCGGCTGGCCATGGTCCTTCAGCAGACGGCTGCCCAGCCAGAAGGCGAGCGCCGGCAGACCATAGCCATAGAGCACCCAGTGATCGCCCCAGGGCAGGACCTGCATCGGGGTGCCCGGAAAGCCCAGTTCACGAGACAAAAACAGCCTGAGCGCGGCCAGCGTGGCAAGGCCTG
Organism: uncultured Alphaproteobacteria bacterium; assembly: GCA_937873445.1. Classification (GTDB taxonomy): domain Bacteria; phylum Pseudomonadota; class Alphaproteobacteria; order Rhizobiales; family Aestuariivirgaceae; genus Aestuariivirga. Next base: position 82,490 of record CALMWF010000026.1, read on the forward strand.
TGGCAATGGGGCCGATGAGGCGCACGGGAAACCAGGTGATGCCCCAGGCAAAGGCGAGCGCCAGGGCGGCGATGGCCAGGGTCAGCCACTGGCGGTCAAACAGCCGGTCGGCGGCGAAGACGGCAAGTGCCGCCATGCCGAGCAACAGGATGCCCCCGGCCCGGTCCGTATCAGCCACCGCAAACTGGCCGCGCAGACTGAACAGCACCGCCTTCAGGGCGGCGGCGGCCACCAGTGCCAGCATCACCCAGGTGAGAGTGCTCCACAGGAATTCGGCCCGCGCCCAGGCGCCGAGCAGATAGAGCAGCGCCGTTGCTGCCATCAGCACGGCCCACAGGAATTTGGGCGTGCGGCGGACAACCCCCGCTGCGCCCAGGGCCATGAAGGCGAGCATGGCGGCCATCAGCCAGCGAAAGAATTTTGGCGGCGCATCCAGTCCCGGCACCAGCGACCACAGGCCGGTTTCGTCCATGGCCCAGACCCAGCGGCTGACATCGCGCCAATCCATCAGCACCAGGAAGGTGGCAAGGCTTGCCGCGACAACGGCGGCGCTGTAGCCGCGCTTGATCCAGGAGAAAGCGGCAATGCCCGCCACGCCGATCATGAAGAGCATGAGGCTCTGACTGCTGTGGTCGCTGCGGTGAACGAGATAGGCCAGCATGAGGCCCATTGCGGCCATGCCCAGGGTGGCAATGCCAAGCGGCTGGCTGAGGCGGTCAGGGTGCAGCAGGCTGCCGGAGTCCTCGGCGAAGATGCCTTGGCCCCTGAGCAGGAAAACCGCCATGCCGCCCGTGGCCAGGGCAAAGAGGCCGAGCGGCACGGTGTCGGCCGGTTCCATGACGGCGCCGCCGGTCCACAGCAGGGCCCAGAACAGCGACGCCACCAGTGCCGAATAGCCCAGCCACCACCAGTTCTGGCGGCGCACCAGCAACAGCGCGGCGGCGAGAATGATGAGCAGATAGGGGAAGAAGCTCCAGGCGGCGGGATCGGGCGACGGGATCATGGTGGGCGCGGCATAGGCACCGAGCAGGCCGAGCACGGCAATGAACCAGCCCTGGCGCTGCGACAGGCCAAGGGCAAAGAGGGCCACCAGCGCCAGCCCGGCAAAGGCCACAAGCGGCGGCAGCAGGTCATAAAGCGCATAGGCGGCATAGATGACGCCAAACAGGATGAGCAGGCCCGCCGCCGCCAGCGCCGGCGGCACATAATCAGGCTGGCCGGAAAGGCGGTCGGCAGGCTGCGCGCGCTGGCGCAGCCCCTCCCCGGCCCGGATCAGGCCCGCGCCCGCCGCCAGACCAACGGCCACCCGCAGCACCGGGGGGATGAGGCCCACGTCATGGGCCCATTTGACAAACAGCAGGCCGCCAATGGCAATGGCGAGGCCGCCGAGCCAGACGAACCAGCGCGAGGCCAGCGACTGCTCGAGGCTGGAGCGGCGGCGGGGCGGCAGGGGCGGTTCGGGGGCCGCTGAAACGGCATCGGCAGGGTCTGGGGGCTCTGTGCCCTCGGCTTCTGACGGGACGGTGGAAAGGGATTCTGGTTGCGGCGGTGATACTGCCTCGGCGGCGGCGGGCGGCGGTGGCTCAAGTCTGGCCATGAGCAGGGAGAGCTGGCGCTCCAGCGCGGCGATCTGCCGGGTAAGGCGGACGCCGTGGGTCACGGCATAGACCGCCAGAACCAGGGCCACGAAGCCAATCAGCGCCATGGGCCACCTCCCCTCGAATCTGCACATGCTAGGCGGCGGCAGCGGCACTGTCGATGGCCGCCGGGATGGCGGCGCGCGGCAGGGGACCCGTCATTCCCCCGCAACCCTGAGCGCCAGCGGCATCACCTTGCCTTGGAGCCCGCAAACTGGGACAAGACGGCCATGACCCCGCGCCCGACCATGCGTCATGAGCTGCTGCTGAAACTGGCAAGCCCTGCCCCGGTCCGCTGGGAAATTGCGGCGGGGCTGACGCCCTATCCGGATGCGCTGGCCCGCATGGAGGCCGAAGCGGCGGCCATTGCCGAAGGGCGGGCGGCAGAACTGGTGTGGCTGGTGGAGCATCCGCCGCTTTACACGGCAGGCACCTCGGCCCGCCCGCAGGATCTGCTGATGCCGGAGCGGTTTCCGGTCTGCGAGACGGGACGCGGCGGCCAATACACCTATCACGGGCCGGGCCAGCGGGTGGCCTATGTGATGCTGGACCTGCGCCAGCGCGGGGCGGATGTGCGGGCCTTTGTGGCCGGGCTGGAACAATGGCTCATCGACACGCTGGCCCAGTTCAACGTGACCGGCGAGCGGCGCGAGGACCGGGTGGGCGTGTGGGTGCGGCGCGGCGGCGGGCGCGAGGACAAGATTGCCGCCCTGGGCATCAGGGTGCGCCATGGCGTGTCGTTTCATGGCGTGGCGCTGAATGTGGACCCGGATCTGGCGCATTTCTCCGGCATTGTGCCGTGCGGGGTCACGCAGCATGGCGTCACCAGTCTGGTTGACCTTGGCATGCCCGTCTCCATGGCGGATGCCGATCTGGCGCTGAAGCGCTGTTTTCAACCGCTGTTCGGGCCCCTACCTTGAATGTAACTTGTGTTGTTTCCTTTTAATGTGCTAGCACCACCGGGTCATTCATTCGCGGAGTCTGTCCATGAAGCTTTACTATTCCCCCGGCGCCTGTTCGCTGGCCGTCCACATTCTGCTCGCCGAGCTGGGCAAGAAATACGAGGTGGAGAAGGTTGATCTGGCCAGCAAGAAGACGGCATCAGGAGCCGACTTTCTGATGATCAATCCCAAGGGTTATGTGCCTGCCCTCGACATCGGGCGCGGCCAGATGCTGACCGAGGTGCAGGTGATCCTGCAATATCTGGCCGACAAGGCCAAGGCGACGACGCTTCTGCCCAAGGCGGGCACACTGGCGCGCTATCACGCCATGGAGACGCTGAACTTCGTGTCCACCGAACTGCACAAGGGCTTTGGCCCGCTGTTCAACCGCGCCATGCCGGAAGACGGCAAGGCGGCGGTGAAGGAACGGCTGGCGCAGCGCCTCGGCCATCTCGATTCCATGCTGGCAAAATCAACCTATGTGAATGGCAAGAGCTTCACCGTGGCCGACGCCTATGCCTACACGGTGCTGCGCTGGGCGCCCTATACCGGCTTCGACATGAACCGCTGGCCGCACATCCAATCCTACATGGCGCGCATGGGGGCGCGGCCCGCCGTGCAGAAGGTGCTGGCTGAAGAAGGACTGAAATAAGCAAAAGCCCCGGTGATGAGCCGGGGCTTTTTCGATTTCCGCCTGCTGACGCTCAGGCGAATTCCATGATGACGGCATCCACCGCCAGGCTGTCGCCCTTCTTGGCGTTGACCTTGGTGATGGTGACATCGCGTTCGGCGCGCAGGATGTTTTCCATCTTCATGGCCTCGACGATGGCCAAGGGCTCGCCCGCCTTGACCTCCTGCCCTTCGGCCACGGCGATGGAAACCACCAGGCCCGGCATGGGGCAGAGCAGCTTCTTCGACGTGTCGGCCGCCTTCTTCTCCGGCATGAGGCGGGCCAGTTCGGCCTCGCGCCGTGTGTAGACAAAGGCATCCACCACAATGCCGCGATGGGCCAGACGGTAGCCATTGGCAATGCGCCGCACCTGCACCGTCAGGGGTTCACCCTGCCAGCGGGTTTCCAGCACGGTCATGCCCGGCCGCCAGCCACAGGCATCGGCCGCCGCCGAGGTTTCCGCCGTCACCTGGGCCTCGTGAAAATCCTTGCCCAGCTGCACCACGCGGTCATTGGCGAACTCGACCTTGCGGCCGCTCATCTGGCCGGAAATGTCGCGCTTGCGCCGGTTTTCAATGTGATCGAGCAGCACGGCAGCGTGGCAGAGCCGGGCGGCCAGTTCCGGCGTCATGGGATTGCCCTTGAAGCCCTCGGGAAATTCCTCGGCGATGAAGCCGGTGGAAAGATTGCCCGATTGCCAGCGCTCGTTCTCCATGATGGCGGCGAGGAAGGGAATATTGTGCTGGATGCCTTCGACGAAGAAACCGTCGAGCGCGTCACCCATGGCGGCAATGGCCTCGCGCCGGGTCGGCGCATGGGTGCAGAGCTTGGCGATCATCGGGTCATACCAGATGGAAATTTCGCCACCCTCATAGACACCCGTGTCATTGCGCACGGTGACACCCTTGGCATGGCTTTCGGCGGGCGGACGGTATTTCACCAGCCGCCCGGTGGAGGGCAGGAAGTTGCGGTAGGGATCTTCGGCATAGAGGCGGCTTTCCACCGCCCAGCCCTTCAGCGTCACATCCTTCTGCCTGATTTTCAGTTCTTCGCCGGCGGCCACGCGGATCATCTGCTCCACCAGATCAATGCCGGTGATGAGTTCGGTGACCGGATGTTCCACCTGAAGCCTGGTATTCATTTCGAGGAAGAAGAAGGAGCGGTCCTGACCGGCCACGAATTCCACCGTGCCGGCGGAGTCGTAATTCACCGCCTTGGCCAGCGCCACCGCCTGTTCGCCCATGGCCTTGCGGGTCTTTTCGTCAAGCAGCGGCGAGGGCGCTTCCTCGATGACCTTCTGGTTGCGGCGCTGGATGGAACATTCGCGCTCGCCCAGATAGATGACATTGCCGTGCTTGTCGCCCAGCACCTGAATTTCGATGTGGCGCGGGTTGACGATGAATTTCTCGATGAACACCCGGTCGTCGCCGAAGGACGACTTGGCCTCGGACTTGGCGCGGGCAAAGCCGTCGCGCACCTCGGACTGGTTATAGGCGATGCGCATGCCCTTGCCGCCGCCGCCGGCGGAGGCCTTGATCATGACGGGATAGCCGATGCCGTCGGCGATCTTCACCGCCTCGTCTTCCGATTCGATGATGCCCATATAGCCGGGCACGGTGGAGACACCGGCCGCCGCCGCCGCCTTCTTCGATTCAATCTTGTCGCCCATGGCGTCAATGGCATGCGGGTTGGGACCGATGAAGGTGATGCCCGCAGCGTTGAGTGCCTTGGGGAAGGCCGAGCGTTCCGACAGGAAGCCATAGCCGGGATGAACCGCCTCGGCGCCGGTGTCCTTGCAGGCCTGAATGATCTTGTCGATGAGAAGATAGGACTGGGCCGCGGCGGGCGGGCCGATCAGCACCTTCTCATCGGCCATTTCGACATGGAGGGCGCGGGCATCGGCCTCGGAATAGACGGCCACCGTGCCAATGCCCATCTTGCGGGCGGTCTTGATGACCCGGCAGGCGATTTCACCCCGGTTGGCGATGAGAATTTTCTTGAACATTGCGCGTCACTTATGTTGCGGGCGGAAGGTTGGGGCGGTTCTAGCCCGGTCCATGGGCGCGGGCAATCATTCTCATGGCGGAGAGGGCATGTTGCCGGTCCGGCAAAAGGCGGCTAAAGCGGCCCGCCATGATGAAGCGCCCTGCCCCCGCCGCCAAACCCGGAACCTCGCCCGGCCACACCGCCCCCAGGGTGGGCATTGTGTCGCTGGGCTGCCCCAAGGCACTGGTGGATTCCGAGCGCATCCTGACCAGCCTGCGGGCCGAGGGCTATGTCATTGCCCCCGGCTATGACGATGCCCAGGTGGTGATCGTCAACACCTGCGGTTTTCTCGATTCGGCCAAGGCGGAAAGCCTGGCCGCCATCGGCGAGGCCATGGCCGAAAACGGCCGGGTGATCGTGACCGGCTGCATGGGCGGCGAGGAGGCGGCCATCCGCGCCGCCCACCCCGGCGTGCTGGCGGTCACCGGCCCGCACCAGTATGAGGCGGTGGTGGGCGCGGTGCATGCAGCGCTGCCGCCGCTGCATGATCCGCGCTTTGACCTGGTGCCGCCGCAGGGGCTGCACCTGACGCCGCGCCACTATGCCTATCTCAAGATTTCCGAGGGCTGCCACAACCGCTGCAGCTTCTGCATCATTCCATCGATCCGCGGCGATCTGGTGTCGCGGCCCGCCGCTGCGGTGCTGCATGAGGCGGAACGGCTGGTAAAGGCCGGGGTGAAGGAACTGCTGGTCATCTCGCAGGACACTTCGGCCTATGGCAGCGATCTGAAATATGCCGCCTCGCCCTTCCGGGGCCGCGAGGTCAGGGCCCGGTTTTACGATCTGGCCAGGGAACTGGGCGGCATGGGGGCGTGGGTGCGCCTTCATTACGTCTATCCCTACCCGCATGTGGACGAGGTCATTCCGCTGATGGCCGAGGGCAAAATCCTGCCCTATCTCGACATTCCCTTTCAGCATGCCGCCCCCGGCGTGCTGAAGGCCATGCGGCGGCCCGCCAATCAGGAGAAGGTTCTGGACCGGCTGGCGGCGTGGCGGAACGTGTGTCCTGATCTTGCCGTGCGCTCCACCTTCATTGTCGGCTTTCCCGGCGAGACGGAGGCTGACTTCGCCTATCTGCTGGACTGGCTGAAGGCGGCGCGGCTGGAGCGCGTGGGCTGCTTCAAATATGAGCCGGTGGCAGGTGCGGCGTCCGAGGCTCTGGGCCTGCCCGCCGTGCCCGAGGCGGTGAAGCAGGAGCGCTGGGAACGCTTCATGGCCGCCCAGCAGGAGATTTCGGCGGCAATTCTGGCGGGCCGGGTGGGCCGCGAGATTGATGTCATCGTGGACGCCATTGACCACGACAATGGCGAGATCATTGCCCGCTCGCAATGGGATGCACCGGAGATTGACGGCAATGTCTTCCTGCCGTTCAGACCCGGCATTTCACCGGGTGATATAGTGCGTGCCCGGGTCACTGAGGCCGAAGAATACGATCTTCTGGCCGACATTACTGATCTGTAACATCGGCATCAAAGTTTTGTCAGCTTCACGGGATTATGCCGCTGTTGCTCACCGATGAGCACAGCCAATTTAAGAGGAATCCCCATGAAGCGTCTTGTTCTTGCCCTGTCCCTGTTCGCCCTTGCCACGCCGGCCTTTGCCGCGGGCACCACCATTGTCAACCACAGCGGCAAGCCGATCGATGAACTGTTCGCCTCCGAACCGGGCAAGAAGGCCTGGGGCGAAAACCTGATGAAGGGCATGAAGGAAGGCGCGCTGGAAGACGGCATGACCGCCGAAGTGGCCGCCGTCAAGGACGGCACCTATGACCTGCAGCTCTCGGCCCCGGATGAGGGCGTGCTGTGCGTCATTGCCAATGTCGACATCAAGGGCGGCAAGGCCGAACTGACCCCCGACATGGGCAAGGCCTGCCAGTAAGCACAACAGGGGGCGGACTATGAACCGCCCCTTTCTCATTCCATCGAGGGACAATCCATGATCATGAAATTTGCCGGCCCGGCGCTTGCCGTGGCCCTGTCCATCGGCGCCATGGCCAGCGTGGCAATGGCCGCCGGAGCGCCTGCCGATCTGGTGAAGGAACGCCAGGATGAAATGAAGACCAACAGCGACACCATGAAGGCGCTGCTTGGCATTCTCAAGGGCGACAAGCCCTATGACGCCGCCACGGTGAAGGGCATGAGCGACGGCATTGCCGCCTCCTTCGACAAGATGTGGAAGGACGGCGTGTGGGACACTTCCACCCAGTCCATCACCACCGAAAACAAGGCCAAGCCGGAAATCTGGAGCGATGCGGCCGGATTTGAAAAGGCCCGCAAGGACGCCATGGATGCCCTGGCCGCCCTCGGCGCCAGCACCGATCTGGCCGGCATGAAGGCCGCCCTTCCCAAGCTGGGTGCGGCCTGCAAGGGCTGTCACGAAACCTATCGTCAGCCGGAGAACTGAATCATGCCGGGGCGGGGAAAATACGTGGCCGGGGCAGCGGTTGCGGCGGTGGTGGGCGGGGCCTTGTTCTGGCTCGTCACCACCCCGCAGCCTCTGGCCGCAGTGGCACTGCCGCAACACACGGCAGACCTTGCCAATGGTGAGCGGCTTTATCACGCTGCCGGCTGCTATTCCTGCCACAAGCCCGCCCCCGACCTCAAACTCGACGACGCCACACTGCCCGCCGGCGGCGCCCCACTCAAAACGCCGGTGGGCACCTTTTATCCGCCCAACCTGACGCCGGACGGCGAAACCGGCATCGGCACCATGACCGACATTGCGTTCGTCAACGCGGTGCAGCGCGGCCTCTCGCCGGAGGGCGAACATCTCATTCCCGCCTTCCCCTATGCCTCCTATGCCCACATGAAAGTTGAGGATGTGCTGGACATCAGGGCCTATCTGGCCAGCCTGAAGCCGGTGTCATCGCCGGAGATGGCGCCGGACATGATGCTGGAGCCGCTGGTCCGCCGCGGCGTTGGTCTGTGGAAGCTGATGGCGCTCCATGTCACCCCCTGGCAAGCCGATCCGGCCCATACGGCCAGCTGGAACCGCGGCGCCTATCTGGTGAACGGGCCGGGCCATTGCGCCGAGTGCCACACGCCGCGCGATGTTTTCATGGTGCCCAAAACGGCGCAGGCCTTCATGGGCGGCGCGCATCCGGGTGGCGAGGGCAAGGTGCCGTCGCTGCACAACCTCGTTGAAAGCAAGCGCTACACCGATCAGGCGGATGTGTCCTCCGCCCTCGCCTTTGGCGAGATGGGGGGCTACAAGCACGTGTCATCCAGCGGCATGGGCGAGGTGCAGGGCAATATCTCGCAATTGCCCCAGACCGATATTGATGCCATCGCCGAATATCTGGTCAGCCTGAAGTGAGCGCTAGCGGCAGCCCTTGCGGCTTTCCATCCTCCTGATGGCCTGCACGTTGAAACGCTCATAGGCGTTGAGGCGCACCGCCGCCTGATTGTCTTCGGTGCAGCCGTCATTGCCGAAGGTTTCCATGGCACGCCGCGTGGTGAAGCAGTAGCCGTTCTGCTTGTAGATCATGTTGCGCACCTCCCAGAGCTGCTGGCAGCCCAGCTGGCGCAGCTCTGACGGGGCAAAGCGCTGGCTGTCGTCGCAGCCGATCCCCTCATAGCAGTTGGCCAGAGCCGGAAGGGCGGACCCCGTCAGAATGGCGCAAAACAACGCGGCACGGCGCATCATGCTGTCCTCCTCTGCCCCCGCGTGAAGTTACGCCCGTCGCCGTTCAACGGGCAACAGCAAAGGGGTCAGACCTCCCTGCCCTCGGCATAGACGCCATAGAGGGTGGTGAGTTGGGAGACCCCAAACAGGAATAAGAACCAGAAGAAGACCAGATATCCGATGACGCCGAGAATGGCACTCAGGGTGCGCGAGATCAGTGCGACAGAATAGGCTATGGTGCTTCCAACCTGATAAAGGCCCATCGTCAGCAGCGTTGAAAGGAGTGCCAGTCCGAGAATGGTCCCGATGGCGGCCTTGGTGTCCCGCAGGGCGTTGCCAAACCGGTAGTCCGTGCGGGATAGCGCCACGGCTGGCAGTTTCACCAGCAGACGCATCACAAGGATCATGGCAAAGATCACAATGATGATGCCAAAGATACTCATAAAGATCGTGGACCGGAGATATTCTTCGGGAATATCTGAAATAAGGCCGGTAGAAAAGCCAATGAAAAACAGCGAGAAGGCGACCACACCCGCTGCCAGCATCATGATCAGCGCGGCGAGAATGTAATTGCCGAGATAACGCCAGACCGGCCAGTCGAGGCGCAGCCGCTGTCAGCCGCTGGCCACTTCATCCAGAAGCACAAAGCGGTGCCAATTCACGGAGAGGGAGGCCATGGCCACAGCCTGAATGATTTGCGCAATAAGGTTCAAAGGCTTGAAGTAACCACCATCTGCTCGCGGGGCCACACCCTGATTTGCGATTGCCCAAAATACTCTGCCCGTCAGCAAAAAAATGACCAGCATCCACGGCCAGGACATGGAAAAGGCCACAGCGAGGTTGTTCCGCACTGTGGCGAGAGAATGCGCGAAGATGGCGTAACTGCCCGGTCTGGCCATGGCCCCGTCCCTCATCTGGGCGGGGCCAAGTTGTTCAGCCCCGACTCACAGGGGAATATTGTCGTGTTTCTTCCAGGGATTGTCGAGTTGCTTGGTTTTCAGCATGTCCAGCGCCCGGGCCACGCGGCGGCGGGTGGAATGGGGCATGATGACATCGTCAAGGAAGCCGCGCTCGGCCGCCACGAAGGGATTGGCGAAGCGGTCTTCATATTCCTTGACGCGGGCGGCGATCTTGTCCTTGTCGGCCAGTTCGGCGCGATAGATGATCTCGGCCGCGCCCTTGGCACCCATGACGGCGATTTCGGCGGTGGGCCAGGCATAGTTCACATCACCGCGCAGATGCTTTGAGGCCATGACCACATAGGCGCCGCCATAGGCCTTGCGGGTGATGACGGTGATCTTCGGCACGGTGGCCTCGGCATAGGCGAACAGCAGCTTGGCACCGTGCTTGATGAGGCCGCCATATTCCTGGGCCGTGCCGGGCAGGAAGCCGGGCACGTCGACAAAGGTGACGATGGGGATGTTGAAACAGTCGCAGAAGCGCACGAAGCGCCCGCCCTTGCGGCCCGCGTCGCTGTCCAGCACCCCTGCCAGAACCATGGGCTGGTTGGCGAGAATGCCCACGGTGCGGCCCTTGATGCGGGCAAAGCCGGTGATGATGTTGCGGGCGTGCTGGTCCTGGATTTCGAAGAAGTCACCGTCGTCCACCGTCTTGAGGATCAGCTCCTTCATGTCATAGGGCTGGTTGGGGTTGGACGGAATGAGTGTGTCCAGCGAGTTGTCGACGCGCTCGGCGTCATCAAGGCAGGGCAGTTCCGGCAGGGCCGCCTGATTGTGCGACGGCAGGAAGTCAATGAGGCGGCGCATCTGCAGCAGCGCCTCGACATCGTTCTCGAAGCCCTTGTCGGCAATGGACGAGCGGGTGCAGTGAACCGAGGCCCCGCCCAGTTCTTCCGCCGTCACCGTTTCGTTGGTCACGGTTTTCACCACATCGGGGCCGGTCACGAACATATAGCTCGTGTCGCGCACCATGAAGATGAAGTCGGTCATGGCGGGGGAATAGACGTCGCCACCGGCGCACGGCCCCATGATGACGGAAATCTGCGGAATGACGCCGGAGGCCAGCACATTGCGCTGGAATACCTCGCCATAGCCGCCAAGGGCGTTCACCCCTTCCTGAATGCGGGCGCCGCCTGCGTCAAACAGGCCGATGATGGGGGCGCGGTTCTGCAGGGCCATGTCCTGAAGCTTGGTGATCTTGCGGGCATGCGCCTCGGACAGCGAGCCGCCGAAAACGGTGAAGTCCTTGGCGAAGACATAGACGAGACGGCCATTGACGGTGCCCCAGCCGGTCACCACACCGTCACCGGGGATGATCTGTTCATCCATGCCGAAGTCGGTGCAGCGGTGCTCGACATACATGTCGTATTCCTCGAAGGAGCCTTCATCGAGGAGCAGTTCAACGCGCTCGCGCGCGGTCAGCTTGCCGCGGGCGTGCTGGGCGTCAATGCGCCTCTGGCCGCCGCCCAGCCAGGCTTCGGCGCGTTTGCGATGGAGCTTCTCAAGGATTTCCTGCATGACGGACCCTTCGCGGTGCACAATGATGTGCCCATAAAGCAGCCCGTCACGGTTCCGTCAAATCGAACCTTGGATTAAATCAGAGCCGGACCGTCACTTGGCCGCGGCGATGGTCTTGTCGATCTGGTCAGCGGCGCTGGAGCAGAAGCTGTCCAGCCCGGCGTCGGCGTCATTCTGGGTCTGGGACCACAGGGCGTCCAGATCATTCTGGGCAAGGCCCGAGCGCTGCTCGATGCGGGTGACGGCGTCACCCAGGGCCGAGGTCGTGGCGGCGGGCAGGCCGAGGTTGCATTTGGCGGCGGCCACCCCGGCCTGATAGGCGGCGGTGAGGTCGGCAGGTGCCGACTGGGCCAGAACGGCGGTGGTGAGAACGAGGCCGAAAACGGCGGCGAGGGTGAACCGGCTGGTCATGGCAGTCATTCCTGAAATGCGATGGCGGGTGTTATGACAGGCGAAGGTGGCGGGCGTGTGGCAAGGCCGGGGCATTGTCATGAGTCCGTGCGGGCAAAGGCAAGGGCCGCATCGTAGTCCCGGCGGCGGGCGGCGCGCGCCTGTTTCGCCTCGGCGTCCTCGCCCCAGTGTTCAATCTGCCAGTCCTCATCGACATGGGCTGCCGCCCAGCCCTGCTCTGCCGTGAGGCGGCCGTCCAGCAGCATGAGCGCCAGCAGGGCCGAGCCGGTGAGGGTGGCAAGGCTGTGGGCGGCGGCCAGGCGGAAGTCATCAAGCCCCGCGGCATGGGCCGAAACGGCAGCAAGGGCGGCCGGGTCCTGCGGCACATGATTGATCCCGGCGTGGGGCCTGAAGACCGCGCCCAGGCGGGTTCCGGCCCAGGCCAGAACCGGGTCCCACTGGCTGTTCTGACGCTTTATCAAGGCCTGCGGCTCATCAGCCCGGTAGCAGGTGAGGTCGCTTCCGGCATAGGAGGCAAGGTCGGCAATGACGGCGGCCCGCTGCGCGGCCACCCCGTCAATGGCGCTGTTGGCCAGGCGGGTAAGCGGCATGAGGCCGGGATTGATGACCTCCGTCTGGGCCTGCCATTCCGCAGCCACGGCGGCGGCCAGGGCGGCATCCGGCAGGCGCAGGGCATTTTTCAGCGGCGTCTTTACCGCCTTGCCGTCAAGCAGAATGGCATGGTCGGCAGAGGCCGAGGCCAGACGGTAGAATCGGCGCGGCAGGGGGCGGGGCGTGCGGTCACGCACCAGCCGCTCCATGCGGTCCTCAGGGCTTTCGCCGTTCATGCCGCCGCTTCCTGCCAGAACTGTTCTAGAATATCCACCAACTCACTGGTGTTGTTTGCTATCTTTTCTGCCCCTGTTTTGGCCAGCGTGTCCCGGTCATGGTTGCCCCAGGCCACGCCAACGGGGCGCACCCCGGCCCGCACCGCCATTTCCATGTCAAAACTGGTGTCGCCGATCATCACCGTGTTGCGGGGGGCAATTGCCGTTTCTGCCAGGGCGGCGAGAACCATGGCAGGATGCGGCTTTGAGGGGTGATCATCGGCCGTCTGCACGGTGGCAAACCAGCCGGTCATGTGCTGCATGTCGAGCAGATGGTCAACCCCGCGCCGCGACTTGCCGGTGGCAATGCCCAGCACCACGTCGTCCCGGCGGCGCAGCGCCTCAAGCAGTTCACGGGCGCCTTCAAACAGCGGTTCGGGATGGGCACCGGAGCGGCGGAACTCCCAGAAGGCGGTGCGATAGGCATCGGCCAGGCGCTGGTGGGTGGCGGCGCCCGCCTCCGGCGTCAGAAACTTCATGGCCTCGACCAGCGACAGGCCGACGACGCGGCGGGCAATGGCCGGCGGCGGCGGCACCATGCCCTCGGCGGCAAAGGCCGCCGCCAGCGAAGCCGAAATCATGCCCGCCGAATCCACCAGCGTGCCGTCCACGTCAAACAGGGCGAGGTACATCACTCTTCATCCGCGTCAAACCGCCGGGCATCAAAGCCCAGAAGACTGAAGGTCTGCATCATATGCTTTGGCAGGGGGGCGGTCACATCCACCGTGCCGCCGCGCGGATGGGGAAAGACAATGCGCCGGGCATGAAGGTGCAGGCCCGGCCCGGCTCCCTCCGGCATGTCGGTGTCGCCGCCATATTTGTTGTCACCCAGAATGGGGGTGCCGATGTGGGCCATGTGGGCGCGCAACTGATGCTGGCGGCCGGTGGAGGGCTTGAGGCTCATCCAGGCGGCGAGTTTTGCGGCCCGGTCAATGACGCTGTAATGGGTCACGGCCTTCTGGCTGTCCTCGGCCTCGTCGGCGCTGGCGGGGGCGCGCATGCGGTCGCCCTCCGGCCCCCTGGCCTTGAGCAGGGCCACGTCAATGCGGCCCTGGGCGGGACTGGGCACGCCCTTCACCACCGCCCAATAGGTTTTCTTCACGGCGCGGGTGGCAAAGAGCTTGCCCAGGGACGCGGCCACGGCGCGGCGGCGGGCCACCACAATGACGCCCGATGTGTCACGGTCCAGCCGGTGGACCAAAAGCGGGCGCTCCTTCAGTTCCACGCCCAGCCCCATCAGCAGCCCGTCGAGGTGGCGGTGGGTTTTGGTGCCGCCCTGCACGGCAAAACCGGCGGGCTTGTTCAGCACGTAGAGATCCTTGTCCTCGTGCAGCACCATGGACTGGAACAGCTCACGTTCGGCGCGGGTGAGCGGCGGAATGTCATCCTTCGGCAGGTCGGCGGGGCGCGTGTCAAAGGCGAGCGGCGGCACGCGCACTTCCTGACCCTCCGCCAGCCGGGTTGAGGTCTTGACCCGCCCGGCCCCCACCCTGACCTGGCCGGTGCGCGTCAGCTTGTTGAGATGGGCGAAGGTGACCTGGGGAAAATGATGGCGGAACCAGCGGTCCAGCCGCATGCCGTCCTCATCCGCGCTCACCCTGTGGCGCTTCACCTCACTCATGGATGAAGCATCCGCACCAGCGCCAGACCGGCCATGATGGCGATGAGCGACAGGCCCACCGAGGCCAGCACATAGGACGAGGCGAGAAGATAGTCGCGGCGTTCAACCAGCAGGGCAAAGTCGAGGGAGAAGGCGGAAAAGGTGGTGAAGCCGCCAAGAATGCCGGTGGTGAGGAAGGCGCGGGTGTCCTGACCCACGTTCCAGCGGGCGGCCATGAGGGCCACCAGTGCCCCCATGATGAAGCTGCCCGCCACATTGACGATGAGCGTGTGCCAGGGGAAGCCCGCGCCCAGAAGACGGCCCGACAGCACATTGACGCCATAGCGCGCCGCCGAGCCCAGGGCGCCGCCCAGGGCCACCCACAGCATGGTGGGCATCACAGCCAGCCCTTGCGCTTGAAGTAGAGGAAGGGCAGCACGGCGGAAATGATCATCAGCGCAATGGCCCAGGGATAGCCCAGCCTCCAGGCCAGTTCCGGCATGAACTGGAAGTTCATGCCATACATGGATGCGACCAGGGTGGGCGGCAGGAACACCACGGCGGCCACCGAGAAGATCTTGATGATGCCGTTCTGCTCGATGGAGATCATGCCGAGCACGGCGTCGAGCAGGAAGCTGATCTTGCTGGCCATGAAGGAGGCGTGGTCGGTGAGCGAGATGATGTCGCGCTGCAGCGTCTTGATGCGGGCGCGGTGATCCTTGGTTTCCTTGTTCTGGCGCATCTGGTCCAGCACGGTCTGGGCAAAGGCCACGGTGCGGCCGATGGAAACGAGGCTTTCGCGCATCTTGGAGGAGAAGTCCCCCTCCTCGCCGATCTGCTCCAGCAGCGTCTGCAGGTCGCGCGGCTTGCGGCGCTTGCGGCCTGTCATGCCGCGCTGCATGTGGTGGGTGGTGTCGAACACCGAGCGCGAGGTCTGGTCGACGATCATGGCAACGCGTTCGAGATGATCGGCGGCCCGGTCCACCACCGCTTCAAGAAGGCCGATAAAGATGCCCCAGCCCGACATGGGGCTGGTCTGGGGCTTTTGCGCCCGGCGCAGATAGGCCGGGAAGGACTGGGGATAGTGATAGCGGACGGTGATCAGCCGGTTGTCCTTCAGAATGAAGGTGACGGGCGAGGATTCGGGCTGGTCAGCCTCGCCGCGGCGCACCACGGTGGCGGTCATGAAGGCCGCGTCATCCTCCTGATAGAGGCGGCTTGACGCCTCGATCTCGGCCAGTTCCTCGCGGGTCGGAATGTCGATGCCGAAGGCGGCCTCGACGGCGCTCTCCTCCTCGTGGGTGGGTTCCACCAGGTCGATCCAGACCACATCGTCCGGCACGCCCGGCACAGCCGGAACCGGGCAATCCACCAGACAGGCATTTTCGGTGCGGTAAAGATAGAGCAAGATGGGGACTCCGCCTCTGGGGGTGGCGATATCCCTCCCCTAGCCCCGCCAGCCGCACTTGGCAATGGGGCTTGCATGCGGCCCCACACCGGCCCTGAGGCCGCGCCCGATGGGCCTATTCGGTCAGGCGGACATTGGCTTCCAGGGCCTTGTCCAGCATGGCCTTCATGCCATCGGTGATGCCCTGGGGGGTATCGGCCGAGAAGAACAGACCATCCGAGGCGCAGCTCCTGAGAGATGGAATGATCTGTTTTTCATAATCCTTGACGAAGCTGGGGAACGGCGCGCGCGACGGCACCTTGTAGTTCACATGCAGCACGCCCACCTGCACACCGGCGGCCTTGAGACCGGTGCACCATGCGGGATCCATGGGACCGAGCTTGTGGTTGGCATTGTATACGGTGACCACATTGCTTTCCCACTGCGGGGCGTCATGCACGCCATCGGTGACGATGAACAGAACCTTGCGGGCCTTGTCCTTGTTACCGTTGATCTTGCTGGTGATTTTTTCCATGGCCACGCGATAGTTGGTGTCGCCGCGCGAGCCGGTGGCCTCGTTCAGCTTGATGACATGGTTCTTCACCTTGTTCAGGTTGGCATTGAGCGGCACCAGTTCCTTGATGTCTTCGTCCATGCCGAAGAGGCTGGCCTTGAACAGGCCATCGTCATCATTGCTCTTGGCGGACAGTTCATCAATGACGGAGTCCACAGCCTGGTCCACCACATCAACGCGCAGACGGATGCCTGCGGCATGGGCAATGTCGATGGTGTTGGCATAGGGAGCGCTTATATCCCGGTGACAGGCGAACTCGCAGCCGATCTGCTTGTGGTCCAGCATGGCCTTCATTTCGGCATCGGTGGCACCAAGGCCCATCGAGGACGAGGTGTCGATGAGAAAATTGAATTCCCATTTCACCGAGCCAATGTCGGCAGAGGCAGTGGAGTGGCCGTTGATGGTGAGATTCTTGATGCCGATGATGGCAAGGAACGTGGTGGCAAATCCAGCGCTGTAGTCAATGCGCGAGGTCCAGCCCTTGGTGCCGCTCTGCATTTTCACGGTGGCCGGCGCCTGCTCGGCATCTTCATCGCTGCCCAGGTTTGTCGCCCAGGTGGCCAGAGCATAGTCCTCGGATGCCTCTTCAATGTCCTCCTCGGACATGGTGCCATCCTGACTGCGGTCACTGGCAAAGCTGACGGCCGCCAGAGCCGACGCATCGGCGGCAGCGGAATAGCGCGTCTGGCTTTCGCTATAGGCCGCCAGATCATAGGCCGAGCCGCCGATGCCGATAACCATGGCAAGGGTCAGCGCAGTAATGATGGCCACATTACCGGTGCTGTTCCTGAAACAGGATTTTAGAGCCGCCGTCATGACGTGTTCTCCGTCGATTTGCGCCAAAATTTAGCGATCAGGACCTAAGTAAAAATTGATGTATTCATTAAATTTTTAGGCAGTTATCGATTATTGCCGGGGCGGCGGTGCTGTCGCCCTGGCGGCAGGCGCCGGTTTCGCCGGCCAGCCGCTTCAGCTATGAGAAATGCCATGACCTCATCCCTTCATATCATCGGCGCCGGACTGGCCGGCTCCGAGGCGGCCTGGGCCGCAGCCCAGGCCGGTGTGCCCGTCATACTCCACGAGATGCGGCCCGACCGCAGCACTGACGCGCATGTGGGCGGGCTGTGCGCCGAGCTGGTCTGTTCCAACTCCTTCCGCAGCGATGATCCCGACCAGAATGCGGTGGGGCTGCTGCACTGGGAAATGCGAGCGCTGGGTTCGGTGGTGATGGCGGCAGCCCAGCATCATCAGGTGCCGGCGGGCGGGGCTTTAGCGGTGGACCGCGAGGGCTTTGCCGCGGAGGTGACGGCCCGGCTTGAGGCGCACCCCCTCATCACCCTCGAACGCGGCGAGGTGACCGGCCTGCCGCCCGAGGCCTGGGGCCAAACCATTATCGCCACCGGCCCGCTGACCACGCCTGCCCTGGCGGAGGCCATCCGCGCCGCCACCGGCGAGGACGGCCTGTCCTTCTTCGATGCCATTGCGCCCATCGTGCACCGCGAGTCCATCGATATGGAGGTGGCCTGGTTTCAGTCGCGCTATGACAAGACGGGGCCGGGCGGCACGGGCCGCGACTATCTCAACTGCCCCCTGACGCGCGACCAGTATGAGGCCTTCATCGCCGGGTTGCTGGCGGGCGAGAAGACCGATTTCCGCGACTGGGAAAAGTCCACGCCCTATTTTGACGGCTGCCTGCCCATTGAGGTGATGGCCGAGCGCGGACCGGAAACACTGCGCCACGGGCCGATGAAGCCCAGGGGCCTCACCAATCCGCACGCGCCCACCGTGAAGCCCCATGCGGTGGTGCAGCTGCGCCAGGACAACAGGCTGGGCACGCTCTACAACATGGTGGGGTTTCAGACGAAACTGAAGCACGCCGAGCAGGTGCGGCTGTTCCGCACCATCCCCGGACTGGAACGGGCGGAATTTGCCCGGCTGGGCGGGCTGCACCGCAACACCTTCCTCAACAGCCCCAGGGTGCTGGACGGGAGGCTGCGGCTCCGCGCCCTGCCCCGCCTGCGCTTTGCCGGGCAGATCACCGGTGTTGAGGGCTATGTGGAAAGTGCCGCCATGGGGATCATGGCGGGACTCATGGCGGCGGCGGAGATCACGGGGCGCGATTTTGCGCCACCGCCCGCCACCACGGCCCATGGCGCGCTCATCAATCACATCACCGGCGGCCACATCGTCACCACCGATGCGCGCGGTGCCTCCTTCCAGCCGATGAATGTGAACTTCGGACTGTTTCCGCCGGTGGAGGCGCCAAAGAAGGGGCCGGACGGCAAGCGCCTGTCCCACACCGACAAGGCGGTGGCACGCAAGCGCGCCTATACCGCCCGCGCCAAGGCCGACTTCACGGCGTGGCAGGCGCAGATGTAAGCGCCTTGTCTTCCTCGATGAGCCAGAAGGTCAACGAATTCAGGACTGGTTCCTCCCCCGCCGCACCATAGGCGTCCGTCACCAGCATGGTCACGCCGGGTGCGATGATGATGGGCATGGGACTTTGATTGGGTGTTGAGGAACTGGTGTTCTTCAGTTGCGCAACGAGGCTTCCGGAAGTGAAGGTCCATTCATGGCGCGGGGTGCGAATGTGGAAGACTTTACCGTCATGCCAGGCCATGCGGTCGGGCGGCTGGGTGCTGAGTGTTTCAGTGCCAGAGACAGAGAGTGGGCCATAGAGCACCGCTGCCGCCGCAATGCTGTGATCAAAAGGCCGGCTGATATTGAAGGAAAGGAATTCGCCCGGTCCGGCGTTGGGATTGAAACCGAGCTTGTTCGTGATGTCCGAATGCAGGGACCAGCTGTCGGTCGCGACAGGGCGTGCGGTTTCAGGAAATAGAAAGAGCACGGAATTGAGGCCGTTTGCCTCACGCAGGACTGTAATGATGGAATAGCCGCGGGATTGATCCTCGGTGGACAGTTTCGGCGTGGGAGAAACAATCTGGCCGTCCTTCAGTGCGTCGTTGCGGGTGAGCAGCGCCACAAGCCGGGACATCTGGCTTGTGATGGTGGTGCCATAGGCACCCTGCGGGCCGAAGGAAGCGATGAGCAGCAGCGCCGCCATGGCGCCGATGATGACGCGCATGTCGGCGGCCCGGCGACGCAGCGCAAGATAGAGCGTCACCAGCACGGCCCATAGCGCAATGAGGGCAATGCCGTAGCGGTCAGGCGTCACGCCATAGTCGGCCACCCGCCGCCATATGGCGATGACCAGAAGGAATGAGGGAATGATGGTGAGCCAGAACCAGCCCTTCATGAACAGGCGGAGCAGCTTCGATCCGGTTTCGCGCCAGGGCCAGGCGATGAGCCACACGCCGGTGCCGCCCACCGCATAAATGGCCACCATGGTGCCGATCTGGCCCTTGGGAAGCTCACCGGTGAGCGCGATCTTGACGGCATAGGCGTGCAGGATCAGCGCATAGACCACCACCACCGGCACGAGAATGTAATTCACCAGCACCGACACGCCGCGCTCCAGGGGGCTGCCGCGATGGTCGGCCACATCCAGGGCGGTATCGAGGTCACGCGGCATGAGCGACAGGCCATAGAGCGGCGCCACCAATGCGCAGGCCGTGGCGATGATGTGTTCCTCGACGTTAGGAAAGGGGTGGAGGCCGAAGAGAAACTTGAGCGAGGAGGTGATGGCGAGAAGACCCAGCGCGAAGGCCAATCCCGCCAGAAAGGCCAGCAGGGCCGCCAGACCAAAGCGCAGGTTGAAGAACCACAGCGCGCCCTGCGCTGCATCACGGCGCAGGTGGGCCGCCACCATGGTCAGCGCAATGAGGCCGCAGAACAGATAAAGCGCCGAGACATGAAGACTGGCATTGAACCAGCCCAGCAGGGCGGCGAAGCCGCCCAACACAGCGGCGAGGACGAGATTGGAGAGGCGCGACAGGCCCCTGCCCTCGGCAAAGAGATGACCGGCCCCGGCGGCAAAGAAACCGGCGGCGGCGGCCATGATGACATCCTCGCGCGGGTCGCCACTGCGCCGGATGATGTAATGATTGAGGTAGAGCGTCAGCAGAACGGACCACAGGGCGGGAACGGGAAAACGCCGCATGGTGGCCGCCAGATCAGGCACCAGCCGTTCCAGTCGTGCACTCAGTCCCATGGCCGCCCTCCATTCACAGATGCGTGAGGCAAGCGCCCAATCATGGCTGATTCACGGCAGCGCGTCCCTCACCGGGGGGCCGGCTGATAGCCTGGCCCGACCACAAGGGGATCCTGCGGCAGGGTGGACTGGTCCACGTCGGTGGTGAAGCTCTTGTCATAGCGCGCCAGTTCGGCGCCCTGGGCGTCGATGAGGCGCACCCTGGCCCGATAGGCATGGCCCCTTACGATGCCGGTCAGCGGCGGGGTGCGGAACAGATAGTCGAGGCGGTTTTGTTCCACCGCCACGGTTTCGGTTTTTTCGGCTCCACCCGGCAGTTCAAAGACCACCTCCAGCCGCGATCCCGCCGGGGCCGCCTTCTTCCGGCGCAGCACGAAGCCGTAATAGTGGTCGGCCAGGCGGTAATTGAAGATGAAGCCGCCGCCCGCGAAGGTGAAATAGGGCTGCTCCTCGCCGCAGGCGGCAAGGCCGAGGGCGGCAAGGGCCAGAAGAGAATGGCGGCGGTTCATGGGGCCTCGCTGTCGCGGCGGAGCGGCTGGCCCAGCAGCCCCTCCGGTTTCAGAATCAGGATCAGCACGATGACGCCGAAACCTGCTACATCGCGCCACAGCATGGGGCTGGTGGCGGTCCACAGGGTTTCCAGCGCGGCAAGGAACAGGCCACCGGCAATGGCCCCTTCGACCCGGCCGAAGCCGCCGATGATGGCGGCAAACATGGCCTTGAAGCCCAGCACCAGACCCATGGCGAAACTCACCCCGCCATAGGCCACGGTGATGATCCAGCCGGATACGGCAGCCAGCGCCGAAGCGGCGGCGAAGGTGGCGGCGAAGACGGCGCGCGTATCCACCCCGCACAGCGATGCCATGAGCGGATTTTGCGCCACGGCGCGGAAGCGGCGTCCGGCCCCGGTCCAGCGCAGCACCGCAAGCAGCACCGCCACCGCCAGAGCCGCCACGGCCATGACCCAAAGCTGCGGAACCCCGATGATGACGGGATAGAGTTCGAGATCGAAACGCAGGCCGCCATCATAGAGCGGCGGCAGCCACAGGTCGCGGCTCTGGCTGGCCAGGCGCAGGCCCTCCATGAGCACGATGGACACACCGATGGAGGCGATCATCACCGGCTGGCCCGAGGCCTTCAGCAGCGGCGAAAAAACCGCATCATGCAGAAGCCGGCCCAGAGCCGCCGCAGCGACGAGGCCCGCCAGCAGGCCGATGACATAGACGCCGCCGCCATCCAGCCCCTGGAACAGCGCCCAGACGGCTGCGGTGAAGGCTGTGACGGCCCCGAAACTCGCCACATCGCCAAAGGACAGGATGATGCGGTTGGTGATGCCCTGCAGCAGGGCATAGGCCAGCGCCAGGGTGACATAGAGGCTGGCCAGCATCAGGCCGTTCAGGACCTGCTGGAGGACATAGGGACTGATGAGCGTGGCGAGCTGTGGCTCCAGCTTCGTTCCTCCCGGCGGGGGAGATTAACGCAAGCCGGGCGGCGCGGCCAGATTACCAGCGGTTGCGGCGGGCGGCGCGCCAGAGGGCCCATTGCCGGGCGAGCGGCGACAGTGGCGGCGGCGTGGTGAAGGCCCCTGCCCCCAATTGGCGCAAACGCGACAGCCAGAGCGGCGCCACCGCCACCGGCAGAAAAGCGGGCTGTGCCGCCGCAGGCACGGCGGCGTGGGCGGCGCGGGCCTCCGCCAGGCGGCGCTCGGCATGAATGATGAGGCTTGCCAGCACCGCGCCGCTTTCATCCGAATGGCCGAGGCTGGCGCGCCGGGCACTGTGGGCTTCGAGCACGGTGTCGGGGATCAGGGCGTGCTGCTGGCCATGCCCGGCCGGCAGGTCGGCCAGCAGCCGCGTCAGACCCAGCGCCACGCCGGCCAGCCCCGCCGCCTCCGCCGCCGCCGTGGCGGCGGGTCCGGCCAGAATGACCGACGCCAACTGAATGACGGACGCTGTGGTGTGGCCGAGATGGGCCTCAAGGGCCCCCATATCCGGCAGCGGATCGGCATAGAGTTCGGTGCGCCGAGCCTCAACCATGTCCTTCAGGGCCGTCATGGGCAGGCTGGCCATGCCGATGGCCCCGGCCAGAGCTGCGGCCACGGGGTGGGGCTGGGTTTCGCCCGCTGCCATGGCGTCCAGCGTGTCGAGCCACCATTGCAGGCGGATTTCACCCATGGCGGGTTCGCTCACCTGGCGGGGAATGCGCGCCAGTTCAAGGTCAAAGGCATAGAGCGCCTGCACGGCGGGGCGCAGCGCGTCCGGGGCATAGAGGCTGGCCAGATAATGGTCGCGGGCATGGGCGCGCAATTCACCGGCGATGAAGCCCGCCGCATCGGTCATGATTCAGGGCACCAGCAGAAGGGCGGCGGCAACGCGGCGCCCTTCGGCAATGAGCAGATTGTGGGTGCGCACCGCCGCCCCCGTTTCCATCCAGTCCGGTGCCAGACCCCAGCGGGCAAAGGCCGCCATGATGGCCGCGGGCGGGCGCACCATGACGGGGCCGGTGCCCAACAGGAATATATCAAAGGCCGCGCGCTCGGCCGCGAGGGTGGTGAAGTCGCCCTCGGTCAGGCGGGCCAGCTCGGTGGGCGGCCAGTCATACATGCCGGAG
This sequence comes from uncultured Alphaproteobacteria bacterium, assembly GCA_937873445.1. Lineage (GTDB taxonomy): Bacteria > Pseudomonadota > Alphaproteobacteria > Rhizobiales > Aestuariivirgaceae > Aestuariivirga. Next base: position 105,444 of record CALMWF010000026.1, read on the forward strand.
GGCAGGCTGAGGAGCGAGCCCCGGCACAGGCCGTCGGCAAAACGAAAACCGCCATCGCCATAGGCGAGGATGGCGGTCTGTTTCGGGTAATGGGCCATCAGCCGCGCTGCGGCACCGGCCTGGACTTCACGGCGGCGTCGGCGGGTGCCCCCTGCACCTGACGGCTGGAGCCGGTGAGGATGAGCACCGGGGCGGCCACGAAGATCGAGGAATAGGTGCCGACGATGACACCCCAGATCATGGCGAAGGCAAAGCCGTGAATGACCTCGCCGCCGAAGATATAGAGGGCGAGCAGCGCAATGAGTGTGCAGATGGAGGTGAGCAGGGTGCGCGGCAGCACCGAGTTGATGGAGAAGTCGATCAGATCGACCAGGCCCATGGATTTGTATTTGCGCAGATATTCGCGGATCCGGTCAAACACCACGACGGTATCGTTCAGCGAATAGCCGATGATGGTGAGAATGGCGGCGATGATGTTGAGATTGAATTCAAGCCCCATGACCGAGAACAGGCCGATGGAGAGCAGCACGTCATGGAGCAGCGAAGCGATGCCGCCGACGGCAAACTGCCATTCAAACCGGAACCACAGATAGGCCAGCACGCAGATCAGGGCGATGACCGTGGCGATGATGGCGGCCTGGGTCAGCTCGTTCGACACCTTGGGGCCCACGGTTTCGGTGGAGCGGTATTCCACCCCCTGCCCGAGCGCGTCCTTCACCTTCTGCTGGGCGGCCTGTTCGGCAATTTCGTCACCCTGCGATTCAAGCCGGATCAGCACGTCATTGGGCGAGCCGAATTCCTGCAATTCGACACTGCCGATGCCCAGCCCGTCGAGGGTGCGGCGCATCTGGTCAAGGTTGGCGGCTTCGGCAGTGCGCACGGTCATGACCGTGCCACCCTTGAAATCAATACCGTAATTGAGGCCGATGGTGAGGAAGGCAAGCACAGCCAGGATAGTGGCCAGCCCCGACAGCACGAAGCCATAGCGCGACAGGCGCATGAAGGGAATTTTGGTTCCGTCGGGAATGAAGCGGATGGGTTTCCAGCGCATCAGAGATTGATCTCCTTCGGCTTGCGGTGGCGCACCCACAGGGCAACCAGCAGCCGGGTCAGGGTATAGGCGGTGAACATGGTGGTGGCGATGCCGACGGCCAGCGTGACGGCAAAGCCGCGCACCGGGCCGGAGCCGACGCCAAACAGCACCAGAGCGGCAATCAGGGTGGTGACATTGGCGTCCACGACGGTGCGCAGCGCCTCGCCAAAGCCCAGGTCAATGGCGCTCATCGGGGTGCGGCCGTTGCGCCATTCCTCACGGATGCGCTCATAAATCAGCACGTTGGAGTCCACCGCCATGCCGAGCGTGAGCACGATGCCGGCAATGCCCGGCAGGGTCAGCGTGAAGCCGAAGAACGACATGATGGCCACCAGCATGATGAGGTTGGCAACCAGGGCAATGTTGGCGATGAGGCCGAAGAAGCCGTAGGGCAGGAAGATGAAGCCGATGACGGCGGCAAGGCCGATGATGGCGGCGGTGACGCCGGCCTTGATGGAATCAGAGCCGAGGCTGGGACCGACGGTGCGCTCCTCGACGATGTTGAGCTTGGCGGGCAGAGCGCCCGAGCGCAGCACCACGGCAAGGTTGGCGGTTTCCTCGGTGGAGAAATTGCCGGAAATCTGGCCCGAGCCACCGAGAATGGCCTCGTTGATATTGGGGTAGGACTGAATGACATCATCCAGCACGATGGCGAAGGGCTTGCCGACATTGTCGGCCGTGAGCTTGCCGAAGCGCACCGCGCCCTTCTGGTTGAAGCGGAAGGTGACGACCGGCTGGTTGTTCTGGTCGAAGGCGGGCTGGGCGTCCGACAGGTCGGCGCCGTCCACGGTGGCCCGGCTTGCGGTCTGGATCCACATGGTCTTGGGGCCATCCGGGCGGCGCGGATCGGGCTTCACTTCCAGTGCCTTGCACTCCGGCGGCGGCACGGCATTGGGGCCGGTGGCCTGGGTTTCACACATCAGGTTGAAGGTCAGCTTGGCGGTGGTGCCAATGGCAGCCTTGACCTGATCGATGTTCTGGATGCCGGGAAGCTGAATGGCGATGCGGTCCTTGCCCTGCTGCTGGATCACCGGCTCGGTGGTGCCGAGGGCGTTGATGCGCTTTTCAAGAATGGCAATGGACTGCTTGATGGCACCGCCGATCTTGCCCTCAAGGCCAAGCGGGTTCTGGGCAAAGCGGAAATTCTGGCCGTCCTGGGTCAGGTCATAAAGATCAATGGTGCCGCCGCCCGCCAGAAGGCTGGCCGTCACCGGCTGACGCAGCTTTTCCAGAGCCGTCCTGGCGGCGGCCAGGTCTTCGGGCTTGGTGATGGTGACGCTGACGCCATCGGCGTTGCGCTGGATGCCGCCGTAACCGATCTTGCCCTCACGCAGGCTGGAGCGGATGTCACTGGCCAGGATCTGGCCGAGCTTGTCGGTCAGGTCCTTGCGGTCCACCTCCATCTGCACGTTGGAACCGCCGCGCAGGTCAAGTCCCAGGGTGATGGGCCGAAGGCCAAAGGTGTCGAGCATGAAGGCGCGGCCACCCGCCGGCAGCACATTGGGCAGCGCCACAAACAGCGCCAGAAGCAGCGAGGCGACGATGGCCAGAATTTTCCAGCGCGAAAAAAACAGCATGGGCTGAGGCCGTTACTTGGTTTCGGCAGAGACGGTCTTGTTACGCAGTTCGGCAATGCCGCCGCGCAGCACCCGAACCTTCACATTCTCGCCCACTTCGACCAGCAGTTCCTGATCGTCCACCACCTTGACCACCTTGCCGATGAGGCCGCCATTGGTGACAATGGTGTCACCCTTGGCCACGGCGGCGATCATCGCCTGATAGTCCTTCATCTTCTTCTGCTGCGGGCGGATGAGCAGGAACCAGAACACCGCCATCATCATGACCAGCGGCAGGATCATGCCGATGAGGCCACCGGCATCGGTGGGGGTGGCCGCGCTCTGGGCCAGGGCTTCGGTGATGAACATGGAAATCTCCCGCAGGGGCGCTCCGTCGGCGCGCCCGGTTAAAGCTGCCGGGAATATAGCGATGGAAATGCCCATTGCAACCCGGGAAAGCCGATGTGACGCAGGGCCGTCTTTACGGGATGGAGGGGCTGCGCTTTACTTGGGTCATGAGCAAAATCCGCAAAACTGACCTGCTGGCGCGCATCGCCGCGGCGCTGGAGCGCCAGCACCCGGCCCCGCCTGCGGCCCCGGACCTATCCCGGCACGATGCCTTTGTGTGGCGGCGCGATCCGGCCGGACTGGAAGCAGTGGCGCGGGTCAACCGGGTGGACATCAGCCTGCTCCGGGCCATTGACCAGACGCGCGACATCCTGCTGGGCAACACGCGGCGCTTTGCCGAAGGCCTGCCCGCCAACAACGCGCTGCTCTGGGGGGCGCGCGGCATGGGCAAGTCATCGGTGGTGAAGGCCGTGCATCACGCCGTCAATGGCGACAGCGGCGGCACCCTGAAGCTGGTCGAAATCCACCGCGAGGACATCGACACGCTGCCGCGCCTCATGGCGCTGCTCAAGGCCGAGCCGGCCTTCCGCTTCATTGTGTTCTGCGATGACCTGTCCTTCGACGGCGCCGATGCCTCCTACAAGAGCCTGAAGGCGGCGCTGGAGGGCGGCCTCGAGGGGCGGCCCGACAATGTGCTGTTCTATGCCACCTCAAACCGCCGCCACCTGATGGCGCGCGAGATGATCGAAAACGAGCAGTCCACCGCCATCAACCCGTCCGAGGCGGTGCAGGAAAAGGTGTCCCTGTCGGACCGCTTCGGCCTGTGGCTGGGCTTCCACAACTGTTCGCAGGATGACTATCTGGCGATGATCGCCGGCTACATCGCGCATTACGGCCTCAAAGCCGATGACGCCCAGTGGCGGGCCGAGGCGCTGGAATGGGCGGCCACACGCGGCGCCCGCTCGGGCCGCGTCGCCTGGCAATTCGTGCAGGATCTGGCGGGGCGACTGGGGCAACGGTTGGAGTGCTGACAGGGCCGTAGCGCCCCGCTTTCTTTGCGCATCATCTTGTCCGAAACCGTCTGACGCCGGTTTCGGGATGATGCGGGCGACTGGGGGCAAAGGTTATCAGACTGACAGGGCCGTAGCGCCCCGCTTTCTTTGCGCATCATCTTGTCCGAAACCGTC
>CALMWF010000027.1 GCA_937873445.1 uncultured Alphaproteobacteria bacterium
GCGCCATGCCCGCCTTTTCCGGCCAGGTGCCGGACAGCGACGGCAGCGCCGCATCAGGCGCCGCCAGGGTGACCGGCGCGGTGGTGATGACCGGGGCGGCCAAAGGCTCAGGCTTGGGCGCTTCTGGCGCCGGGGCCGGTGCCGGGGCTTCCGTCACGGCGGCGGGAGGAGCTGCCGGAAGCGGCGGGGTGACAGCCGGGGTCTCGGCCGCCGGCTGCACCGGCACTTCGGCCTGTTTGACCAAGAGCTGGTTGGCAACGGTGCGCACGCCATAGGTGCCGGCAACGGCCTTCACCGCCGCATCCAGGGCGTCCTGGCTGGGGGCATCGCCGGAGAGAATCACGTCGCGTCCGTCCATATTGACGGTCGCCCAGGGCGCACCAACCGCCCCCAGGGCCGCGGCAGCCCGGGTCTGCACGTCATTGACAGCAGCACCGCTGGACAGCCATGAGGCCGCGAGCCAGGGCAGCCCGGCAAAGACCGGGGCAAGCAGAAACCATTTCGATGGACGGCATTTGTACATATCGACCCCCTTGTTGCCCACAGCCGACGCGGGGCCTTCCGCCCCTTCGCCGCAATGGAAATATCCCTTTGATAGCATGGGTTTTTACAAAACAACCGCGGAATCTGTGGCAGCGTCAAAAATTGTTAACCGTTTTTTAAGTGAGAAAACCGGGCACAATTCGAATCGTGATGGCGCGCCGGGATGATCTGTGGCTCTTCCGCCACATGTGGCCAAATTCTGGCTGGAAGGAGGCGATGTTAATTGACCTTAAGAGGGTAAACAGCGAGAAAACCCCTGTGTGCGACGACTCGTGCATCGCCTTCCAAGACCATTGCAGGGGATCGGGGGGCTACTCAACTCCAGAGGATTTAGGAGACAACATATGAAGACCATGAAACTGGCGCTCCTCGCTACGGCCGCTGTTGCTGCTGTTACGACCGCCGCTCGCGCTGACGACCTGTCGGCTCTCAAGGCTCAGGTTGAAGCCCTGAACGCCCGCGTTGCTCAGATGGAAGCTGCCCCGGCCCTGCCGACTGGCTACTCTCTGCTGACCAGCGCTGCCAATGACGGCTTCATGCTGTATGGCGAAAAGGGTGCGGACAGCATCGGCAACGGCCACACCATTTCGGTGCTGCCGACCGCCGACATGCCGGCTGCCACCTCCATCAACTGGGCGCTGCAGGTTCGCGCTTCCATCGACTACTCTGACTCCGACGCTTCCTCCGCAGACGACACCAACGTCGGCGTCAATGCCCGCGGCCGTATCCGCGTGAAGGCCTCCACCGACACGTCGGTTGGTAAGGTCGGCGTTGACCTGCGCGTGGAGGCTGTCGCCAGCGACATCGGCCTCGGCTCCTGGAACTCGATCGATCCGGGCGCCAACATGGACATCATCTGGGGCTACTGGCAGATCACGCCGGAATGGCAGCTGGCTGGTGGTTATGCGGTTTCGCTGACCGACACCGGCACCGGCATGGACGGTCTCGCCCAGTATGGCGACACCATCGGCCTGCAGACCCTGGACAACGAGCAGTTCCAGCTGACCTACGCTTCCGGCCCGATCGTCTGGGCGATCGCTCTGGAAGACAACGACTTTGCTGACATGGGCCTTGCTGCCGCCACCCGCCTCCTCTACGTGGGTGATGGCTGGGTCGCCGGCGTGGTCGGTGCCTACTGGTCGGTTGAGCAGGATGAAACTGGCCTCGCTTATGGCATCGACGATGCCTGGGTTCTGGGCGCTGCCTTCCAGTCCAACATCGGCGACGTGGGCCTCGTGTCCGTGAACGGTGCCATCTACTCTGACAGCCACTGGGCGGTCACGGGCTATGGCAAGATCAACATCACCGACGCCGCCTTCTTCGAAGTCAGCGCCGGTCGTGTGGGCGGTACGCAGAATGCGAAACTGGCCGCGGCCACGAACGACGAGTTCTGCGCCGTGTCCACGCTGGGTGGTCTCGGCCACGATGCGTGCTTCAACTACACGCTGGTCAACGCCGGCATCTACTACGCCCCGGTCGATCAGCTGATGATCGGTCTCCAGGCCGACAAGACCTGGGCCAAGGGCCCGGTGGACCCGATGTCCGCGTCCTTCGTCACCTGGTTCTCGTTCTAATTCAGAACGGCAATCAACGGAGATGGCCCGCTTCGGCGGGCCATTTTCTTTTGGGGGTGTGTTTTGGGCCGTGTCCGCCTGCCCTGCCCCAACCTTGAAGAAAGACCGGACAATCAGGGCCATGGGGCCGCAGCGGCCAGAACGATCAGCCGCAGCGTGAGCATCTTCCCGCTCTCATCTTCCCCGCCCTCTGCCATGTGCCCATGTATCCGCCATTTTCCCACCATGAAGCTTCGGCAATCATGGGACCAGGCAGTGGCCACCGTTGAACCATGGCGTAATCTGCGGTAGGGCTGTGGCATTGCGATCCGGGGACCATCGTGACGTTTTCCAAAAACACCATCATAGGCATGGCAGGCGCAGCTCTGCTGCTCGCGGGCTGCACGGCTACCGGCGTTGATCTGGAGAGCCGTGACATTTACGTGGACCAGAATGCCGAGCCGGCAGCGGGGGCCGTGGTGGCGCAGCGCAGCGACGTGGTGCGCAGCGCCGGTCCGACCTATGTGACGCTTACCATTTCCAGCGTATTCGATACGGCAGCGCCCACAGCGCAGGGCAATACGGCCCCCATCACCTCCGGCAGCGGATTTGTGGTGGATGGTGCTGGCTATGTCATCACCGCCGGCCACGTGGCAGTCAAGGCGGGCAACAAGGTATCGGCGCGGGCCGCCAACGGCCGGGTCTATAACGGCAAGGTCATGACGGTGCTGCCGGGCAATGACATGGCGCTCATCAAGCTCAACGGTTTTGCGGGCCGGGCGGTGACGCCGGTGGCCAACCAATGCCTGCGCAAGGGCGATGTGGTGTTTTCCCTGGGCAAGCCGCACGCCCAGGGTGACACGGCCCGGTTCGGCGCCCTGCAGGCCATGCGCTTCGGTCAGCCGGTGCGCTACGGTGCCTTCGGCTATCCCGATGCCATGGTGCTGCACATGAATACCCAGCATGGCGAATCGGGCGGGCCGCTGTTTGACAACAGCGGCCATCTGGCGGGCATGGTGGTGAGCACACTGTCGGACGGAGCGGGGCGGCCCCTCACCATGGCCCATGCCATACCGGCCAGCCGCATTGCCGCGTTCTATTGCGGGGCGGCCTCGTGCAGCAGCGCCTGGCAGGCCATTGCCTCACAAAGCTATCCCGCCTGCGGCGGCTGAGAAGACCTGCCGCGTCAGGGGATGAGAACGGTTGAACCGGTGGTGCGGCGCGCCTGCAGGTCGGCGTGGGCCTTGGCGGCATCCTGCAGCGCATAACGCTGGTTGACCGACACCTTCACCTTGCCGGAGGACACCATGTCCACCAACTCCTGCGCTGCGGTGCTGAATTCATCATCATCGGCGGTGTAGGACATCAGCGCCGGACGGGTGAGAAACAGCGACCCCTTGGCCGAAAGCAGGCCGAGATCGAAGTTGCGGATGGGACCGGAGGCATTGCCAAAACTGACCAGCAGGCCGCGCGGTTTCAGCGAATCGAGTGACGCCATCAGCGTCGCCTGCCCCACCCCGTCATAAACCACAGGCACGCCCGCCCCGCCGGTCAATTCACGCACCCGCTGGGCGGTGTTTTCGGTGGCATAGTTGATGACATGGGCACAGCCATGGGCCTGGGCCAGTTCCGCCTTGTCGGCGCTGCCCACCGTGCCGATGACCTTGACCCCCAGCGCCTTGGCCCACTGGCACAGGATCAGCCCCACGCCACCTGCGGCGGCATGAACGAGAATGGTTTCCCCCCGCTTCACCCGATAGGTGGCGCGCAGCAGATAACGTGCCGTCAGCCCCTTCAGCATCATGGCGGCGGCGGTTTCGTCATTGATGGTCCTGGGCAGCTTCACCAGGCGGCGCACGGGGATATTGCGCGCCTCGGCATAGGCGCCGATGGGACCTGTGCCATAGGCCACGCGCTGACCCACCTTGAAGCCCTTCACCCCCTCGCCCAGCGCCTCGATGACGCCGGCCGCCTCCAGCCCCAGCCCGGCCGGCAGCGGCAGGGCATAGAGGCCGCTGCGGTGATAGGTATCGATGAAGTTCAGCCCCACCGCCGTGTGGCGCAGCCTGACTTCACCCTTGCCCGGCGGCGGCAGTTTCACTTCGGTCCACTGCATGACCTCGGGGCCGCCGGTTTCGCTGATGCGGATGGCTTTCATTGGGCTGCCGTCTCCGTGCTGGAATCGTTCATGAGTTCGCTGAAGGAAAACACCAGCTTGTCCCAGCCCAGCTCCTCCAGCGGGATGATGCGCACATCAAGCACTGCGGCCTTGCCCATGAGGGCGTTGTAGCGGGCCACACCACGCATCTCATCGAACAGGTCGGTGGTGACCAGCACGGCCACGCGCTCGCCGGGGCGGCCGAAGTGATCGGCCAGATTATCGGCCTCATGCACCGCATCCATCAGCCGGTTGCGGTGCTTGCGGTCGGCGATGTCCAGTTCCGAGCGCAGCGCCTTGCACGACACAAAGGCCAGGGTTTCGCCGCGCCGGATGATGAGGTCCACCTCATTCTCGCCGGAGTAGCCCTTCACCGACCAGGCCAGGCTCTGGCCATAGACGGCCTCGTCCGCACCGGCCGCCATGGCGGCAAGCCAGGCCAGTTCCTCCAGCCAGCCGCCGGACAGATAGCGCCGCCCCTGAACCTCGCAGATCTCATGGCCTCCATCGCCACGGATCACCAGCCCGGTGTTGACCAGTTCGGTCACCAGCTGGTGTTCCTCGGGCGTCAGCGTCTCCGGCACATGTTCGACATGGCGCATGAAAGCTTCGGTGGCCCGGAAAATGCGGTCGCGGACCTTCTCGAAGCGGATGTAGTCATCGGCAATGAGACGAGTCAGGCTGGCGCGCCCCAGGGCAACGCCATGATCGCCCGGCACGCCTTTCAGCCAGGCGTTTCGACGCTCCAGCAAGCTCTTGATGGTCACTTCAGCCATGAACCGACAATGCCCCAATTTTGCACAACGGCCAAGGGTATTGGGCGTGGAGAAAACAACCCAGGGCGATGCCGGTCCTGGGCCGGGTCGGGTGTGGCAGCAGAGTGACGGCGAATGTTGGGGCGGACCGGTTACCGATGCAGCGCATGGTCCGGTCCGCCTATACGTCAGGCATGCGAGAAGGCCCATGACTTCCAGCCACCTGCCAAACCTGCCCCGCCCAACACAAAGGCCGCGGCGGCATAGGTGAGGCCGGTCAGGATGGTGACGGTTGTGGCCGCAGCAGTGCTGGAAGAGGCGTTGTGCTGCTGCTGGCAGGTGTTGAAGGCCCCCACCGCCGCAGCCACGCCGCTTTCAATCACGGGGCTAAGACCAATGCCGAGAGCCACGGCATAACCCAGCACACCGGCGAGAACGAGCGCTCCGACGCCGGGAATGAGGGCCGCTGCCGACGCCCCGATGAGCAATCCGGTGAGAATGCCGAGATTGGCCACAAAGGCGGTCAGCCAACTGCTCAGATCACTGGCAGCGGCGCCGCATTGCGAGTTCTTGCAGATATTGGCCTCGTTGAGTGCGGCCGCTGCAAGACCCGTGGCAATGCCACAGGCTGCAATGAGGCCGATCATCAGGGGGATGTTCAGGGCCACCAGCCAGAACGAACCTGAGTTGAAGATGGCAATGCCGAGCGTTACCAGCATGCCGAGATAAATCGCTTGAGCAGAAATGAGAAAGCCAGACAATCTGTTGAAATCACACATGTCTTCCTCCCGGATTTCTTAAGCTTCTCCTTGTGCGACGGGATGTCGCAATCTTTAACATAGCGTGCGCCCGACCATCACAAAGCGCTCATTACTGTCAACCGTCTGATATTCACCGGTTTGTATTGCAACCTCTATTGTGGAAGTGGGCCGTTACCGGGAATGGAAGGTTGTATCGATATCGGATTAACGCGCGCGGTCGAGCTTTTTCACCAGCGTGGCGGCTGACCGGATGACGTTGGCGTGGGCGGCTTTCAGGGAGGCATTGGCCGCCACGCATGGGGCTATCCAGGGGGCGGCGGCTTAACTCTCTGGCCACGTGCCATTGGCAGCAACGCATCACCTGTCTCTGTGTGGTTCGGTGTCAGACCAGGCTGCGTTTCCCTCTCCCCTTTGGTCATGAAAAAGGGCCCCGACAGGGCCCCTTTAAATGGCGGAGACGGAG
>CALMWF010000028.1 GCA_937873445.1 uncultured Alphaproteobacteria bacterium
CCGGGAACTACCTCACCACCGCCAGCAATGACGGCGCCATCCTCGACACCCGCATTCTCATCGATGCCGACGGCAGCGCTGGCGCCGGTGCGGCCATCACCCTCGCCACCCTCGAAGACACCCTCACCGCCCCCGGTGACTTCCTGGTGTAAAGCGGGGACGGAAGTTGCTTCACCAGCTTCCGGTATTCGGCATGGATGCCCAGGGCTCCACCGGCGTCTGGGCCGCGCCCAGTTGCAGGATCTCGATGGAGATGCCGTCCGGCGTCTTGATGAAGGCCATGCGTCCGTCGCGCGGCGGCCGGTTGATGGTGACACCGGCCTGCATCAGCCTGGTGCAATAGCCGTTGATGTCGGCAACACCGATGGCGAGGTGGCCGAAATTGCGGCCGCCGGAATAGACCTCAGCATCCCAGTTATAGGTCAGTTCCACCGGGGTTTCCGGACTGTCGGGGCAGGCGACAAAGACCAGTGTGAACCGCCCCTGGGCATTCTCCACGCGCCGCTGCTCGACAAAGCCCAGCGTGCCGACAAAGAAGGCGAGCGCGGCATCAAGATCGGCCACGCGGATCATGGTGTGAAGGTATTTCATGAATGCTCTCCGGCTGGCGGGTGATTCGCGCCTCGTGGCGATTCTTCGCCACAGCGCGCCCCCTTCCTCCTGGCAGCATAGCCGGTGAGAGCGCCTCTGCCCATGCTGATGAGCGTTCGTCAGGGTTGTGATCGAAAACCCTGATACGCTTCAGTTGTGTGGAAAATGTTCAGGAAAATTCCCTCAGTCTGGTGCTGGCGCGATGCCAAACTGCATCAGCCTGCCAAAATGCCGGGGTTATCCACCGCTGCCACCCCTTTGCCGTCTATACAAAGAGTTAAAATTTGATCAAGACTGGCCCAATCGTTGCGCCGTGGCGGGGCAAGTGCGTGAGGTTTTCGGGGTATGGCGGTCAAGGACGGTGACGCTTCCGCAAAGAGCGAGACCCAATTGGGTGAAACTGCGGAACGCGGGGTAGACAGGGGTCATGAGGCCAGTGTCCGGATCATCACGGTGGATGGTCTGGTGAAGTGGTTTGATGTTGGCCGTGGCTATGGCTTCATCATTCCCGACAACGGCATGCCCGACATTCTTCTTCATCTCTCCTGCCTGAAGCGGGACGGCTTTGAAGCGCCGCTGGAAGGCTCGCGCGTTTCGTGCGAGGTGGTGGAGCGCCAGAAGGGTTACCAGTGCCTGCGGGTGCTGGGGGTGGATATGTCCACCGCCATTCACCCGGTGGAGCGCAAGGCCCGCACCCACAATACGGTGGTGCCGTCATCCAGCTGGGTGCGCGCCCGCGTCAAGTGGTTCAACCGGGCCCGCGGCTTTGGCTTCGTGTCCGAGGGCGATGGCAAGCCCGACATTTTCGTCCATATGGAAGTGCTGCGCAAAACCGCCATTGCCGATCTGCAGCCGGACCAGTGGGTTTATGTCCGCTTTGGTGAAAGCCCCAAGGGTAATATGGCGGCAGAAATCCGTCTCACCCTGGAAGGCGGCCCGGCCCATACCAATTAGGCCGAAAGCCCCAATTTCGCTGCATTCCCTTGGGAGATGAGCGGCATGAGATTGCTTCGGACGGCCCTTCTGACCGCTCTGCTGATGCTGCCTGGCGCGGGCCTGCGCGCCCAGGAACCGGCGCGCATCGAGCCGCTCACCATCACCAGCGCCGACTCGGCCACGCTGTTTTCGGCCGAGGTGGCCGACACTGACGAGCTGCGCGAGCGCGGCCTGATGTTCCGCCACCGCCTGCCGGAAAACCAGGCCATGCTGTTTGACTTCGATCCGCCGCGACCCGTCTCCATGTGGATGAAGAACACCTATATTCCCCTCGACATGCTGTTTGTGCGGGCCGATGGCACCATTGCCGCCATTGTTGAAAATGCCGTGCCGAAATCGCTGGAAACCATTGGCGTGCAGGAGCCGGTGCGCGGCGTGATCGAGCTGGCGGCGGGCACGGTGAAGCGTCTGGGCATCACCCAGCAGGACAAGGTCTACAACCGTATTTTCGCCACCAGCGAGGATCTGGGCCAGGTCAGTCCCTGATCAGGAAACCGGCTCCATCTTGCCCCCGGGCCCCCATGTCGTATAAGCATGATCCGTCTGGATATTCGGGGCGTAGCGCAGCCTGGTAGCGCATCTGCTTTGGGAGCAGAGGGTCGCGAGTTCAAATCCCGCCGCCCCGACCATCCAGTCTGTCGCAATGGAGAGTGTCCATATGGCCGTTCGCATCTACAAGCCCGCCCGCAATGCCATGCAGTCCGGCAAGGGCAAGTCCGATTACTGGCTCCTGGAAAATGTCGCCGACCACAGACGCACCGCCGACCCGCTGATGGGCTGGACCTCGACCAGCGACACCGAAACCCAGGTCAGGCTGAAATTTGCCAGCCGCGAGGAAGCGGAAGCCTATGCCCGCAAGCGCGGCCTTGCCTATACCGTGCAGCCGGAAGCGCCGGTGAAGCTGCAGAAGAAATCCTACGCCGAAAATTTCCGCTTCGGCCGCACCACCCTGTGGACCCATTGAACCAGCGCGGGCTCTGAGCCTGCGCCCCACCGGGGCCCCGTAGCTCAGTTGGACTAGAGCAAGTGCCTTCTAAGCACTAGGTCGCACGTTCGAATCGTGCCGGGGTCACCAATTCCCAAACGCAGAAAGTGAGATCATGAGCGACGATATCGTGGTGAAGGACGCCAATGGCACGGTGCTGAAGGACGGCGACAACGTCACCCTCATCAAGGACCTGAAGGTGAAGGGTTCGGGCGGCGTGACGCTGAAGCGCGGCACGACCATCAAGGGCATCCGCCTCACCGGCAATGAGGACGAGATTGACTGCCGCCACGACAAGGTGAAGGGCCTGGTGCTGCGCACCGAGTTTGTGAAGAAGGCCTGAACCGCGCCGCGCTGTGCCTCACCTCACTGGGCGTTGAGGAACTCACTGCACTTGGGTGCCGCATAATTGCCCCAGGGCATGATCGGCACCGTTGAGGTGGAGTTCTGCGGCGAGCCCTCGATGATCCGGTCGCTGTAGGACAGATAGACCAGCACGTTGCGCTTGACATCGCAGCCGCGCACGATCTGCATTTTCTTGAAGAACAGCGAGCGCCGCTGACGGTAGATTTCCTCGCCCTGGTCAAACTTGGCCTTGATGGAAACCGGCCCCACCTGGCGGCAGGCCAGCGATACCTCCGAGCGTTCCTCGGCAAAGCCCGCCCAGCCCTTCCAGCCGCCGATTTCCGGCACGGTGAAATAGCAGGCCACGCCGTCAATCTGCGGATCGTCGATGACATAGGTGGAAAGCTTGGCGTCGGGCGACAGCATGCGCCACACCGTGGTTTTCTTGAAGATCAGTTCCGGGTCGTCGGCCTCCTGTGCGGCGGCGAGCGAAGGCAGCGCCACGGCGGCGGCAAGGGCGAGGACGGCAAGGACTTTGTTCATCGGGTCTCTCCTGTGCGGAATAGATGGGGTATCAGGCACTGGCCTGCAAGCGTTTGAATCCCGCCGCCAGATCGGCAATCAGGTCGGCCGGATCCTCCAGTCCGATCTGCAACCGGAGTGCCGGCCCCTCCGGCTGCCAGCGGGTGGCGGTGCGCACCGGATGCGTCGGCACCACCAGGCTTTCATAGCCGCCCCAGCTATAGCCGATGCCGAACAGTTCCAGCCCGTCCACCAGGGCCGCCACGGCCTTCTGCGTCACCGGCTTCAGAATGATGGTGAACAGACCCGCCGCACCGCTGAAGTCCCGCTTCCACAATTCATGGCCCGGATCACCGGCAAGGGCAGGGTAGAGCACCCGCGCCACCTCTGGCCGTGCCTTGAGCCATTCGGCCACGGTGATGGCATTCTTCATGTGGCGTTCCATGCGCACATCCATGGTGCGCAGGCCCCGGAGCGCCAGCGCCGCCTCATCGCCCGAAACGCACTGGCCGAGAATTTCATAGGTGGTGTCAAACTGCTGGAAGCAGGCCGCGGTGCAGGTGACGGTGCCCATCAGCACATCGGAATGGCCGCCGATATATTTGGTGGCCGCCTGAATGGACAGATCGCAGCCATGGGCAAAGGCGTTGAAGTAATGCCCGGCCCCCCAGGTGTTGTCGATCATCACCAGCGCGCCGGCCTTGTGGGCCGCCTCGGCAATGGCCGGAATGTCCTGCACCTCCATGGTGTGGCTGCCGGGGCTTTCGGTGAACACCACGCGCGTGTTGGGGCGGATCAGGTCGGCAATGCCCGCCCCGATGAGCGGATCATAATAGCTCACCGAAACCCCGTAATTTGGCAGCAGCGTATCGCAGAAGCGCCGGTTGGGGCCATAGACGGAATCAACCATCAGCACATGGTCGCCCTGCTTGAGGAAGGCGAGCAGCGGAACGGTCACCGCCGCCAGCCCCGAACAGAACAGGCGGGTTCTATAACCGCCCTCCAGCCGCGCCACCGCCTCCTCCAGCGCCCGCACCGTGGGCGTGCCGTGGGTGCCATAGGTGTAGGGCTGGTTGCCCGTCGCCAGCGTGGCAAGGTCGGGAAACAGCACCGTGGAACCACGATAGACCGGCGGGTTGACGAAGCCATTGGCGGTGTGGCCTTGTCCCGCCAGGACAAAACGGGTGGCGGGTTTTTTGCTGAGGATATCGGATTTGGATTTGGCCATGGGACCTGTCATGATGCCTGTGTTGGGGTCGCTGGCGGTGTAGCATGGCGGCTCCCGGGGGGCAAAGCCATGGCCGACAGTCCTGTGCCGCAATCATCACCCGAGGGGCCGAACGGCTCGCCGCTCGGGCGTTTTCTCATGCGCGTGCTGCGGATCGGCACCTGGGGGGCGTCAGGCTTTCTCGCCCTCGCCATCCTCGCCATTCTCTGGCAGCGCCATGTGCCGGGCCAGGGCTTTGTCTTCCAGCCCGCCGACAAGCCCTTCTTCGTGGTGGCCGGTATCATGCTGGCGCTCGCCCTGTGGATCAGCCGCGCCATCAGCCGCGAATTGCGCTGAAGGCCCACCCCCCCAAGCCCCCTTGAACCCGCCGCCGCTTGGGCTTACCAAGGCCCGGTTTGGACGAGGAAAAGACATGGATTCCGCTGCCCGCATTGCCGACCGCAAGGACTGGATCAAAGGCGCCACTGGCGACTGGGAAGTGATCATCGGGCTTGAGGTCCATGCCCAGGTTCTGTCCAAGGCCAAGCTGTTTTCCGGCGCCTCGGCCGAATTCGGCGGCGCGCCCAATGACCATGTGTCGCTGGTGGATGCCGCCATGCCCGGCATGCTGCCGGTGATCAACCGCTTCTGCGTCGAACAGGCGGTGAAGACCGGCCTCGGCCTCAAGGCCGCCATCAACGATTATTCGGTGTTTGACCGGAAGAACTATTTCTATCCCGATCTGCCGCAGGGCTATCAGATCTCGCAGTACAAGCAGCCCGTGGTGGGCGAGGGCCGCGTCCACTTGGACATGGAGGACGGCAAGACGGTGGAGGTGGGCATCGAGCGTCTGCATCTGGAGCAGGACGCCGGCAAGAGCCTGCACGACCAGCACCCGGCCATGTCCTTTGTTGACCTGAACCGCTCTGGCTGCGCGCTCATGGAAATCGTCTCCAGGCCCGACCTGCGCTCGGCTGATGAAGCCAAGGCCTATGTCACCAAGCTGCGCCAGATCATGCGCTACCTTGGTACCTGCGATGGCAACATGGAGCAGGGCTCGCTGCGCGCCGACGTGAACGTGTCGGTGCGCCGCCCCGGCGCCGCCTTTGGCACGCGCTGCGAAATCAAGAACGTCAACTCCATCCGCTTCATGGGTCAGGCCATTGACTATGAGGCCCGCCGCCAGATCGGCATTCTGGAGGACGGCGGCCAGATTGATCAGGAAACCCGCCTGTTCGACCCGAAGAAGGGCGAGACGCGCTCCATGCGCTCCAAGGAGGAAGCCCACGACTACCGCTACTTCCCCGACCCCGACCTGTTGCCGCTGAAGCTCGACCGCGACTGGATTGAAAGCCTGCGCCAGAACCTCCCGGAACTGCCGGATGAGAAGCGCGCCCGTTTCCAGAAGGACTATGGCCTTTCCGCCTATGACGCCGATGTGCTGGGGGCCGAGGCCGCCTCCGCCGATTATTTCGAGGCGGTGGCGAAGGGCCGCGACGGCAAGCTCGCCGCCAACTGGGTCATCAATGAACTGTTTGGCCGCCTGAACAAGGAAGGCAAGTCGGTGGAAACGTCGCCGGTTTCGCCCGCCCAGCTTGGCGGCATCATTGATCTCATCGGTGGTGGCGTCATTTCCGGCAAGATTGCCAAGGACGTGTTTGAAATCATCTGGAGCGAGGGCGGCGACCCCGCCACCATCGTCGAAGCCCGCTGCCTGAAGCAGGTGACCGACACCGGCGCCATTGAAAAGGCGGTGTCCGATATCATTGCCGCCAACCCTGACAAGGTGGAGCAGGTGAAGCAGAAACCCACCATGCTCGGCTGGTTCGTGGGCCAGGTTATGAAGGCCACCGGCGGCAAGGCGGCACCCCAGACGGTCAATGATCTGTTGAAGCAGAAATTGGGCCTCTGAGGGTCGGGGCCAGGCGGAGCAGGGCTGCTTCCGGGCAGCGCCCGGCCGCTTGATCTTCGATTTTTCCTTGGGGGGTAATTCCCCATGCTGTAAATTACCAAATCATATCAATGGGATAAAGAGGGTTCCCGAAGCCGCTCTTTTCCGCTATAGTCCGTGCGCTGATATTCAGACCGCGGCGTAATTGCGGTGGGAGCGTGGTATGTCAAAAGTGGCGAAGAAGACCGCATCGAAACCGGCGGCCAGGACGAAGAGCGTGAAAAAACCCCCTGCCGCCAAAGCGGTCAGGGCGCGGACACCAAACCCCAGGGAGCGCCAGCGCTTCACCCTTCATGGCAATGCGCTGTCAGGCCCGTCCTACACCGTGGCATTGATGCTGGCGCTGTGCCGCCACCCCTACAGCTACATTCACGTCAATCTGCGCGAGGGTCAGCACAAGCAGCCCGACTATCTGGTGAAGAACCGCTATGGCCAGGTGCCGGCTCTGCGCGATGGCCACGCCTTCGTGGTCCAGTCGGCGGCCATTCTGGCCTATCTGGCCGATGAGCTTGGCAAGTTCGGCGCCAGGCAGCCGCTGGAAAGCCAGCGCATCCGCGAATGGCTGTTCTGGCAGTGGGACAAGCTGGCCACGCCGCTCTACCGCCTGCGCGCCCGCAACCGCGGCATCCGCCAGTTCGGCGAGGAAACCCGCCTCATGTACGACACCGAGGCGCGCGCGGCGCTGGCGGTGCTGGAGCAGGAGCTGGGGAAAAATGACTGGATCGCCGGCAAGCGCCCCACCATTGCCGATATTGGTGTCTATGGCGTGATCCGCTATGCGCAGGAGGCGCATATCGACCTTGCGCCCTATCCGCGCCTTCTGGCCTGGAAGCAGCGGGTTGAGGAACTGCCGGGTTTCGCGCCCCCGGAAGAACTGCTGCCGCTGGAAAGCCGGCTGATATGAAGGATTGACGGGTGACGGACGACACCGCCACAGCACCACAGAGCACTCTCCGCCAGAACAACACGACGAAGCCGAAACACCGGGGCCTGAACCGCTGGTCGGGTGCCTCGCTCGCCCTGTTGCTGGCGGTTCTGGGTCTGGCGGCGGGCCGTCTCGGTCTGCTCTGGCCAGACTTTGATGTGTTCACCCAGTTGACGGCCCAGTTCATCATGGCCCTTGCCGCCTTTGCGCTGGCACTTTTTGTGCCGCGCCAGAAGACGCTGACCGGCATTGTCCTGCTCATCCTCATGGCGGTGGCCTATGGCATGTGGCCACACTATGTGTCGGCCCGGCCGGAGGTGGTGGCCGCAACCCCGCCCGGCACCCGCGCGGTGAAAATTGCCAGCTTCAACACCTGGCGCGACAACCGCAGCCTCGCCGCGCTGGAGGCCGAGATCAACCGGCTTGATGCCGATGTTCTGGTTCTCACCGAATTTTCACGCCACCGCAAGGACATGGCAGAGCGCCTGCGCGCGCGCTACCCCTACCAGTTCAACTGCCACAGCCTATTGATCTGTTCACTGATGATTGTGTCCAGGACGCCGCTGGCCGACACGGCCATCTCACCCGATCTGGGCGGCAACTTCTACATCAGGGCGCGGCTGGGCAGGGACATGGGCAATGTCACGGTCTTTGCCGTGCATACCCTGCGCTTTCCCCATTCCCGCATGCAGTTTGTCCAGGCCGCCGCCCTACGCAAGGATGTGGCCGCCACGGCGGCACCGGTGCTGGTCATGGGTGACTTCAACGCCACGCCCTTTTCCCGCCTGATCAGCGCCTTCCAGCAGGAAACGGGTCTGGCGCGGCTCACATCTCTGCCGAGCTGGCCTGCCGGGCTTGGCCTGCCGCAAATCGCCATCGACCATATCTTTGCCAGCCCCTCGCTCAAGCCCCTGTCGGCAGAGCGCATTGGTGATAATGCCGGGTCTGACCATTACCCGGTCAGCATGACCCTTGCGGTGCCGGTGCCATAGACCGGCGCAGCCTTGCATCAGGGTTCACGGCGGGTGAACAAAACCCGGTAAACAAGTCGAAAATCTTCACCCAACCCCTTGTTTTGATTCACTCGCCTGCTGCCTGGCGCGCCCCGCCTTCATGGCTTCTTAAGCCTGTCCCTTAAGACGCCGTTTCAGGGCGCGAGTCACAGTGGGCCATGGTGGAGCGGTGGAATGCGCCATCATGCGGTCAGGCAGCGAAAACAGCCGCCACCCGCAACAACCAACAGAGATGGGGAATGCAATGTTGAACATGGTGGACAGGGCGCTGCAGCCCATACCGGACCTCGATCCAACCGGTGACACGGCTGAGAGCCTGCTGGCCCTCGGCATCCGTTATTGCACCGGCCACAATGTCGAGGCCAATCTGATCCTGGCCCATAAGTGGCTGAATCTTGCCGCGCTGAAGGGCAGCGCCGAAGCCCGCGAATACCGCTGCGAAATTTCCCGCGAAATGTCAGCGGGGGATATTGCCGAAGCCCAGCGCCAGGCCCGCGCCTGGCTGACCCTGCACTGAAAAAAAGACCATCGAGGCGTCACAAAGGAAAGGCCCGCGTCGGGGGGGACGCGGGCCTTTCAAATTCAGGGCAGGGCGATCAGTAGTCGATGAAGGTGCTGCCGCCGGTCGTCTCGGTGGTGGTAATGAAGCGCTGGACATAGCTGTCGTGCAGGCGCTCGGCCTCCTGGCGGCGATAGATCTCGGTTTCAAACAGGTCGGTCTGCTTGGTGATCTGGTCCTGGCTGCTGTTCAGCGCCGGCAGCGACGAGTGGGTGGGCGAATAGCCGGTGCCCATGGGAATGAAATTGTCATAGGCCATGGCAGGTGCGGCCGCAGCAGCGGTCATCACAAGGGCGGCGGCAAGGGTCTTCAGCATCAGGGCACTCTCCACGCAACGGACATACAACAGTTTGGCCAAAAAGCCACCAAGAATCAGTTAACCATGGCCCGGCCTGCCGCGAACGTGAACCGGGCAGAGCCATGTCCGGTGCGGCGTGGCGACAGGCTTGCCAGCGCCCCCAAATCACGGCTAAAGCGGTTCTCGCCGGAGACGTGGCCGAGTGGCTGAAGGCAACGGTTTGCTAAATCGTCATACGCTGTTAAGGCGTATCGAGGGTTCGAATCCCTCCGTCTCCGCCA
>CALMWF010000029.1 GCA_937873445.1 uncultured Alphaproteobacteria bacterium
GGCCCGGAGAAAGCAGAAACGGCGCTCAAGACGTTGAAGCGGAAGATGCCGCCCGGCGTGTTCGGCGAGTTGGTCGCCGTAGCGCCACAGCTTCCGACGTGGCTCGCGCAGAGCGTTGGCAGGGTCGCGTATGAACCGAGAGAAATGACAAAATGATACCTAAGCAGATCGAACTTCGCACGGGAGGGTGCAATGGCTGAAACCCAAATAGAATGGACGGACGCCACATGGAATCCTGTTGCCGGCTGCTCGATCATCTCTGCCGGCTGCACCCATTGCTATGCCATGGAGATGGCTAAGCGCCTTGATGCCATGCACATCCAGAAATATGCCGGCCTGACCCGCAAGAGCGGGCAGAGAACGGTCTGGAACGGCGTTGTGCGTGAGGATCGGGATGCGCTTGCGATTCCCTATGGTTGGCGCAAGCCGCGCAAGATTTTCGTTAATTCGATGAGCGACCTGTTTCACGAGCAGGTCACGGACGCCTTCATTCTCGATGTCTGGAAGGTAATGCGTGAGACGCCACACCATAATTATCAGATTCTGACGAAACGGCCCGAGCGTATGGCGGAACTGGTCGCCACCAAGATCGGAGAGGTGCTGCCGAACGTCTGGCTCGGCACAAGTATCGAAGACGGGGACGTGGTGGGCAGGATCGATGCCCTGCGTGCTGCGCCGGCCGCGATCCGTTTCATATCGTTCGAACCCTTGATTGGGTCTGTAGGGACCGTCGATCTGCGTGGCATCCATTGGGCTATCGTGGGCGGGGAAAGCGGGAAGTCAGCCCGTCCCATCCGGGAGGAATGGATCGACGAGATTTATGTCCAGTGCCTGTCGGCTGGTACGGCCTTCTTCTTCAAGCAGTGGGGGACCTGGGGGAAAGACAACAAGAAGCGATCGAAAAAGGCGAACGGCCGCGAATATCGCGGTCAGACCTGGGATGAAATGCCCACGGCGGCGCAAGCGTTCGCGTGATCGTCAGATAGGCTTGGGGGGATGCTATGGTTGAGAAGCGATACGAGTGGGCTGACGGCGCAAAGCTTGAGGAGCATTCGCGGCGCAAACACAAGATTCTCCGTGAATATTGCTTCGATTACCTGACCGTTCGCTGCAAGCTGCCGCAGCAGGAACGTTTTCGGCTGGCCATCGTCGATGGCTTCGCCGGGGGCGGCCGCTACCAGTGCGGGACATCGGGCTCCCCGTTGATTTTCATCGAAGAGTTGAAGCGAGCCACCGAGGCCGTGAACACGCATCGCGCGGCACAGGGCTTGAACGCGATCGAGGTCGAGTGCCTGCTGGTCTTCAACGATGCCAGCCGTGACGCGATCGAACTTCTAAAAACGCATGTGGCGCCGCTCCAGGCCGACATCGTCGCGACCTGCCCGAAGCTCCATCTGCGCGTCGAGTATCTCAACGAGTTTTTCGAAACCGCCTATCCCAAAATCAAGCGTTTCCTGGAGCAAGGACGCTATCGCAGCGTGATCTTCAACCTGGACCAGTGCGGCCACAGCCATGTGGAGCGGAATACGATTCTTGACATCATGCACTCGTATCCTGCGGCAGAGATCTTCTACACCTTCGTTATCAGTTCATTGCTGGCGTTCCTCCAGAAAGACCAGCCGGAGCGCCTGCGTGCGCAACTCGATCATCTCGGTCTCGCCAGCGGCGATGTCCAGGCATTGGACGGGTTGATGAGCCAGAAGGATTGGCTCGGAACCGCAGAGAAGATCGTCTTCGACGCTTTCCGGCTTTGCGCGCCCTATGTGAGTCCGTTCTCGATCAACAACCCTGGCGGTTGGCGCTATTGGCTGATCCACTTCGCCAACGCTAATCGGGCACGGCAAGTTTACAACAATATCCTCCACGACAATGCCAGCCTTCAGGCCCACTTCGGCCGATCGGGCCTCAACATGTTGTCCTATGACCCGCGCCATGATGAGGGGATGCTCTATCTCTTCGACGACAATGGCCGTGCCTCGGCCAAGACCCAGCTTCTTGATGACGTCCCCCGTCTCGTGACTGAAGCTGGTGATGCCATGTCGGTGATGGAGTTCTATGAGAGCATTTACAACGTCACGCCGGCGCATGCCGATGACGTCCATGCCGCGATCATCGAGAACCCCGATCTTGAGGTGATCACGCCAGCCGGTGGCGAGAGACGCAAAGCGAACACGATCGGCGTCAATGACATCATCAAGGTGAAGACCCAGCGCAGCTTCTTCCCGATGTTTCTGGATGCCGGAAAGAGCCCTCAGGGGCGGAAGGAATAGTTCTCGCCATCATCCTGAGGCCAGCCGAGGTTGGCCAGGCACTAGTCAGATTTCGCCTTCTACCGGGAGAAGGGTAAGGCATGTTTCCGGTTATTCCGCGTTACATGACCACCACGGACTTGACATAACTCATCAAATATGACAAATATTGCACCACAATTCACCAGATGTGGGGCATTATCATGGGCTCTCCAAAGGTCGGACCAGCCCTCGAAAGGCTTGGGCAGGACATTCGAAATGCGCGGCTACGGCGCAGTATTGCGGTTGCGGACCTGGCCATGCGCGCCGGAACATCGGCCAGTTCTATCGCGCGGCTCGAAAAGGGCGACCCTGGCGTTGCTATCGGGACGCTTGCCGATGTGCTGGTCGTCCTCGGGCTTCTCGAGCGGCTGGCCGATCTGATCGATGTCCGCAAGGATGACCTGGGGCTTGCGCTTTCTAACGTGCGCCTGCCGCAGCGAGGCAAGTCTTTCGCGACGAGGATCAGAAAGCAAAAGGCCAAGTCGGATCCGACGCGCGCGCTCGATGACGTGGTCGATCCTGACGGAGCGTCGTTCTGATGGCGGAGTTTGCTGCCCAGGTTGTTCTTGGCGACAGTCGTGCGCCCGTCGGTCAGCTGCGTTTCACAGCAGCGGGGCCGCGGCAGTTCTCGACCTTTGCCTATGACGCTGCCTGGATAGAAAATCCCCGGGCCTTTGCCGTGCAGCCGGATCTTCCCCTGGAAGGCGGCCCTTTTCATACGTCGGGCCAGCCGGGGAACATGCGTGATGCACTGGCGGGCGTCTTCGCCGATGCCGCGCCGGACAGTTGGGGACGGCGCCTTCTCGAACGTGCCTATGGCAATGGTCTGAGCGAGTTTGAGTATCTGACGCTGTCCGACGACGCTTGTCGTCAGGGCGCACTGCGATTCCAGGGCGACGATGGAGAGATCATTCGCGGTAAAGCGGGTGACGCCGTGCCCCGCCTCCTCGAGCTGGAAGCGATAACGGCCATTGCCCGCGCCTATGAGCAGGGTAAGGAGATCTCTGCCGAAGAGATGCAGGCGTTGGCGGGCGCGGGCGGTTCGGGCGGCGCCCGGCCCAAGGCCAATGTCCAGGACGGCGATACGCTATGGTTGGCCAAATTCACCTCGGTCCACGATCAGCAGCCGATCGAAAGGGTCGAGGTCGCGACGCTTCGGCTAGCCCAGGCTTGCGGCATTCGCACGCCTACGGCCAGGCTGGAACTCGCCGACACTCCCTTTCCGGTCGCGCTGATCCAGCGGTTCGACCGGCGAGGCAGTTCCCGGATTCCCTATATCTCGGCGCGCACGGCACTTGGGAAGACCGGGACGGAGTTGGGCTCTTATACGGAGATCGTCGATTTTATCCGTGCCTATGGCGCCGATCCCAAAGCCGATTTTCGCGAGCTCTTCCTGCGCATGATTTTCACGGTCCTCGTGTCAAACAAGGACGATCATCTGAAAAACCATGGCTTCCTTTATGTGGGAGGAGGCCAATGGCGGTTGTCGCCCGTGTTCGATGTGAACCCCGCACCGGATCGAAATCCGCACCTGGAAACTGCTATCCTGGAGGGCGGCGCGCATGATCGGTCCATCGCGCTCGCGCTTGAAGCCTGCGAGTTCTTCGAGATCCCGCCCGAGGAAGCGAGGCAGATCATCCGCGATACCGCACGGCACATATCGGAAGGCTGGCGTGAGACTCTCCGTCAGGTGGGCGTGGCAGGTGCATTGGCGCGGGATTACGAACCGGCGTTCATGAACGCGGAGACCGAGCTCGCGCTAGGCATGTAGTCAAATATGACCGGCAATCGATCAATATCGGTCAGATATGGAGTTTTGAAACGATGCTGCTGTTGGGCCGGTTTGACGGCGGATCGAAATGGTAGATCGAGGCGACGGTTTGACGTGCTTGGGGGCCAAGAGCGTTTAAGAAGGAATCCTTCTACGAGGATGGCAAACCGGCTCTTGAATCGATACGATAAGGTTGTTGCGAGCACGTTCGCCATTCGTACTGCTCAAATGGCATCGGCTTCGTCACCGGCGATAGATGGCGAAGTCTTTCCCATGCCAATGAGCCGAAAAAAGCCAATGTTTTCATAAGCGGTAGCTTTTCGACGGTAAGGGTGACGGTATAATCATTTTTGAAAATATTTTTTCGCTTTGTTTTTCAATTAGATAGGCCATTCAGCCGATAATTGAATGGGAGTGAGCGAAATGGCCGCCACCGACCCGGCAGCGCGCATTGCCGAACTGGAAACCCGCATCGCCGAGCAGGACAGGGTGATTGCCGACCTCAATGACATGGTGGTTGCCCAGTGGCGGAAGATGGATGTGCTTGAACGCCGCCTGGGTGAGCTGCGCGAAGAATTCGATGCCGCTGCCATGGCGCGCAGCGACGGGCGCGAGCCGCCGCCGCCGCATTACTGAGCAGGGGTTTGCCGCGCCCTTTGGCTCATGCCGGATCAGGGGTGCGGTTCAGTTCTGATGCCAACAGGGAATGGTTGCGCCATGAAATCCATCAAGATCCTCGGTTCCTGTGCGGTGTGCGGCGAGGTGGAGGCCAACCTGCTGGAACGCATGGTGCGCGAGGAGGCAGCGCGGCTGGGGGTGGAGATCACCCTTGAAACCATCACCGACTTTGCCGCCATTGCGGCTTTCGGCGTGCTCGACCGGCCCGGCCTGGTGGTCGACGGCAAGGTGGTGTCGGCCGGGCGCCTGCCCAAGCGCGACCACATCGAACACTGGCTGACCGACGCGGGTTAATCAGGACGGCGTGGACATTGCCTGAATCAGAACCGCCCTTTCACAGATCGGGCGAGCAGCGTTGCACTTTGGAAATGCCAACTATTCAGGATCACATTAGCTGCGCAGGCGGCGGTGCCGGTCATCATGAAAAAGATCGCCCGCAATGGCCCGCAGGTGCCCCCTGAGCCAGAGATTGCCGGCATCGGAGTGCTGTCTCTGGCCCCAGTACATGGCTTGCGGCAGGGGCTGGATGGCAAAGGGCACCGGCCGCCGCAGCAGGCCATGGCGCTCGGCCGCATCAAGCAATGCCAGATCAGGCAGAGTGGCGATGAGGTTGCTGTCGGCGAGGAGCGGTGCAACCGCGCCGAATTGCGCCGTTTCCAATCCGATGCGGCGTGTCAGCCCCAGCACCTCGGCGTCGCGTGCCACCTGGCTTTTGCTCCGGCTGCCGGTGCGGACCAGAATGTGCGGCCATGTCTGCCATGCCTGGGCTGACCAGCGCCGGGCGGCCGGGTGGCCCTTGCGCATGTAGCACCCCCATTGCATGAGGCCCACCGGTTCTGCCGCCACACCTTCCGGCGGGCGGGGGCGTCCGGGGGCCAAAAGCACATCAAGATCTCCTTCGGCGAGATCAAGAAAGGCGCTGTCGCCCGGTGGCAGCCATGCGACGGTCACGGCCGGGGCTTCCACCGCGAGGTGGGCCAGCAGGCGGGTGAACAGAGGGGTCATGAAATCCGGTGCGGCGATGCGGAACGCGCGATCCGACTGACGCGGTTCAAAGGGTGGCACGGGGGTCAGAAGCCTGCCCAGTTGGCGGAGCAGGGGTCGCACATCCTCCACCAGAGCGAGGGCACGCGGCGTGGGGCGCATGGAGCCGCCGGACTTGACCAGCAAGGGATCGGCCACCTGCTGGCGCAGACGGGCCAGAGCGTGGCTGATGGCGGACTGGGTGCGGCCCAGACGCTCGCCGGTGCGGGATACGTTCAGTTCCTGCATCAACAGGTCAAACACCACCAGCAGATTCAGGTCGAGTTTATGCAAATCGAAATTCTTCATGATGTATGAACATTATGAGTTTGAGTCATGATGCCTTTGACCATATGCCGGTGCCGATTGCAACTGAGGAGACTCACATGATCAAGACAATAGCCCTTGCTGCTGCCGCGCTGTTTCTGGCAGGGCCCGCTCTGGCGACGGACGCCCTGACACCGGACCAGGCAAAGGCCGCGGTTTTTCCGTTTTATGACGCGCTGAATGCTGCGCCCGGAAAGGACGCCAGCTCGCTGGTTCTTTCGGCCACGGCAGAAGGCTGGCAGAGCTGTTCAGCCGACTCCGTCTGCGCCCCCCGCGAAAAGGTGGCCGAAGTTGTTCCGGGCTTCAGCAAAGCCATTCCCGATCTCAAATGGGACATCAAGGAAGTGCTGGTGTCCGGCAATCGGGTGATCGTGCGTGGCGAGGGCAGCGGCACACCCGCCGGAGATTTCATGGGTGTTGCCCATTCCGGCAAGAAATTCAGCCTCATGTCGATTGACATTCACACCATTGAAAACGGCAAGATGACGGGCAAGTCCTATCACATCGAAGATTGGGCAGGTGCGCTGCGTCAGTTGTCGGCACAGTGAGGCGGAGATGAAAGCGTTTTGCACTCTGGCTCTCCTGTATGGCCTGTTTGCCGCACCGGCACTGGCCGACGAGGCGCATAACCTTGCCGCCCTGAAGGGCAAGCTTTCCGGTCAATGGGCCTCGATCTCATGCGAACTCCGCCCCACCGAAAATCGGGCCAAGCCGGACGCCGCGCCGTCGTCCACCTGGCTCAGGCGCGTCTTCAGCTATGACGGGGCTGACCATTTTGACGGCACCATCAGCATGTTCGCTGATCCCCTGTGCAGTGTCCCCATGGTTGACTTCCACTTCGCTGGTGACGTGGTGTGGCGCGGGGCGCATCCGGTTGCGGCGGGTGCGATGAAGAATGACTATGTTTTGAACACCGCCTTCAACATCACGCCAAAGGCCCAAGCCTTTGCCGACCAGATGAATGCGCTTCCTCCCGGTACCTGCGGCGCGGGGGAGTGGAAGGTTGGTGAGACAAAGGACATTCTGGGCAAGGCGTGCGCGCTGTTCAACATAAAGGCCGGTGAGACCGTGGAGGATCACGACCTGATCTGGGTGGATGATACCGGCCAGTGGCTGTTCATGGGGGCCAAACATGTGACCGGCCAGGGTTTCTATGAGGAAGCCCTGCGCCCGCCCGGTGGGTTCCAGGTGCCGCTGCGCAAACAGTAGCAAACTGCCAGTGCGCCGGACGGGTGATGATGGCCTGTCCGGCGCGGTGGCGTCAGGTCTTCAATCCTTTCAGACTCATGATGGGGTCAACGTCGCTCAGATCGCGCATGACGGCGCTGAGGAAGGCGATGACTTCCTGCTGCTGCGGCTGGTTCAGGCCCTCGGCGTCGCCTTCGGCCACGGCGCGCAGCGACACCCGTTTGTTGCCAATGGCGGCAAAGGTGGACTGGTTCAGTTCCGGCAGGCCAAGGGCATAGCCGCGCTCGGCCCAGCTTGATCCGACATATTTGTTGACCACCGGCACGGCAAGGTCGATGCCGCTGCGCCGGCCCATGGCTTCGGCCAGAAGGGCCGAGGTCTGGCGCTTGTCGACAATGAAAAAAACCACCACGCGAAAGCCTGCCTCGTGCAGGGCGTCAAACACCTTCAGGTCATCGGCCACGGCAAAGAAACGCTCGGTCTGCAGGGCGGGCAGGTCGATGACATAATCGCGCCCCGGCGAGGCGAGAATGGTATCGAAAAGCTTCATCTGACCGGGAATGGTTTCAAAGTCGACCAGGGCCGTGCGCCCCGGAAAAAACCCGCGCAGCGGCGCCTTGGCCACATCGGCGTCAATGGCAAAGGGATCGCGCCCCTCCAGCAGCAGATAGTCAAGCAGGGTGCGGGCCAGCAGAGTCTTGCCGTTGCGATGCTGGTCGGAACAGATGATGTAAACCGCAGGCTGGGTCACGGCGCGGGCCGCGCGCGTCAGCTTCTGGGATTGGCGGTGCGGCCGGAGAGCAGTTCCTGCACGAGGGCGACGCGGGCATATTCCTCGTCGATCTCGTTGCACCACTTCTTCACATAGCCGCGCAGCACGAAGGAGAACTTGCCCGGCGTGCCGTCGGCGGCCTTGTTGTCAACAAAGTCCTTGAAGGTGACGCCGGCCAGATCGACCTGCTCATAGGCCATTTCATTGAGCTTCGGAATGTTGATCTCATGGGCCTTGGAGATCTGGGCGAAATACTTCTTGTGGGTGGCTTCATCCCATTCAAAGAAGTTGGTTTCGTTGATGAAGTTGCGGGTCAGCACATATTGCACGCCCGACATGTAGCGGGCGATTTCGCCGATTTCGTCGAGCGAGGCGATGGACGGGCCGACGACATGGAACAGGCCGAGATTGAACTGGCCGTTGCGGGCCGCTTCCAGCACGCCGATGCGCTCAAAGACATCAAGGGCGTAGGACAGATTGCCGGCCTTGAGGTCAACCACGGTGACCGGCACATTGGCGGTTTCCATGGTGTCGAGCACCTTCATCTGATGGGCAACGTTGCTCAGATCGATGACCTCGGTGATGCCGGGATAGAAACGGCGCAGCGAACCCCTGGGATTTTCCGTGTCAAAGGCACGGGTCAGCACATTCTTGCGGGCAAAGTAATCGAGCAGCGAGCGCGAGATGGTGGTCTTGCCGACGCCCCCCTTGTCCGCACCGACCAGAATGAGTGTGGGTTTCATGTTGTCCCTCGTCTGCCGCAATCCGGCTCCAGATTCTGCCAAGTCTATCACGCCGGCGTGAAGCTGTGCCAGTCCCCTGGCGGGTTCCGTTCTCCGGCGTGTTCGGCTACATTGAGCCGTGGCGGAGGGGAAAATGCAAGTGCTCATTACCGGTATCCTGCTGTTTGTTCTGCCTCATTTCTTCTCCAGCCTGTTTCCGGCGAGGCGTGACCGCCTGAGGTTGCGCTGGGGCGCCAACGGTCTACGCTCGGTGTTCACCCTGACGGTTGGCGCCGGTGCGGCGCTGATGGCGTGGGCCTATGTGCGACTCAGCGGGGCCCCGGAAGGGCCGGATTTCTACACCCCGCCACCGGGCATGACGCACGCCACCCTGCTGCTGGTTTTTCTCGGCTTCATCGCCATGGGCGCATCCTATGGCACCAGCCACCTCCGGCTGTGGCTGCAAAATCCCATGTCCATCGGGGTGGCGCTGTGGGCTGTGGGCCATCTTCTGGCCAATGGCGAGCGGGCCCAGGTGCTGATCTTCCTTGCCCTGCTGGCGGTGGCGCTGGTCGACATCGTTGTGTCCATGATGCGTGGCAAACGGCCACACTACAGCCCGGACTGGGCCGCTGATGGCAAGGCGGTGGCCATTGGTGTGGTGCTGTATCTGGTCATGCTGTTTGGCTTCCATCCTTACGTTCTCGGCCTGCCGGTGCTGTGATGGGGCTTCTGGTTCTGGGTGTGGCGGGCTTTGCGGCGCTTCACCTTCTTGCCGCCCATGCGGGGCTGCGGCAGCGGTTGCGCGAAGGGCTGGGGCGGCGGCGCTTCGGCCTGGCCTATGGCGGCCTGTCGGTGGCGGGTCTGGTGGTGATCATTCTGGGCTGGCGGGCTGCCCCCTTCGATGCCGTCTATGAGCCGCCCCTGTGGGGGGCGCATGCCAATCTGCTGTTCATGCTGGTGGCCTTTCTGCTGTTCGGCCAGTTTCTGGCGGGCGGGACGTGGCGGCAGCGGCTGCGCTTTCCCATGGCCCTGGCGGTGGTGGTGTGGGCTGTGGGCCATTTGCTGGCCAATGGCGATGGCGCCAGCCTCATTCTCTTCGGCGGACTGGCGCTTTATGCCGCGGCCCATGCCGTGCTTGCCGCCCGCAGCGGGGTGGCCCTGTCGCCCCTCGGCTGGGGCGGCAATGGCCTTGGCCTATTGGCGGGGCTTGGCCTTTACGCGCTGATGCTGCATTTTCACCAGACGCTCATTGGCGTCGCTGTGCCTTTATCCGGGAGCTGACATGTCGGTTCAAACCACCATCAAACGCCTGACCGCACCGGACATCACGGCGCGCAAGGGCATTGACCCCATTGTTTCCCTCACCGCCTATCATGCCCACACGGCGGCCATTGCCGACCCGCATGTGGATTTTCTGCTGGTGGGCGATTCGCTTGGCATGGTCATGCACGGCTTCGAATCCACCCTGCCGGTGCCGCTTGACCTGATGATCATGCATGGCCGGGCGGTCATGCGCGGCGCCAAACGGGCGCTGGTGGTGGTGGACATGCCCTTCGGCTCCTATGAGGAAAGCCCGGCCCAGGCCTTCCGCAACGCGGCCCGGGTGGTCAAGGAAACCGAATGCGGCGCCATCAAGCTGGAGGGCGGGCGGCGCATGGCCGAAACCATCCGCTTCCTCAGCGAGCGCGGCATTCCGGTGATGGCCCATGTCGGCCTGACGCCGCAGTCCATCAATGTGCTGGGCGGCTTCAAGACGCAGGGCCGGACCCGCGACCAGTGGGCAGCGATTGAGGAAGACGCGCGCGTGGTGGCCGAGGCCGGTGCCTTTGCCGTGGTGCTGGAGGCGCTGGCCGAACCGCTGGCCGCCAAGATCACCGGCGAGATCGCCATTCCGACCATCGGCATTGGCGCTTCGGCGGCCTGCGACGGCCAGATCCTGGTGATGGAGGACATGCTGGGCCTGTCGCCGCGCGTGCCAAAATTCGTCAAGGAGTTCGGCGCGGTGGGCAAAGCCATTGAAAAGGCCATTACCGCCTATGCCGCCGAGGTGAAGGCGCGCAACTTTCCGGAACCGCGCCACACCTATGACGTCAAGGACTGACCGGCCATCACCGATTTGCCATAGTGGGCAGATAGGACAGCGCCGCTAACGCTTTCGGGTTGGGACGATGACAATGAACCGGCGCGACGTTCTGGCGGCAGCAGCGCTTCTGGCGCTGCGCCCCCGCTTTGTGTTGGCGGAGGAGGCGCCGGACGGCTTTCAGGTGCTGCGCGCCGAACCGGCCAGCCTGCGGCTTCTGGGCGCCGACCAGCCCGCCACCGAAACCTGGAGCTGGCGCAAGACCGATGCGGTGACCATGGTTCAGGCCCGGCAGGGTGAGCTGCTGAAGGTGCGGCTCATCAACTATCTTGACGAGGATATCTGGTTTCACTGGTTCGGGGTGCGCGGCCCCGCCGACCAGATGACGGTGAAGGTGGAGCCGGGTGAACCGGCCGCGGTCGACTGCGTGTTCACGCCGCCCGATGCCGGCACCTTCTGGTTCGGTCCGCTGACCAATGCCTCGCGCCAGCGCGACATGGGGCTCTATGGCCTGCTGGTGGTGGCGGAAGCCTCGCCGCCTGAGGTGCAGGATGTGGCGCTGGTGCTGGATGACTGGCTGGTCGATGACGCTGGCAAAATCCAGGGCGGCTTTGGCGATCTGGCCACGGCGGTGGGCGAGGGCCGCATGGGCAACTGGTTCAGCGTCAACGGCGCGCTGAAACCGCATATTGCCGTGGCGGCCGGACGGCCGCTGCGGCTGCGCCTTCTCAACGCTGCCAATGTCCGCAGCATGGGGCTGTTGTTCAAGGGGGCAGAGCCCCGGATTGTGGCCTATGACGGGCAGCCCCTGGCCATGGCGCAGCCGCTGGGGGCGCAGGCGCTGGTGCTGGCGCCGGGGCAGCGCGCCGATCTGCTGCTGCCTCCTGTTTCCGTGAAGACGGTGACCATAGCTCTCGACCTTATGGAGGATGTGGTTGAACTGGCCTATCTCGAGCCGCAGGGCGAGCCTCAATCCACTCCACCGGGAGAGCTGGTGCTGGCTGCCAACCCCATCAGCACGGGGTTTGATGCCGCGGCGGCGCGCGCCGTGACGGTGACGCTGGAAGGGGGCGCCAAGGGCGGCCTCAAATCGGCCTGGGTGGGCGACCAGGAGATGGACACCCGCGCCCTGCTGGAGCGCGGCCTGGCCTGGGCCATGAACGGCGTGTCCGGCACCGGCGGGCCGCCGCTGTTCACCGCCAAAAAAGGCGAGGCACTGCTCGTCACCATCGACAACCGCACCACCTTTGCCCAGCCGCTGCATATTCACGGCCATGTCTGGCGGGTTTTGGACAGGGGCGGCGAGGCGGTGGCCGATGCCCCCTGGCGTGACACGGTGGTGGTGGCGCCGCGGACGGCGGTGAAGCTTTCCCTGATCGCCGACAATCCTGGCGTCTGGGTCATTCAGAGTCTGGTGGCAGAGCGGGTGGATTCCGGCATGCTGGCCAGTTTCCTCGTCGAATAGTGTGGATGACCTGTGGATAACATCTGTTAACCACCTTGATGTTCAGTCGAGTCTGAAATGACCTGATTCGCTCGAGAGGTGTGTCGTGTCAGTTGCTATTGCCGGTTTCCTGAGTGGTCTGTTTTTTTCAGCGATGGTCATGGGTGGGTTTGTGATCCACCAGGGCCGCAAGAACCTGCTGGCGCTGGCCGCCAGCATGGACAGGGACTGAACCCCCGCCACCCGGCGGAGGGATACAGGCGGGATCGCAGCCCGCCGGTGAAATGCCTTGATTTGGCCCCGGCGCTGATTTAGGCCCATCGGCATTCGCATGAGGAGTGCCGCATCGTGAGCGATGAATCCCTGTTCCGTGAGGTGGATGAGGAAGTCCGCCAGGATCAATACAAGAAGGTCTGGGACAAATACGGCAATGCGCTTCTGGCCTTGGCCTTCGCCATTGTGGCGGGGGTGGGGGGCTTCAAGGGCTGGACCTATTACCAGCTCAAGCAGGCAGAGGGGGCCGCCACTGCCTATGTCGATGCGGTGAAGAAGGCCGAGGACGGCAAGTTCGATGACGCCGAAGCAGCACTGGCCGCCATCACCCACGGTGGCTTTGCCCAGCTGGCAGAACTGCGCAAGGCGGGCGATCTGGCCAGGCAGGGCAAGACGGCCGAGGCGGTTCAGGCCTATGACGCCTTTGCCGCCGCCAAGGGGTCTGATCCGGCGCTTGCCGACATGGCCCGCATCCGGGCTGGCTATCTGCTGGCCGACACCCAGAAGCCCGATGAACTGCTGGCCCGGCTTGGCCAATATGACAAGGATGGCCAGGTCTGGCGCCATGCCGCGCGGGAAATCTTCGGCCTTTCGGCCTGGCGCAATGCCGATTATGCCATGGCCGACCGTTACATGACCGCCCTTTACAATGATCAGACCACGCCGGGGTCCATGCGCATGCGGGCCCAGATGATGATGCAGCTGCTGACGCCGCTGCTGCCGCAGAAGTGAGGCTGACATGAGGTTTCCGGCGCGATGGGCGGTGGTGGTTTGCGCAGGCCTGGTGCTGTCCGGCTGCACCTCCATCAAGCGCATGACCGGCCAGGTGGACGACACGGTTCTGCCCGGCACGCGTGAGGATGTTCTGCCGCCCGACCAGCAGACCCGGCGTGATCCCGCCGTGATGGGCCAGAAGGGTAGTGCGGCCTGTGCGCCCGACGACCCCAGCTGCGCGCCGCCGGTGGATCAGGATGCCTCCGGCACGGCGCAGTAGGCGGCCATGAAACCCACCATTGCCATTCTCGGCCGGCCCAATGTCGGCAAGTCCACGCTGTTCAACCGGCTGGTGGGGCGCAAGATTGCGCTGGTCGATGACCAGCCCGGCGTGACCCGCGACCGGCGCGAGGGCGAGGGGCAGATTGGCGACCTGCATTTCCGGGTGTTTGACACGGCGGGGCTGGATGATGCCCGGCGCGGCAGTCTGGAGCAGCGCATGAGCGCTCAGGCCGAGGCGGCGGTGGCCGAGGCCGATCTGGTCTTCTTCGTCATTGACGCGCGCGCCGGGGTGACGCCCACCGACGAACAGTTTGCCCAGCGCATCCGCCGCATGGGCAAGCCCGTGGCGCTGGTGGCCAACAAGGCCGAAGGCCGCGCGGCAGAGGCCGGGCTGGCCGAGGCCTTTGCCCTGGGCTTCGGGGCGCCTCTGGCCGTTTCCGCCGAACATGGCGAGGGGCTGGACCAGCTTTACGACGTGATTGCGCCGCTGGTGGGCGAGGCACCCGACGCCGAGGAGGACGCAGCGGAATCCGAGGAGGATGACGAGGCCTATCGCAAGCGGCCCCTGCGGCTGGCCATCATCGGCCAGCCCAATGCCGGCAAGTCCACCCTGGTCAACACGCTTCTGGGCGAGGAGCGCATGCTGACGGGGCCGGAGGCGGGCATCACGCGTGATGCCATTGCCACCGACTGGAACTGGCAGGGCCGCCCCATCAAGCTGTGGGACACGGCGGGCATCCGGCGCAAGTCCAAGGTTACCGGCAAGATCGAGAAGCTCGCTGTGTCGGATGCGCTGCGCGCCATCCGCTTTGCCGACTGCGTCATCGTGCTCATCGACGCTTCCATGAAGATCGAGCGTCAGGATCTGGCGCTGGCCGATCTGGTGGCGCGCGAGGGCCGGGCGGTGGTGCTGGCCCTGTCGAAATGGGACGCGGTGGAGGAAAAGCAGAAGACGCTGGCCGAGGTGAACAGCGACCTTGAAGACGTGCTGCCGGAAATCCGCGGCGTGCCGGTGGTGACGCTGTCGGCCAAACAGGAAAAGGGCCTGGACAAGCTGATGAACGCCGTGTTCGCCACGGTGGAAAAGTGGAATGCCCGCATTCCGACCTCGCAGGTGAACCGCTGGCTGGAGGGCGCGCTGGCGCGCAACCCGCCGCCTGCCCCCTCGGGCCGCCGCATCAAGATCCGCTATGCCACCCAGGCCTCAACCCGGCCGCCCACCTTCGCCATCTTCGGCAATCAATTGTCGAAGCTGCCGGAGAGCTATACGCGCTATCTGATGAACGGCCTGCGCCAGGACTTCGATCTCGGCGGCGTTCCCATTCGCTTCAGCCTGCGCGGCGGACGCAATCCCTTCGACCGGGAGAAGCGCCGTTAATTGCCGCCGCGCTTTTTCTTTCGTGCCGCTGATCGCCGTCAAATACCCGGCACATCCGGGGCAAGGCCGCCCTTGGCGAACTGCCACACCGCGCCATTGTCGGTGAAGTCCGGCGCACACATGGCCAGCAATTGTGCGGCCACGTCCTCTGGCGTGGGCAGCGTCAGCGGGTCTTCGCCCGGCATGGCCTGGGCGCGCATCTTGGTGCGCACCGGGCCGGGGTTGAAGCAGTTGGCGCGCACCGGGGTGGTGGCAATCTCGCCGGCATAGGTTTTGACCAGCGCCTCCAGGGCCGCCTTGGACACGGAATAGGGCCCCCAATAGGGCCGGCACTTGCGCGCTGCCGCCGAGGTCACAAACACGGCGCGGCCGGCCTCGCTCTGGCGCAGCAGCGGGTCGAGCGAGCGGATGAGACGGTAATTGACCGTCACATTGATGGCCATCACATCGTCCCACATTTTCGGGTCGGCATGGGTGATGGGGGTGAGCTTGCCGAGAATGCCGGCATTGCCGACGAGAATGTCGAGCTTCTTCCAGCGTTCGAAGATCACCGCGCCCAGCCGGTCGATGGCCGGCGTGTCGGTGAGATTGAGCGGCACCAGTGTGGCGGTATTGCCGAGCTTGCGGATGTCGTCGTCAAGTTCGGTGAGGCCGCCTTCGGTGCGGGCCACGGCAATGACATGGGCCCCCTCCCGCGCCAGACCGAGCGCAATGGCGCGGCCCAGGCCGCGCGAGGCGCCGGTGACAAGGGCAATCCGGTCTTGAAAACGCTTGGCCATCAGCCCGCCTCCGCCAGCAGTGACAATTGCTGGCGGGCCGCCTCGCCGGAGAGATCGGTGAGGTGGGTGGGATAGTCGCCGGTGAAGCAATGGTCGGTGAATTGCGGTCGGCTGCTGTCGCGGTGGTCGTAACCCACCGAGCGATAGATGCCGTCCACCGACAGGAAGGCAAGCGAGGTGACGCCGATATATTCGCGCATCTCGTCAAGCGTATGGGTGGCGGCCAGCAGCGCCTTCTGTTCCGGCGTGTCGATGCCGTAGAAATCCGGGTGGCGGATGGGCGGCGAGGAAATGCGCATGTGCACCTCGCGGGCGCCTGCATCATACATCATGCGCACGATCTTCACCGAAGTGGTGCCGCGCACGATGGAGTCATCCAGCAGCACCACGCGCTTGCCCGCCAGCACCGGCTTGTTGGCCGAGTGTTTCAGCTTCACGCCCAGCGAACGGATGGTCTGGGTCGGCTCGATGAAGGTGCGGCCGACATAATGGTTGCGGATGATGCCGAGCTCAAAGGGAATGCCGGTCTCCTGGGCATAGCCCAGGGCGGCGGGCACGCCGGAGTCCGGAATGGGCACCACCACATCGGCCTCGGCCGGGCTTTCGATGGCCAGCTGGCGGCCCATCTGCTTGCGCACTTCATAGACCGAGCGGCCGCCGAGAATGGAATCGGGCCGGGAGAAATAAATGTACTCAAAGATGCAGGGCCGGGCCGGCTGCCGGGGGAAGGGGCGGAGCGATTCAATGCCGTCATCGGTGATGATGACCACCTCGCCATTCTCGATTTCGCGGACAAAGCGCGCGCCGATGATGTCGAGGGCGCAGGTTTCGGAACAGAGGATATGGGCGCCGTTCAGTTCACCCAGGATGAGCGGGCGGATGCCAAGAGGGTCGCGCGCGCCAATCAGCTTCTTGTTGGTGAGGGCCACCAGCGCATAGGCCCCCTCAAGCTGGCGCAGCGCATCGATGAAACGTTCCACCGTGCGGCCCTTCTGCGAGCGCGCCACCAGATGCAGGATGACTTCGGTGTCCGAGGTGGACTGGCAGATGGCGCCATTGGCAATGAGCTGCTGGCGCAGGGTGAGGCCATTGGTGAGATTGCCGTTGTGGGCCACCGCAAAGCCACCCTGAACCAGTTCGGCAAAGAGCGGCTGAACATTGCGCAGAATGGTTCCGCCGGTGGTGGAGTAGCGGACATGGCCCAGCGCCACATTGCCCTTCAGCCGGGCGATGGTGGAGGCCTTGGAGAACTGATCGCCGACCAGACCCATACGGCGTTCGGAATGGAAGCGCCCGCCATCGAAGGAGACGATGCCCGCTGCCTCCTGGCCGCGGTGCTGCAGGGCGTGCAGGCCCAGGGCGGTCAGGGCCGCGGCATCGGGGTGGCCGAATATGCCGAAGACGCCACACTCTTCACGCAGGGTGTCGCCATCAAGGTCGAAATCGAAGGTCATTGGCCTGTGCTTTGTCCGAAGGAGGGGGTGGCAGGGGCGGGGGCTTGCGGCTTGGCGCCGGTGCCCTCGATCAGATTGTCGAGTCCCTGGGTCTGGCCCGGCTGATAGCCGGTTTCAGGCTGGGGCGCGGGGGCTGCGTCATCCGTCGTGGCGGGTGGGGCGGCGGAGTCGGGGGTCACCATCAGCGCGGAATTGGCCAGCGTTTCCTGAATGGACGGTGGCATGAAGTCGGTGAGGGCGGTGGCGGCGGCGCGCAGCAGCGGCAGCGACCTGGCGTTCCTGATCCAGTCCTCCTGCTTTTCGGCCGGCACCAGCCAGCCGTAGAACAGGTAGGCAATGACCACCAGCAGAAAGCCGCGCGCCAGGCCGTAGAGGAAGCCGATGGTGCGGTCGAAGGCACCGGCAGCGGAATCCACCACCCGGTCCGACAGGCGCACACTGATGACCGACACGATGATGAGGACGAGGATGAAGGCCAGCGCCGCCACGGCGATTTTCGCCAGATCCTCCTTGCCGAGCAGCGGGGTCATCATGTCAACCAGGGACTTCTGCTGCATGGCATACCAGGCGCCGGCGGCGGCCAGCCCCCAGGCCACCAGCGACAGCACTTCGCGGGTGAAGCCGCGGGCCAGGGCCAGAAGGCCGGAAATCAGCATGATGCCGATGAGAATGAGATCGAGCAGTTGGAAGGGCATGTCCGCCTCGGTCGTGAGCGCTCCTTATAGAGAGGATTCCCAGCCTGTTCCACAACATGTTTGGGGCGCCAGCAAGGCCGCCCGGTGCCGGTGCGGCAGCTTCAGGCGATGCGGCGCAGACCCCGGTTCTGGGCGGCGGCCCAGGCGGTCAGGTCGGCAACGTTTTCCAGGGCCTTGACGGCGATTCCGGGTGCGGCGGGCGTCTCGCCCGCCGCCGCCATGACCGCGGCGCTGAAACCCAGCTTGCCGGCTTCCTTGAGGCGCGCCTCGGTCTGGCCCACGGGGCGCACTGCCCCCGACAGGGCAATTTCGCCGAACAGAACCGTGCCGGGCGGGATGACCGTGTCGGTCATGGAGGAGAGCAGGGCGGCGGCCACGGCCAGATCGGCGGCGGGTTCGCGCAGTTTCAGCCCGCCTGCTACGTTGAGGTAGACATCGCTCTGGCCAAAGGCAATGCCGGCGCGGGCTTCAAGTACGGCCAGAATCATGGCCAGCCGGTTGCCGTCCCAGCCCACGGTGGTGCGGCGCGGCGTGCCGAGCGGCGAAGGTGAAACCAGGGCCTGCACCTCGATGAGCAGCGGGCGGGTGCCCTCCAGCCCGGCTAGCACGGCGGTGCCGGGGGTGGGGCGGGCATCATGCCCCAGGAACAGGCGCGAGGGGTTTGCCACCTCGCGCAGGCCGCCGTCCGACATTTCGAACACGCCAATTTCATCAGTGGGGCCAAAACGGTTTTTCACCGCCCGCAGAATGCGGAACTGGTGCCCGCGGTCACCCTCGAAATAGAGCACGGTATCAACCATGTGCTCGATGAGCTTCGGTCCGGCGATCTGGCCGTCCTTGGTGACATGACCGACCAGCAGCAGGGCGGTGCCCTTCTGCTTGGCGAAACGGATCAGGGCCTCGGACCCCGCCTTGAGCTGGGACACGGTGCCAGGGGCCGCCTCGACCACCGGCGACCACAGGGTCTGGATGGAATCAATGACGGCAAGGGCCGGAGGCTCCCCCTCGCTCATGGTGGCAATGATGTCGGACACATTGGTTTCGGTGGCGAGCAGAACATTGGCATCGGCAAGACCAAGACGCTCGGCGCGCAGCCGGATCTGGGCCACCGCTTCCTCGCCCGAAACATAGACGACGCGCCGCCCCCGGCGGGCCAGTGCCGCCAGGGCCTGCAGCAGCAGGGTGGATTTGCCAATGCCGGGGTCGCCGCCGATCAGCACGCCGGAGCCGGGAACAAAGCCGCCGCCCGCCACCCGGTCCAGTTCAGCGAGGCCGGTTTCAATGCGCGGCGGGGCGGCGTCCTCGCCCTTCAGGCCGACAAGACGGCTGGGCCGCCCCTTGGGAAGTCTGACCCCCTTGGCACCGGAGGCCGGGGCAGCCCCGCGCTCTTCGCTGATGGTGTTCCAGGAGTCACAGGCATCACAGTGGCCCGACCATTTGTGGGTCACGGCACCGCAACTTTGGCAGACGAACTGGCTTTTAGACATAGCCGATACATAACAGGAACACATGGGGAACGCAAGCCCCAGTCTTTGATCGATATTAAGGCCCTGAAAAGGTGTTGTGATACAATCCCGTACAACCGGGAGAATTAAAGCGGCCAGACTTCTGGCTGATGCAGATTTCGTGACATTATTGGGGGAATGATGACGGCATTGCCGGAGAAATTAGACCGGACGCCACTGGTGAACCGTGCGCTCAACACGGTTCTTGTTGCCGAGGGCAGGATCATTCTGTGTTTTGGCCGGCACCGGGAAATCAGGCTGTTCAGGGATTTCATCCTGACCCGGCCCAGTGACCCCGGCTTTCTGTGCACGGTGAGTGTCGCCCACCCGCCGGGCACGCTGTTCAGCCTGCTGAGCGGGCGGCTGAGCCATTTTGGAGTGGCGGACGAAAACGGCGAAAGCAACTTCACCATCAGCTTCAATGGCGGCTGCACCATCACCATGCCTATCGAGGCAGGGCACCGGTCTGCCGAAGTGGTGGTGCCGGGGCACACCTATCGGGTGTGAGAGTCCGCTTCAAAGGACACGCGGCCATCGCAGACGGTCAGCACCGGCTTGACCATGCCCAGCTCCTCCGGCGGCGTGGCTTCCAGATCGCGGTCGAGCACCACCACATCGGCCAGATAGCCGGGGGCAAGCCGGCCCTTGCGGTCCTCGCTGAACTCGCACCAGGCACCACCCGCCGTGAAGCCGTGGAGCGCCTCCATCAGGCTTTGCGCCTGGGGCGGGCAATCGGCGGTCAGCGGCCGCTGGGTCATGGCCGCCTGCATGCCGAGGTAGGGACTTAACGGCGACACCGGCCAGTCGGAGGAGAAGGCAATTCTGGCCCCGGCCTGGCGCAGCGTGTTCCAGGCATAGGACATGGGCAGCTTGCGGCCAAGCCGCGACAGGCACGGCTCCAGTGCCGCCCCCGGCACGCCAAGGCCGACGATGGGCTGAAGCGAGGCCACCACCCCCAGTTCGGCCAGGCGCGGCACATCGGCGGGGTCAATGACTTCGATATGCTCGATGCGGTGGCGCGAGTCGCGCGCGCCATTGGCCCGGCGCGCCGCCGCATAGCCGTCAAGGGTGCGGCGCACGCCGCCGTCGCCGATGGCATGGACGGAAATCTGCATGCCGTGAGCGTCGATGCGGGTGGCCACCTCGTTGAACTGGGCGGCGGTGAACAGGGGGGCACCACGATTGCCCGGCGCACCGGGATAATCGTCGAGCATGAGGGCAGTCATGGATTCAAGCACGCCGTCCATGAAGATCTTCACCCGGCGGCACCACAGCATGTCGTCGTTGTAGCGGGCGCGCATGGCCACCGCCTCGTCGACGCGGGCGGTTTCAAAGTAGTTCTTCTGATGGAAGGGCACCTCGACCCTGGCAATGAGGTCGTCGCGCTGGCGCAGGCCATCGAGCAGTTCAAGCTGATACCAGTTGCCGTCCATGTTGTGCAGCGTGGTGATGCCAAGCGAGGCGGCATAGTCCAGGCCCTTCTTCATCAAGGCCATGTCGGTGGCGCGCTGGGCGGCGGTGGCGGGCGGCACGGGGTTTTCGCCGGTGGTCATGCCCAGCCATTCGCGCCCGCCGGTGGGGGTCAGGGCCAGCACGGGGTTGAAGGCGGCGGCCTCGCGCA
The DNA here is from genome assembly GCA_937873445.1 of uncultured Alphaproteobacteria bacterium. GTDB lineage: Bacteria > Pseudomonadota > Alphaproteobacteria > Rhizobiales > Aestuariivirgaceae > Aestuariivirga. The sequence continues at coordinate 21,001 of CALMWF010000029.1, forward strand.
GTTCGCCCGTGGCCAGGCCCTCGGCGTCCAGCACCACCTCATTGCCGGGGGGCAGGGTGGCACCGCGCATCAGGCCCGCCTGGTGCAGCGCCCGGGTGTTGGCCCAGACGGTGTGATGGTCAAAGCAGATCATGATGAAGGGCCGGTCCGGCACAATTTCATCCATGGCCTGGCGGGTGATGGGGCGGCTGCCGAAACTGGTATGGGCAGCCCCGTTGACGACGATCACGGCGTCGTTCGGATGGGCCTTTGCATATTGAGAAATTGAGTCTGATACAGCACGGAAGCCATTGATATTATTTATCATATGGCTGTCTAGTTCGACCGCTCCGCCGAACAGGTGCAGGTGGCTTTCAATGATGCCGGGAATGACCGAGGCGCCGCGCGCGTCAACCACGCGGGTGCGCGGCCCGCACAGGCCCGCCACATCGTCATCGCTGCCCATGGCGACAATGCGGTTTCCGGCCACGGCCAGCGCCTGCGGGCGGCGGGCGGAGCCATCCATGCTGATGATGCGGGCATTGTTGATGATGAGGTCGGCGGGTTTCATGTCGGCGTTTCCTGCGGGCTTTTTATCACAATGCCCGGCGCGGGCGCGCCCGGCAAGGTCCGCCCCGGCGGCACCCTTAAGTCCAGATCAGGCCTTCAGCACATCCATCTGGATGGGGCCTTCGGCGCGGCCGTGGATGAACTGCTCCACATAGGCATTGCCGGAATGGTCAACCGCGGCGGCCGCACCCTGCCAGATGATGCGGCCCTTGTGGATCATGGCAATGTCGTCGGCGATCTTGCGGGCCGAGGCCATGTCATGGGTGATGGAAATGGCGGTGGCGCCCAGGCGCTTCACGCAGTCGACGATCAGGTTGTTAATGACATCGGCCATGATGGGGTCAAGACCGGTTGTCGGCTCGTCAAAGAAGATGATTTCCGGGTCGGCGGCAATGGCGCGGGCGAGGGCAACGCGCTTTTGCATGCCGCCGGACAGTTCGGCGGGGTAAAGCCTGCCGACATCGGCGGCAAGCCCCACCTGGCCCAGCTTGGCCACGGCGATGTCACGCGCCTTGGCGCGGTCCATGCGGCGGCCCTGCATGAGGCCGAAGGCCACATTCTCCCAGACCGGAAGCGAGTCAAAGAGGGCCGCCCCCTGAAACAGCATGCCGAAGCGGGCAAGAAAACGGTCGCGCTCCTCACCCTTCAGGCCCACGGCATTTTCGCCCGCCACCTCGATGACGCCGCCATCGGGACGAAGCAGGCCGAGGATGCATTTGATGAGCACCGACTTGCCGGTGCCGGAACCGCCGATGACCACCAGCGAACGGCCCTTGGGCACGGCCAGGTCGACGCCGTTCAGCACAGGCTTCGGGCCGAAGCTTTTCGTCACATTCTGGAGGAGGATGTGGGGGCTCACGCTCATCACTCCACCTTGAACAGCAAAGAGGTGAGCAGGAAATTGGCGGCGAGAATGAGAATGGCGGCGGAAACCACGGCATTGGTGGTGGCGCGGCCCACGCCCTGCGCCCCGCCCCTGGAATTGAAGCCGTGATAGCAGCCCATCAGAGCAATGATGAAGCCGAAGACGGCGGCCTTGATGAGACCGGAGGTGACATCATCGAGCTTCAGAAAATCGGCGGTGTTTTTCAGATAGGCATAGGCGTTGAAATCAAGCGAGCGGGTGCCGACGAAATAGCCGCCGAAAATGCCGATGGTGTCGCCCACCGCCACCAGCAGGGGCAGCGAGATGACGGCGGCGATGAGGCGCGGCCCCACCAGATATTTGAACGGGTTAGTGGACAGCGTCACCAGCGCGTCGATCTGCTCCGTCACCTTCATGGTGCCCAGTTCGGCGGCGATGGAGGCGCCCACCCGGCCCGCCACCATGAGGCCCGCCAGCACCGGCCCCAGTTCACGCGTGATGCCGAGCGCCACGATGGAGGCCACCAGGCTTTCGGCATTGAAGCGCGAGGAACCGAGATAGATCTGCAGCGCCAGCGCCCCGCCGGTGAAAAAGGCGGTGAGGCCAACCACCGGCAGCGATGAATAGCCGATGCGGAACAACTGGCGCAGAATCTGGCCCGCATAGATGCGCGGCGTCAGGCCCTGCACCAGCGCGTCGCGGGTGAAATAGGCCAGGCGGCCGACCTCGGCCAGCAGGGCGAAGACGGCGGCACCAATGGGGGCAAGCGGGTTCATGGGCGCTGCCCTGTGCCGGTGTCAGGCCGGTTCCGATTCGATGCCGTCATAGTGTCTGGCATAGCGGCTGCCGAGGCGGGTGAGAAGCTCGTAGGAGATGGTGCCGGCCCAGGCCGCCGCCTCGTCGATTGCAATGTTGGGGCCGAAGATTTCCGCCCGGTCGCCACGCTTCACCGCGCCCTGCGGCAGATCGGTCACATCCACCCCCATCATGTCCATGGAGACGCGGCCGATGATGGGGCAGCGGCGGCCATGCAGAAAGACCTGGGCCGGACCGTCGTCCTGGCGTGACGACAGGCTGCGCGGAATGCCGTCCTTGTAACCCGCGCCGAGCACCGCAATGGTGGCGGGGCGTGTGGCCTGCCAGCTGGCGGAATAGCCCACCGTGTCACCCGCCGGAACCGTGCGCAATTGCAGCACGGTGGCCTCCAGCCGGGCCACCGGCTTCATGGGGTTGGGCTGGTGGGGGGTGGGGTTGCCGCCGTAGATGGCAATGCCGGCGCGCACCAGATCATGGGTAAAGGCCGGGCCCAGATAGATGCCCGGTGAATTGGCAAGGCTGCCGGGCACGCCGGGCAGGGCGGCGCGGAGCGCGTCAAACCGGTCGCGCTGCAGTCTGTTCAGTGGATGGGCAGGATCATCGGCGCAGGCCAGATGGCTCATGAGCAGGGTGAAGTTGAGGCCCTGAAGCAGAAAGCTGTCATCGAGCAGGGCGCGGAATTCCTCCGGGCCGAAGCCAAGGCGGTTGATGCCGGTGTCAACATGCAGGCCAGCCGGCAGTTTATGGCCATAGCGGCGGCCGAAGGCGGCCCATTCACGCGCCTGGCCCAGTTCGGTCAGCGCCGGGCGCAGGCGGTGGCGGGCGTAGAATTCCGCCTGGCCGGGAAACAGGCCGTCGAGCACGTAGATTTCCGCCTCCGGCAGCAGGGCGCGCAGGTCGGCCCCCTCCATGGGCCGGGCGACGAAGAAATGACGGCAGCCCGCCGCCCACAGGGCGCGGCCCACCGGGGCCATGCCGAGGCCATAGGCATCACCCTTGATGGCCACACCGCATTGCGCCGGGCTGGCGGCGGCGGCCAGGCTGCGCCAGTTGTGCTGAAGGGCCGCCAGATCGACGGTGAGAACGGCTCCGGCGAGATCGGGCGGCACGGAGGCGGCAGGGGCGGAGGTCACAGGGGCGATCATGGGCGTGGTTCCGGTTTGGGCCGGGCTTAGGACCATGACCCGGCCCGCGCAAGTGCGGTCGATGGGCGCGGGGCCTCAGAACTGGTCGGGCAGATAGTCGTCGGCGCGCACGAGGTTCTGGAACTTGGTCAGCTTGGCCTCGAATTGCAGTTCCACCGTGCCGGTGGGGCCGTGGCGCTGCTTGCCGATGATGACTTCGGCCTTGCCGTGGGCGCGGGCCATGTCGGTTTGCCAGGTAAGATATTCCGGCGTGCCGGCGCGCGGCTCGCGGTTGGCGAGATAATATTCCTCACGATAGACGAACATCACCACGTCGGCGTCCTGTTCGATGGAGCCGGATTCACGCAGGTCGGACAGTTGCGGGCGCTTGTCCTCGCGGTTTTCCACCTGACGCGACAATTGCGACAGGGCGACGATGGGCACATTCAGTTCCTTGGCCAGCGCCTTCAGACCCACGGTGATCTCGGTCACTTCCTGCACGCGGCCTTCGGCGGCCTTGCGCGACGAACCGGCCAGCAGTTGCAGATAGTCCACCACCACCAGACCAAGACCGCGCTGGCGCTTCAGGCGGCGGGCGCGGGCGGCCACCTGGGCAATGGTCAGGCCGCCGGTGGCGTCAATGTAAAGCGGCAGCGATTGCAGTTCGGCCGACATTTCGGCCAGCCGGTCAAATTCATGCTGCTGGATCTTGCCGCGCCGGATCATCTCGGAGGGAATTTCCGTCTGCTCGGCGAGAATGCGGGTGGCCAATTGTTCGGCCGACATTTCCAGAGAGAAGAAGGCCACCACCGCACCATTGGTGACGCGGGTGGTGCCGTCGGTCTGGTGTTCGGCGCGATAGGCCTTGGCCACATGAAAGGCGATGTTGGTGGCCAGCGCCGTCTTGCCCATGGCGGGGCGTCCGGCAAGGATGACAAGGTCAGAAGGCTGAAGCCCGCCCATCTTGTCATCGAGATCCTTGAGGCCGGTGGCGAGGCCGGAGAGACCGCCCTCGCGCTGATAGGCGGCAGAGGCCATGTCCACCGCCTCGCCCGCAGCGCGGGTGAAGGGCTGGAAGCCCTGGCCGTATTTGCCGGTTTCGGCAATGGAATAGAGGGTCTGTTCGGCCTGTTCGATGAGGCGGGTGGAGGTTGTTTCCACGTCAGCCTCATAGGCGTCGTTGACAATGTCGGTGCCGATGCCGATGAGGCGGCGGCGCTGGGCCAGTTCATAAATGACGCGGCCATATTCCTCGGCATTGATGATGGTGGTGGCGGCGGCAGCGAGGCGGGCCAGATAGGCGGGGCCGCCGATTTCCTTCAGGGTGGCGTCATTGTCGAAGAAGGATTTGAGGGTGACGGGGCTGGCCAGCTTGCCGATGCGGATGAGGCCTGCCGCCGCGTCGAAGATGCGGGCGTGCACCGGCTCGAAGAAATGATCGGGCGTGAGGAAGGCGGTGACCCGGTCGCAGGCCTCATTATTCACCAGAATGGCGCCGAGCAGCGCCTGTTCCGCCTCCAGGTTGTGGGGCGGGGCGCGGTAGGCGTCGTCCTGTGCTTCAGGCCCCTCGGCGGGGCGGAGGTTGGTGATGCTGGCCATGGCACTGTCTTAACAGCTTGGTCCCGGCGCGGTGCGGGGGAATCGGATTATGCCCGCTATCCACAGGCCCGGTGGTAAAATCTGTGGGCGGGTCGAAAAAAAGAGCCGCCCCACGGGGCGGCTCTTCAATTCTTGTGCAATGGACTTAGCCTTGGGCTTCGTCTTCCACCGCGTTTTCAGCGGCGGCTTCCTCGAAGATCGCCTGGGCGGCGGCGCGCACTTCGGCACGGTCCGAGACCGGGCCGGTCAGCACGTCGCCGCGGGCCTGGGCGGCCGCTTCATCGGCCGAGCGGGCCACGTTCACCGTCACCGACACCGTCACTTCCGGGTGCGGCATGACCGTCACCTTGTGGAGGCCGATGGCCTTGATGGGGGTTTCCATCTGGATGTGGTTGCGGTCCACCGTCATGCCGGCGGCGGCAGAGGCTGCCTCGGCAATGTCACGCGGGCTGACCGAGCCATAGAGCTGGCCCGATTCACCGGCCTGACGGATGATGATGAAGGTCTGGCCGTCGAGCTTGGCCGCCTCCACCGAGGCGTGGTCGCGGGCGGCGGCGTTCCTGGCTTCAAGCTGGGCGCGGTCGCGCTCGAACTTGGCCTTGTTGGCGTCGGAGGCGCGCAGCGCCTTGCCGCGGGGCAGCAGGAAGTTGCGGGCATAGCCGTCCTTCACCTTCACCACTTCGCCCATGTGGCCGAGCTTCGGCACGCGTTCAAGAAGAATGACATCCATGAGTCAGCCCCCCTTACTGAAGCACATAGGGCAGCAGGCCGAGGAAGCGGGCGCGCTTGATGGCCTTGGCCAGTTCACGCTGCTTCTTGGCCGACACGGCGGTGATGCGCGACGGAATGATCTTGCCGCGCTCGGAGATGTAGCGCTGCAACAGCCGCACATCCTTGTAGTCGATCTTCGGCGCATTCTCGCCCGAGAACGGGCAGGACTTGCGGCGACGGAAGAAGGGGCGGCGTGCGCCCTGTTCGGCAGCCATTATTGAGCCTCCGCAGATTCAGTTTCGGTACGGCGCGGGCGGCCACCACGGTCGCCACGGTCACCACGATCGCCCCGGTCACCGCCAAAGCCGCGGCCACCGCCGCCAAAGCCACGGTCGTCACCGAAGGAGCCGCGTTCCTCGCGGTCTTCGCGGCGGCGCATCATGGCGGAGGGGCCATCCTCCAGCGCCTCGACCGCCACGGTCATGAAGCGGATCACATCTTCGTTGATCGACATCTGGCGCTCCATTTCGGCCACGGGGGCGTGGGGCGCGTCAATGTTGAACAGCACATAGTGGGCCTTGCGGTTTTTGCGGACGCGGAAGGCAATCGACTTCACGCCCCAGTTCTCAACCTTCGTCACCTTGCCGCCACCGGCGGCAATGACGCCCTTGAACTGGTCAATCAGGGCTTCGACCTGGGCGGCCGAGGCATCCTGGCGGACCATGAAAACGTGCTCATAGAGAGCCATGTTCGGGTTCACCTTTCTCAAGTTTCATTCACGCTTCGGTTCCCGGCGCAGAGCCTCCTTCAAACCCTGTGAGAAAGGTTTGAAAGACCGGTCGAAAGAGCGGAGACACGGGAGGCCGCCTGAGATCAGGCTATCCTGTGCGCGGCACAGAACCCTCCGTTCAGCCCCCAGCCGGGTGACCAAGCTGGCGGGCTTATGGCGGAAAAATTGTCCAAAGGCAAGGGCCGGAGGGGTGCGGCACTGATAGGGTAGGCTGGGTGCTGGAAATGCGCCCTGATCTGTGTAGAGTCTGCGGCATGATAGGCACCATGGACAGGTTGCGGACGATGGCGGCGCGGGTTTCGCTGGCCCTGTTTGGCGCGCTGGTGTTCAAGCTGGCGCTGCTGCTGGCGCCGGCCGTCTGGCCCACGCCGGAAACCCGGTTCCTGGCCGAAATCGCCGCCAGCCAGTGCCTGCCCAATTACGGCCAGGGTGAGGACCAGCAGTCCAACCTGCCGGATGAAAGCTGCTGCATTCTGTGCACGGCCACGGTCATTGCCGGGGCGCCGCCGCCACCGCCGGTTTTACCGGTTCCGCGGCTGGCCACGGTGGACTTTGCCTTCACGCTGGCGCCGGCACCGGACACGGTGGGCCAGCGCCGGGCCGAGCTTTCGCCCATTGCGGCCCGCGCCCCGCCCCGCCGGGCATAGCCTTTGCCCGGCCGGGGGTCTGTCAGCCCCCGGCCACTTTCAATCATTCACATCCATTCATTTCCTGACGCAGGAGTTTTACATGCGTGTTTTCTCTTCTCTCGCCCTGGCTGGCGCCCTTGCCGTTGCCGCCCTTACTCCGGTTTCCGTGGCCGTTGCCGGTGAGACCATGGTGGGCAACATGATGATCATGGACACATGGTCCAAGAAGTCGCCCATGGGCGCCAATGTCTCGGCTGGTTTCATGACCATCATGAACCACGGCAAGGATGCCGACCGTCTGGTCAAGGCCACCGCCGAGATCAGCCCCAATGTCCAGATCCACACCATGGTGATGGACGGCGACGTGATGAAGATGGCCGAACTGAAGGACGGGCTGGAAATTCCCGGCGGCCAGACGGTGGTGCTGAAGCCCGGTTCCTTCCACATCATGTTCATGGACATGCCGGGGCCGCAGCCCGACGTGGGCGGCACCTTCAAGGGCACGCTGACCTTTGAAAAGGCGGGCACTGTGGACGTTGTCTATGACGTGAAGGCTCCGCAGTAAGTCCACTGAACAGCGGCGGCGCGGGCTGCTTCGGCGGCCCGGCCCGCCCATGGAGGAAACATGCAGCGCTTGCATCGCCGCGCGGCTCTGATGGCTGCGCTCTGGGTTCTGGCCGCTGCGGGTTCGGCGCAGGGCCATGAATACAAGCTGGGCAGTCTGGTGATACACCATCCCTGGTCGGCACCCGTGGCGGCCAACGCCGAGGTGGCGGCGGGGTATATGGAAATCATCAACACCGGCCAGAGTGATGACCGGCTGGTGGCCGCCACGGCGGACATCAGCACCGCCTGCCAGATTCACGAAATGAAGATGGCCGGCGGTGTCATGACGATGAATGAAATGGCGGATGGACTGGTAATACCGGCGGGGGGCCGTGTGGTGCTTGCGCCCGGTGGCTATCACATCATGCTGATGGGGGTGAAAAAGCCGCCGCCGCTCAAGGCCAAGTTCGGCGGAACGCTGACCTTTGCCAGGGCCGGCACGGTTGACATCACCTATTTTGTGCAGGAGTCAAGGTGACATGAAGCAGAAGACCAACCTCAGTCTCGTGCTGGTGGCAGCGGCGGCGATCATTGCCGCCGCCCTTGTCACCTTCGGCCTGTCGGGCAGCGGCACCAGCGGCAAGCTGACAGCCGAATTCGGCGGGCCGTTCCGGCTCGCCTCGTCCAATGGCGGTGTGGTGGATTCCGCCACCCTCAAGGGCAAGCCCTATGCGGTCTATTTCGGCTTCACCCATTGCCCGGAAGTGTGCCCCACCACCATGGCGGAAATGACCACCGCCTATGAGAAGCTCGGTGATGCCGCCCGGGATTTCCAGACCTTCTTCATCACCGTGGATCCGGAACGCGACACCGTTGAGTTTCTCCACGATTATCTGATGACCTATGACAAGCGCTTTGTGGGCCTTATTCCGACCATGGCGGAGCTGCCGGTGATCGCCAGGAATTTCCGCGCCGTCTATGAGAAGGTGCCGACTTCGGATGGCAGCTACACCATGAACCACACGGCCTCCGTCTATCTGTTTGATGGCGACGGCAAGCTGGTGGCCACGCTGGGCTATGGCGAGCCGGAGAAGGCGCGCATGGCCAAGCTCAGAAAGCTCTTGGGTGTGCCCAACCCCTAGCGGTCACGGACCGACATGGGTGACAATCATGTTGCCCGCACCATCGTTGTAGACCTGCACATAGAAGGTGCCGCCGTTCATCAGCGCGTCCACCATGTAGCGGCTGAAGCCGCGGTCGTTGCTGCGCAGCCGGGTCGGTTCGGCGGCATTGAGCGGGCGGTCCAGCCAGCTGCACTGGCTGGCGCCGGGGGGCGCATCGCTGGCGGCCTGGGCGGCGGCAACGAAGCTGACAATGGCGGTGCCGTTGCCGCGCAGGGTGGCGTTCATGGCGTTGCCGGTCTTGCACACCAGCGGATAGCTCTGGGCGGCAAGGGCGGGTGCGGCGCTGGCGGCGCACAGGGCAAGCACGGCAAGGGCAAGGCGTTTCATGGCTCTCTCCGTTTCCTCGATCGGCCGGTTGTACGGCGTGCGGAAAGACATGAAGGATGCGCCCTGAAGGGGCGCTGAAGGCGGCGTTCAGATCCGGTTCAGTTGCGCTGCTTTGCCATGGCCTCGACAAAGCGGGTGAACAGATAGTGGCTGTCCTGCGGGCCGGGCGAAGCCTCGGGATGATACTGCACCGAGAACACCGGCCGGTCCTTCAGGGCAAGGCCGGCGTTGGAACCGTCAAACAGCGACACATGGGTTTCCACCACCGTGTCGGGCAGGCTGTCGCGGTCCACGGTGAAGCCGTGGTTCATGGAGGTGATTTCCACCTTGCCGGTGGTGAAGTCCTTGACCGGATGGTTGGCGCCGTGGTGACCCTGATGCATCTTGCGGGTTTTGGCGCCCAGCGCCAGACCGAGCATCTGATGGCCAAGGCAGATGCCGAACAGCGGCTTGCCGGAGGCCACCAGCTTCCTGATTTCCGGCACGGCATATTCACCCGTGGCGGCGGGGTCGCCCGGTCCGTTGGACAGGAAAATGCCATCGGGCTGCAGGGCCAGAATGGCTTCGGCGCTGGTGGTGGCGGGCACCACCGTTACGTCGCAGCCGGCGCTGACCAGGCAGCGCAGAATGTTGCGCTTCAGGCCATAGTCCACGGCCACGACCCGGTAGGCGCCCTGCGGTTTTGCTTCATAACCCCTGGACCAGTCCCAGCAGGCCTCATCCCAGTCCATGCGCTGGGTGAGGGAGACATCCTTGGCGAGGTCCAACCCCTCAAGCCCGCTCCAGGCGGCGGCCATCTTCTTCAGTTTGGCGAGGTCAAACTTGCCCCTGGCGTGGTGGGCAATGACGCCGTTGGGCATGCCCCGGTCGCGGATCAGATTGGTGAGCGCGCGCGTGTCGATGCCGGAAACCCCGATGATGCCGCGCGCCTTCAGCCATTTGTCGAACGGCTTGGCCGAGCGGTAGTTGGCAGGTTCGGTCACCGGCGCCTTGACGATGAGGCCCTTCACCGCCGCTGCGGCGGCAAGGTTGGTGGTCTCGATGTCCTCGTCATTGGTGCCGACATTGCCGATGTGCGGAAAGGTGAAGGTGACGATCTGCCCGGCATAGGAGGGGTCGGTCAGCACCTCCTGATAGCCGGTCATGGCGGTGTTGAAGCAGATTTCGGCCACCGCCTCGCCCTCGGCGCCAAAGCCCTGACCCTCAATCACGGTGCCGTCGGCCAGCACGATGAGGCCGGTCACACGGGGTGCGTCCCAGTCGCTGAACTGGGGGCGTGGCTGTGCTTTGGCCTTGGCGGGCGTCTTCGGCATGGGACTCTCCGGGAATTTGCGGTGGTCTAGGCGAGCGGGCGGTGGGCGTCAAGGTTGCGGGGCGGGCCGTAAGCGCCTATTTCAGGCGCAAACACCAGACGATTTGAGGATTGAAGACCATGGAACTGCGCGCCCGGATCACCGAGGACATGAAGGCCGCCATGAAGGCGGGCGACAAGAAGAAGCTGTCCACCCTGCGGCTGATGCAGGCGGCCATCAAGGACAAGGACATCAATGGCCGCACTGAAGGCCATGACTCGGCGCTCACCGCCGATGCCGGCATTATTGACCTGTTCGCCAAGATGGTGAAGCAGCGTCAGGAGACGGCGGCGGTTTATCATCAGGGCGGCAGGCCGGAACTGGCCCAGAATGAACTGGATGAGGTGACCATCATTCAGGCCTATCTGCCGAAGCAGATGGGCGAGGATGAGGTGAAGGCGGCAGTGGCGGGCGTCATTGCCGCCATCGGTGCGGCAGGCATGAAGGACATGGGCCGGGTGATGGCCGAACTCAAGGCCAAATATTCCGGCCAGATGGACATGGGCCGGGTGGGCGCCATTGTGAAGGCCCTGCTGGGCTGAACCTTACCAGCGGAAGAAGCGCTTCTCCGCCAATGGGCCGGTCATGCGCTGCACCGTCGGCACCGTCCTGGGCGCTGGCTTGGCGTGGGGCTTCGCCGGCTGCGGCACAGTTCTGGACTTCACTGCCCGCGCCAGTGTCGCCCGCAGCTCATCCATGTTGCCCGGGGCCTTGCCGGCAGGCCAGGGAGACGGGGTTTTTCCGGAAGCCGCCCCTTCGGCGTTCTTTCGGGCCGCCTCCTGTGCCGCAACGCCGAACCGGCGCATGAGCGGCATCAGCAGGCCCATCTTGTGCAGCACCACGGCGATGACGATGAGTGTGATGAACAGGTTGGACATGGGCGTCACACGCGCTTTCCGAAGGCGCTGCGCGGCTCGGCGCCGGAGAAGCGCTGCACCACCGGGCTGGCAGGACGCAGCGGCGGCAGGGTGGTCTCGCTGCGGTTAAACCGGCGGGCGGCTTCTTCCATGGCGCGGTCCAGCTTGGCCGGGGGCGCAAACTCATGGTCGTCGCCGGCTTCGGCTTCACCGGCTTCATCAGGCCGGCCGCGGCGGGCAAGACCGGCAAGCCAGGACAGAACCTTGAACAGGATCATGATGATGCCCACGCCAAACAGGATAGTGTGGCTGCCGCTGCCCAGCCAGGAGCCGATGGGACGCTGCGGCACCGGCGGCAGGCCAGAGTGGCCACCCAGCCGTGCCAGCGCCAGAGCCTGATCGGCCTCGAGGGGCAGGTATTTGTCGGAACGGCCGACATAGCCCACCCATTCGCCGCCCAGTGATTTGAAGTGATAGCCGAGATCGACATAGGCACCGTCATGGCGGTGCAGGGCTTCAATGTCGGGCAGGTCAAGGACCTTGACCACGGTTTCGCCGGTGGGAATGGCAATGGGCAGGCGCGCAGCCTGGGCAGGTGCCGCCAGAAGCACGAAACCGGCAAGCACAGCGAAGGGCGCAAGGAGTTTGGACATGGTTCTCCCCCAAAGGAGTCTCGCGCTTCAGCCTAGCGGCAGGGTCTGAAAAATTCGGGAAGACCGTGAATAAAATTGTCCGTATCCGGAACAGTCAGCCGCGCGCCCGCGCCGCCAGCGCCACCCCCAGGGCGGCAAGGGCAAAGCCCGCCCAGGCAAGCGGCGGCATGGCCTCGCCCAGCACCGGCCAGGCGATGAGGGCCGACAGCGGCGGCACCAGATAGAACAGCGACGAGACGCGCGACACCTCGCCATGGCGGATCATGGCCAGAAGCAGAGTCATGGAGATGATGGAATTGCCGATGATGAGATAGGCCATGACCAGAACCAGCGGCCAGGTCCAGGTGACATGCATGGTTTCGGTGGCAAAGGCCCAGGGCAGGGTGAGGGCGGCGGCGGTGACATAGGCAATGAGGTTTTGCGTGACCGGATGCTGGCTGACGCCGAAACGCTTTTCCCACAGGGTGCCCGCCGTCATGGCCAGCAGGGCGGCCACGGCAAAGCCGATGCCCACGGGGCTTTCCACCGCCACGCTGCTGCGTGCCACAATGACCGTGGCCGCGCCCAGAAGCCCCAGCGCCAGGCCGAGCCAGCGCAGGCCGCCCACGCGCTCGCCCACGAAATGCGGGGCAATGAGCCCCACCAATATGGGTTGCAGGCAGACGATGATGGCCATGGCCCCCGCCGACAGGCGCTGCATGGCAAAGAAGGCCAGCGAGAAATAGACAACCTGAATGAGCACCGCCACCACGGCAATGTGGCCCCAGTCGGCGGCGCGCCGGGGCAGGGCGGGGCGCAGAATGGCAAACACCGGGGCCAGCAGCACCACCACCGCCAGATAGCGCAGCGCCAGCAGGGTCAGCGGCTCGATGCCGCGCAGGCCCAGCTTGGCCACGGCAAAGCCCCCCGACCACAGGGTGAGGAAAATATAGGGCGCAAGCCTGAGCCACAGCGGCTTGTGGGCGGGGGTGGACATGGGCGGGATGCTAGCCGAGCTTCTGGCAGGCGAAAGAGGATTCCATGGGACCAGCGTTGAAGCCGGGGAGGTTAAGGGCTAGGACTTGCCCCCATGCGCTTTCCGCCCCAGTTCCTTGACGATATCCGCGCCCGGGTGCCGCTGTCCTCGGTGATCGGGCGGCGCGTGGCCTGGGACCGGCGCAAGACCAATGCGGCCAAGGGCGATTACTGGGCCTGCTGCCCGTTCCACGGCGAGAAGACGCCGTCCTTCCATGCCGATGACAAGAAGGGCCGCTATCACTGTTTCGGCTGCAAGGTGTCGGGCGACATTTTCACCTTCCTCACCGAAAAGGAGGGCGTGCCCTTTCCCGAGGCGGTGGAGCGGCTGGCGCAGGAGGCGGGCCTGCCCATGCCGGTGGTGTCGGCCGAGGATGAGCAGCGCGCCGAGCGCCGCACCGGCCTTTATGAGATCATGGAACTGGCGGCCAAGTTCTTCGAGGCGGAGTTGCAGGGCCAGCGCGGCGCCAAGGCGCGCGGCTATCTGGCCGACCGCAAACTGCCCACGGCGGTGCAGAAGGAGTTTCGCCTGGGCTATGCGCCGGATGACCGGCAGGCGCTGAGGAGCCACCTGGCCGACAAGGGCGCCACGGTGGAGCAGATGGCTGAGGCCGGGCTGGTCATTGCCGGGGCGGATATTCCCGTGGCCTATGACCGGTTCCGCGACCGCGTGATGTTTCCGATCCGCGATCCGCGCGGCCGGGTCATTGCCTTCGGCGGCCGGGCGCTCAGGGCGGATGTTCCCGCCAAATATCTGAACTCGCCGGAAACGCCGCTCTTTCACAAGGGCCGGGTGCTCTACAACCATGACCGGGCGCGCGTGCCCGCCCATGAAACCGGCAGCATCATTGCCGTTGAAGGTTATATGGATGTGATTGCGCTGAGCCGGGCTGGCCTGGCGCAGGCGGTGGCACCGCTGGGCACGGCCCTGACCGAGGACCAGCTGGCGCTGCTGTGGCGCGCCGCCCCGGAACCGGTTCTGTGTTTTGACGGCGATGCGGCGGGGCTGAAGGCAGCGGCGCGGGCGCTGGACCTGGCGCTGCCGCTGCTGAAGCCCGGACACTCGCTGCGCTTTGCCTTGCTGCCGGAGGGCAAGGACCCCGATGATCTGCTCAACAGTGACGGGCCGGCGGCGGTGAAGGCGGTGATCGAGGCGGCCCAGCCGCTGTCGGAGGTGCTGTGGACGCGGGCGCTGTCGGAGAATGACCGGGCCACGCCCGAGCGCAAGGCGCAGTTTGAACGCGACCTGCGCCAGCAGTTGGGCCAGATCGGTGACGAGACGGTGCGCAAGCATTATCTGGCCGATATGGGGGCGCGGCTTTCGGCCCTGTGGCAGAAGAGCGGCGGACGCGGCCCCGCCCCCGGCCCACGCCGAGGGGGCCAGCCCTTCCAGCCACGGCTGAAACCCGGCCAGAAACCCTGGGCGGTGGCTCTGCCGCCGTCACCGCAATTGAAGGCGCTTGCAACCAGGGGTGGAGATTCCGGCGGTAGCGAGCGGCGCGAACGCCTGATCCTCCTCACTTTCGTCAACCATCCGCGGCTCATTCACGAGTTTCTTGACCTGCTGGCGGGCTTTCCCATTGTGTCGCGCGAGCTTGACTCTCTCCGTGCACAGATTCTAGATAGCGCCGTTTCCGGGGAAGGCCTTGAACAAGCCGCCCTCAGAAACCACCTGATAGAACGAGGCCATGGTCCGCTTGTGGACCGCCTCGAGGCTCAGGCGAAGCTTCTGAATGAGTGGTTCCTCGGTCCCGGGGCAGCGCAAGATGACGCCCGGACAGGCCTCCGCCAGATGATCGCCCTGCACCGCAAGACTGTGACCCTGGCGTCGGAGCTGAGGGCGGCGGAAGCCGCCTTTGCCGCCGATCCGTCGGAGGAAACGTTAAAGGCGCTGGCCGCCGTGCGGGAGGAGTTGCAATCGCTGGACGGCACGGAAGCCCACTTCGACGGCTTCGGCACGGCGTCCGGCCGACAAAGCGACCCCATCACCTGAGCCAGCATTAGGCGGTTCATAACCCTTCCTGCGCCAGTCACGGATGCAGAGCCGGGTTTGACCCGAATCACTTGTTCTGGCGGAGTCATCCGCCCCCGCATTAAGGACGACAGATATGGCGCGCGCCACCACCCCTCGCGAACCCAAGGTCGAGGATCAGGATACTCCGCAGGCCCAGGACGAGGCCGAAGCGGGCCCGGAAGTGCAGGGCGAGGGCCAGGACAGTCCGGTTCTTGACCTGACTGATGCCGCCGTCAAGCGCATGATCAAGACGGCGAAGACGCGGGGCTATGTCACCCTCGACGAGCTGAACGCCGTCATGCCTTCGGACGAGGTGACCTCGGACCAGATCGAGGACATCTACGCCATGCTGGCCGACATGGGCATCACGGTGGTGGAGTCCGAAGAGGAGTCGGAGAACATCGTGGCCAAGGTGGAGGGCGAGGAATCGACCGAAACCGCGCTGGTCAAGGTGGAAGGCCCCAAGCTTCCGGCCGACCGCACCGACGATCCGGTGCGCATGTATCTGCGCGAGATGGGGCAGGTGGAGCTGTTGTCGCGCGAGGGCGAAATCGCCATTGCCAAGCGCATCGAGGCCGGCCGCGAGGCGATGATCTCCGGCCTGTGCGAAAGCCCGCTGACCTTTCAGGCCATCATCATCTGGCGCGACGAGTTGAACGAGGGGAAGATTCTCCTCCGTGACATCATTGACCTGGAAGCCACCTATGCCGGGCCGGACGCCAAGGCCAATCAGGCGGTGCAGGCGCCACAGCCCTATGTGCCGCCCAAGGTGGAGGTGCGCAAGCAGGCCGAGGCCAAGCGCCCCGAGCAGTTGCGCCGCGCCCAGGCCGCCGCCGCGCGCAAGTCCGACGATGAATATGGCGACGTGCTGTCTCCCGAAGATTTTGACAAGCCGCAGATCGAGGAGGAGGACGACGACGAGGGCGATGATCTCGGCGTGTCGCTGTCCGCCATGGAAGCGGAGCTGAAGCCCAAGGTTCTGGAAATCTTCGACGCCATCGCCAAGAGCTACAAGAGCCTGCGCAAGCTGCAGGACCAGGAGGTGGCCGAGGGCACCGAGCTGACACCCTCGCAGGAGCGCCGCTACCGCAAGCTGCGCGAGGAAATCATCGCCGAGGTGAAGTCCCTGTCGCTCAACAACGCCCGCATCGAGGCGCTGGTGGAGCAGCTGTACGACATCAACAAGCGCCTCAACTCGCTGGAAGGACGGCTGATGCGTCTGGCGGAAACCTATAAGGTTCCGCGTACGGAGTTTCTGAAGGAATATCAGGGCGACGAGCTGAACCCCGAGTGGCTGAAGCGCGTGGGGCGCCTGACCAAGCACGGCTGGAAGAAGTTCGTGAATGACGAGAAGGAGAGCATCCGCGTCATCCGCGACGAGATTTATGAACTGGCTTCGGCCACCGGCCTGCAGATCCCGGAATTCCGCAAGATCGTGGCCATGGTGCAGAAGGGCGAGCGCGAGGCGCGCATCGCCAAGAAGGAAATGGTGGAGGCCAATTTGCGCCTGGTCATTTCCATCGCCAAGAAATACACCAACCGCGGCCTGCAGTTCCTCGACCTCATTCAGGAGGGCAACATCGGCCTGATGAAGGCGGTGGACAAGTTCGAGTATCGGCGCGGCTATAAATTCTCCACCTATGCCACCTGGTGGATCCGTCAGGCCATTACCCGGTCGATTGCCGATCAGGCGCGCACCATCCGCATTCCCGTGCACATGATCGAGACGATCAACAAGATTGTGCGCACCTCGCGCCAGATGATGCATGAAATCGGCCGTGAGCCGACGCCGGAGGAACTGGCGGAAAAGCTCTCCATGCCGCTGGAAAAGGTGCGCAAGGTGATGAAGATCGCCAAGGAGCCGATCAGCCTTGAAACGCCTGTCGGCGACGAGGAGGATTCACACCTCGGCGACTTCATCGAGGACAAGAACGCCATCCTGCCGATCGACGCGGCGATCCAGTCGAACCTGCGCGAGACGACGACGCGGGTGCTGGCGTCGCTGACGCCGCGCGAGGA
>CALMWF010000030.1 GCA_937873445.1 uncultured Alphaproteobacteria bacterium
TGGACCTGCCCGCCGCCGAGCCGGAGCGCATTCGCCAGCAGATCGAGGACGTGATTGGCATTGACGCTTCCAACGCCATTCCCATTTCCGCCAAGACGGGGGTGGGCGTTCCTGATGTGCTGGAGGCCATCATTCACCGCCTGCCGCCGCCCAAGGGCGACATCAACAAGCCGCTCAAGGCCCTGCTGGTGGATAGCTGGTATGACCCCTATCTCGGCGTGGTCGTTCTGGTGCGCATCATTGACGGCGAAATGAAGAAGGGCCAGCGCGTCAAGCTGATGGGCACGGGCGGGCTTTACCAGATTGACCGGGTGGGCGTGTCGCGGCCCAAGAAGGAAATGGTGGCAAGCCTTGGCCCCGGCGAGATCGGCTTTTTCACCGCCGCCATCAAGCAGGTGGCGGACACGCGCGTGGGCGACACCATCACCGATGAGAAGAACCCGACCACCGACATGCTGCCCGGCTTCCGCGAGGCGCAGCCGGTGGTGTTTGCCGGGTTCTTCCCCGTGGATGCCGCACGCTTTGAAGACCTGCGCGACGCCATGGGGAAACTGCGGCTGAACGATGCGTCATTCTCCTATGACATGGAGACATCGGCCGCCCTGGGCTTTGGTTTCCGCTGCGGCTTCCTTGGCCTTCTGCATCTTGAAATCATCCGTGAACGGATTGAGCGCGAGTTCAACGTCGACATCATCACCACGGCACCGTCGGTCATCTACAAGATCAACATGCGCGACGGCAGCGAGCAGATCAAACTGCACAACCCCGCCGACATGCCCGATGTGATGGAGATCGAGTCCATCGAGGAGCCGTGGATCGAGGCCACCATTCTGGTGCCCGATGAATATCTGGGCTCGGTGCTGAAACTGTGCGAGGACCGGCGCGGGCGGCAGAAGCAGCTGACCTATGCCGGCAGCCGCGCCATGGTGGTTTATGACCTGCCGCTCAACGAGGTGGTGTTTGACTTCTATGACCGGCTGAAGTCGGTGTCGCGCGGCTATGCCAGTTTTGACTACAAGATGACCAATTATGAAAAGGGCGATCTCGTTCGCATGGGCATTCTGGTCAACGCCGAGCCGGTGGATGCGCTGTCGATGATTGTGCACCGCGGCCGGGCCGAACAGCGCGGCCGGGCCATGTGCGAAAAACTCAAGGATCTGATCCCGCGCCACATGTTTCAGATTCCCATTCAGGCGGCCATTGGCGGCAAGATCGTGGCGCGCGAAACCCTGTCGGCGCTGCGCAAGGACGTGACCGCCAAGTGCTATGGCGGCGACATTACCCGCAAGCGCAAACTTCTGGACAAGCAGAAGGAAGGCAAGAAGAAGATGCGCCAGTTCGGCAAGGTGGAGATTCCGCAGGAAGCCTTCATTGCCGCCCTCAAGATGGATGAGAACTGACCCCTGACCCGGAGGTGGACCATGCACCGTGCCGTGTTGCCGCTGGTCGTGCTTGGTTTCACGCTTCCCGCCCTGGCGCAGGAGCAGGGTGAGTGGACATCGGCCTTCACGCGCATCAGAGGCGGGGCGGTTTTTGACTACAGGGAGGGCGTGGATGGTGCGGGGGTGCGCGAGAATTATATGCTCACCCATGTGGTATGCACGGATGGCTCGCGGTCGCTTCGGGTCATGCTGCCGCTGGGGCCGGAGGATGACGGCATCACCTTCACCATGGATGGCGAGGCATCCAGCCTGAAGAAAACCGGCAAGGATTATGCGGTGGTGATCCGGGTGGGGAAGAAGCGCCTGACCAAGACCCTGGAACTGAAGCCCGTCAATGACCGCGCCTCCCATTACCAAAGCCAGTTCATGGTGCGGCTTGATTATGGCGATGTTCTGTGGCGGGCACTGACGGCGGAACCGGCGGGTCAGGCCGTGATGCTGATCGGCACGGGCGGCACAGCCATTTCCATTCCCGCCGATGACAAGCTGAGCAAGGCGCTTGCCTCCTGCGGGCTCAGGGGCTGAGGGTTGCCGCCCCTTGGCGGCGTCTGTGGCGAAGCGTCCCCTTGCCTTTGCTGGCCTCAGCAGTTTAGAAATTTTCTAAATTTATCGATGGGGAATCGGATAATGAAAAGCTTCGCGGATCTTTCGGAGCAGGAAATTCTGGCGCTGGCGATCAACGCCGAGGATGAGGATGCGCGTGCCTATGTGGGCTTTGCCCAGGCGCTGCGCGACACCTATCCCGCTTCGGCGCAGGTGTTCCTGGACATGGCCGAGCAGGAGCACGAGCACCGGCGCGGCCTGACCAGGCTTTATCAGAAAAAGTTCGGCGATTTTGTTCCGCTCATCCGGCGCGAGGAAATCCGCGGTTTCACAACCGGCAAGCCGGCCTGGACCCTGTCGAAGCTGGGCATCGACGCCATGCGCAAGCAGGCGGAAATTCTCGAATTGCAGAATCACCGCTTCTATCTGCAGGCAGCGGAAAAAAGCGCCGACCCGGAGGTGAAGGCGCTGCTGACGCGGCTTGCCGCCGAGGAAAAGGGCCACGAAAACATGGCCGTGAAGCTGGGCGAGAAACATGTGACCGCCGATGTCGCCGCCGACGAGAAGGAGGCGGAAAGCCGCCTCTTCCTGTTGCAGGTGGTGCAGCCCGGTCTGGTGGGGCTGATGGATGGTTCGGTTTCAACGCTCGCCCCCCTGTTTGCCGCGGCCTTTGCCACCCATGACACCTGGCAGACCTTTCTTGTGGGGGTGGCCGCCTCCATCGGGGCGGGCATTTCCATGGGTCTGGCCGAGGGGCTTTCGGACGATGGCAAGCTGACGGGGCGCGGCCACCCCATGATCCGGGGTTCGGCGGCGGGCATCATGACGGCGGTGGGCGGGCTTGGCCATGCGCTGCCCTATCTCATTCCCAATTTCGCGCTCGCCACCTGGATTGCCATTGCCATTGTGTTTGTGGAACTGTGGGCAATCTCGTGGATCCGCTTCAAATATATGGACACCCCCTTCTGGCGGGCGGCGGCCCAGGTGGCGCTGGGCGGCTTCCTCGTCTTCCTCACCGGCATATTGATCGGCAGTGCCTAACCGCATCATCCCGCGCAGTGGGCACCGGTTCGCGGGATGAGATGATGCGCAGAAGCAATCACGCTTGCAGTTCAGGGGGCAGAACGGCGCCGCCACTGACATAGCCTGCGGGCAGATCGCCCTTGAGGTTGTGAACGGTGCGTGTGGTCATGGCCGCGATGATCTGATCCACCGCCTGTTTGGCGGCGGCCACGCGCGAGGGGTGGTCGGTGTCGGCCGCCGCATGGGGAAGAAGAAGCACCCGGCCCGGAAAGCGCCGGGCCAACGCCACATAGGGTGCAAGCGGGCCTGAAACACCACCGGTTTTTTCATCCACGAAGATGTCGGCATCGATGGCGACCTGAGCCACCTGACCCGAAGCCAGCGCCGCCTCAAGTGCGGCTTCATTCACGCATTCGCCACGATCGAAATTGATGACGGTGGCGCCGGGGTTCATGACCGCGAAGGTGCCGCCATCCAGCATGCCCGCATTTTCAAAGCGGCCGTCCGCCGCCCTCTGGCCCAGCCCGACATGCAGGCTCACCACATCAGCACCCTCGGCTGCCGCCTCGATGCTGCGGGCAAAGCGAAAACCTTCGGCTTCGATTTTCGCGCGGTGGTGGGGGCGGGAATAGATGACCGGCTCCATGCCGAAGGCGCGGGCCAGCCGCGCCACGGTGCGGCCGATATTGCCGAAACCCGCAATGGCCATGCGCCGACCCGCCAGGCCGTGGGTGGGAAAATCCCTGAGGTGACGGGCGGTGTCGAAGCGGCCCGCCAGCACCCGTTCATGCAGCAGGCCGAGGGGAAGGGAGGGCAGGAAATGGAACAGCGCCTTCATCACCATGTGGGCGGTGGCGCGGGCGTTGAAGCCCGGCGTGTTCATGAGCGGGGCGGTGCCGCCCAGCCCGTTGGGGCCGCCCCAACTGGCGCTCTGCATGTTGCCGGTGCCCGTCCCCATGCGCACGCCACCCTCGGCAAAGTGGCAGGCTTCGGGCACGGTGGTGGCAGCGGCGATCACCGCATCATACTGGCCCTGACCCGCCACAGATATGAAATCCTCGGCGCGGGCCAGATCGGGCGCGTAGAAGAAATGCAGCCTGTCCGCCGCCAGCGGCGCTTGTGCGCGCCACAGGCCGGGGTGAAACAGGCCACCCCTGGCTTCGATGTGGGCCTTCACCTCGGACGGGTCGGGCTGGCCCAGGGCGTTGAAGGCCAGACCCACGAGGTCACAGATGAGAATGCGTTTTGTGCCGGTCATGGGCGCAGCCTATCACAGCCGCGCCGGATGATCAGCCCAGGGGCGGCATTTCCTTGAGCCAGGGCGGATTGGCCCCGGCGCGCGACACGGTGATGGCCGCTGCTGCTGCGGCATAGTTCAGGGCCGCGGTGAGAGCATCCGGGGTGATGCGGCGCAGCGCCTGCTTGCTCAGAAGCCCCTTGCGCCACAGGGCGGCCAGCAGACCGGCGTTGAAGGTGTCGCCCGCGCCCACCGTGTCCACCATGCTGACCTTCACCGCCGGAACGGCAATGCGGCCCCCGGCATAACGCGCCTCGGCGCCATGGTCGCCCTGGGTCATGATGACGAGGGCTGCTCCCTGCCCCAGCCAGCGCTGCGCCACGGTGTCAAAGTCGCCGGCCGCAAACCAGTGCAGATCCTCATCGGACAGCTTGATGATGTCGGCGGCGGCAGCCATGCGCTCCATGCGGGCGCGGTGGCGCGCCTTGTCGGGAATGAAGTTAGGCCGGATGTTGGGGTCAAAGGAGATGACGCGGGTTTTCGCCTCGCGCAGGCACAGTGCCTCATAGGCCGAGCCGCAGGGTTCGGGGATCAGGCTGATGGCACCGAAATGAAGGGCGGCCACGGCGTCCGGAAGTTCGGGCAGGTCGGCCACGTCGAGCATGCGGCCCGCCGTGCCCTCATCGAAGAAGGCATATTCGGCCTTGCCGTTGTTGAGCGACACGAAGGCAAGCGTGGTGTTGCGGGCCGAGCGCACGGCAAGCGCGGTGTCCACCTGGGCGGCGGCAAGGTCGCGCACCAGCTGCTGGCCGAACAGGTCAGTGGACAGGCCGGAGAAGAAGCCGGACGGGGCCCCGAGGCGGCCCAGCGCCACGGCAGTGTTATAGACGGCCCCACCCGAATAGGGCGCGAAGGCCGGTTCGCCCGCAGCGGTCTGGCGCGGCAGCATGTCGATCAGGGCTTCGCCACAGGACAGGATCATGGTCAACCTCCGGGATAGATCACGCCCTTGCGCAGGATGATGTTGGCATAGAGGGCGGGCTCGCTGGTGGCGACAATGGCATGCGCTTCCTTCACCCTGGCATAGAACCGGTCCGGCGCCAGAACTGCCAGCCTGGCCCTGGGCTCATGGCGCGCCACGGCGGCCCGCATGGCGGCATGTATGGCTTGCGGCCGGGGCGGCTTCGGCAGAAGGGCATTGGCCTTCACCATGTCATCGAGCGGCATGACCGACAGCACGGCATGAACGAGGGCGATGACGCCATGGCCGTCGGCGCGAATGACCCGGCGGCCATGCTCCTCGGCCGGGTAGTTGCCATCCACCAGCGCAATCTCGTCACCATGGCCCATGGCGCGCAGGGTGAAGAGAAGGTCGGGCCCGAGAAGCGGATCAAGTCCCTTCAGCATCGAGCACCTCCTTCAACAGCACATCACGATCCAGCAGGAAGCGGCGGAACAGGGGAAGGCAGGCCCCGCCCATGGCGCGTGCCCCGGCCCCCACGGCCCCTTCCACCACCTGCGGCGGGGTGAGGCCCTGCAGATCGAGGCGGTTCATGGCCGCACGGGTGAGATCAACAAGCCGCGCCCGCACATCCGGCGGAAAGGCCCCGTCGATGACACAGGCGGAAAAATCGATGACGGCGCTGGCCGCAACAATGGCCTGGCCAAGGTGATGGGCGGTGGTGGCCAGCCACTGGTCCACCAGATCGGCAAAGCCCGACCAGTCCTGGGGCTGCCGCCACAGCCTGCCGGCCTCGCCGCCGGCCTGTTTCAGGGCGCGTTCGAGGGTGAACAGCGAGGCCACGTCAATCAATTGCACCGGTCTGCCGTCTGGCCCGGTCACCGGCATGGACCCCAGCGCCCCGGCATTGCCGCTGCGCCCGGCATAAAGCGCATGGTCCAGCACCACGCCGCCGCCGATGAAGGAGCCGATGAAGACATAGAGAAAGTCGGCATAGCTGCGGCCCCGGCCCAGCAGCAGTTCAGCGCCACAGGCGGCGGTGGCGTCGTTCTCGCCCATCACGGAAAAAGGCAGCAGGGCTGCAAGTTCCGCCGCCAGATCGACATGGCGCCATTCATCCATGGCACCCTCGGGCGCGCCCACCTCATCAGCCCAGTTCCACAATTCATAGGGTGCGGCAATGCCCAGTCCGGCGATGCGGGCGCGCGGGTTTTTTATCCGGCGGCCCAGTTCGGCCACGCCCTCATGGGTGAACTTCAGAATGCCTTCAACGGTGGGCCAGGGATAGGTCTGCTGCAAGGTGCCGCAGCACTGGCCGGCAAAGTCAATGAGGGTCAGGTCAGAGCTGCGGCGGCCCAGTTTCAGCCCATAGGAGAAGACCGCCTGCGGGTTGAGGCGCATGGGCACCGAGGGCTGGCCCACCCGACCGCGCACCGGCGCATCGCGCAGCAGCAGCTGATCAGCCTCCAGCGCCCGCATGATGACTGAAACCGTCTGGGCCGACAGGCCGGTGAGGCGGGCAATGTCGGCCTTGGCCAGGGCGCCATGGCGGCGGATGAGAGACAGAACCAGGCGCTCATTATAGGCGCGCATGCCCTGCTGGCTGGAGCCGCGCACCGGCCCGGCACTTTCGCGTGTTTCTCTCCCGCCTGCAAAATCCATGGTGCTCAACCCCGCCGGCATGGCACCGGCTCCCGTGTCTCCCGTGTCTAGGGGACTCCCGGTCAGCTTGCCATCGGAAATTAATAAATCAAGCGGAATTATTTATTGACAGGGCGACCGTTCCCATGTTGTCTAGCTTCGGGGGCGGGTGTCACCGACACCGCCCACCTCACATTTACCGGCTTCGCGCGGCAATTCCGCCCCGGGGCCAGGTCCAGGGAGAAGACCATGAAAAAGTCCGTTCTGCTTGCTACCGCCGCCGCCCTGACGCTGGGTCTGGCCTTTGCTGCCCCAGCCAAGGCTGAAGGCGTCAATGCCTGCCTCATCACCAAGACCGACACCAACCCCTTCTTCGTCAAGATGAAGGAAGGTGCCACCGCCAAGGCCGCCGAACTCGGCATTACCCTCAAGTCCTATGCCGGCAAGATTGACGGCGACAATGAAAGCCAGGTGGCGGCCATTGAATCCTGCATCGCCGATGGTGCCAAGGGCATTCTGCTGGTGCCGTCCGACACCAAGGCCATCATCGACTCGGTGAAGAAGGCGCGCGCCGCCGGCATTCTGGTGATCGCGCTGGATACGCCGCTTGATCCCATCACCGAAGCCGATGCCACCTTCGCCACCGACAACTTCAAGGCCGGCGAACTGATTGGCGCCTGGGCCAAGACCACCCTGGGCGACAAGGCGGCTGCCGCCAAGATTGCCTATCTCGACCTGAACCCCAGCCAGCCGACGGTGGATGTGCTGCGTGACCAGGGCTTCATGAAGGGCTTCGGCATTGACACCAAGGACGCCAACAAGATCGGCGACGAGGATGATGCCCGCAACGTCTGCCACGATGTGACCAACGGCAACGAGGAAGGCGGCCGCAAGGCCATGGAAAACTGCCTGACCAAGGATCCGGGTGTCAATGTTGTCTACACCATCAACGAACCGGCCGCTGCCGGCGCCTATGAAGCGCTCAAGGCCGCGGGCAAGGAAAAGGACGTTCTGGTCGTCTCGGTGGACGGCGGCTGCCCCGGTGTGAAGAACGTGGCGGGCGGCGTCATCGGCGCCACCTCGCAGCAATATCCGCTGCTGATGGCGTCGAAGGGCATTGAAGCCATTGCCGCCTTCGCCAAGGACGGCAGCAAGCCCGCCAACACCGAAGGCAAGGACTTCTTCGACACCGGCGCCACGCTGGTGACCGACAAGCCCGCCGCTGGCGTCGATTCCATCGACACCAAGAAGGGCCTGGAACTGTGCTGGGGCTAAGGCCCGCTCTTGCCTGAACACATAAACGGGGGCAGCCTCATGCGGGCTGCCCCTTCAACAGACCGGAACGGGATGCACCCTACGGGAGGGGATGATGAGTACGGCTCAGGAGTTTGAGAAGGTTCTCGACCAGAGCGACAAGTCTGTCGCCTCCTTTGTCCGCGAACGCTCCACGCTGGAGAAAATCCAGCACTTCCTCCATTCCAACCCTGCCGCCGTGCCGCTTATTGTGCTGGTGCTGTCGGTGTCGCTGTTCGGGCTCATCCTCGGCGGCAAGTTTTTCAATGCCCTGCCCCTCATTCTCCAGCAGGTGGCGATTTCGGCCATCGTGGGCGCGGCCCAGACGCTGGTCATCCTCACCGCCGGCATTGATCTGTCGGTGGGCGCCATCATGGTGCTGTCCTCGGTCATCATGGGGCAGTTCGCCTTTCACGGTTTTTCCATTCATGGTGTGACACTGCTGCCGCCCCTGCCCACGCCGCTCGCCCTGCTGGCCGGCTTTGGCGTTGGCGCGCTGTGCGGCTGGCTCAATGGTTTTCTCATTGCCCGCATGAAGCTGCCGCCCTTCATTGTCACGCTGGGCACCTGGCAGATCATTCTGGCCAGCAAC
Organism: uncultured Alphaproteobacteria bacterium; assembly: GCA_937873445.1. GTDB lineage: Bacteria > Pseudomonadota > Alphaproteobacteria > Rhizobiales > Aestuariivirgaceae > Aestuariivirga. The sequence goes on from CALMWF010000030.1 coordinate 8,733, forward strand.
TTCCTCTATTCCGCCAATGAGACCATCCGCAGCCAGGATGTGGCGGCCCAGGCGCCGCTGCTGCAGCTCGTCTCCGGCAACCGCATCATCATTATCATGTTCCTGCTGGTGTTTCTGCTGTGGTATGTGCTGAACCACACGGCCTGGGGGCGCTATCTCTATGCCATCGGCGATGACCCTGATGCCGCCGAGCTTTCGGGCGTGCGCGTCAAGCGCATGCTGGTGCAGGTCTATGTGCTGTCCGGCCTCATCTGCGCGCTGGCGGGCTGGGTGCTGATCGGCCGGCTCGGTTCCGTTTCGCCCACCTCCGGCCAGTTTGCCAACATCGAATCCATCACTGCCGTGGTGATCGGCGGCATCTCGCTGTTCGGCGGGCGCGGCTCCATTCTCGGCATGATCTTCGGTGCGCTCATCGTCGGTGTGTTCCAGCTTGGCCTGCGCATGATCGGCACCGATCCGCAATGGACCTTCCTGCTGATCGGCGTGCTCATTATCGGCGCGGTGGCCATTGACCAGTGGATCCGCAAGGTTTCAGGCTGAGGCAGGGAGATCATCATGACCCAGCAACCCATTCTCACCGCGCGCGGCCTGATCAAGCGCTTTGGCCGGGTGACGGCCCTCGACCATGCCGACTTCGATCTCTACCCCGGCGAAATCCTGGCGGTGATCGGCGACAATGGCGCGGGCAAGTCCACCCTGATCAAGGCCCTGTGCGGTGCCATCACCCCGGATGAGGGTGAAATCCGGCTGGACGGCAAGCCGGTCTCCTTCAAGTCGCCACTGGAGGCGCGCGCCGCCGGCATTGAAACCGTCTATCAGAACCTCGCCCTGTCTCCGGCCCTGTCCATCACCGACAACATGTTTCTGGGCCGCGAACTGCGCAAGCCCGGGGTGATGGGATCGGTGTTCCGCATGCTTGACCGCCCGGCCATGGCCAAGGTGGCGCGCGACAAGCTGTCTGAGCTTGGCCTCATGACCATTCAGAACATCTCCCAGACGGTGGAAACCCTGTCGGGCGGCCAGCGCCAGGGCGTGGCGGTGGCGCGGGCTGCCGCCTTCGGTTCCAAGGTGGTCATCATGGACGAACCCACCGCCGCCCTTGGCGTCAAGGAATCACGGCGCGTGCTTGAACTCATTCTTGATGTGAAGCGGCGCGGCCTGCCCATTGTGCTGATCTCGCACAACATGCCGCATGTCTTCGAAGTGGCTGACCGCATTCACATTCACCGCCTGGGCCGGCGGCTGACGGTGATTGATCCCAAGGCCTATACCATGTCGGATGCGGTGGCCTTCATGACCGGGGCCAAGGCGCCGCCGGAGGCAGAGGCGAAGGCGGCCTGATTCGACCTGGCAACAATTATGGTGCCGGCGGTTTGCGAAGGCGGGTATGTGCCGGGGGTGGTGGCGCGGAAGGCGGCCTGTTGGTCCCTTCCGCGCTTTGTTCAAGCGGCGTCTTGCCTGTCCGCTCAGGCGTCAGTGCGGCGGCAGGCGTTGTGGGTGTCGTGACCGAGTCCGGCATCTTCGCGGCAACGGGCGCTGCCGGGGCTGCGAGCATCCGCTGCTTCGGCGGCAGTTCTTCGGTCTGCACCTGATCCAGCCTGACGAAGCGATAGCCCCTGGCCTTGAGTGCCAGCAGGCCCTTGACCACGCCTGCGCCAGCGGTTTTTTCCGGGTGATTGACATGGGCCAGCAGAACGTCACCGTTTCTGGCTGTCAGCATCTCGCGTTCGGTGCGCGCTGCAGAAAAGGATGCTCCGCCGTCGGCGGCAATGGAATATCCGGCCACCTGCTGGTGGAGGCTTGCAATCTGTTTCAGGCTTTCAGCCGTGTACAGGGCGGCCGCACCCCGGAACCAGCGCGGCGGCCTGCCGGTTGCGGCGGCCACCGCCTGCTCGCCCCCATCTACCTCGGCCCTGACGCCTTCCGGCGAACCCGCCGCCTTCAGGCCATAGATCCGGATGGGCCGGTCCACTGCGGGCCGATGCCGGGCACCATGATTTTCAATCTCAAACAGATTGCCATGGGCCAGCAGCAGTTTGACGGTATCGGGGTTTCGCTTCAGCCAGCGGGCGGTGGCAAAAATGGTGGCGGGAATATTCTCCGCCAGCAGGGTGTCGATGATGCGCTGGTCGGTTCCGCCGTCGCAGGCATCAAGGGTGAGGGCCAGTTGCGGTGCGGAACCCGCCTCTGCCGGTGCCAGCCGCAGGCCCGGCTGCAGCAGAATGTCGGCCCGGGCCGGCGGCGGCACAATGGCCGCCAGCACCAGAAACACTGTAGCCGGAAAGAAGAAAAGCCTCCGCATGGTCATGTCTTAACATGGCCGCGCAGCACGGCAAGGTGATGGCAAAACTGGCGCACCCGACAGGATTCGAACCTGTGACCTCTGCCTTCGGAGGGCTAGGGATAAATGTTTCTGGGGGTTCAGTGGCATTCCCGGAGATTCCAAAATACCCGCAAAATATGGGCATTTCTTGCACTGAGCTTCCAACTGTTTCCTTGCGTTTCCAGTCGCGGTGCTTACTATGTGCTTACTTTTTGCCCGCCAGTAAGCACCGATTTGAGGCCCGACATGCCCAGCGCCAAGATTACCAAAACCGCCGTGGATACCGCCAAACCAGAGGCCGCCGACTGGTTCCTCTGGGATACCGAACTGAAGGGCTTCGGCCTGAAGGTCGCGAAAGGTGGCAGGAAAAGCTATGTTTGCCAGTATCGCACGCCTGGAGGTCGTTCCGGCGAAGACAGGAGGATTACCATTGGCGGGCATGGATCGCCTTGGACTGTCGAAACGGCGCGTTCTGAGGCCAGGAAAATCCTTGGCCGCGCCGCTAATGGCGAAGACCCCGCGCAAGAGAAACAGGACCTTAAGAAGCGTCTATCAGTGGCTGAACTCTGCGACCAGTACCTCAAACATGGTTGCGCCACCAAGAAGGCCAGCACATTGGCCACCGACAAGGGCCGGATCGAACGCCACATCAAGGCATTGCTGGGACGCAAGAAGGTGCATGACGTCTCGCGGGGCGACGTGAAGAAGTTCCTGCAAGATGTAGCGCACGGCAAAACGGCTGCCGACGTGAAGACCGGCAAGCGTGGCCGGGCCATTGTCCGGGGCGGCCAAGGAACTGCCACAAGAACAGTTGGGTTGCTGGGCGGCATATTCGCCTATGCGGTGGATTGCGGCATGATAGAAGCCAGCCCGGTTATTGGCGTCAAACGTTTCGCCGACAAAAAGGGCAACCGCTACCTGAGCCAGCAGGAACTCGTGGCGCTGGGCGAAGGACTTCGCAAAGCTGAAGGCGAAGGTGAGAACCAGTTGGCCATTTCGGTGATCAAGTTGTTGGTCTTCACGGGTGCCCGCAAGAACGAAATCCAAGGGCTGAAGTGGTCGGAAGTGGATTTCGGTAGCGGCTATCTCAAGCTTGCCGACTCCAAGACCGGCCAGAAGTCCATTCCGCTCAATGCCGGTGCTTTGCAGGTTCTGAACGATCAGGAGCGCCTCGCGAGAAATGACCATGTCTTCCCTGCCTTCAGGGGCGATGGGCACTATGAGGGCACGCCAAAGGTTTGGGAACGCATCCGGCAGGCAGCGGGACTAAATGACGTTCGCTTGCATGACCTACGGCACAGCTTCGCCAGCATCGCTGTTGCGGGTGGTGCGAGCCTGCCGATTATCGGGGCACTTCTAGGTCATGCCCATAGCGCGACTACGCAGCGCTATGCACACCTGAGCGACGACCCTCTTCGGGCAGCCAGTGAAGCAGTTGGGCACCAGATTGCAGCCTCGCTAATGGGAAAAGACACGCCGACGGTGGTCCCCTTCACCCGCAATGCCAAAAGCTGAGCGATTGCAAGATAAAAGGAATGCCAGCTACATCTCATTAAGCCGTTGATATGTTTGGATGTGACTGCCAGCTGTAGCCGATGCGAATACAGCAAATTGCTGGTAACCGTTCCACCAGTTTCACATCCTGTTGGCACCGCTAATTCTCAGTTGGGCGACGACTTCAAGTGCGCCAAACTTGCGAAATGATTCGGTCGCAATTCATTCCCTCGCAAGTCGAAACGCTATAGATGCCTGATCCCTATCGGCGAAAATCATGGCTCAATACGCTCTTGCCAGCACCAAAGTCCCAAGTGCCGGAACAACTTCAGCGTTGGCTGCCAGACAGCCATCTGCGAATTAGAGATGCAATCGTTCTTCTGGGCAAAAATGAAATCTCTGGCTGGAACGACACAGAGATAGACGCGCGTTGGGTTGACTCCCCACCTGATAGACCGTGGCACTGGAGAAAGACATCCCAGCCTCAGAAGCCCTTCGTGATCTCGAACAATGATGAGATTGTCGAAACCACTGAAGAGCAAGCCGAAGAATGGTGGAGGGACATTGAGCCCATTCTTGTCACCGAATGGGAAGCAGAAAAGGCTGCCAAGGAACGCTGGGCCGAGTGTTTGCGTTTGATGCGGAATCGGCTTTCAGCCGGAACCTATCAGGGTTTCGTCCTGGAGAAGAGCGGCACATTTGAGAAAATTCCAGCGAGCGAGTGGATAAGCCACAACGGCCAAACAATGTTGTCAACTGGCGTGGCGAAGTTTGGCATACCCGGGATGATGCATATGATTGATCGGGATGGACCAGCAGTTCTTCCAGCCGATTTCTTGCGCGTAGGATCGCAAGTGCTTAAGAGCGGACCGACCAATCTTGAAAGATTCCCCTATGTACGGCTCTTACTAGCTGCGACAAATGCAGGAATGTTCAAAGGCAATAATCGCGTCGAAAAGAAAGTGATTGAACATTGGCTTCAGCAAAATTGGCCCCCAGAACTGGGTCAATCTTCGCCAACAAAAATTGCAACCTTGGCCACGTATCTTCGCCGACCTGAAGATGAAAAGGGCGGACTGCGTGGCAAAGGTCCGGACCAGTAGACCACTGTTCTATCTGCATTTTTTTAAAGGTCCGGACCACTTTCAACGTGAACATGGAATGCCTTACGACGTTGTGAGTTGAAGTCATTCGCACGAAGTCACCTTCACCTGCCGGGGTTGTCCGGCTGATTCAAGGTGATGGGCTGATGAACACCAAGACTTCACTTCTCGACGCGCTAAAGGCTGCCGAAAGGACCGGTCTTTCGACAAGCACACTGGCCAAGTTGAGGCTCTCCGGTAAGGGTCCGACCTACATCAAATTGGGCCGTCGCGTTGCCTACAGGCCGGAAGACTTGGACCAGTGGATTGACGCCAACCGGGTCAAATCGACATCGGAATACACGGTCAAGGCCAGCTAGGCACCTTTCCCATGCGCAAGAAAGGACGAGGGCAAGACCTTCGGAAGATTCGTCGCAGCCAGTGCTACGCCATTCCTGAAGTTGGCCGCTTGCTGGGTGTCTCTGTTGGCACAGTCAGGGCTTGGCTCAGGCGTGGCTTGCTGTCATTGGAAGGCGAACGGCCAATCCTGATCCCTGGTGACGGACTGAAATCGTGGCTGGTTGCCCAGCGCCTAGCCCGCAAGCGGAAGTGCCAACCGGATCAGCTCTATTGCTGCCGGTGCAGGGTGCCAAAAAACGCCAAGCCGGGGTCGGTGGTGATCGTGCCGCGTAATGCCAGGACCATCACCATCAGCGCAATGTGCGGCACGTGCGGCGCGAAAATGAACCGGGGTGGCTCGCTGGCACGGCTGCCGGAAATCCGATTAGCCTTTGGTTTGGTGACGCAAGCCCAAGTGAACCTAGCAGGGTGTGAGAACCCTGCCGTGAATCAACACTTGGAGAAGGAAACATTCGAATGATCCCTCGCAACCCCAAAAACGAACGCTTGAAGCGACAATATGCCGAGTTTTTGAAGCATGCCGACGGCAAGGCGGAACAGACAATTCGGCAGGTCGAAAAGGCTATTCAGCGTTACGAGGTTTTCACTGCCCAGGCTGATTTCGGCACGTTCAATCAGCAGCGTGCAAAGGCATTCAAAGAAGAGCTGGCACGCCAGAACTTAGCCAAAGCCACAATCCTTTCGACCCTCACTTCGCTCAAGCGCTTCTTTGGCTGGCTGGCGGTTCAGCCCGGATACAAATCGAAGATCACGCTTTCCGACATCGAGTTCCTGAGCCTTTCCGACAAGGATATTCGTGCGGCCAAGGCACCCGCAGACAGGGCCATTCCGACGTTGGAGCAGGTTCTTTGTGTGGTTGAAACCATGCCTTCGGGCACAGCAATCGAGAAGCGGAACCGGGCGCTGCTAGCATTTACTGCCTTGACTGGCACGCGCGATGGGGCTGCCGTGACCCTTCGGCTCAAGCATTTTGATCCTGCCCGGAATCTCGTGATCCAGAACCCGAACGAGGTCAAAACCAAGTTCAGCAAACGGATTTGCGCCTTCCTCTTGCCGGTCGATGACCGGCTGAAATCCATCTTCCTGGACTGGGTTCAGCACCTCAAAACAGACCTGCTCTTTGGCAATGATGACCCACTTTTCCCGAAGACGAAGATGGCGCAGGACAAGAACTACTGCTTTAAGGCAGATGAACTCTCACGGGATTTCTGGGCGAATGCGACGCCTGTGAGGGAGGTATTCAAGGCCGCTTTTCAAGGTGCTGGCCTGCCCTACTATTCTCCCCATACATTTCGGCACATGCTGGTGCAGATTGCATACCAGCGCAAACTCACCCCTGATCAACTCAAGGCTTGGAGCCAGAACCTTGGTCACGAAAGCCTTCTGACCACATTGGCCAGCTACGGAAAGATGTCGCTTGAAATGCAAGGGCAGCTAATCGCTGATTCAGTCACACTAGAGAACGGCGATTTGAACAAGGCAATCGAGATTGTGCGGTTACTCAGGGCCAAGGCATAGGCTCAGTTGAGGCGGCATCTACTCTTTCTCGAATGAAGCAGTGCCAAACTTCAGTGTTGCAGCGTTGTCTTTCACGACGGCTTCCACGTCTTCTGGAAAGCCACTGGCCGCATCAGCTTCTATGTCGAGCTTCACGCGCACCTTTGCGCCTGAAGCACGGCCCAGTTCGCTCAGGATGCTTTGCGCGATTTGGCTGACTTGCGGAACAGGCCGAGAGGGGTCGATTTCAATCGTGGCGTAGAAGCGTGTCGGACGAGCATTTGAAGGCTGCGCACCGCTGCCAGACAGTCCCGGACCTGATACGGGTTTGCCCGGCGTTCCGTCCGCAACAGTTCCAGTAGTTGTGGACTGCCCCAGCACCTTCTCTGCCGTATCGCGCCCCACAAGCAACATGTCACTCTCAGCGCGGACCTGAACATTTTTGTCGAGCGTCAGTCCGCGATAACTTTGGCTGGCTTCGTCATACCCGTGCGCAATGCCAAAAGACGCTCCCAGTTTGCCCGCCGCTTCCTCAATTGCAGTTGAAAGTACGACCGGGTCGCGGAGTTTAGACAGGTAGGGGAACTGCGCAAACCAGTCCCGAAGTTGCTTCACCGCGACGTGCGGCTGATCGGTGCGCCAAACTTTACCCAAATCATTGAGCAGGATCGGCACACCAAGGCGGTCAACGATGAGGCCATCCTGCTTACACTTACCCCAAACCAATGGCGGCAAAGGGTCTGCGTTCTTGTTTGCGATGGGCGAAGCCTCAAATGTAAACCCCTTGCCCGGCGCGGATGACGTATCCTCACTCGCCACAGGCAAGAGCAGATGCTTCCACGTCGTGCGGAAAGAACGTTCAGAAGCCCGCCTCGCCTCTTCAAGTTTGCTCTCGGCATCCTTGCGCTGATTGGGTGTGAGTTGAAGTGTGCCTTCAGCATCAGCAACGATGGACGCCCATGCCAACTTCCGTCTGACCACTGTGCGCAAATCTGCAAGTTGGGCTTCGTCTCCGGCCAAGAATGCGAGACGGTTCCGGTAAAGGCGCTGCCCCGAACCCCGACGCTCGACAATGTCGGTTGCCAGTTTGAGTGCCGAACTTTCAGTTGCCCTTGCCGTGTGGGTGGCATCGGCGGGCAGTAGTATCAGCGCAACCTCATGCGCATCTTCAATGGCAAGCGGGTCATCGGGAGCCGCGTGAATGCGGTGGAAGCCGCCATGTCCCTTGTTCTTCTCTTCAGCACGAATGAGGTTGAGGACTTCTTCTTCAATCTGATTGTCTGAGAGGCCCTTCGCGCGGTCATCGGCGACTTGGTTCAAAGTCGGCTGGGTTGAGAACCAATAGCGGTCGCCTTCATCGTAGAGATAGGCTGACGTTTCCTTGAGACGGCGAATGGCTTCCGAGAACTGGCTGGGCTGATCACCGGGAATGGCGCAAGCCAACCGCAACCGGGCAACTTCCATGCCCTTGTTGTTGGTTCCGAAAGGCGCTGTCCCCATGAAGAGCGCTGTTGCAGCCCGCGTGACAGCCCGGTTCTTGCCGAGGCTTGGCGTTCGCGCCTCAATCTGCGCAGTCCGCGCAAGGTCACCTGCCACTTCCTTGTCCAGCACAGAAGCATAGCCATTGAGCAAGGGGACGAGCGCATTGGTGCGCACCTTGTCATCAGCAAGTGGCACAGAACCGGGAAGGATGACAGGCGAGTTGTGTTCATCGCGCCAAAGCCGGAACACGATCTGCGCCATCATCTTCAGAACGCCGCGTGTGCGCTGGAACTTGTCGAGCGAACCCCAATCGGTTTGCAGCAACCGGAAGAGTTCAGGGTGAACCGGATAGGCAGCCCGCATCTGTTCTTCGTAAGACTTTTCGCGCACTTCGGAGGGGAACTGGTCAGCGTTGTTCTTATAGTAGCTGGCGAAGGCTTTCACGGCCTGTTCACGGGCTTTCTCGCCATCTTCTCCAAGCTCTTGGAACAGGCGGCGGCGAATAATCTCGAAAGTCTCAATGCCAGTCGCGGGCGTCCATGCCGATTGGACGCGGCCAAAGATTTTTTCGAGTTGGGTGAGCGCGACGCGGACACGGTCGCCGACTTCCGTGTTGCTTTCCGGCAGAGAGCCAACAACCAGAGCGCCAGGCACGGCCTTGGCGGCCTCAGTCAGCGATTGGAAGAACGATACATAGGCATCAAACGGAACGCCTTCGAGGTTCCGGGCATAGGCCGCCACTTCATCAAGCAGGATCAGGCAGGGCGAACCCTGTTTGAGGATTTCGATAAGCGCGATGGAGCCGGGATTGGTTCGCTCTTCGTCGGATTTGCGGATTGTTTCGTAAGCCTCCCAGCCGCCGAGCTTGACGGCCAACATGCCCCACAGCGTATGCGCCTTGCGGCCACCCTCAGACACCATTGGCTGGTGAGGTCCAACGGATGTGCCCACGAACACGACTGGCTTGCTGTTCAGAGTAAGGGTCGATGCACCAGCACTTGCAAAGATGCTCTCCAATCCCGGCAGCGTCTCCGGGTTCTTGGCAGACGCCAAATGATAGAGCGCCAGCATCGTGTGCGTCTTGCCGCCGCCGAAAGCAGTTTGCAGACCGATGACGGGTTCCCCGCCTTTGCCTGACAACCGCTCGATGGCATTGCGCAGCACGGCCTTCAGGCCATCTGTCATGTAGGTGACGCGGAAGAACTCGCGGGGGTCTTGGTAGGTCTCGGCAGCATTGCCGAGCGCGACGGTTGTCAGGTCGGCGGCAAACTCTGCCTCAACAAAGCGGGCATTGGTCACGTCCGGGTGCGGCGGTGCCACATCACGCCATGGACGCCATTTGTAGGTGCTGTCAGGGACCTCATTTTCGAGGCCCAAGGTGGTCTTGGCGGCTTGCGCAGGCGGGGTATGTTCCTGTGCTGCCGCCTTCATCTGGTCCTCAGCGAGCTTCTTGAGGCCGGAAAGGGCAGTCTTGGCCGCGATGGCGTTGGCGATCTTCTCGAAAGCTGAAAGATAGGTGATGGCATCCGTTTGGGCGATGACACCTGAAGCATGAGCCACTTCGTTCCGCGCCGTGAAGGCAAGGGATACATAGTTCCGCACATCAGGCTTCAACAGATTGCGAAACACGTCGTTCCAGTTGTCGATCATCGTCTTCAGGAGGGCGTACATGTCGAGAGGCTTTGACAGGTCAGAGCCTTTTGCAAAGCTTGCCCGCTGCTGCCAGCGCGGACCATGTGCCTCCTGCATCTTGCCTTCGACATATGGGCGAAGCGCACCGGACAGGATGTGCAGTCCCTGACTGATCCTTTGGTTTGTGTCGAAGCCGTCAGCCATCATTCATTCCTCAACCAAACAAATCTGCATCGGACGTGCCAAGTTCTTCCGCACGGGCGCGGATGGCTTCCCAGTCTTGGAACAGGCGGTTATAGGCATAGCCTTCCGAGGCCCAGCCCTTCTGTTCACAAATGTCATAGAGGCGGCGGGCCAAGGCTTGCGCGGGTTCGGCGTGGGTGCCGAGCTTGGCATAGAGGGCCGCCGCCGCATCAACGCCGCCGTCTTCGGCCTCCAACCGCTTGATCAAATGCTGGCAGGCTTCCCACACTGTGGGTGTCGCGTCTTCAACGGGGTCATATTTGCCGGGAAGCTCATCACGCTTGAGCAAGCGGGCAACACCGCCTTGCGCAAAGAAGAAGCCTGCCTTCGCCACACCATCCAGTGAAATGTTGACGGCATTTGTCATGTTGATGGCATCGCCAGATTTGCCTTGGCCAAAACCATGGGCGGCAAACCAGTCAAGCGCGAAGCGGGTTTCAGGGTCATAATCAGCATCAAGGTCGGAGGCGATTTCTTCGCGCACCTGATTGATGAGCTTCAGCGCATCCTTCACCAGCATGGCCGAGCCATCGGGGTTCAGCACTTGGGCATAGCGTGTGAAGACACCAATGCCGGGGCCGATGGCCGCCTGCTGAATGTCAGTCGGGCCGACGCCAGCGGCGCGAATGTTGTGAAGCGCGTCCGGCATTTCGCGGCGGAGAGCACGGAGGAAATCGGAGCGCATCACAGTTCCCGCTTGTGCATCACGGCGGCGGCAGACAAGGACGATGGAGGACGCGAGAGCGTTCACGGATTTCTTCAGGTTGCCGGAAAGCTCCGTGCGCATTGGCCATGTGCCGTCAATGGACAAGCCACAATCGGCTACCGCTTGCAAGAACGTAGCCCACCCCGCAGAAGTCACCCCGTCATCGGAGCTGTCAGACTGCTTGAATGCATAATAAATGGTGACAGGCTGATCAGTCGTGGTGTTCGCAATACCCGTCAGCGCAACGCGCATGCCGTCCATGAAGAACTTCTCCGCACCTTCCTTGCCGCCGTGACGATAGGGAGTGGCTACAAGTTCATCACTCTTCGGTGTGATGACACGGCGGAACAAGTCCGGCCAAATACCTTGCCTGTCATGACTACTGCCGAGGCTTCGGCGCAGCCAGACATAAAAGAAGTCCGAGAGGTCAGCATATCCGATGTTGTCGTAGTACGGCGGATCAGTTGAAAAGACCGTGCCGGGCTGGAAATGGTTGAGGGCAGCATTCCGGTTTTCAATCGAACCATTGGAACAGGCAGGCGTTCGCGCCACGGCTTCCGGCAGATAATTCAACTGGCTAATGAAACTACCACTAGCGTCACTTAGCGGGTTGCTCTCGCAATAATCCCAAGTCATCGGAAGAGCTTGACGAGCGAACACTTGTTGGACGTTCTCACCGCCAGTATCCCAAAAAGTCAGGGTCGCTGATCGGTTTGCCTGCCTGCTCACGCACATACCCAGATACGTCGCCACCGCATCCGCGTAGGCGATGGGGCCGAGGCCGCCTTCGGCGAGGGGGCGGAGGTCGGTGGCGCGGTCGCCTGTCATGGCAATTTGCGCATCAGCCAGCGCGCGCTCCCGCGCTTCGCTCACCAGATCGGAAAACGTCGTCAGCGCTACAAGCTGCCGAGCAGTGAAGAGGTCGCGATAACTTGGCATACCGTATAGTCGGGTACGAAAGTCTCTTGGATTTTCCGCTATGGGTTGGTCAATTTCCGGAGCTTCTGGCTTCACAAGGTTAAGAGGCAACTCCTCGTGTAGCTGGACGGGCGTTACATAGGCTCTTCCACGTTCCCCCTCCGCGACGATCGCCATCAGCTTTGCGCCCATACGGCCATTTGTGGCCTCGGACTTCACGAACGTTTCAGTAATTGCTGCGCCAGTAAGCAAACAAACAAAATTACCTCCGCGCGCTGCCTTGGTGCCATTCTTTGCGGCGGTCAGTTCCGCTGCCGAGGGCTTGGTCTTGACCTCGAATGTCCACGTGTTCGCGGTGCGGTCCACCACCGGGACAACAATCGCCTCCTTGCCCGCCTTCGAGGACAGGATGAATGACGAAGCCAGCGGCACAGGCACTCCCTTGGCGCGGGGGTCTGGGCTGGGCACGGTCCGCGCCCACAGCCATGCAATGACGGTGGCCTTGCTGCCGTCCGGCAAGGTCACTTGCGGGTAAAGGTGGCCGATGCGTTCCTTGGCTTCCTCGCGCATCCAGCGGCCATAGTGGCGCACGTCTTCCGCCAGCCCCTCAGCGCCCTTGTAATGGCGCAGCTTGTCGGCTTCAGGGTTCACAGGCGGCAGATTGGCGAATTTCGGCGGGAACTCCACCAGCGCCTTTCCAATGAGCACCGCCACGGGATTAAGGTCAGACCCCATGGCGCGAAGCCCCAGCCGTTGCGCCTCCAGTGGAATGGAACCGCCACCGGAGAACGGGTCATAGACCGGCGGAGCCTTGTCTTGGAGATAGGCGATTACGTCTTTCGGCGTCATGTCTTTCAGAGGCGGCTTTTCGCCAAGCCCTCGCGCCACCGACCGGGCAATCTCATATCGCGCTTCATTCAGGATCGTTTCATTGGTCGAAGCCTCCCACGGCACCAGCCGCTCGATCAGCCGGTGCAGCCGCTCCCGCTCCGCCTTCTGGGTTTCAATGGTGGGGAACTCTTCCGGTACCGATGAAGGGTCATCGACAAGCTGCGAGAAGATTACCGCACGGCAAGCCGCCAGCGGACGCCTTGCCCACCACAGATGCAGCGTGGACGGATGCCCGTGGCGGATCGACTTCTCCCGCGCACTCTCGCGGTTAATCGCCTCCAACGGGAGCGAGACTTCGATCAGTTTCTTGCGGGGTTGCGTCATCATTCTCTCAGTAGGGAGCTGCAAGTTTAATCTCAGCAGCAAGCTGCTTCAGGCTATTGCAGATGGTGGTTAAACGGTTTTGGCGTTTCAACCATGACCCCGCAGAGCCGAGTTTGTTTTGTCCTACAGCCTTTAGCGCCGCCCGCTTCGACTTTGCGCTGTCATGGGCAGCAAAGTTTCGCAGCGCAGATAGACGCTCCAATGCATCTTTGTAATCGTTCTTCCTGATTGCCACGGCAATGTAATGTTGGTCGGATAGGTATGTATTCAGCGTTTTGATCAAACCATCCCGACCTCGGAAGTCAAAATACCCATCGCCAATAAGTATGTATTCGCAAACTTCGTCGGTGAGATGCTTCGGAAATCGAATGCCAGAGGCCGCCGAGAGAACGGACGTGTCGTTGTTGATGCCCGCAACAATGCCATCAAGAATGAGGTTCTCAAACTCGCGGTACATGCGAATAATCGCATACTCGTATGCCCAAGTGATGTGTTCGTCTGTTGGTTGAGACGCTTCAAAATTCTCAACAAATTTCAAAACCGCATCAGTCTGATGCGTGAACCAGTCCACGGACTTCTTGACACTCTTCTTTCTCATTGCGGCCTTGTTCCCTTGGGCAACAAATCGTCAAGAGCGTACACAACAGCGGTGGAACCAAAGTCCGGCTCACGCTCAAACGGTTTGCGAATATATCTCGGCTCATGGACAAAACCATTCGCGCCCACATGCACAACGGCGAGGATAAACTTGTCTTCGGCGTTCAGCGCGGTGAGAATTTCATTGCGGGTGACGATGATCTCATCAGCCCCTTCGGTGCGGCCCTTCACCTCAATGAAGTGGAGCGCACCTGACACCGGGTCACGGCTTTCAATATCGTAACCACATTTCTTGGCCGACACATCTTGCGGCTCGCGGCCAAGCGAGCGTTCGGCAGCGAGAACGGCATCAATGGCGGCCTTTTCAATGGCCGCACGGTCTGCCGTATTTTCCTCAAAAGCACCCGGCGCAGCTTCTGGTGTCTTAGCCCGAAGCATTCCAACGGGCACCACAAGGCATGCACCTTTGACCGCAGGTGGCAAAGCCTGAATGTCACGCTCCAGCTTCAATTCCTCGATGCGCTTAGCGAGACGGTCCGCCAATCTTTGCGCCGTGGCCTTGGCGTTTGTGGAGTTAAGGCGCTGTTGCTTACCGGCCTGTTCTTGCAATTCCAGTTCATAGGCTCGGTTGTCCCAATAGTTGATTTCGCGGCTGAGCCTTGACTTCACTTCCGCCTCGACACGGTCAATCTTGGCTAGGCGGAGGTCGCGAACCTGCTTCAGGTGTTCCTGCACCAGATGGGCGATGGCAAAGCCGAGCGCCTGCTTTTCGATGTCGCCCTTGAGCCAAGAGGCATCCAACAGTTTCTTAGCAGCCCCTGCCTCTTCCGCCTGCACAGGCCGATAGTCGAGATAGGGGGCGGGACCGGCATCTTGTCGGTTGCCCTTGTCATCCACCAACACAAACTGCATCCGGCGTGAGACGACGCTCGGTTGGCCGTTCCGGCCTGTCCGACCATCCTTCACGGCATGTTCAAGCGTGATCAGAACGCGGGGCCGCTCTCCATGTTCATCGGCTTCATCGACAAGGATAGCGCCCTGTTTTAGCACGTCGCCTGCTTCATCGAGCGTGACCGCAATTGTTGCATCAAGCAGGCCATGGCCCGGTGTGATCAGCGAGGCTTGCGGTTGTCCCGGTATCAGCGACTTGTCGAAGCAGACGCGCTCATAGCGTTCGAGCACAGGTTCACCCCTGCCCGCCACACGGTCACGCTCCCTGATGCGGCCCGGAACGCGGGTTATCTCAAAGCGGCCCGGCTCCCGCCTTCGCATTTGCCCGCCCAACCGTTCAAAGGCCGCTGCGAAGAACGACCGGATATAACGCGGCTGCAAGCGGCGGGCTTCGGCGCGTTCCATTTCGGTTTTGATTTCTGCAACTGTTGCAGGGTCCAGTCCTTCGGACGTGAGTTTCCGTTCGCGGATGAGAGTTGCGATGACTTCCTTGTTGACCACGCCATCAACTGCCGTGAACAGTTTCTTGCGCCGTTCTGGCTCTTCGCCATAGCGGATGGCTTCGATCAGCAAATCGCGGAGTGGGCGGCCCTCAAAGAGTTCGCCAAGTACGTCATAAACACTGTCACGTCCACCTAGCGCCTTCCGGGCTTCCTCCAGCTTCTCCAGAAGCCGAACATAGACTTCACCTTCGCGCGTCTCACCCGCCAACAGGTTCCACAAGTGGCAGACTTCGGTTTGGCCGATGCGGTGAATGCGGCCAAACCGTTGTTCCAACCTGTTCGGGTTCCAAGGCAGGTCATAGTTGACCATCAAATGTGCCCCGCGTTGAAGGTTCACACCTTCGCCTGCTGCATCATTGGCGATCAGCACCCGCGTTTCCGGGTCATCATTGAAGGCGGCGATTGCAGCCTTGCGCTGCTCACGCGGAATGCCGCCGTGAATGACCTTGACAGCCTCTGACTTGCCAACGCGCTGCCTGATCTTGTCGGCAAGATATTCCAGCGTGTCACGCGGTTCAGTGAAGATCAGGAGTTTGCGACGTTGCCCGGTCGCTTCATCAATCATCGGCGGCTTGTCGAGAATGTCGCCAAGCTGCTTCCACTTGGTGTCTTCGCCGGACTTGCGCAAGCGCTCGGCCAGTGCCTCCAACTGCCGCAGGATGAGGATTTCAGCTTCGAGTTCAGCTATGGTTTCGGCAGCGGTGGCACGGTCCACCACTTCCTGTTCCGCCTGCTCCAGTTCTTCGCCGCCTGCTTCATCGAGGTCGGTGTCTTCGTCATCGGACAGGATAGCCGATAGCTTCGGCGTCATCTGCAAGGCACCGCCTCGCGCGACGAGTTTTTCCTCATTCAGACGGGCTTCCATGCGTTCGCGGCGGCGGCGCAATGAATGGAAGATGGCAGCAGGCGAAGACGCCAAGCGACGCTGAAGGATTTGCAGAGCAAAGCCAACATTGTTCTTGCGCTTGCCATCACCCGAAAGCCTGTCTGCCCGGTTCATTTCATTGCGAACGTACTCCGTCACCGCCTCATAGAGTTTCGCTTCCAGATCGGAGAGTTTGTATTGCACCGTGTAAGCGCGACGCTCAGGAAAGAGCGGCGAACCGTCAAACTTGCGCAACTCTTCCTTGGTGAGGCGGCGTATCAGGTCAGTGGCATCCGGTTTTCGGCTACCTTCCCGCTGACGGCCCTCGAAGCGGTCAGCATCGAGCAATCCCATGAACAGTTGGAAGTCTGCATCCTTGCCGTTGTGTGGCGTTGCCGTCATCAACAGGAAGTGCCGGGCCAGTTCACCCACCAATTGACCGAGCTTGTAGCGTTTTGTTTGCTTCACTTCATTGCCGAAGAGGCTGGCCGACATACGATGGGCTTCGTCGCAGATCACCAAATCCCATTCAGGCGCGGCCTTGAGCTTATCCTGAAGCTCTTCAGAGCGCGACGCCATATCGAGACGGACAATCAGTCGGTTCTTCTCCAAGAACGGATTGGCCGAGTGCATCGTTTCAATCTGCTCACGGCTCAGAATGTCAAAATCGAGGTCAAACTTTTCCTTCAACTCATCTTGCCACTGTTCGACGAGGCTTCCGGGGGCCACGATCATGCAGCGTTCAAGGTCACCGCGAATGAGCAGTTCCTTGATGAGCAGGCCCGCCATGATGGTTTTGCCCGCGCCGGGATCATCGGCCAGCAGGAAACGCAATGGCTGCCGCGAAAGAAGCTCACCATAAACCGCCGTGATCTGATGTGGCAGCGGCTGAATGCGTGAACTATGGATGGCGATGTAGGGGTCAAACAGGTGCGCGAGGCGGATGCGCTGGGCTTCGGACGCTATGCGGTAGGTTTCGCCGTCGCCTTCAAAGCTGAAAGCCCTTCCAGCTTCATCTACTTCTAATCGGGTTTCATCATCCTGATAGAGGATGACCTCTCTTGGGCCATGCTCCCCACGGAATGTGACGTTGAGCGCACTGTCGCCAAACCATTCAACGCTGACGACCTCGACGGTCTTTGAACCATCAAGGCCGCGCACCTTAGCGCCGGGAATAAGAGATTCTAACTTTGTGGACATGGCTGCACGCTAGGGTTCACCTAGAGTGCTTGCAACAATTGAATAAACCTAGAACTCGTCTTAGGTGCTTACTATGTGCTTACTTTTTCAAAGCCACCAAGATCAAAACTCTCACAACTAACTGAAATCATTGGCGCACCCGACAGGATTCGAACCTGTGACCTCTGCCTTCGGAGGGCAGCAC